>NZ_AYXC01000015.1:0-151649 GCF_000502275.1 Mesorhizobium sp. L103C131B0 | reverse complement strand
GGCGTACCGGCTCGGCCGGGCGCTGCACTGGCGCCTGCGGCGCCGGGCGCAGGGCGCGCGGTTCGGCATTGTCGCCGCCGCGTCCCGATTTCGCAACGATGTCCGAAAGTTCCTTGAGCGCGTTGATCTGCTCGGCAACGGCACGGCGGATCGCCGAGGTCGATTCCTTGGCCTCTTCCGGCATCTCGATGACGCCCTTCTTGAGCTCGGCGCGGGTGAGGTCGAGCTCGCTCTTGATCGAGCTTGCGGTGCGCCGCATCTCCTCGGTCGCATCGGCGAACCGGCTGGTTGCCGAATCGACCACTTCCGTTATGGCGATGCGGATCTTGTCGGCTGATGCCAGCGTCTTGCCTTCGGCATTCTGCATCGTCTGGCCGACAAGGTTTTCGAACGAACGCATCACCTTCTCGAGGTCTTCCGACTTCTTGACCAGGCCGACGGCGAGATCTTCGAGCGACGATTGCCGCTCAAGCGTGTGCTCCAGATTGCTCTGCGCCGAGCTCAACAGATCCGAAGCCGAGGACAGCAAGCGGCTGTGCTCGTCGAACTTGGTGGCGATCGAGGCCACTTCGCGCAGGGTCGACGACGACAGTTCGGTAAGCCGCGTCGTGTTCGAATCGACCAGGCGTGCCGAGCTGGCGAAGGTCTGCGCGGCCTTTTCGGTGGTTGCCGCGAAGCTTTGCGTGCTGCCGCTCAGACGTTCGTCAACCTGGCCGAGGTTGATCGCCGCCTGTTCGATCAGCTCACCAAGCTGCGAGCTGGAGACGCTCATGCGGCCGATGAGGTCGGCGACGCTATCGGCGAGCGACGAGCGCGCGCCTTCGACGGCCGACAGCGTTTCGGCGGTGCGGCTGGCGAGCGCGTTGACGAGGGCGGCATTTTCGCTGCGCAGCTTCTCGGTCGCGCGTTCGGTGACCTCTTCCATGCTCTTTTGCAGTTCCGAGCCGCCCTGGGCGAAGCGCTCGACCAGCGGCCGCGCGGTTTCGTCCAGGATCTTCGCCATCTCGGCCGAACGCGCCGCCAGCATCGTGTTGAGCTCGCGGGTATTGGTGCCGATTGTCTTGGCAGCGTCGTTGGTGCTTTGGCCGATGTGCTGGCCGACCGCGGTAAAAGTCTCCGCAATCGTGTTGGCGCGCGAGATCAGCTGAGCTTCTGCGCTGGAAACCTGCTCGTTGAGCTTCTGGCCCATCGTCTCCGTCGTATAAAGAAGGCGGTTCTCGACGTTGGCGACCTGTTCCTCGACGCGCGAAGCTGCGGACGCAACGCTCGCGGCCAGCCGCTCATCGGCGCCGGCAAGAGCCTGCTCCATCTCGCGGGCGTGGACGGCAAGTTCCTGGCCGGTCTGGCGTGCACGTTCGGCAACACGCTGCTCGGTGCTGGCGAAGGCGCCGACGATGTTGTCGGCATGCTCGCCGATCGTCGAAGTGGAGTCGGCGATGCGCGACACCAGGCGGTGATCGGCCTCGTCGAAGATGCGGCTGATCTCGGTGGCGCGGGCTGACAGCGCGTCCGAACCCTCGGCGATGCGCGAGATCAGCTGTTGGTCGGCGGCGTCGAAGATGCGGCCAAGGTCCGAGGCGCGGGCGGCCAGCGCTTCGGCGGATTCGCCGATGCGCATGCTCAGCCGCTGGTCGGCACCCTCGAAGTTACGCAGGATGTCGCCGGCGCGGTCGGCCAGCGACTGCGCCGTCTCGACCGCGCGGGCGACCAGCTTCTGGTCGGCGGCGTCGAACGTGCCGGCGATCTCGCCGGCGCGGGCAGCCAGCCGTCCGGCCGTTTCTTCGGCGCGGGCGAGCAGCGAGTTCGACGTCTCGTCATGCCGGGCAAGCAGCACGCTCGTCGTGTCTTCGGCGCGAGCAAGCAAGGCATTCGTCGTATCCTCGGCGCGAGCAAGCAGGGCGCTCGATGTGTCCTCGGCACGGGCGTGCAGACGGCGATCCGCGTCCTCGAAGGTCCGGGCGATGTCCTCGGCCCGGGCCAAAAGGGCGGCCGAGGTCTGCTCGGCACGCTCGGCGATCTTGCGGTCGGCATCACTGAAGGCAGCACCGGCCTGTTCGTGCAGCGCGCTGGTGACTTCCATCACCTTCTCACGGAGCGCGCCGGCAACGAAGACGGCGCTCTTTTCAAGCACGCTGCGGACATTGTCGACACCCACCGACAACGCGCGCTCCATGGTTCCGGCGCGCTCTTCGATGATGCCGGTCTGCTTGCTGAAGGCCTGCTCGATTTTCTCGACATCGGCAGCGATTGCCGCCGAGATATCGGTGCTTCTGCCGGCAATCTGGTCGATATGGCCCGACAGAGAGCGGTCGACGTCCTTGCGTATGTCGGCGAGCTTTGCCAGATCGTCTTCCAGCGCCTGGGTCAACATGTTGCGGCCTTCGGCCAGCTTGCCGACATGGCCGGCGATGATGTCGTCAACCTCACCGCGGCTTGCCGACAGCTTCTGCAGGTCGGCTTCCAGCGCACGTTTCAGGATGTCTCGGCCCTCGGCCAGCTTCTCGACCTGGCCTGCGACCAGTCCGTCGATGCTCGACCGGCTCTCGGCCAGCTTGGCGAGGTCGTCCTCGAGAGCCTTCGACAGCGTCGCGCGATCCCGGACGAGCTTGTCGCTGTGGCCCTCGATCAGGCTGTTGACATTTTCCAAATCCGCTTCCAGCACCCGTGCGAACTCGCCACGGTTTTCGCTCAGCTTCTGCGACTGGTCGGCAATGGCGCTCCTGATCGCATTGAGATCGGCTTCGAGCGCCCGTGTGAGGATGTCGCGGCCCTCGGCGAGCTTCTCGACCTGTCCGGCGACCAGCCCATCGATGCTGGAGCGGCTCTCCGCCAGTTTGGCGATGTCGTCTTCCAGTGCCTTTGAGAGCGCCGAACGGTCCTGGACGAGCCTGTTTTGATGATCGGCCATGATGCCGCTGACATTGTGCAGATCGTCCTGAAGCGCCTGGGATAGCGTCGAACGATCCTGGACAAGCCGGCTCGAGTGGTCGGTGATCAGGCTGTTAACATTCTGAAGGTCATCCTTAAGCGCCTGGGATAGCGTCGAACGATCCTGGACAAGCCGGTTCGAGTGGTCGGCGATCAGGCTGTTCACATTCTGCAGGTCGGCCTCCAGTGCCCTGGAAAGCTGACCGCGCTCTTCCGCCACCTTGTCGGAATGACCCGCGATGGCGCCCTTGATGGTGTTGAGGTCGGCTTCGAGCGCGCGCTTGAGGATATCGCGCCCCTCGGCCAGCTTCTCGACCTGGCCGGCGACCAGCCCGTCGATGCTCGACCGGCTCTCGGCGAGCTTGGCGAGGTCGGCCTCGAGCGTCTGTGACAACAGGCCACGATCGTCGGCAAGCCGGCTCGAATGGTCGGAGAGCAGGCCTCTGATGCCGGACAGGTCGTTCTCCAGCGCCTTGCTGAGTTCGGTTCGGTCCTCGGCCAGTTTCGCCGAGTGGTTCTCGATCACGCCCTTGATGCCGATAATGTCGTTTTCGAGCGCCTTGGTCAGGATGGCGCGGCCTTCGGCGATCTTTTCAACCTGGCCGGCGACCAGCCCGTCAATCGAGGCGCGGCTGTCGGCGAGCTTGCCGAGATCGGCTTCCAGGGCGCGCGACAGAATGTTGCGGCCTTCGGCCAGCTTACCGACATGCCCGGCGACCATTTCGTCAATGATCGTACGGGCTTGCACAAGTTTTCCGGAGTCTTCATGCAAAGCCTGGTTGAGCCGGTTGCGGCCTTCTTCAAGCCGCTCGAGATGGCTGCCCAGCGACGCGTCGATGGCGGCGCGCGACTCGTTGACCTTGCGCAGATCCTCTTCCAGGGCGCGCGAGATCAGGTTGCGGCCTTCGGCCAGCTTCTGCACCTGGTTCGTTACGGCCGCATCGATGCCGGCGCGGCCCTCGGCGAACTTCGCCAGGTCCGCCTGCATGGCAGCCGCCATGCGTTCGCGGCTTTCGGACAGCTTGCGGCTGTGGTTTTCGACGGCGTCCTCGATGCCGACACGGGCATCGGCAAGACGCTGGATGTCGGTGTCGAATGAGCGCGACACGACATGGCGGGCGGCTTCCATCCGGCCGGCGAAATCGCTGGCGCGGGCTTCGAGCATCGACGAGGTCGACGAGACGATGTCGGCCATGTCGGCGCCGATCTGGGTCTTGCCCTGATCGATCATGGCCGACAAATGATCCTTGCTCTCGGCAAAGGTGTGGGCGATCTCGCGGGCGCGCTCGACCAGCGTTTCGTTGATCTGGCGGGCGCGCGCCTCGAGCGCGGCGTTGAGCTTCTGCGTGCCGGTATCGAGTGCTTCGGCGCGGGTCTGAAATTCGCTGATCAGCGCCTGGCCGCGCTCGGCCAGCGTCCGCTCGATGCCGTTCAGGCTGGACTCGAATTCCGAGCTCAGGGTGCGGGCGGCGCCGCCGAGCAGCGACACCATACCGGTGGTGCGGTCGTCGAGCAGGTCGGTCAGCGACCGGGTCAGGCCGTCTGTGGTGTCCGTCAGCTTGGCGATGCGGGTGTCGAGCAGCGAAGCAAAGGCTTCGCCCGACGTCGACAGCCTGTCGGTGATTGAATCCAGCCGGGTTTCGACGGAATCGAAGATCGACATCGAGCTTTCATTGATGCGGTCGATCAGCGTGTCGCCGGAATTCGTGATCGTCATCGACAGCTTGGTCGACGCGTTGAGGATAGAGTCGCGAATAATGTCGGAGGCGGCGCCGATCTCGTCCTTCAGCGTTTCATGCGCGCCGGTGATCGAGGCGCGCACGCGCTCGGCATGAGTGACGACGGCTTCGCGCTCGCTGCCCAGCCCGTCGACCAGCGACCGGATGCGCGATTCATTCTCCGAATAGGAGCGTTCGATCTGGTTGACCTCGCTGTGAACCAGAGTTTCGAGCTCGACGGCGCGCGCCAGCGTGCGCTCGATGCCTTCGCCCATCGCCGCCACTTCACGGCGAACGGCCTGGCCGATCATCATCACGCGGTCTTGGGCGAGGTTTTCCGGCTCCGCCAAGCGGAAAGCCACCTCCGTCATCGATTGCGCGGCAATGCGCATTTCCTGCGCGCGGCGGATCATCGCCGCGAAGGCCCAAAACAGGACGACCGGTATGATTGCCGCGATCGCTAGGCCGATCAGTTCAGGGCGGGCCAGGATTTGATCGAACGTACGAATTTTCCAGATGCTGGGGCCAAACAGCAGATTGGCGAGGCCGCCGGCGCCGGCGATCCAGGCCAGCGACACGAACGCCACGACCCAATAGATCGTGCTAGACGCGCGCCGGTTGAGGCTGTGCAGCAGCGTCTTGTAATCTTTCTGGCGGTCATCGTTTGCCGGCTTGAAGCCGGCTGGCTGCGCGCTGTTGCGCGATTCGACCGGGCGCAGCTCGGCGGGCTTGGCTGCCGGCTTCGCACTCTGGTTTTGTTGGACGGGCGCATTTTGAGCGGGGGCGGGCTTCTGGGGGCGGCCTTCGCGCGCCAGTTCGTCCGCGGCCTGCGATATCTGCGCTTCCAGATCTTCCATCGACGCCGCGATATCGAGATCGCCGCTGCCGTCTCCGCTGAGATCGAGGTCTAGTGCCTTTTCGAGTTCCCTGGCTACGTCGCTGTCGAGAGTTCTGGTCGTCGTTGGTTTCTTCGCCATGCCTTCGCTACCCTGTACTAGCTGCCGAGGGACTTCTTATTTTTGCCTGATTCTGGCTCGTCTTATCCCACGCAGGAGGCTGAAAATGGACCTTCGTATCGTAATGACACACAAGGGTAAAGAAAACATGCATTCCGCGAGATACGTAAAACTTTAAATATAAGGTTAACGACAACGTGATCTAACCGCCTCAACGGCAACAATTTTCCAGCCCATTCATTAACGCGTTGGCGACGGAAATCGCCTAGTTTTTTCGGCGATCGGCACAAGGAGTTTCAAATTGGTACGCGGTGAAAGCGGCATTGCCTTCTCAATGCCGGGCGGCGATGCGTCGGGACCGGCCCGTTCGCGCCCAGTGGATCTGGCCCATCTGGCCCGTCAGACTATGGGCGATCGCGCCCTCGAACAGGAGGTATTGGCGCTGTTCGTACAGCAGGCGCTTTCCGTCCGCGACAGAATAGTCGATGCCGATGTCAGGGAGCGACTGCTTCTGGCGCATGGGCTGAAAGGTTCGGCGCGCGGGGTCGGCGCCTTTGCCATCGCCGACTGCGCCACCTCGATCGAACAGCAGCCGGAAGATGCGCGCATCCTCAAGCGCCTCGGCACCCTGATCGAGGAAGTGCGCGATTTCATCGCCGCCATCAGCCGGTAATGGCTGCCGCTCGGCAGCGGCCACCGGGATGAATCGACGGGGCCAGGGCGTGCTTTGGCCAGCTTTCCGAAAAAACGTCACAAAGCGGCGCTTTCGCGCCGCAGTTGACTTGTCCGGTGGAGTGATTATCTCGGCTGGGACTCCCTTCAGGTGATAAATGACCAAGCTGACCTTCATTGCCCATGACGGCACTCCTTTCGATGTCGAGGCCGAAAACGGCTCGACCGTCATGGAGAATGCGATCCGTAGCGCGGTGCCGGGCATCGAGGCAGAATGCGGCGGCGCCTGCGCCTGCGCGACCTGCCATGTCTATGTCGACGAAGCCTGGACGGCCGAGGTCGGCGAGCCGGAGGCGATGGAAGAGGACATGCTGGACTTCGCCTATGACGTCCAGCCGAACTCGCGGCTGTCCTGCCAGATCAAGGTGCGCGACGCGCTTGACGGCCTGGTCGTGCGCGTGCCGGCTCGCCAGGGTTGATCTCCCGTACCATCTGATTTTTCCCGCCGCCGCTTGGCAGCGGGCCAATGCTCATGCAGTCTCGCGCCAGTTTCGCCCCAGTCTGACAATGAGGCTCGCCTGGCATGACCGATGTAATCAAGACGGACGCACTCATCGTCGGGGCGGGTCCGGTCGGCCTGTTCGCCGTGTTCGAACTTGGCCTCTTCGACATGAAGTGCCATCTGATCGACATCCTCGACCGACCGGGCGGCCAATGCGCCGAACTCTATCCGGAAAAGCCGATCTACGACATTCCAGGCTGGCCATCGATCTCGGCGCAAGGCCTGGTCGACAGACTGCTCGAGCAGATTCACCCGTTCAAGCCGGATTTTACCTTCAACCGCATGGTCTCCAGCCTGGAAAAGCTTGACGACGGCTCATTTCGGGTCACCACCGACGAGAACGAGGTGTTCGAAGCCAAGGTGGTGGTGATCGCCGCCGGTGGCGGCTCGTTCCAGCCCAAACGGCCGCCCATTCCCGGCATCGAGGCCTATGAGGGCAGGAGCGTCTTCTATTCGGTGCGCCGTATGGAGGAATTCCGCGGCCACGACCTCGTCATCGTCGGCGGCGGCGATTCCGCACTCGACTGGACGCTGAACCTGCAGCCGGTGGCAAAAAGCGTGACACTGGTCCACCGGCGCGCGGAATTCAGGGCGGCGCCCGACAGCGTCAACAAGATGTATGCCATGCAGGAGATGAAGCAGCTGGAGTTCCGGGTCGGCCAGGTGAGCGGCCTGACCGGCGCCGACGGCGAGCTGGCCTCTGCTACCATCAAGGGCGGGCCTGACGGCGACATCGAGGTGCCGTGCACGCGCATGCTGCCGTTCTTCGGCCTGACCATGAAGCTCGGCCCGATCGCCGAATGGGGGCTCAACCTTCATGAGAACCTCATCCCGGTCGATACCGAGAAATTCCAGACTTCGGTGCCAGGCATCTTTGCCGTCGGCGACATCAACTGGTACCCAGGCAAGCTGAAGCTGATCCTGTCGGGTTTTCACGAGGTGGCGCTGATGGCGCAGGCCGCCAAGCGCATCATCAGCCCCGGTGAGCGCATCGTTTTCCAGTACACGACGTCGTCGACCAGCCTGCAGAAGAAGCTCGGCGTCGTGGAGTAGGTCCTACAGCGCTTTTACTCCACCAGAACGACCGGCGCCTCGGCCTCGTCGCGGCCGCGCAGTGACTTCTCCGGCATCAGCGCCAGCGTCATCAGCGCCAGCACGAGCGTGACGGCCGCGGCAAGGAAGATCATCATGAAGGGCGTCGCCGAGACGATCTGTCCGGCAGCCGGCGCGCCTTCGCCGGCAAGCGGCAGGCCATAGCCGAGCGCGACGGCGCCAAGCATGGCGACGCCGAGCGCGCTGCCCAGCGAACGCAGGAAGGTCAGCACGCCGGTGGCAACGCCGAGATGCGCGCGATCGACGGCGTTCTGCACCGATACGGTGGCGACCGGGAAGGTGGTGCCGCTTCCAAGGCCGATGCAGATGGTCAAGAGCTCGACCACCAGCAGCGAGGCGCGGCCGGCGACCAGGCTGAGCACGCCAAGACAGATAATGGCGAAGAGAACGCCGACCATGGCGATACGCTTGTAGTGGAAGAAGCGCGGTATCGTGCGGCCGCTGAACGTCGCGCCGGCGACCGTTCCGAGCAGCAGGCCGAGCATGGCAAGGCCCGACTGGCTGACCGACAGGCCGATGATCGACTGCAGATAGACCGGCAGGTACACCGACAGGCCGATATTGGCGGCCTGCAGCAGGAACATCGACGCCGTGCCGGCAAGCACGATCGGATTGCTCAGCACTTCAAGCGAAATCAGCGGCTCGGCCGCACGCATCAGCCTGAGCGCGAACGCACCCCAGAAGACCGCCGAACAGGCGAGCAGGCCGACGATCTCGCGCGAGGCCCATGGATAGGCGCTGCCGCCCCAGTTGAGGGCCAAAAGCAGCAATGCCGTCGCCACCACCAGAAGCAGCGCGCCCAGGGCGTCGATGCGATGCCGCTTTGCGGCGACCGGCAGTTTGCGCAGCGGCTTGTTGATGATTGCCATGGCCACGATGCCAAGCGGGATGTTGATCCAGAAGATCAGCGACCAGTGCAGATGTTCGGCAAAACCGCCGCCGAGCAGAGGTCCGGCGATGCTGGCGACCGCCCAGGTGCCCGAAATCCAGGCGGCATAGCGCGCCCGTTCGCGCGGCGGCACAAGATCGCCGATGACGATCTGCGCCAGGGCGAACAGGCCACCGCCGCCCGCACCCTGGATCGCCCGGCCGATGACCAGCACGAACATGTTGGGGGCCATGGCGCTGACCAGCGATCCCAGAAGGAAGATCAGGATCGCCGCATAGACGGTCGGCCGGCGGCCGTAGACGTCGGAAATCTTGCCGTAGAGCGGCGCCATGGCCGTCGCCGTCAGGAGATATCCGGTCACGATCCACGGCAGGTAGTCGGCGTGGCCGAGCGAACGGCCGATGGTCGGCATGGCCGGCGCGACGATGGTCTGGTCGAGCGCCGCCAGCAGCATCGACAAAAGGATGCCGGCGATGATGACGTTCTTCTCGCTTTCCGTAAGCGGCGCGGCGGGCGCCACCCTAGCCGGCTTGTCGACAGCCTGGTCCATATCAGTGCATCCACAGTGTCTGCGAGCGATTGCGCGGCGCCAATGGCCGCTCCGCTATACGCCGCCTCGATTGGTCTTGATCTGGTGTTTCGAAGCTCGCGCCTTTGCCACCTGACATATCTTGCGAGCCTGACATATGTCGTCCCGTATAGGCCGATTTCGACCTTTGCCCGAAAATTTTCTGGGGCTGGCCTCATGTTTCGGCAGAATTGGCTTGGTATCAGCCCTGTGGTTCAGCCGGGCGGAAGCTGGCCGTTCTGGACGCGCTGCATGCGGTAGCGCAGCAGCCGCAGGATGCGGCTTTCGAAATTCACGCCTTCGACGCGGTCGAAGCGCAACTGGTCCTGGTCATGCCTGGCGAGTTCGGCCGCGGTGATCTGCGCCGCCTTCGCCTTTGCCCCGGCGCAGGTCTTTTGCGCAAAGCTAGCGTTCAGCGCGTCTTCGAGCAGGCGGCCGTGGTTCTTGGCGATCTCGACATGACGCTCCTCATGGCGCTTGATGTCGGCCGACAGCGTGTCCCAGAACAGCCTGACATCGGGATCGGCCTTGCGCGGCCGGCGCCACTCCGGAAGGATGACCTTGACCTTGACGGTGACGGCAGCCTTGGCGATGCGGCAGGTGTCAGCGGTTTGCGCGTAGCTGATGCGGGTGGTGAACGCCATCTGGGTGGCGCCTGGATGCCGCATCCCGGTGCTTTTCACCTCGGGTCCATGCTTCGACAATTGCGTCTCGATGTCATCGAGCGTGCTGCCGCCGATGGCAAAATAGCTGTAAGTCTTCACCAGATTGGCAGCATTCGCCGGCAGGACGATCAAAGCCAGCATCAGGGCGCAGAGCAGGGGTCGTTTCATCATGTTGCCTCTTCACGCACCTTGCTTTACGGCCGTTGCCGGCGCAACGGAATTGATCTTCCACCGATCACGCATCGGTGATGGATTGCAAGCGCCCGATGAGCCACATGCCAATGAGCCACATGCCAATGAGACACATGGTTGAAGGACAATGACGACAAGGCGATGGCAACTGGCGCATGGGCGCCATCTCGAACTTGGCGAGAAAGCTATTGTGGTCGGCATTCTCAACGTCACGCCGGACAGTTTTTCGGATGGCGGACTGTTCATCACGCCCGATCAGGCGGTGGCTCAGGCGCGCCGTATGGCGCAAGAGGGCGCTGCCGTCATCGACATCGGCGGGGAATCCACACGCCCCGGCGCATCGCCCGTAACTGTTGAAGAAGAGCAGGGCCGCATCCTGCCGGTGATCGCAGCACTCGCCGGTTCAGGCGAAGCCCTGGTATCGGTCGACACCTATCGCGAGGAAACCGCGCGCCTCGCCGTCGCCGCCGGTGCGCATATCGTCAATGATGTCTGGGGCTTGCAGCGTGAACCGGGCATCGCCCGCGTCGCCGCCGAGACCGGCGCCGGACTGGTCATCATGCATACCGGGCGCGGGCGGCAAAAACTGCCCGACGTCATCGCCGACCAGTTTTTGTTCCTCAAGGCTTCGCTGGAAGTCGCCAGGCGCAGCGGCGTTGCGGACGATCATATCGTACTCGATGCCGGCTTCGGCTTCGCCAAGGAGACGGCTGAGGAAAACCTCGACCTGATGGCGCGGTTTTCCGAGCTTAAGGAGCTCGGTTTTCCCTTGATGGCCGGCACCTCCAGAAAACGCTTCATCGGCACCGTCACCGGCCGCGAAGCCGGCGCGCGCGCCGCCGGGACGGCAGCCACCAGTGTCATTCTGAGGCTGAAGGGCGCCGATCTGTTTCGCGTCCACGATGTCGCAATCAACGTGGACGCACTGGCGGTCGCCGATGCTATGCTGGCGCGCGAAAAGCCAGGACGCTGAGCCCAGGACAGTAAGAAATGTACGTCATCCGCATGAAGAACTGCGCCTTCTTTGCCCGGCACGGCGTGCTGGATGAGGAAGAGGCGCTTGGCCAGCGTTTTTATGTCGATGCCGAGTTGACGGTCGAGCCCAGCCGCCCGCTGGAGGATGATTCCATCGAGGACACCGTCAATTACGGCATCGCCTTCACGGTGATTGAAAAGATCGTCACTGGACATCGCCGCTTCCTGATCGAGGCGCTGGCGCTCGAAGTGGCGAAGGCGCTGACTTCACGGTTCCCGCAGATCAGGAAGGCCGAGATCACCGTGCGCAAGCCCAACGCACCGGTGCCCGGCGTGCTCGATTATGTCGAGGTGACCGTTGTCTGGCCAGAGTAACAATAACACGGTCTATCTCAGCCTTGGCGGCAATCTCGGCGATCCCTCGGCCTCGATGGCGGCGGCGCTGCGCCTGCTCGACGCCGACGAGAGCACGCGCGTCGTCGCCGTCTCCTCACTTTACCGCACGCCGCCCTGGGGCAAGCTCGACCAGCCGGATTTCCTCAACGCCGCTGCCGAAATCTCGACCTCGCTGGCGCCAAGGGCGCTGCTCGACCTCTGCCTCGAGGCCGAGCGCAAGCTGAAGCGGGTGCGCGAGGAGCGCTGGGGTCCGCGCCTGATCGACATCGACATATTGGTGTTCGGCGACCGCACAATCCACGAAACCGGGCTGGAGGTGCCGCATCCCCGAATGGTGGAGCGCGCCTTCGTGCTGGCGCCCTTGGCAGAGATCGCGCCGGATCTGGCGGTGGGCGGCAGGAGCGTGACCGAGCGGCTCAGCGCCGTCGATACGTCAGGCATAGAGCGGCTGGCTTCCGGCCGCGATTGGTGGCTGGGTTAACCGGAGAAGCCGCCGCCATCGAGAAATGCCTGTTCGTCCGCCGTCGTCTCGCGGCCAAGCATCTTGTTCCTGTGCGGAAAGCGGCCGAAGCGCTGGATGATGTCGCGGTGCTCGATGGCGTATTTCACATACTCCGGCGCCCTGGCGGTGGTGAGCTCGACCGATCTGTCCTGGTCGGCGGGCAGTTCCGAATGTTCGTAGGGCAGGTACAGGAAGACGCGCAGGTTTTCTTCCAGCGAAAGGTCATGGCCGGCCGCAATCGCCTTGGCGGCAAAGTGCCGTGCCAGCGGATCGGTGGCGTACATATGGCCTGAGCCGCGAAAGCAGTTGCGCGGAAACTGGTCGAGCAGGATCATCAGCGCCAGCGAACCCTCGGCATGCTCCGACCATGCGTCGCACTCGCGCCGCGCGGCGGCAAAGTGCAGGTCGAGAAACCTGCTGCGGAAATCCGCGTCGAAGACGTCGTTCTTCTCGAACCACGCGTCTTCGCCGGCCTCGCGCCAGAATTTGGTGACGGCGAGCGCGCGCTCATCCGATGCGGTCATCAGCTTTCCCCCTGATCGGCGGGCTCGGGCTTGTGCAGCACGCCGGCCGTCTCTTCGTTCAGCGCCTGGCCGGGCCGGCGCGGTTGCGTCAGCGGCGTCGGGATCGGCGTGCCGGTATTGCCCCTGAGGAAACGTTGCCCGGCGCGGACGCCTTCGGCCAGCTGCGTCTCCAGTCGGGCATTGTCGCGCCGTCGCACATCCTCGATGACATCGGCGACATCTTCCGGCTCGACGCCCAAAACCTCGAGCGCGGAACCGCCGAAGACGAGGGCCGATTCGAAGGTCTCGCGCAGCTGGAAGTCGACCCCGGCGCGGATGAGCGACAGCGCGGTGCCGCGATCGAAGGCACGCGCCAGGACAGTCAGCAACGGGAACTCCGCCTTGATCAGTTCCGCCATGCGCACGGCGGCGTCCGGCTTGTCGACGCAGATCAGCACGGCGCGCGCGCGGCCTGCACCTGCGGCGCGCAGAATGTCGAGCCGCGTGCCGTCGCCATAATAGACCTTGAAGCCGAAATCGGCGGCCGCCTGGATCATTTCGACATCATTGTCGATGATCGACACGTCGATGCCGCGCAACAAAAGCGGCTGGCTGGCGATCTGGCCGAAACGGCCGAAGCCGATAACCAGAACACTGCCGCTAAGGCCGTCGGCGATGTCGACGCCTTCAAGCGACTGCTCGTCGCGCGGCGTCAAATATTTGAGCGCAATGATGGCCAGCGGCGTCAGCACCATGGAGATGATGATGATAGCGGTCAGCGTTGCGTTGGCCCGGCTGTCGATGATGCCAACCGCCGCCGCGGCCGAATAGAGGACGAAGGCGAATTCGCCGCCTTGCGCCATGATCACGGCGCGTTCCAGCGCTTCACGATGACCGCTCTTCAGCATGCGGGCGACGAGGTAGATGCCGAGCGCATTCATCGCCATGTAGGCGACGACATAGACGGCGATCAGCCGCCAGTTGTCGGCCACCACATGCAGGTCGAGCGACATGCCGACGGCGAGGAAGAACAGGCCAAGCAGGATGCCGCGGAATGGCTCGACGTCGGCCTCCAGCTGGTGGCGGAAAGTCGATTCCGACAACAGCACGCCGGCCAGGAACGCGCCCATCGCCATCGACAGGCCGGAAAGCTGCATGACCAGCGCCGACCCCAGCACGACCAGAAGTGCTGCCGCCGTCATCACCTCGCGCGCCTTGGCGTCGGCCAGGATGCGGAAGAACGGATTGAGCAGATAGCGGCCGGCCACCACCAGCCCGACGATGGCGCCAAGACCGATGCCGATTTCGGCCAGCCTCTGCTGCAGGGTCATCTCGGCGCCGCCCGGCGCCAGGAAGGCGACCAGCGCCAGAAGCGGCACGATTGCCAGATCCTCGAGCAGCAGGATGGACACGATGCGCTGGCCCTTGGGGCTGGCCATCTCGCCACGCTCTTCCAGAAGCTGCATGACGATCGCCGTCGAGGTCAGCACGAAGCCGGCGCCGGCAACGAAGGATTGCGCGATCGGAAAGCCGCCGGCGAGACCAACACCGGTAAGCAGCAATGCGCAGACGCCGACCTGCAGCGCGCCGAGGCCGAAAATCTCGCGGCGCAGGCCCCATAGCCGCGACGGCTGCATCTCCAGCCCGATGATGAACAGGAACATGACCACGCCGAGTTCGGCGACATGCAGGATGGCTTCCGATTCGGAAAAAATGCCAATACCGAACGGGCCGATGACCACGCCCGCGGCGAGATAGCCGAGGATCGAGCCCAGCCCCATGCGTTTGAAGATCGGAACGGCGACGACGCCTGCGGCAAGCAGCGCCACCACCTGAATGAGATCGCTGCCCGATGCTTCCGCTGCCATGCCTCTTGTCCCTGTGTCCGACAGCACTCCTTGCATGCACCGGGAGCGGGAGGCAAGGGCGGGAAGCCTGCCAGGATGGGTAGGGTGCCGTGGCAGCGATTCCCCGGTGGAACAACAGCCTGCGCTTGCCTGTCGGACGGCCGGTATCTATATCTGACAAATGCCTGATTATTCGTCCCGGCCGTCGCCGCTGCCACATATCCCGATGGATGCGCTCAGCGAAGTTCTGCAAGACTTTCGCTTGAGTGGCGTCAACTATGGCCGCTGCGAACTCCGGCACCCATGGAGCATAGACTTTCCGCAACAACAACTGCTTCGTTTTCACTTTGTCGGCCAGGGTCCATGCTGGATTCACACCGAAGCGCAAGGCTGGCAGGAGTTGCGCGATGGCGATCTGGTGCTGCTGCCGCAAGGCATCGCCCATCGGCTGGCGAGTGCGCCGGACGTGGTGGGCGACTCGCTCGAGGGCTGCCAGGTGATCAAGTTGGGCGGCAACGTTTGCGAAGTGATACGGCAGGGAACGGGCGCGACAAGCACCCTTTTCTGCGGCTCCATGTCTCTCGGCTCCTATGCGCTCAATCCGTTGATCACGTTGATGCCGCCTCTCATCAAGGGTTGCGACGTGGCCGGCAATGACCCGATGGTCGGCCCTTTGCTGGCGGCCATGACGGTGGAGGCCGCGCAACCGCAGATGGGCAGCGCCACCATCCTGTCGCGTATGGCGGATTTGCTGACAGCCAGGCTCATCCGGTGCTGGGTCAATTGCAACGTGGCCTCGACCGTCGGTTGGCTTGCAGCCATCCGCGACCCCCATATAGGGCGCGCTCTGGCGGCCATGCATCGCGACCCCGGCCACAACTGGACGCTGGGAAGCCTGGCCGGCGTGGCAGGCCAATCGCGTTCGATTTTCGCCGAGCGCTTCAGCGCGGTATTGGGGGAGGGCGCCGCACATTATCTCGCCCGCCTGCGCATGCAGCTTGCCCGCGAATTGCTGGGCCAAAACGGCTTGTCTGTTGCCGAAGTCGCTACCCGTTTGGGCTATGATTCCGAGGCGTCCTTCGCCCGCGCGTTCAAGCGCATCACCAATGTCTCGCCAGGCGTTGTGCGCCGCACAATTCCCGGACGAATGGATATGAATTTCGGATTTTAAGGTACATAACATCCGGGCGGACTCGCCTATCTAAGATCTCCAAACTGTGGAGATCTTTCCGTGACTGACACAACATTACAGCTTGAAGACGCCGCCATTGGCCTTGACGCCGATGCACCAGCCGCGTGGAGCGCGGCCACCTGGTTCGCGGTCCTTTCATTGGCGGCCACCAGCTTTGCCCTGGTGTCTGCCGAATTCTTGCCGGCAGGTCTGTTGACGCCGATGGCGCGCGATCTCGGCATCAGCGAGGGCACGGCCGGACAGGTCGTCACCGCCACCGCCTCCGTTGGCGCCGTGACGGCCATGTTGAGCAATGTTCTCATCGGCCGATTGAACCGCAAGGCGGTGCTGGTTGGCCTCATGGCCCTGGCGGTCGGTTCCAATATTCTTGCGGCGCTGGCGCCCAATTTCTGGCTGCTGTTGCTGGGCAGGGCCGGGTTGGGGATCGCTCTTAGCGCTTTCTGGGCACTTTCCGTTGCCGTCGTGGCGCGGCTGGTTGGCGCCAATGCGACAGGTCGCGGCATGGCGATCGTGACCCTCGGCGTCTCGCTCGCCACCATTGCCGCGCCGTCGATGGGTGCGTTGATCAGTGACTGGCTGGGATGGCGCAGCGCCATGGCCATGACAGCGGGGCTGGCCGCGCTTGCCATGCTGCTACAGCTTCTCAGCCTGCCGACCTTGCCTGCGGCGGCAAGCAACAGCCTTGCAGACGTCTTTCGGCTGACGCGGCGGCGTGGCATCCAACTCGGCATGCTTGCCATTGTTCTGCTGATGACCGGGCATTTTGCCGGCTCGGTCTATGTGCGCCCGTTCCTCGAACAGGTGACGCTCCTCACAACCGGGCCGATTGCCCTGGCGCTGCTCGGGTTCGGCATCGCCGCTGTGATCGGCAATATTGCTGGTGGCCGCCTGGCCGACACCAACATCCACATGGCCCTCGCAGTTACCGCCGCGTTGATGGCGTTTGCGGCACTCGCTTTGGTGCTTTGGGGCGCGCAAACCAGCGTTGCCTTCGGCTTTGTTACGCTGTGGGGCTTCGCCTTCGGCATGGCGCCGGTGGTGCTGCCGACCAATATGTCCCGCGCGGCACCTGATGCGCTGGAAGCAGCAGGCAGCCTGATGGTCACTTCCTTCCAGGTTGCCATCACCGTCGGTGCGGTTGTCGGCGGCTATGTCGTGGACACCTATGGCGCTACGGGACCTTTGACCCTAACCGCCGTCCTTGCCGCGGCGACGGCCGCACTGGCGCTGCTGCAGCCTCGTGGCTGAAACCTTGCTTCGTCTGACACGGGCGGCCTCAATCAGGCCGTCCGCGCCGTTGCAGCAGCGCTGCACAGGTTTATGCGCCGCACACGTTGCGTTTTGCCGCAATCGGCGGCTATGGGACGCCAGGCTTCGGCCGTTGGAAGGCAGCGACGATCAAGTTCTGCCTTCGTGAGGAGAATGACTGACATGAAGAAGTTTTTGCTCGTCGGCGTGGGTGTCGCCATGCTTGCCGCATCGGCCTGTTCGAAGGCGCCTGAATGCACGCAGGAAATCGCGGCCAAGAAGGCGCAGGAAATGACCGCCGCGCTGCAGGAAGCGATCACCAAGGATCCGACCAAGGCCGCCGACCTGACCGCCAAGGTGCAGGCTGTGACGACCAAATATCAGGGCGCCACCACGCCGGCCGACGCCTGCAAGGCCTATGACGAGCTGACGGCCGCCATCAAGGGCTGATTCTTCGTTCGGAAATTGAGGAAGGCGGTGGCTCAAGTAGCCGCCGCCTTTTTTGCTGGTGTTCTTAAAGGGCATCGCGCTGCACGGAGGACCGCCGGCACGCACAGGACCATGACACGTTGGCCTTGCTGTGGCTTGGGCCATCGGAGACGCTGACATCATCGGTTGCGCGCCACATGTCCGGTCGCGACAGAAAGGTGCCGCCCCGAGCGGCCCGTGCTCGAGGAGCGCCAACCTGGCCGCAAGGTGGCGTGTCACTTCCCGACATCGAGCTGAGCGGAACAGCTCAGCTATCGCGCAGTGCAACCCCGTTCCGCGCTTTTTTCGGGGAACCGCTTGAGAGTCAGTTTTTGGCGATGGAGCCGACTTCGACGGCGTCGACGCGCTTGAGGCTCATGCCGATGACCGGCACCAGTTGCTGGTCGACGCGCACGGCGATAGTCACCGTCATCGAATTGTCGTCGGGAATGCGGGCCTGCATGACGCCGCGCAATTGGTTGCGGTTGATGGTGAAGACGACTTTGCGGGCATCGACCACGTTGCCGCCGATGATGTCCAGGCCCGACCCCGCGGCGCCGCCCATGAAATTGCCCTTGTAGTCGCGGCCCTTGCGCTCGACGGTCGCCGACATTTTCTGGGTGAAGACACCGACGCGGCAGTCGCCATCGAGCGTCATGCCGGTCTTGTTGTCCGGCGTCGAGCCGTCGAAGCTGCAGGTGAACTTCGTGCCCTTGTATTTGCCGGCGATGATTTCGCCCGGGCCGACCCATTTGCCTTCGACGGTGCGGAAGAACTGCTTGTCGGGCTCGGCTGCAAAGGCTTTCCCGGTCGGGCCCAGAGGTGCTGCAAGCGCGACCAGGGGCAGGACGCAGGACAAGATTACGCTTTTCATAGACGACACCCGGCAACAAGGAGGCTGTTGTTGGACGACCATGAACAAGATTGGTTAATGCTTGGTGACCGCGAGAGGGCGTTCACTTGCTTGAGGCGGGTGCTTCATTCTCTTTTTTGGCCGCAAACGAGGTCAGCGCCGACAGGAAATCGCCCATACCCGGCCGCCTGCCGGCAATGAAGGGCAGGGGCCGCGCCGTCTCCATGGCAGCAATGCCGATACGCGCCGTCATCATGCCGTTTACCACGCCTTCGCCGAGTTTCGCCGACAGCCGGGCGGCAAGGCCATGGCCGACGATCTGCTGGACGAAGCTGTCGCCGACGGCGATCGAGCCGGTCACCGCCAGATGGGCAAGAACGCTGCGCGCCAGCCGGAAAAAGCCCAGCGTGCCCGGCCTGCCGCCGTAGAGTTCGGACAAGCGGCGGATCAGGCGCCCGGCCTCGAACACGACATAGGCAACGTCTACGAGTGCGCGGGGGCTGACGGCGGTGACCAGCGACACGCGTTTGGCTGCTTCGAGGATCATCACCTTGGCTCTCGCATCGAGCGGCCCGAGAATCTCGGCTTCGGCCAGTCGCACCAGATTGCCGCCATCAATGATCTCGCCGCGCAATTCGGCCAGGGAGCGCCTGCCGGCCGCGGTTTCGGGTTTCGCAGCGACAAAGGCCGAAAGCTCTTCGACGACGGCCCTTGCAGCCTTCGGATCGTCGCGCGCCACGGCATCGAGCGCCCGCTTTTGCAGTTTTTCGACCTCGGCCAGCCGGGCGATAGCCAGGAATTCGCGCACCAGCACGACTGCGAGGGCCAACACGGCAATTGCGGCCATTCCCGCTGCCAGCCACCCCAGCCACTCTGCGCGCTCGAACAGGTCGCGGATGAGCTGGTCGGTCCACAGGCCGACGGCGAGCGAAACCAGCACGCCGACCGCGCCGAAAAACAGGCTGGCAAACAGCGAGCGCCTGCGCGGCGCGGTCGCCGGCGGCGGTTCGGCGGCGACAATGTCCGGCTCATCGAAGACATCGATCTCGGCCGGCACGACGACGGTGCGCGGCTTGCGCGGCGGCTCGGCATGGGGGCGGCGCGTTTCCTGCTTCGGTTCGGCCTCCGGCTCGATGCGGAAAGCTGCCGGTCTGCGGGGCGCGGTCATGCCAGATGGTCTCCGATCAGGAACTGCAAGGCGCGGTCTAGCCTGATATGCGGCAGCGACAGCGTGACGCCTTCAGCGGTGCGTTCGAGCTTTGGCGGGCGAAAGCGCACGAAACGGATCGCCGGATCGTCGCTGCTCTGCCGGTGGTCGGCTTCCGAAACGTCGAAAACCGCGTCAATTTTCTCCGGCAAGTCCCCGGGAAATATGGCGGTTTCGGCTTTACCATCAAAGGTTTCGCCGTTGATCTTCTCGCCCTTCAGCGGCGTGCCGATGATCACCGGCAGGGTTTCGCGGCCTTGCTTGACCGTGCCTTCGCGCGTCGCGCGCACCGCCGCCATGGCGACCACGTCGACATCGGCGCCGGTGAAATTTGCCCGCGCCACGGCGCGGTCGGCAAGCCGCCGCACGATTGCCTGCAGCCGGTCATGGCTTTCGTGATGCAAATGGTCGGCCTTGGTCGCGGCAACCAGGATGCGGTCGATGCGGCGTGAAAACAGGTCGGTGAGGAAATTGCCTCGGCCAGGACGGAAACAGGAGAGGATTTCGGTCACCGCGCGTTCCAGGTCGGCCATCGCGCCGGGGCCGGCGTTCAACGCCTGCATGGCGTCGATCACCACGATCTGGCGGTCGAGGCGGGTGATGTGTTCGCGGAAGAACGGTTTCACCACATGCGTCTTGTAGGCCTCGTAGCGGCGCTCCATCATCGCTTGCAGCGAGCCGGAGCGCGGCCGTTTCTCACCCTTGAGCAGCAAGGGCGCGAAGGTCAGCGCCGGCGATCCCTCGAGGTCGCCAGGCATCAGGAAACGGCCGGGCGGCAAGGTCGAAAGCGCCCGCTCGTCGAGCTTGCAGGCCTTGAGGTAGGCGGCAAAACTCTCGGCGAGGCGCCGCGCCGTCATCTCGTCGGCGTCGGCATTGGGGTCGATCCTCGCCGACAGCGCCCGCCAGTCCTGCGACAGGTCGGCCCGCACCGGCAGCATAGCCATCTCAAAAGCTTCATGCGAAAAATCGGCGAAGGATTTGCCGAGCAGCGGCAGGTCGAGCAGCCATTCGCCGGGGTAGTCGACGATGTCGACCGACAATCGGCCGCTGGAAAACATCCGGTTCCAACCGGAGGCAGACTCATATTCGATGGTGAGCCTGAGTTCCGAAATGGCGCGCGTCGAGTCCGGCCAGACACGGTCGTTGACCAGGGCGGAGATATGGTCCTCGTACTGAAAACGCGGCACGGCATCGTCCGGCTGTTCCTCGAGGAAGGCGCGAGCGATCCGTCCCGACTTCTGCGCCTCGAACAGCGGCAGGCGCCCGCCATGGATGAGATTGTGGACGAGAGCCGAGATGAACACCGTCTTGCCGGCCCGGGACAGGCCGGTGACGCCCAGCCGAAGCGACGGCGAAAAAAGCCCGCTCGCACGCCCCGACAGCGTATCCAGGGCAATTCTCGCTTCGTCGGTGAAAGTGGTCAGCGATGATGCCAAAATCTGTTCTCTCAGGCGTGCTCTTGCGCCCGATATAGGCTTTGCGGTTCAAGTTTGAAATGGCGCCCGGCCTCGCCGGCTCGGCTCAGAGATCGACGGGCGTCAGGAAGGCTTCGAGGTAGCCCGCGCCTTGCGCAGCCTCGGTGAGGGTGCCGTCGAAGCGCACGACCGCAAGGCCGGAGGTCGGGAAACCATGGTTCATGATGGCCCGAGCAGCCTCGTCGCCGTCGCCCGAGACCGCCATGGCAAGGTCTTCCGTCATCGGATTGTGGCCGATGACCAGCAGCGAGCCGGGGCCGCCATTGCTGCGGATGATGGCGAGGTAGCCGGCGGCATCCTCGCTGTAGAGCGTGTCGAAGAACAGCACCCGGCCGGTATCGGTGTGGCCGGCGATGCCTTCCAGCGTCTGGCGCGCCCGCTTGGCGTTGGAGCAGAGCGTGATATCGGGGATGTAGTTGCGGGCACGCATCGCAGTCCCCATCATTTCGGCATCGGCAATGCCGGATGCGTCGAGCGGGCGATCGAAGTCGCGCACGCCGGGAAGGGCCCAGCCAGCCTTCGCATGCCTCAACAGATACAGTCTGCTCACCGGACCCCCAATGGTGTGCTGCCCACCAATGACACAACTGGATTAGCCACGAGAAAGGCCTGAGGCACAATGGGCGGCGACGCCCAAGCGCAGCGAATCATGTGCGAATTCGCCCGCGCCCTTGCTATGGAAGGCTTTGCTGAGGATCGCCCGCGCGGCATTAACAATTGCGTGAAACGCGCGCGGATTACGCTTGTGCAGCCTTCTCTGCGCGAATATATAGGCGCCAAATTTGGGGTTGTTGGGTGAGTCGAATGAACGATATCGTTACAGCCAATTACGTACCCTCCGAAGACGAGCCGTTCATGAACGAACGGCAGAAATCCTACTTTCGCCTGAAGCTCGTCACCTGGAAGACCGACATACTGCGCGAAGCGCGCGAAACCCTCGAAATCCTGCAGCAGGAAAACGCCAACCATCCCGATCTCGCCGATCGCGCTTCCTCGGAAACCGACCGCGCCATCGAGCTTCGGGCCCGCGACCGCCAGCGCAAGCTCATTTCAAAGATCGATTCGGCGCTGCAGCGCATCGATGAAGGCACATACGGCTATTGCGAGGAAACCGGCGAGCCGATCGCGCTGAAGCGGCTGGATGCGCGTCCGATCGCGACCTTGTCGATCGAAGCGCAGGAGCGCCACGAACGCCGCGAGAAGGTCTATCGCGACGATTGAGCCGCTGCCGTCAGGCAGGACTGTTTCATCAGAAATGGCCGGGTTTCCCGGCCATTTCTGTTTTTGGCCGAAGGGTTTAGTCCGCCCCCAAGTTAAAGCGCGTCGCGCTGAAACGGACGACACGCTTAAGCGGCGTTCGATCGGGAATCGGCAAGATGTGACGGTTCGCCGGGCTTTACCGTTTCTGGCTGGCGAGTTCGCCGAGCAGCTTGGTCATCTCGTCGTCGAGAGACTGCGGTGCCTTCGCAGCCGGCTTGCTTGCCGGTTTGGGGTGCGAATCGTCGAGCGAGACCTCGAGCTCCCGCATCAGGGTATCGTCGATGGACTCATGCTTCGGTGGCGGGGCCTGCCGGGCAGTATTGGCGGCGGAGCCATAGGCCGGCAGCGGTGTCACATTGCTCGCCTGGTAGATTTGAGCCGGTTTCGGCGCCGGCGCGGCCTGGCGCGGCGGAACGGCGGCTGGAGCAGCCCTTACCGGTTGCGGCGGTGGCGCCTGCCTTGCGGGCGCGGTGGGAGCGGGTTGTGCTGCGCGCGGCCGCGGCGCCTGTTGCTGCTGGCCAACACCGCCATCGCCGGTCAATGCCGGACGGCGTGGCGCTGCAAGTCTGATATCGCGCTCGACGACAACGTCGGTCGGGCCGCCGATCAAAAGCAGGTGTTCGATGTCGTCGCGACGGATGAGCACCAGCCGGCGGTGGCTGTCGACCGCCGTCGCGTCCATGACCGCCAGCCGTGTCTTGCGGTTCCTGCCGCCGGCAACGAAGGTGCCGAAGGTCAGGTTGCGGACCAGCCTGATGATGATGAGCACGATGACCAGCAGGACAAGGGCAGCAAACGTCCACAGCAGCGCTGCGGCATATCCGGGACCCGCCACATTATCCAGCCACTGCATCGGTGCCCCCAATCGGCTTTTGAAGTGGAGGGACACTAGACCGTTGCGGCCAGCCACCGCAAGTTGCCTTCACGCTTCGTGAACAGCTTGAAAACACCGACGCGTCATTTTTATCCGACATTTGCCGCCAGGGCCTTTTCCGGATTAGGAGAATGTGATTCAACCGGCCGGGGGCGGTGTCGGACAACTCACGAGCAGGGGGCATATGGCCAGGGAAACGCGCGGCGATTTCTATCCGGTACCGATCGTCGATCAGAACACGCGGCCAGGCGCGGTTACCCGGCTCATCGTGTTCATCATCGTCCTGACCGGGGCCGCGATCGTTTTCGGCATTTTCCGCGAGCGTCTTGGCGATCCGTTCCTGCTCGGCATGCTGGGCGTGCTTGCCATGATCGGCGTCGGCTTCCTGTTCGCCACGGCCATCGGCTTCGTGCAGATCGCGCCGCGTTCGACCGGGGATGAACTGTCGAAGGCCTTCGTCGATTCCATGTCGCAGGGCCTGATCGTCACCGACACGAAGGGCCGCGTGGTCTACGCCAACCGGGCCTATGCCGAGATGACCGGTGCTGCGTCGGCCGCCGATCTGAAGACGGTCGAAGGCCTGCTTTCCGATGTCCCCGAAGCTTCGGTGACCATATACCGGCTGGCCTCGGGCTTGCGCGATGGCCAGGCCGGCGACGGTGAGTTCCGGCTGGCACAGTCGATCCGGCCGGGCGCCGAACCCGGCGCGCGCTGGTACCGGGCGCGAGCCCGTACCTTCAGCGTTCCCGGTCAGCGCCTGCCGATGCTTGCCTGGCAACTCGCCGACATCTCGCAGGAACGGGCCGAGCAGGAGCGTTTCTTCCTCGACTTGCAGAAGGCTATCGACCATCTCGACCATGCGCCGGCCGGTTTCTTCTCGGCCGACCAGGAAGGCCGTGTCACCTACATCAACGCCACGCTCGCCGAATGGCTGGGCATCGATCTGGCGAGCTTCACCCCTGGCGCCGTGACACTCCCGGAAATCGTCGCCGGCGACGGCATGGCGCTGGTGCGCTCGGTCAAGGCCGATCCCGGCACCACCCGCAACGCCGTCATCGATCTCGATCTGACGACGACAACCGGCGAGGCGGTGCCGGTGCGCTTCATGCATCGGGTCTCGGCCAGCCGCGAGGGGACCAACGGTCCGACCCGCACCATTGTGCTCAACCGCACCCAGGGCGAGGACGCATCGGCCGACCTTCGGGCTTCGGAAGTGCGCTTCACCCGTTTCTTCAATTCGACGCCGATGGCCATTGCTGCCGTCGACAATGGCGGCCGCATCCTGCGCACCAACGCGCCGTTCCTGTCGCTGTTTTCCTCCGTCGTCGACGGCGACGCGGTTGACCGCCGCGTGCGGCTGGACACCGTGATCCATGAGCGCGACCGGCCGGCCTTTGCCGCCGCGTTCGAAAAGGCGCGGCTGAGGCAGGCCGACATCGAGCCGATCGACACGCTGCTGCCAGGCAATGAGGAGCGTCACATCCGCTTCTACGTCAACGCCGTCGCCGACGGCACCGGCGAGGGCGCCGAGGAATCGGCCATCGTCTATGCCGTCGAGACCACCGAGCAGAAGGCGCTCGAGGGCCAGATGGCGCAGAGCCAGAAGATGCAGGCGGTCGGACAGCTCGCCGGCGGCATCGCCCACGACTTCAACAATGTGCTGACCGCCATCATCATGGCGTCGGATCTTTTGCTGACCAATCACCGGCCGTCGGACCCGTCCTTCCCCGACATCATGAACATCAAGCAGAATGCCAACCGGGCGGCCTCGCTGGTGCGGCAGTTGCTCGCCTTCTCGCGCAAGCAGACATTGCGGCCGGAAGTGCTGAACCTGACCGACGTGCTTGCCGATCTCCGGATGCTGCTTGCCCGCCTGGTTGGCAACGAGATCAAGCTGAAGGTCGACCACGGCCGCGATTTGTGGCCGGTCAAGGTCGATATCGGCCAGTTCGAGCAGGTGGTGGTCAACCTGGCCGTCAACGCGCGCGACGCCATGCCGGCCGGCGGCGACCTCACCGTGCGCACCCGCAACGTCACCGCCGAACAATGCAAGAGCTTCTCCTACCGCGAGCTCACGCCTGCCGACTATGTCGTGGTCGAGGTCGAGGATAGCGGCTCGGGCATTGCGCCGGACGTGCTGAAGAAGATTTTTGAGCCGTTCTTCACCACCAAGGAAGTCGGCAAAGGCACCGGCCTTGGCCTGTCGATGGTCTATGGCATCATCAAGCAGACCGGCGGTTTCATCTTCTGCGATTCCGAAGTCGGCAAGGGTTCGACCTTCCGCATCTTCCTGCCGCGCCATATCGTGGAGGCGAAGAAGCCCGGCGACGTCAGCGAGGCGCCGGCTGCGCCGGTGAAAGCCGCCGACAGCGCCAAGGACCTGTCGGGCTCGGCCACTGTGCTCCTCGTCGAGGACGAAGACGCCGTGCGCATGGGCGGCTCGCGGGCGCTGACCTCGCGCGGCTATACCGTCCATGAGGCCTCCTCGGGCGTCGAGGCGCTGGAAGTCTTCGAAGCGCTCGGCGGCAAGGTCGATATCGTCGTGTCCGACGTGGTGATGCCGGAAATGGACGGACCGACGCTGCTCGGCGAACTGCGCAAGCGCCAGCCCGACATCAAGTTCGTCTTCGTGTCCGGCTATGCCGAAGACGCTTTCGCCAGAAACCTGCCGCCGGACGCGCAATTCGGCTTCCTGCCGAAGCCGTTCTCCCTCAAGCAGCTGGCCACCGTGGTCAAGGATGTGTTGGAGTCTTAGGGCGCCCTAATTCAAAGCTTGCGCAATGACGTGACGCTGCCATGATTGCAGGCGAAACGGGCGGCGGGTATTGGGGAGCATGTCGTGACGCCGCACAACGAGGCTGCCAGGGGCGACTATGCCGCAACGGTGCTGTTACCGGGCGATCCGCAACGCGCCGAGTGGATGGCAAAGACATTTCTTGAGGCACCGCGCTGCGTCAACCGCCGCCGGGGCGCACTCGGCTTCACTGGTCTCTATCGCGGCCGTCCCATCAGCATCCAGGCCACCGGCATCGGTGTCCCGTCCTTCCTGGTCTATGTGCATGAACTCCTGGATGTTCACGGCGTCAAAACGCTGATCCGCACAGGTACCTGCGGCGGCCTGACACCCCGCGTGCCGCTGCGCTCCTTGGTGATCTCGCAGTCGGTGCGCGCCGAAAGCCACCAAAGCGGCCAGGTCTTCGGCCTCTACGATGCTGCCGCCGGGCCCGATCCCGGCCTGTTCGCCCACGCTTTGGCCTGCGCCGCCCAGCTCGGCATCGACCACCAGGCCGGGCTGACCATCTGCAGCGACGTCTTCTACCACCCTGTAGGGCGCGACCGCTTTGCCGAAGCGCAGGCGCTTGGCGCTCTCGCTGTCGATATGGAAACCAGCGCACTCTACCGAATCGCGGCGCATTTCGGCGCCCGCGCGCTGTCGCTGCTGACCGTCGTCGACAACATCGTGACCGGCGAACAGACTGCCTATTCCGAACGTCAGGCGCTGTTCACCGATATGGCGCGGCTCGGGCTCGACGTTGCGGCGGAAGGCTAGCTTCCTCAGGCCGCTTCGCGCTTCGGCGTCAGCTCATCCATGTCTGGCCGGTGACCGCGCAGATAGAGCGCGCAGGTGGTACGCAGCATCGACGCGAAGTTGGGAATGGCGCCGTTGATCTCGATCGCCTCGTCATAGAGTTTTGAGATGAACTTCGGCGTCGTCAGGCCCTGGCTGTCGGCAATTTCGTCAAGCAGCGCCCAGAACGTTCCTTCAAGCTGGATACTCGTAGAGTGACCGTCGATGCGGATCGACCGGTTGATCTGTCGATAGCCTTCCGGATCCTGCCCGGCAAAAACCCTGCACATCCTTACCTCCCGATATTGTTGGTTTTGGGCGCAGCGTGTCGCGCCTTCAAGTTGTGGTTGTCCCTGCATGTTCGGCCTTGTGGGCCGAATCGGCAATCGGACTTTCGTCTTTAGGCGCTGGCATAGCAGCGATTGCAAATTTAGCCGTGGTAACCGGCTGCCACCACCTTTCGCGCGTGCCGCCCATAATCGCCTCCAACATGCAGCGGCGGAGACTGATTTGGCGAAGGCAATCCATTCCATGATCCGGGTTCTCCAAGAGGCCAGATCCGTCGATTTCTACAGAAACGCTTTCGGGCTCGACGTCGCCGACAGGCTGGATTTCGAGACATTCACGCTGATTTACCTTGCCAACGCCGAAACGGGGTTCGAGCTCGAACTCACCGTGAACAAGGGCCGCACCGAGCCTTATGGGCTTGGCGACGGTTACGGCCATCTGGCGGTCTCGGTGTCCGATCTCGACAGCGAACACGACCGGATCGGCGCGCTCGGCCTCAACCCCAAGAAGATCGTCGAATTCAACCGCGACGGATCGCTGATCGCCCGCTTTTTCTTCATCGAGGACCCCGACGGCTACAAGATCGAGGTTCTGCAGCGTGGAGGGCGCTTCCAGTAGGGGATTATCAGCCGCATTCAGCCGCGCGGCGCCAGCAACGGCGCTGTTCAAGGGCGCAAACAGCAAGCAGGGAGGAACAAATGGTCACGATCTATGACGCGAGGCTCTCACGTAGTGAACTTCTCAAACGCGGCGGCATCGGCGCGTTGCTCGTCATTTCCGGCAGCGCCGTCATCAGCCCTGAAAATGCCTGGGGGCTCGAGACATCAGCGCTCAAGCCCGAAACCATGGCGACGCTGATCCAGATGGCGCGCGACATCTATCCGCACGATCAGGTGCCCGACAAATACTACGCCATCGCCGTAAAAGGCCATGACGAGCAGGCCGGCAAGGACGCTGCCTACAAGACGATGATCGAAGACGGCATCGCCGACCTCGACAAGAAGTCAGGCGAGGGCGGCTATCGCGGCCTCGGCTGGGAGGAGCAGCGCGTCGCCGTGCTGCAGCAGATCGACGCGACGCCGTTCTTCCAGTCCATCCGCGGCGGCCTCGTCGTCAGCCTCTACAACCAGCAGGAGGTGTGGCCGATCTTCGGCTACGAGGGCGAATCCTACTCCAAGGGCGGCTACATCGCGCGCGGTTTCGACGACATAGAGTGGCTCTGAGCCCTTCCGTCGTTCTGAAACCCGGCAAACAGGAATTCATGGGAGGAAACCATGGCAGCTTCATTTGATCTCAACAACGATGGCGTGGTCGTGATCATCGGCTCCGGCGCCGGCGGCGGCACGCTCGGCAACGAACTCGCCCAGAAAGGCGTCGATGTCGTCATCCTCGAGGCCGGCGCGCGCCACGAATACGAGGATTTCATCAATGATGAGTGGGGTTCCTTCAGCCAACTCGCCTGGACGGACAAGCGCACGACGTCCGGCGACTGGCGGGTGTCGAAGGATTTCCCCAATTTGCCGGCCTGGATAGTCAAATCGGTCGGCGGCTCGACCACGCACTGGGCCGGCGCCTCGCTGCGCTTCCAGGAGCATGAGTTCAAGACGCTCTCGACCTACGGCAAGCTGGAAGGCGCCAACCTGCTGGACTGGCCGGTCACATTGGCCGAGATGGAGCCGTACTACGCCAAGGCGGAAGCCAAGATGGGCGTCACCGGCACCAATGGCTGGCCGCGGCTGCCCGGCAACAACAATTTCAAGGTGCTCAAGGCCGGCGCCGACAAGCTCGGCTACAAGGAATGTCATACCGGCAACATGGCAATCAATTCGGTCGAGCGTGATGACCGGAACTCCTGCCAACAGACCGGCTTCTGCTTCCAGGGCTGCAAATGGGGCGCCAAATGGTCGACGCTCTATACCGAGATCCCCAAGGGCGAGGCCTCCGGCCATCTCGAAGTCCGGCCGAATGCCATGGCGATCAAGATCAACCACGACGCCTCAGGCAAGGTGACCGGCGTCGTCTATGCCGACAAGGACGGCAAGCTGCAGGAACAGAAGGCCCGCATTGTCGCCGTCGCCGGCAACTCGATCGAAAGCCCGCGCCTGCTGCTAAACTCCGAGTCAGCGAAGTTTCCGCAAGGGCTTGCCAATTCGTCGGGGCAGGTCGGCAAGAACTACATGCGCCACACCACCGGTTCGGTCTACGCCATCTTCGACCAACCGGTGCATATGTATCGCGGCACCACCATGGCCGGCATTATCCGCGACGAGGCGCGGCACGATCCCTCACGCGGCTTTGTCGGCGGCTATGAATTCGAGACGCTGTCGCTCGGCTTGCCCTTCATGGCCGCCTTCCTCAATCCCGGCGGCTGGGGCCGTTCCTTCACCACCGCGCTCGACCACTATGATCACATGGCTGGCCTGTGGATCGTCGGCGAGGACATGCCGCGCGCGGAAAACCGCGTCACGCTGCACAAGGACGAGAAGGACGCGCACGGCATGCCGATCGCCGACGTGCATTTCGATGATCATCCCAACGACACGGCGATGCGCAACCATGCCTACAAGCAGGCCACAGCGCTTTATGATGCGGTCGGCGCGACGCGCTCCTTCCCGACGCCGCCCTATCCCTCAACCCACAATCTCGGCACCAACCGGATGAGTGAAAAGGCGGAAGACGGCGTCGTCAACAAGCACGGCCAGGCGCACGACATCAAAAACCTGTTCGTGTCGGACGGCAGCCAGTTCACCACCGGTGCGGCTGAAAATCCGACGCTGACGATCGTGTCGCTGGCTATCCGCCAGGCCGAATACATCGCTTCGCAAATGTCGGCCAAGACGATCTGAGCCGTCCTCCCGGATCGCTACGCGGAACGCGCATGGCGCGTTCCGCCCTTTTCCCTAGGACACTATGCGCCGACCGGCTGTCCGTCCTTGCGGCGGATGGCGACGACGGACGGCCGCGGCAATTGGCCATCCCTGAAGTCGGGCCACAGCGTCTGCGCCTTGTCGAGCGTCTCTGCATCTTCCGCAGGGTGCTGCACCGACAGGAACAAAGTCGAGCCGTCCGGCGTGAAGCACGGGCCGGTCGCTTCGGCGCCGTGCGGGCAGGTGAACAGCAGCTTCGGCAGGCCGCGCGCCGCACCTTCGGTGTCGACGCCATAGACGCCGTCCGGCAGGTCGAAATCATTGGCGCCGTCCGTCGCCACCCACAGCCGCCCGGCCGGATCGAAGGTGATGTTGTCGGGGCAGACGAACCAGCCATTGTCCGACGTATCCGGATGGAAGGTGGCGCCGACCTTGGCATCCCTGGGATTGCCGCAGAGCACGAACAGGTCCCAGGCATAGTTTTCGGCCGTGTGGTCGGCGTCGGCGCCGCGGCCGCCGGGCGGGATCAGTTCGACAATATGGCCCCAGAGATTTTCCGGCCGCGTGTTGGCCGGATTGACCTTTGACTGGTCGCGCTTCTTGTTCTTGGTCATCACCGCATAGACGCGGCCGGTCACCGGATTGGTCTCGATGTCCTCGGGCCGGTCCATCGGCGTGGCGCCGAGCGCATCTGCCGCAAACCGCGTCTTCAACAGCACCTCGGCCTGGTCGGCAAAACCGTTCTCGACGGTAAGCTTGCCCTGGCCGTGCACCAACGGCAGCCACGTCATCGAGCCATCGGCATCGAAGCGGGCGACCGACAGCACGCCATCGTCGAGCAGATCGGCGCCGGAGGCCGGGTTGGCCTTGTCATAGGCCTTGGCCGAGACGAAGCGGTACATATATTCGAAATAGTCGTCGTCACCCATATAGACGACAACGCGGCCGTCCTTGTTGAGGACCACGGTCGAGGCCTCATGCGACATGCGGCCAAGTGCCGTGCGCTTCACCGGCCTGGACTGAGGATCGTAAGGGTCGATCTCGACCACCCAGTCGAAGCGGTTGGCCTCGTTCGGTTCCTTGTCGAGGTTGAAGCGGTCATGGAAGCGGCCGCGGCCATAGATGTCGGAGCCGTCGAAGCCGTAACGGTCGAGCAGGTCGGCAGTCGGCGCCTTTTTCGGGTCGCCGCCGAAAATGTCGGACACGCCTTCCTCGCAGGTCAGCACCGTACCCCAGGGGGTGAAACCGCCGCTGCAATTATAGCTGGTGCCGAGCACTTTCGTGCCAGTCGGGTCGGCCGAAGTTTTCATCAGCGCATGGCCGGCAACCGGTCCGGAAACGGTCATTTCGGTGTTGGCGGTGATGCGGCGGTTGAGCGGGCTGTCCGCCACGCTTGCCCACTTGCCGTCCTTCAATTGCACCTCGACGATCGAATGGCCCATCGCGGCCATGCCGAGATCGACCTGTTCCCTGGTCATCGTCTTGCCGGCATCGCCCTCGGTCATCCCCGGAAACATCACATTGGGCGAGATGTATTCGTTGTTGACGCAGAGCAGGCCATGATCGGAATTCACCGTGCCCTTGGGCAGCGGCATGAAGGCGATGTAGTCGCAATTGTAGCCGAAGCGCTTTTCCTGTTCCTCCGCCGCGACCTTGTTGCCGTCGAATTCGGCGAGGCCGGCTGCAAGCGGGTCGCCCCAGCGCGCGACGATGGTCGTCTCATAGCCTTCGGCGGCGGCATGGGTCTTGCCGTAGACCCGTTTCAGCTCGGGAAAGCCGAGCGTCGACTGCGCTGTGGCGGCATGCGTTTCGCCGGCAAACAAGGAGCCGACAAAGCTGCCGCCGGCAATCAGCGCGCCGGAGGCGAGGCTGCCTTTCAAAAGAGACCGGCGCGAGACGCGCTCGGCAATGATTTCGCGGATGACGGGGGAGGATGAAGACGGTGCATTGGCCATGGTGTCTGCCTCTCAGGGTGGATGTTACGGCGCACCGTTGCCCTAGTCTGCCTAGGCAACATTCACATGACATAAGAGGAAGGTTTTGCCGCAACTGGGCGCGGCACTACGCATCGCTCAGCCCTTGGTGCAGGTCGAGGCGGTGAAGGCGCCGTCGGGCTGCTTCAGAATGATGTCGAATGACGGGGCGGTCTCGCCGTCCAGTGTTGCCTGTGTCATGGAGACGGAGTTGCCACCGGTGGTATAGCCGCCCAGCGGCCCGAGCCAGGTGATCTCGCCATTGGCATTCATCTGATAGTTGTAGCCTTGCGTCGCGGTGCCGAATGTCACCGGACCACTATAGACATTGCCCTTGATAGTGATGTCGCCGAGGTTGAGGAAGGCGCCGAGCAAATAGACCTCGCAATGATAGGTGCCGTCCGGAAGCTTGCCCTCGCTGAAATCGGCGCGCGCGGCGCCGCTCGTTGCCATCAGCAGCAGGATGCCGGAAATGCATGAGGTGCGAGATGTCATGACGTCACTCTTTTGAAGGGCGAGCTTGCCCTATTTTTGCGCGGTACCGCAACATTGTTAGCCCGGAACACACGGCCGGAGATCAAAAACTAGGCATTTGTCTCAATTGGGCAAAAATTAGGCAAAAGCCATGTGCGCTGCGCAAATTTGCCTCAATCAATTTTCGCCGGCTACCACTGTTTTCTCGAGGCTAATATACCAACCGGCTGATAACGCTCGGCTATTCCATCTTCGTGAGCGGCGCCTTTGCGTTTGGCACGGCAGTTGCATTGCATTATCGCGGTGCAATCAAACAGCTTGGGAGTCTTCGGTATGAGGGGTAATTTCTCCACAATAACAAAAATGTTTTCGGCCGGCGTGGTCGCCGCCGGCCTGTCGATGTCGTCTCCGGCCCAGGCCGCCGAAGACACGATCAAGGTCGGCATTCTGCATTCGCTGTCGGGGACCATGGCGATTTCGGAGACGACGCTGAAAGACGCCATGCTGATGCTCATCGAAGAGCAGAATGCCAAGGGCGGTCTGCTCGGCAAGAAGCTCGAGGCGGTCGTTGTCGATCCGGCCTCCAACTGGCCGCTCTTTGCCGAAAAGGCGCGCGAGCTGATCTCGAAGGACAAGGTCGCCGCCGTGTTCGGCTGCTGGACCTCGGTGTCGCGCAAATCGGTGTTGCCGGTGTTCTCGGAACTCGACAACATCCTGTTCTACCCCGTCCAGTATGAGGGCGAGGAAAGCGAGCGCAACGTGTTCTACACCGGCGCCGCCCCGAACCAGCAGGCGATTCCTGCCGTCGATTATCTCATGAGCGAGGACGGTGGCTCGGTGAAGCGCTGGGTGCTGGAAGGCACCGACTACGTCTATCCCCGAACCACCAACAAAATCCTCGAGGCCTATCTGAAGGCCAAGGGCGTCGCCGCCGAAGACATCATGGTCAACTACACGCCGTTCGGCTTCTCCGACTGGCAGACCGAAGTCTCCGCAATCAAGAAATTCGGCTCGGCCGGCAAGAAGACCGCCGTCGTCTCGACCGTCAATGGCGACGCCAACGTTCCGTTCTACAAGGAACTCGGCAACCAGGGCATCAAGGCCGAGGACATCCCGGTCATGGCCTTTTCGGTCGGTGAGGAAGAACTGGCCGGTCTCGATACCGCGCCGCTGGTCGGCCATCTCGCTGCCTGGAACTATTTCGAGAGCGTCGACACACCCGAAAACAAGAAGTTCATCGCCGACTGGCACAAGTTCATCAAGAATGACAAGCGCACCACCAACGACCCGATGGAAGCTCACTATATCGGCTTCAACATGTGGGTGAAGGCGGTCGAAAAGGCCGGCACCACCGATCCCGACAAGGTCATCGACGCCATGGTCGGCGTGTCCGTGCCGAACCTCACCGGCGGCTATTCGACCATGATGCCGAACCATCACATCACCAAGCCGGTGCTGATCGGCGAGATCCAGGCCGACGGCCAGTTCGAGACCGTGTCGCAGACGCCCGGCCTCGTGATGGGCGACGAATGGTCCGACTATCTGCCCGATTCCAAGGACCTGATTTCGGATTGGCGCGCGCCTCTGTCCTGCGGCAACTTCAACGTTGCCACCGGCAAATGCGGCGGCAAGGGCACGAACTGATCCCTCCCGGGGCCGACCGATCGTGGACGCGTCCACGATCGGTACCGCCAAGCGTCCGGGCGCTTCAGCCCGCCCGGACGCGGAATTTCCCCACAGAAGAGTATCTGAACGGATGATCCTGTTGCGCACTCTCGGCCTCATGCTGGTGTTCCTGGTGGCAAGCCTATTGCCGTCGAACGCAGCCGAAGCCGATCTGCGCGCCATCGTCGCCAAATTCGCCACGAGCACGGGCTTTGCCGCCACTGAGGCCGTCGTGCGCGAACTTGCCGCCACCGGCGATCCGCTGGTCGAGCGCCCGCTTGCAGCGCTCGCCGAAGGCAACCTTTACATCCGTAAAGCCGATTCAGCCGTCTTCGTCGGCAGTGAGGCCGCCGACAGCGTCACGCTGCTCGACCCGCTGAGTGGCGAGAAAGCCGGCGACGCCCCCAAGGCCGACATCACGAAGATCAAGGTCAACAACACGCTGCGTCGTGTCATCCGAGATGCACTGGGAACGCTGACGTTGCGCGCGAAAGATCCTTCTGTCCGCATCGCCGCCGCCGACACCATGTTCAAGACCCCCGATGCCGCCAATATCGAGCCGCTCGATGCAGCCATCGCCGCCGAGACCGACGCCAAGGTCAAGGCATTGTTCGAACAGGCGCGCGCGGCATCGGTGCTGGTCTCCGACAAGCCGGAGGCCGACAAGCTTGCCGCCATTGCCCTGATCGGCGCGCGCGGCGACCGCGACGCGGTCTCGCTGCTCACCGCGGTCGAGGCCAATGCGCAAGGCGCGGTCAAGGATGCCGCGACGGCGGCAATCGCCAGCATCAATTCGAGCCTGGCGCTGTGGGATGCCGGCCAGAACATATGGTACGGCATCTCGCTTGGCTCGGTGCTGCTGCTGGCCGCCATCGGCCTCGCCATCACCTTCGGCGTCATGGGCGTCATCAACATGGCGCATGGCGAGATGGTGATGCTCGGCGCCTACACCACCTTCGTCGTCCAGCAGGTGATCCGAACCTCATTCCCCGGCCTGTTCGACTGGTCGCTGGTGATCGCGCTGCCGCTCGCCTTCCTGGTTGCCGCTTCCGTCGGCCTGATCATCGAGCGCGGCGTCATCCGTTTCCTCTACGGCCGGCCGCTGGAAACGCTGCTCGCAACCTGGGGCGTCTCGCTTGTCCTGCAGCAGGCGGTGCGCTCGATCTTCGGACCGACCAACCAGGAGGTCGGCAACCCCTCCTGGATGTCGGGATCGTTCGATGTCGGCCAACTCGCCGTCACCTGGAACCGCCTCTGGATCCTGGTCTTCGCGCTCACCGTCTTCGGCGTGCTGCTCTTTGTTATGAAGCGCACGCCCTGGGGCCTTCAGATGCGCGCCGTCACCGCCAACCGCCGCATGGCCGCCTCGATGGGCATCAGGACGCCTTGGGTCGATGCGCTGACCTTTGCGCTCGGCTCCGGCATTGCCGGCATTGCCGGCGTCGCGCTCAGCCAGATCGACAATGTCTCGCCCAATCTCGGCCGCGGCTACATCATCGACAGCTTCATGGTCGTGGTCTTCGGCGGTGTCGGCAATCTCTGGGGCACGCTGGTCGGCGCCTTCTCGCTCGGCATCGTCAACAAGGTTCTCGAACCCTATGCTGGCGCGGTGCTCGGCAAGATCGTCGTGCTGGTGCTGATCATCCTGTTCATCCAGAAGCGCCCGCGCGGCCTGTTCGCGCTCAAGGGCAGGGCGGTGGAAACATGATCACGGGACGCTTCTTCGCCGCGGGTGCCGACCGTCGCATCGCCATCACTATTTTCATCCTGCTGACGGCCGCCATTATCGTGCCGCTGCTCAACCTCGCAGTGTCGCCGCAAAGCGCGTTCTATATTCCGTCCTACATCGTCGCGTTGACGGGCAAGTACCTCTGCTATGCATTGCTTGCCTTGGCGCTCGATCTCGTCTGGGGCTATTGCGGCATCCTCTCGCTCGGCCATGGCGCCTTCTTCGCCCTCGGCGGCTATGCGATGGGCATGTACCTCATGCGCCAGATCGGCTCGCGCGGCGTTTACGGCAATCCGATCCTGCCCGATTTCATGGTGTTCCTGAACTACAAGGAATTGCCCTGGTTCTGGACCGGTTTCGACCACTTCTGGTTCGCCGCCATCATGGTGCTGGCGGTGCCCGGCCTGCTCGCCTTCGTCTTCGGCTGGTTCGCCTTCCGCAGCCGCGTCACCGGCGTCTATCTCTCCATCATCACCCAGGCGATGACCTACGCGCTGCTGCTCGCCTTCTTCCGCAACGACATGGGTTTCGGCGGCAACAACGGCTTGACCGATTTCAAGGATATTCTGGGCTTCAACGTGCAGGCCGACGCCACCCGCTCGGCCCTGTTTGCCGCCAGCGCCATCATACTCGCGCTCGCCGTCTTCATCACCTGGGCGATCGTCGGCTCCAAATACGGCAAGCTGCTGATGGCGGTGCGCGACGCCGAGAGCCGCACCCGCTTCCTCGGCTGGCGGGCGGAGAACGTGAAGCTGTTTGCCTTCACCGTCTCGGCTGTCATGGCCGGCATCGCCGGCGCGCTCTATGTGCCGCAGGTCGGTATCATCAATCCCGGCGAATTCGAGCCGTCCAATTCCATCGAAGTCGTGATCTGGGCAGCCGTCGGTGGGCGCGGCACCATTGTCGGCCCGATCGTCGGCGCGCTGCTGGTCAACGCCGGCAAATCCTGGTTCACCGGCCTGCTGCCGGAGTTCTGGCTGTTTGCGCTCGGCGGCCTGTTCGTCGCCGTAACCCTGTTCCTGCCCAAGGGCATCGTCGGCATGTGGGATTCCTGGCGCGGTAACGCTCGGGCGATGCGGGCTGCAGCGATTGCAGAGGAAGCGGGCACAGACCCTGATGCCCCGCCGCCATCGAAGATCGTGCGCAGCGCAGCAACAACGCCCGGTGCCTGGTCCGCGTCCGGGCCTGAACCGCAGCCGGCGGAATAGAGCGATGTCGAAGTCCAACACCATCCTCTATCTCGACGGCGTCTCGGTCTCCTTCGACGGTTTCCGCGCCATCAACAATCTGTCGCTGGTGCTCGACAAGGGCGAGATGCGCGCCATCATCGGTCCCAACGGCGCCGGCAAGACGACGATGATGGACATCGTCACCGGCAAGACCCGGCCCGACGAGGGCGAAGTGTTCTTCGACGGCCAGGTCGATCTGACCCGGCACGACGAGGCGGAGATCGCCATGATGGGCATCGGCCGCAAATTCCAGAAGCCGACCGTCTTCGAAAGCCACAGCGTCGAAGACAATCTGATGCTGGCGCTGAAGGGCCCGCGCTCGATCTTTCCGGCGCTGTTCCATCGCCGCTCGGCCGCCGAAGCCAGACAGATCGACGACATCCTCGGCATCATCCGGCTGGGCGACAAGCGCCACGATCTGGCAGCCAATCTCAGCCATGGCCAGAAACAGTGGCTGGAGATCGGCATGCTGCTGGCGCAGGACCCGAAGCTGCTTTTGGTTGACGAGCCGGTCGCAGGGATGACCGATGCCGAGACCGAGGAAACCGCGCGGCTGCTCAAGGACATAGCGCGCGAGCATTCGGTCATCGTCGTCGAGCACGACATGCATTTCGTGCGCGAACTCGGCGTCAAGGTCACCTGCCTGCATGAGGGCTCGGTGCTGTCGGAAGGCTCGCTCGATTTCGTCTCGGCCGACGAGCGGGTCGTCGAAGTTTATCTCGGGAGATGAGCATGGTCTGGCGGGTGCAATTCCATCGCTTCGACTTTTCGTTCCTCCGCTTCTGGAGAAGGCGCTGACATGCTCGAAGTTTCCAACGCCACGCTCCATTACGGCGCTGCTCAGGCGCTGCGCGGTGTGTCGCTGACGGCGGGTGCCGGCAAGATCACCTGCGTGCTCGGCCGCAACGGCGTCGGCAAGACCAGTTTGATGAGATCGATCGTCGGCCACCACCGGCTGAAGAGCGGAAGCGTTGCCTTCGAGGGGAAGGCGCTCGACCGGAGCGCGGCGTATGATCGCGCCCGGTCGGGCATCGCATTCGTACCGCAGGGCAGGGAGATCTTTCCGCTGCTGACGGTGCGCGAAAACCTGGAGTCCGGCTTTGCGCCGTTGAAGCGCGCCGACCGCAACGTGCCGGCGCATGTCTTCGAACTGTTTCCGGTGCTGAAGCAGATGCTGGGGCGCCGCGGCGGCGATCTCTCCGGCGGCCAGCAGCAGCAGCTCGCCATCGGCCGGGCGCTCGTCATGCGGCCGAAACTGCTGGTGCTTGATGAGCCGACCGAAGGCATCCAGCCCTCGATCATCAAGGACATCGGCCGCGCCATCCGTTATTTGCGCGACCAGGCCGGCATCGCGGTGCTTCTGGTCGAGCAATATCTCGACTTCTGCCGCGAGCTTGCCGACGAGGTCAACATCATGGACCGTGGCCAGATCGTCCACACCGGCCCGGCCGAAGATCTCGACCGGGCGGATGTCAGGAAGTTTCTGACGGTTTAACGCAGGTCGACGGCTGCACGGATCGTACACGTCGAAGATTGGCTGAAATGCCCACAATCACTTCGTCATTCTAGGGCGGAGCCAAGGAGCGGAGCGACGCGCGCAGACCCTAGAATCCATGCCGCGACATCAGCCAAAGAGTGCCGCGATGCAGAACAAGATCGCTTCTGCGGCACATTGGCATTCCACATTCTGCACCGTTAATGACGCTTCTTCGTCCCGGCATGGATCCCTGGGTCTTCGCTCCGCTTCGCGTCGCTACGCCCAAGGATGATGAAGTCGCGAAGGTCCGCACCCGTTGCGTCGGACTTTCGTCCGAGGCCGCCACACTCTGGCACGCCGAATACTACATGCTAGTCTTTCCTAGGCCTCGGTGAGTCGGCCGCTTCCGTATCAGTCTGGTTCTGTAGCAGATCGAGGGAATATGCTGGCTCAGCCTGCAAGTTCCACGCAAGCAAGCCACCCTAGCTTCCCTCGCAGTTCTGATTGTCGGTCAATGCGTTCAGATAATCTTGCCAGGAGAATAGGGCTATGGAACGGTTCGTCGAGGACCACCAGAAACGACGGCTGACAGAGCGTGTCGACATCATCACCGCCATCAACATTCTGCGCTCGCAAGGCTACCAGCAGGATGAGCTGATCGGCGAAATCACCAAGGTTTTCTACGTCGACCTCGACACTTACAACGAGATCGTCATAGCGGCCTAAAAGCGCGTCGCGCCTGAACGGCCTCATGCGACGCGCTTTGGGGTGTTGTTTTACGTGTGTGAGGTTCAGGCCGGCTGAATATCAGCCCAGCCTACCCGGCGCGCCGGAAGGCGAGCACACGGTTGCGGCCGCCGCGCTTGGCGCCGTAAAGCGCCTTGTCGGCGGCGCTGAGCACCTTGTCGAATTTGGTGCCGCCCTCGCTGCCGAAGGCGTAGCCGGCGCTGACGGTGCAGGACAGCAGGCGGGTCTCGGTATCGATCCGGCGCATGGCAAAACTGGCCCGGATCCGCTCGGCTATGAATTCCACCTTTTCAGGCAAGGTGCGATCGAGCACCAATGCAAATTCCTCTCCGCCCATGCGCGCGGCGACATCGCCCGGCTGGAGATTGGCGGTCAAATCCTTGGCGAACAGTTTCAGCACCTCGTCGCCGGTGGCATGGCCGAACTCGTCATTTATCGCCTTGAAGCCGTCGAGATCGAACACGATCACGGCGGTGAAGGACCGGACCGGTGTTTTGCCGTGCAGGTCGAACAAAGCGCGCCGGTTGAGCAGTCCGGTCAGCGGATCGGTCAGCGCTTCGCGGCGATGATGCTGCGCCAGGCGTCCCTGGTTGAGCGCCAGCGAGAGCGCGCCGATGCCGGTCATGCACGCGATGACGACGATGAGGCTGAAATCCTCGGCCCAGTTGCTCGGCGCATGGCCAAGCACCAGCCTGCCATCCCAGACAAGTGCACCGGAGCACAGCACGAAGGAAATTGCGGTGGCGGTGTAGAGCCCGGCAATGCCGAGGATCGGGGCAGGGAATTCCGTGCGGCCCTTCCAGTATTCATAGGCCGTCGCAAACAAAAGCAGCGCGGCGAAGGCATTCTCCAGCATGAAGCCCAGCCCGTCATAGCCAAGCGCCATCGGCGGCAAGGCGACTGCCAGCGAGACGCCGGCGCCGACAGCGATGCGCGGCAATGGCGAGCGGCCGGTCGTGAATTGATGGGCCGCGCCCAGCATGGTCGCGAAGCCGAGCAGCAGGAACGTGAAGCTGGCGAGGCCGAGCAGGCGCCCGGGCGCGTCGATATAGGCCTGGTAGGCGAAGACGTCGGCAACGATCAGAAGCACGCTGACGGCCCAGGTCAGCAGGAATTTTTCCGAGCGCGCGGTAAGCCAGATGCCGAACAGCGTCAGGCCGAGGCAAGCGGCGGAAAACCCGACAGCCAACAGAAGGGAACTGTAGTCGAGCGACATGCCCTCGTCCTTGCGCGCGGCGGCCGGCCTCTAGAAAGGACCCGCACCGGATTTATGCAGGAAGGAGGTATCGATAAGGTTACGATGCGCATAAGCTATCACGCTTCGGTTGATCGTAGCAATTCTGGGTTGAAACCCTTTTCAAGGGAAAGCGCTTCCCGGATTTCCGGGAAAACCGGTCCACACTTTTCCTGGAATTGCTCCTAATGCATGTCGCCCAGAAGTGTGCCGCGGTTCTGGGACAACGGCATGCATCAAGACAAAGACTTAAATCGCGTCGTATGAATCCGTTTCAGCGCGACGCGCTTTAACCGATCAGCTCACCCGCTTCATCAGCGCCATGGCGCCGAACGGCGCGCGCACCTTGCCCTCGGTGATGAAGTAGACGAACACATCGCGCGGTTTCACCGGCGCGTCGAAAGTCGGATCGGCGCGCCGCAGATCGGCCGGCTGCTTGCCTTGCGCCCAGGTCTTCACCCGCGCTGCCCATTCGTCCAGGCCATTCGGCGTATAGCAATCCGGATTGTCGTCGCTGCCGGTCTGCAGCCGCGCATAGATAAAATCGCCGGTGATGTCGGCGATACCAGGATATTTGGCATGGTCGGCATAGACGATTGCCGCCTTGTATTTGCGCGCCAGGCCCACAAATTCCGGCACGCTGAAACTGTCGTTGCGCACTTCCAGCGCATGGCGCAGCGCCACGCCATCCTGCTTTTCCGGCAGCAGCTTCAGGAAGGCCTCGAAATCGTCGGCGTCGAACTTTTTCGTCGGCGCGAACTGCCACAGGATCGGGCCCAGCTTGTCGCCCAGCGCGGCAATGCCGGAGCCGAGGAAGCGCGTCATGGACTCGCCGGCTTCGCCAAGCACGCGGCGGTTGGTGACGAAGCGATTGCCCTTCAGCGAATAGACGAAACCGTCCGGCGCCTCGCCCGCCCATTTGACGAAGGTCGGCTCCTTGAAGCTGGAATAGTAGGTGCCGTTGACCTCGATGCTCGGTACCTGGCGGGTGGCGTAACTCAGCTGTTTGGCCTTGGAAAGCTTGTCCGGGTAGAAGGACGTATCCCAGGGTTCGAAAGTCCAGCCGCCCATCCCGGCGCGGATTGTTCCTTGGCTGATCATCGTCTTCCTCCCAGTTCTAAAAATGCGGTCAGGCTATTTTTCCAACCGGTTTGATCATGTCGACCACGGTCCATCCGGGACGGTGGGGATTGGCTCGGCGGCCCGTTTCGTGGAAGCCATAGGCCGTATAGATCTCGATGTTCCGCTCCATGCGCGAATTGGTGTAGAGCCGCACCTCCGGCACACCCCATAGCGCGCCTGTTCCTGGGCGAAGTCGAGCAGCGCGGTGCCGAGTTTCCTGCCCTGGAAAGCGGGGGAGACCGCGACGCTGAAGATCATCGCATGATCGGGATGGCGCTCAATAACGATCAGCCCGGCGAGTTCCGCGCCGCTCTCCAAGAGCCAGACCTCGCCACGCTCGATGCGTGGCGCATAGTCCTCGGTGACTGGGAGCGGCGGCGCGCCTAACAGGGGCGTGTAGTGCTCATAGGCGGTCTGCGTCAGCGAGACGACTGCGTCGAGATCACCGGCAAGCGCCTGTCGGACTGTCATTCAAAGCTCTCCAGGCGCCCGACCGGTCTGTCAGTTACTCCGCCGCTTCGCGCTTGCCTCCGGGCCGCCGCTCCAAAAGCTCCTTCAGGAACTGGCCGGTGTAGCTGCGCTTTTCGCGCACGATGGCTTCCGGTGTGCCCTGTGCCACCAGTTCGCCACCGCCATCGCCGCCTTCGGGGCCGAGGTCGAGCACCCAGTCGGCGGTCTTGATGACTTCGAGATTGTGCTCGATGACCACCACCGTGTTGCCCTGGTCGACCAGTTCGTGAAGCACTTCCAGCAACTTGGCGACGTCGTGGAAGTGCAGGCCGGTGGTCGGCTCGTCGAGGATGTAGAGCGTCTTGCCGGTCGCCTTGCGCGACAATTCCTTGGCGAGCTTGATGCGCTGCGCCTCGCCGCCCGACAGCGTCGTCGCCTGCTGGCCGATATGGATGTAGCCGAGGCCGACCTGCTTCAGCGTGTCGAGCTTGTCGCGCACGCCGGGCACGGCGGCAAAGAAATCGACACCTTCCTCGACCGTCATGTCCAAGACGTCCGCGATCGACTTGCCCTTGAACACTACATCCAGCGTCTCGCGGTTATAGCGCTTGCCATGGCAGACGTCGCAGGTGACATAGACGTCGGGCAAGAAGTGCATCTCGATCTTGATGACGCCGTCGCCCTGGCAGGCTTCGCAGCGGCCGCCCTTGACGTTGAAGGAGAAGCGCCCCGGCTGGTAGCCGCGGGCCTTGGCTTCGGGCAGGCCGGCGAACCAGTCGCGGATCGGTGTGAAGGCGCCGGTGTAGGTGGCCGGGTTCGAACGCGGTGTGCGGCCGATCGGCGACTGGTCGATGTCGATGACCTTGTCGAGGAATTCGAGGCCCTCGATGCGGTCGTGATCGGCCGGATGCTCGCGCGAGCCCATGATGCGGCGCGACGCCGCCTTGAACAGCGTCTCGATCAGGAAGGTCGATTTGCCGCCGCCAGACACGCCGGTGACGGCGGTAAAAGTGCCGAGCGGGATTTCGGCAGTGACGTTCTTGAGATTGTTGCCGCGCGCGCCGACGATCTTCAGCCGGCGGTTCTTCTTGGCCTCGCGCCTGACACCGGGCGTGGCGACTTCGAGCGCGCCCGACAGATATTTGCCGGTGATCGAATTAGGATTGGCCATCACCTGCTGCGGCGTGCCTTGGGCGATGATCTCGCCGCCATGAATGCCGGCGGCCGGACCCATGTCGACGACATAATCGGCATGCAGGATGGCGTCCTCGTCATGCTCGACGACGATCACCGTGTTGCCGATGTCGCGCAGATGCTTGAGCGTGTCGAGCAGGCGGGCATTGTCGCGTTGGTGCAGGCCGATCGACGGCTCGTCCAGCACATAGAGCACGCCGGTGAGGCCGGAGCCGATCTGCGAGGCCAGACGGATGCGCTGGCTCTCGCCGCCCGACAGCGTGCCGGAATTGCGCGACAGCGTCAGATAGTCGAGGCCGACATCGTTGAGGAAGCGCAGGCGGTCACGGATTTCCTTGAGAACGCGCACCGCGATCTCGTTCTGCTGGTCGTTGAGATGTGGCGGCAGTTCGGTGAACCACTGGTCGGCCTTGCGGATCGACAGCTCTGTGACTTCGCCGATATGCTTGCCGGCGATCTTCACCGCCAGCGCTTCCGGCTTCAGCCGGTATCCCTTGCAGACCGGGCAGGGCGTCGCCGACATGAAGCGCTCGATCTCCTCGCGCATCCAGGCGGATTCGGTTTCCTTCCACCGCCGTTCGAGATTGGGAATGACGCCCTCGAACGTCTTGGTGGTCTTGTAGGAGCGCAGGCCGTCATCATATTGGAAGGTGACCTCGCGCTCGCCGGTGCCACGCAGGACGGCATCCTTTGCCTCTTCGGTCAGGTCTTTGAACTTGTCGCCGAGCTTGAAGCCGTATGCCTTGCCCAGCGCTTCCAGCGTCTGCGCATAATAGGGCGAGGTCGATTTCGCCCACGGGCTGACGGCGCCGTCGCGCAGCGAGACGTTTTCGTCCGGCACGATCAGGCTGGCGTCGATGGCGCGCTGATTGCCGAGGCCGTCGCAGGTCGGGCAGGCGCCGAACGGGTTGTTGAACGAGAACAGCCTGGGCTCGATTTCCGGAATGGTGAAGCCGGAAACCGGGCAGGCGAATTTTTCCGAGAACAGGATGCGCTCATGCGTCTCGTTCTTCGATTTGTTGACCGAGTCCTCGCCGGTCTGGCTGGCGTCGAGCGGCCGGTCGGCGAACTCGGCCACCGCCAGCCCTTCGGCGAGCTTCAGCGCCGTTTCGATGGAATCGGCAAGCCGTGTCGCCAGGTCGCCGCGCACGACGATGCGGTCGACGACGACGTCTATGTCGTGCTTGTACTTCTTGTCCAGCGCCGGCACGTCGGCGATCTCGTAGAAGACGCCGTCGACCTTGACGCGCTGAAAGCCCTTCTTCTGCAGCTCCAGCAGTTCCTTGCGATATTCGCCCTTGCGGCCGCGCACGATCGGCGCCAGCAGGAAAAGGCGCGTGCCTTCCTCGACAGCCAGCACCCGGTCGACCATCTGGCTGACCGTCTGGCTTTCGATCGGCAGGCCGGTCGCCGGCGAATAGGGGATGCCGACGCGCGCGAACAGCAGGCGCATGTAGTCGTAGATCTCGGTGACGGTGCCGACCGTCGAGCGTGGGTTCTTCGACGTGGTCTTCTGCTCGATCGAGATGGCCGGCGACAGCCCGTCGATCTGGTCGACATCCGGCTTCTGCATCATTTCGAGGAACTGGCGCGCATAAGCCGACAGGCTCTCGACGTAACGGCGCTGGCCCTCGGCATAGATGGTGTCGAAAGCAAGCGACGATTTGCCGGAGCCCGACAGGCCGGTCATGACGATCAGGCTGTCACGCGGCAGGTCGAGATCGACATTCTTTAGGTTGTGTTCGCGTGCCCCGCGAATGGAAAGGTATTTATGGTCGGCCATCGCCGGTCGCCGCCTCAGGTCTGGTGTCAGTGGGATCGGCGGGTTTTCCCGGCCATTCCCTATGTAGGTATTTTTGCCGCCACGTCGAGAGACGCCACACTTCTCGACCAAAGCCGTTTAACCGTCTTTCGCGCGAACGGGCAAGCGGAAAGAACAAAGACCGAACACGCTCCTGACAAAGCTGTGCAGAAACTGACAAGGGTGTTTCAGAAACTGACCCTGACGTAAGCTCCCGACGATCACATTTTCCGTAACCGGCTATTCAAGGTTGACGCCGTCAAATCAGGGGCGCACTCTGCCGGAGTCAACGGAGCCGGCCGTCTTTGATGGCCTCGCCGCCCATAGCGGCCTGCGAGACGCCGCAGGTTTTTGCGATTTGTGCTTCGGATTGACACCAGTCGCAACGGACATAGGAGCGGAGCATGACGCCACCGGATAGTCCCTTGAGGCTCCACCTGCTAGTGGAGCCGCGGCGGGCATAAGTGCCAGGTAGTTTCAAGGCATTGGAGTGTATGCGTCCAAACGAACGCATCGCGTCAGTCCAACAAACCACCAGACAAACCGTGACCTGCCGAATCCCACAAAAATCAGAGACGGCTAGTCGGATCGTCGGCTGAATGCCGCGAAGCATCCGAAATCAAAGTCGGTATAACACTACCGGCAGTTTGGATTTGGAATCCAAAAAAAGCCCCGACCGTTAGCGGAAGCAACGGCGGGGCTGTTCTTTTGCGAGGAAGTCGTCGGCGCAGGCTTTCTCTCCCGTATAGTAGCTGGGAGAAGGGGCTACCGGCGCGGCGGCTTGATCCCACCCGTGCCGACATCGACAGTGATGCTGCCGGAAATCCTGACATCGGTGTCGCCGATCTTGAACGTGCCGTTCTCGCCGGGAGGCAGCGCGTCGTCCGGCTCCGGCTGCGGCGCGGGCTTGGCGATGCGGTAGTCGACGGCCACGCCGGGCAGGGCGCCTTTCCGCGACGTGCTGGTGCTGCCCCCGGCAAAGGCCATGCTCGATGTCGCCGCCGTGATGGCAATGGCTATGGTCAGTCTGTTCAGGTGGTAGCGCATGGCAAGACTATAGTGCCGCGCTCAAGGCGAGGCCAGACCAGAGGCGTTGAAATTGAGGGAACACCGGCCCTGCATTCAATCCGCCGATCAGGCCGCTGCCTGCTTGCGGGTGTCGAAGACGTGGTCGACGAGGCCCCAGTCCTTGGCCTCCTTCGCGGTCATGAAGAAATCGCGGTCGAGCGTGCGTTCGACCTCTTCGTGGGTGCGGCCGCAATGGTGAGCGTAGAGGTCGGCCATGTGCCGCTTGGTGCGCAAAATGCCTTCGGCGTGACGCTGGATGTCGGAGGCCTGGCCCTGGAAGCCGCCCAAAGGCTGATGCAGCACGATGCTGGCATTGGGCAGCGCGATGCGCCGCCCCGGCGTTCCCGCCATCAGCAGGAAGGAGGCCATCGACGCGGCAAAGCCCATGCACACGGTCGACACCGGGCAGCTGACATATTGCATCGTGTCGTAGATGGCGAAACCGCTGGTCACCACGCCGCCCGGCGAGTTGATGTAGAGCGAGATCTCCTTGTCGGGATTGTCCGATTCCAGCGACAGGAGCTGGGCGCAGACCAGCGCCGACATGCCGTCATTGATCTCGCCATTGACGAAGATGATGCGCTCGCGCAGCAGCCGCGAGAAAATGTCGAAGGCGCGTTCGCCGCGGCTCGATTGCTCGATCACCATCGGCACCAGATTGGCAAAGCCGCTCATCTCATTGTCTCCGTTTTGATTTTTCCGGTTCAGGCAGCGCGCAGCAACAGGCGCGGCGCGTTGGCGGCGACAGGCGGTTTGGGCTTGTATGCGCGCAGCGAGAGCCGGCAGCCGGCGCCGGCCATCGCAACCGCAGGCGTCAGGACAAACCCGTCATGGACGATGCGCAGATGCGTGCCGCCGGAAACGGTGCGGGCGAGTGTGAAGGTGACGATGCTCTCCAGCTCCTCGCGGTCGGCGTCGCCGGAACGCTCGCGCCAGGAATAGCGCAGCAGGCGCCCCGGTTCGGCATCGAGCACTTCGCACTCGATCGGCTTCTCAGGCCCGGCAAAGGCAAAGCGGCTGCCGGTTTCCGGATTGATGTCGTTCGGCATCATCCATTCCGCCAAGAGGTCCGGCACGGTCAGTGCCCGCCACACTTTTTCCGGTGCGTCCGGCAGATCGCATTCGAAGGCGAGGGCATCTTTGGCGGTCTGCGTCTGCTTTTCGTCGGTCATTGGTCCATGTCCTTCAAAACGGCCTTCAGTCTTTCGATGCGCTCCGGCCAGAATGCGCGGTAGCGTTCGATCCAGCCGAGCAGCGGCTCGAGCCCTTGCGGATCCGCGCGATAGTAGGCGTTGCGGCCGGCCCGCCTTTCGCTGACCAGGCCGGCGCCGCGCAGCACGGCAAGGTGCTGCGACACCGCCGGCTGCGACACGCTCATGCCGGTGCGCAACTCCGAAACGCTCATCTCGCCGCAAGTCAGCCGCTCATAGACGGCGCGTCGCGTCGGGTCGGCCAGGGCGCGAAAAATCTCTGCTTCGATCATGGCAAAAGCATAAGTCGATACTTATCGATTTGGCAAGGGGTGTTTTGAATGCCCCGTATTGATTGGATCCTGCCGGGCCTCTAATCCATGGGGAACAAGATGGGCCGCTCATCGCGAGGCAGGAGTAGTATTTATGAATTCCAACGTCGATCTTTCGTCCGCCGAGAACCTCAACGAGGCTCTGAGGCTCTATCGCCGCCTCGTACTCGGTATAGGAGCGATCGCCGTCATCGGTTTCGTGGCCGTGATCTTGTTGGCCAAGCTGGGTACGGCGCTATCGCCGCCATACGGGATTTACATCTTCGGCGAAGGATTGGGGACCTGGGGCCTGATCGCGGTGGTAGCGGCGCTCGTCGCTCAGGTGTGGTGGCACGGGCGCGCGATCGGGAAATTGCTGAATGACCCGGCTCTGAAATCTGAACCTGCAGTCGGGCTGATGTCGGCCCCAACCGTGATCGCACAGCGCGCCCATGCCATGGGCATGGAGTGGAGCGGCTTTTTCGGTCCGTTGCGACCAGTGAAAAAACGGCGCTGACGACACCGCTTCTCGCCGCTGCGTGTCAGCTAAATCCACGCGCCCGCGTCGGCGATTGCTGCCATTCCTTGACAATCCGTGGTTAACAGTATAGGAACGAAAAGGGAACAAAAACCTTGTGGGAAAAGCCAGCCGCGGCAAGCCAGGATTGTCCGCGGCCTGTAAGGTGAACGACTTGAAATTTGTTTCGGATGAGCGCGGAGAAGTGTCATGGCGGGTAGCGTCAACAAGGTCATTCTGGTCGGTAACCTCGGCGCGGACCCTGAAATCCGCCGCCTGAATTCTGGTGACCCGGTCGTCAACATCCGCATCGCCACGTCGGAAAGCTGGCGCGACAAGAACTCCGGCGAGCGCAAGGAAAAGACCGAATGGCACAACGTGGTCATTTTCAATGACCAGATCGCCAAGGTCGCCGAGCAGTACCTGAAGAAGGGCATGAAGGTTTACGTCGAAGGCCAGCTGCAGACACGCAAATGGCAGGACCAGACCGGCGCCGACAAGTACACGACCGAAGTCGTGTTGCAGAAATTCCGCGGCGAGCTGCAGATGCTCGATTCTCGCGGCGAGGGCGGCGGTCAGGTCGGCAACTATGCCGGCGGCGGCGGCGCGAGCCGTGGCTCGGATTTCGGCCAGTCTGGCCCCAATGAGAGCTTCAATCGCGGCGGCAACAGCGGTGGCGGCGGTTCCAAGGGCGGCGGTGGCGGCGGCTCGTCGCGCGAACTGGACGACGAAATCCCGTTCTGAGCTGACGATAGTCAGCGATATCTGAGGAGAGGGCGCGATGTCGCTCGGACCGCTTCTGTCGGCGCGCCCTCCCATTCCATGGCACGCCTTCGCGGCCCTTGCCGCGCTGGCCATTGGCGCTACGCAACTGGCACTGCCGAAAGGCACGACGCGCCATCGTGTCGTCGGCTATACCTGGGCGGCGCTGATGCTGGTCGTCGCCATCTCCAGTTTCTGGATCCAGCAGATACGCCTCGTCGGTCCGTTCAGCCCGATCCATCTCTTGTCGATTTTAGTGTTGATCGCCGTGCCGCTGGCGGTCTGGCACGCGCATATGCATCGGGTCGCCAAACATCGCAGGGTCATGATATCGCTGTATGTTTTCGCCCTGATCGGCGCCGGCGTGTTCACGCTGCTGCCGGGGCGGATCATGCACACGGTCGTCTTCGGCCAGTGACGCTTTCTGAAAGGAAGATTGCCGTGAAAGCGCGGATCAAATGGGTCGAGGAGCGCACCTTCGTCGGCGAGTCCGGCAGCGGCCACAAACTGGTGCTGGGGACCGCCCCCGGGCCGGAAGGCAAGACGCCGGGTCCGAGCCCGATGGAACTGGTGCTGATCGGCACCGGCGGCTGCTCGGCCTATGATGTCGTCCACATCCTCGAAAAAGGCCGCGAGGCGATCGAGGACTGTGTTGTCGAACTCGACGCCGACCGGGCCGAAACCGACCCGAAAGTCTTCACCCGCATCCACATGCATTTCATCGTCACGGGCCACGCGCTGTCGCGCGACAAGGTCCAGCGCGCCATCAACCTGTCGATCGAGAAATACTGCTCGGCCTCGGCCATGCTGGCCAAGACGGCTGTCATCACCCACGATTTCGAGGTCGTCGATACGGCGGTGGAGTAGGGAGCAGGGAGCAGGGGCTGCCGCTTACCCCGCCATCAGCGCCTTGATGCCATCCGCGACGAACTGAACCGCAAGCGCGGCCAGGATGACGCCGAGCAGGCGGGTGAGGATCGAGCGGCCGGTCTGGCCGAGGATGCGGTCGATGCGCTCCGACAGCACGAACACCAGATAGGTGATGGCAAGGCAGACGAAGATGATGCCGACCAGCGCCGCTTGTGCTGCAAAACCCTGAAAAGAGCCCGACAGTAGCACAGTCGCCGAAATCGCACCGGGGCCGGCTATCAGCGGGATCGCCAGCGGGAAGGCCGCGATGTTGTGGATCATGTCCTTGGTGATGGCGACGTCGCCGATCTTCTCCTTGCGGTCCTGGCGGCGCTCAAACACCATTTCGAACGCGATGAAGAACAGCAAAAACCCGCCGGCGACGCGGAAAGCCGGCAGCGTGATGCCGAACACCGACAGGATGGACGCCCCGGCCACCGCAAACAGCGCCATCACCAGGAAGCCGATGATCGAGGCGCGCACCGAAACCTGCTGACGTTCCTCGCGGTTCATGCCGCGTGTCACCGCGAGGAAGAGCGGCGCGAGACCTGGCGGGTCGATGGTCACCAGAATGGTGACGAAGGCGTTGAACAGGCTGTCGAAACTCGGCATCGCTGACCCCTCCCGCCGGGCCGGACCCCTGCGCCACCATAGTGGTAGAGCAAAGCCCGACCGGTGGGAACCGTCTGACATGGCGATACCGGAGACGCCGGCAGTGTTAGGCGGCAGCGTTGCAATAGGCCTCCAGGCGATAGCCGTCGGGATCGACGATGAAGGCAACGTAATAGTCCTCGCCATAGTCGGCGCGCAGGCCCGGCGCGCCATTGTCGCTGCCGCCTGCACGCAAGGCGGCGGCATGGAAGGCGACGACACTCTGCCTCGTCGGCGCGGCAAAGCAGAAATGCAGACCGGACTTCTCGTCCGATGGCACTGGCCGCTCCGCGTCGTTCACCCACAGCGCGACGGCTTGCGCACCATAACCCAGTGAGCCTGGCGACTGGCTGAGGCAGGAATAACCGAGCGGCTTTAGCGCGGCATCGTAGAAGGGCTTCGAAAAATTGGTGTCGCGGACGCCGATCGAGACATGGTCAAGCATGCTTTTGGTCACCTTTTTGCAATATGTTGCGTCATCAGTCGTGGGCGACGCGGCGCGCCAGGAACTCGACTTCGAGACGCCATGTCTTGCCATCGTCGTGCGAACGCTCGCCGAGCCAGCGGAAGCTGTCTTTGGTGATGCACGAAAAGCTCCAGCGGACCGAGGAACCAGTGCCGTCGGCGCCGACCTGCACAATCGTGTCGCCTTCGGCGCGACCAAGCTGGCGGCTGTAGTATTGGTTGCGCGGGTCGCTCCAGAAGATGTGCCAGGCATCCGAGCCGGGATCATAGGCCCGCAGCGTTGTGCCATAGAAAGTCCATTTGCCGAGAGAAGGCGAGGGGCCGGCATCCCGCGCGGGCAGGATCCATACATCCTGGATCGCCCTGCCTTCCAGGACCCAGCCGAAATGCACCTCGCCGCGTCCGGTGAGAACCGTGCCGTCCTCGAGATGGCGCGTGGCATCGAATGTCCAGGCGCCGACGAAGCGGCCGTAGAGATCAAGCTTTTCAGCCAGACCGGGGTTGGGGCCGTCGCTGTGGAGCGCTTCGGCAAAGGAGGATGTACCGATCATACTTGCTGCCTTCGTTGTGTCAGGAGGCTGCAAGCGATAGGCCCCGACCGGGTGTCGCGCTTGGGAAAAATTGCTATCTTTCAAGCCATGACGACGAGCGAACAAAACCTGGCATCGGGGCAGGGCTGGCATGTGTCCGACGTGCTGTGCACGGCCGGCGCCGGCGACCGCCCGTTCGAGGAGGCGCACGACACCTTCTGCGTTGCCGCTGTCACCAGCGGCACCTTCCGCTACCGCACCAGGCAAGGCGCCGCCATGCTGGCGCCGGGCGCGATCCTGCTCGGCAATGTCGGCGCCTGCTATGAATGCGGGCATGAGCATGGCGCCGGCGACCGTTGCCTGTCCTTCCACTTCGCTCCGGCCTATCTCGACCGCATCGCCAGCGACGTGCCCGGCGCGAGCAAGCTCGCCTTCGGCGTGCCGCATATGCCGCCTTTGCCGGCGCTCGCATCGCTGCTGGCCGAGGCGGAAGCGGCGCGCGAGATGGTCGACATCGACGCCTTTGAAGAGCTTGGCCTGCGAATTGCCGGTGCAGCACTGGCAGTTGCCGGCGCAGCACTGCCCGTCGCCAGCGATGCGGTGCCTGGCGTTCGACCGCCGAGCCGCCGCGACCAGAAACGGGTTGCCGAGGCGGTGCGGCAGATCGAGCTCAATGCCGACAGGCCGGTCTCGCTTTCCGAGCTTGCCTGCGCGACGGCGACCAGCCCGTATCATTTCCTGCGCACCTTCCGGCAGGTCGCCGGCATGACGCCCTATCAGTTTCTGCTGAGAACCCGGCTGCACCGCGCGGCGGTGCGGCTGCGCATGTCAGGCGATGCCATCTCGGCAATCGCCTTCGAGGCCGGTTTCAACGATTTGTCGACGTTCAACCGCCGTTTCCGGCGCGTCATGGGCGAAACGCCCGGCGACTATCGCGCCCGGCGGATGGCTACCCGCTAATGCGTCCGCCTGCCTCCTGATACGTTCTGGCTTGGAAAACTGTCCTTCGCAGGCTTTTGCCCCTGGCGGCGGCGAATGCGTTATGGCCAAATCGTCGCAATCAGAGGTATCCATTTGAATTTACCGCTGAAATCGTCATTGGAAAAGCACCACGAATATTGGAGTTTCGGCCGTGCTTCCTATATAAGCGGTCAATGATTCCTGATTAGATTGTGATCCGATTTGACCGACCAAAAACCCCCGCGCGGCGCCGACGGCGGCCCCACCGGCATCGAGCCCATCTCCATCATCGAGGAGATGCAGAGCTCCTACCTCTCTTATGCCATGAGCGTGATCGTCAGCCGTGCGCTGCCCGATGTGCGCGACGGCCTGAAGCCGGTGCACCGCCGCATTCTCTATGCGGCGCATGAGAGCGGCTATCACTGGAACCGCAAATATGTGAAGTCGGCCCGCCCGGTCGCCGACGTGATGGGTAAATACCATCCGCATGGCGACGCCTCGATCTACGACGCCTTAGTGCGCATGGCGCAGGACTGGTCGCTGCGCGTTCCGCTGATCGACGGGCAGGGTAATTTCGGCTCCATCGACGGCGATCCGCCGGCGGCGATGCGCTACACCGAATCGCGGCTGACCAAGGTCGCACATGAGCTGCTGGAGGACATCGACAAGGAAACCGTCGATTTCCAGGAGACTTATGACGCCTCCGACACCGAGCCGAAGGTGCTGCCGGCTCGCTTCCCCAACCTTCTGGTCAACGGTTCCGGCGGCATTGCCGTCGGCATGGCCACCAATATTCCGCCGCATAATCTGGCCGAGATCTGCAACGGCGCCATCGCCATCATCGACAATCCGGCGATCGATTTGCCGGCGCTGATGGAGATCATTCCGGGTCCCGATTTCCCGACCGGCGGCATCGTGCTCGGCCGTTCCGGCATCTACAGCGCCTATGCGACGGGTCGTGGCTCCATCGTCATGCGCGGNTCGGCCGTTCCGGCATCTACAGCGCCTATGCGACGGGTCGTGGCTCCATCGTCATGCGCGGCAAGGTCAATGTCGAGCAGCGCGGCAACGACCGTGAATCGATCATCATCACGGAAGTCCCGTACCAGGTGAACAAGGCCTCGATGATCGAGAAAATGGCCGAGCTGGTGCGCGACAAGCGCATCGAAGGCATTTCCGACATTCGCGACGAAAGCGACCGCCAGGGCTACCGCGTCGTCATCGAGCTGAAGCGCGACGCTGTCGCCGACGTCATTCTCAACCAGCTTTACCGCTTCACGCCGCTGCAAACCTCCTTCGGCGCCAATATGGTGGCGCTGAACGGCGGCAAGCCGGAAGTGATGAACCTGACCGACATGCTGAAGGCGTTTGTCAGCTTCCGCGAAGAGGTGATTAGCCGGCGCACGAAATTCCTGCTGCGCAAGGCGCGCGACCGCGCCCACGTGCTGGTCGGCCTCGCCATCGCCGTCGCCAACATCGACGAAGTGATCAAGCTGATCCGCACCGCGCCCGATCCGCAGACGGCGCGCGAGCAGTTGATGGAGCGGCGCTGGCCCTCCGGGGACGTGGAGTCATTGATTCTGCTTATCGACGATCCGCGCCATCGCATCAATGAGGATGGCACCTACAACCTCTCCGAGGAACAGGCGCGCGCAATCCTCGAACTGCGCCTGCAGCGCCTGACCGCGCTCGGCCGTGACGAAATCGCCGACGAGCTGAACACGATCGGCGACGAGATCAAGGATTACCTCGACATTCTGTCGTCCCGCGCCCGCATCCAGCAGATCGTCAAGGACGAGCTTGCCGCCGTGCGCGACGAGTTCGGCACGCCGCGCCGCACCGAGCTCACCGACGGCGGCGCCGACATGGAAGACGAGGACCTGATCCAGCGCGAGGACATGGTCGTCACCGTCAGCCATTCCGGCTACATCAAGCGCGTGCCGCTGTCGCTCTACCGGGCGCAACGCCGCGGCGGCAAGGGCCGCTCCGGTATGTCGACCAAGGAAGAGGATTTCGTCACCCGGCTGTTTGTGGCCAACACGCATACGCCGGTGCTGTTCTTCTCCTCGCGCGGCATCGTCTACAAGGAAAAGGTCTGGCGGCTGCCAATCGGCAATCCGCAGTCGCGCGGCAAGGCGCTGATCAACATGCTGCCGCTGGAGCAGGGCGAGCGCATCACCACCATCATGCCGCTGCCCGAGGACGAGACCAGCTGGGGCGAACTCGACGTCATGTTCGCCACCACGCGCGGCACCGTGCGCCGCAACAAGCTGTCCGAATTCGTCCAGGTCAACCGCAATGGCAAGATCGCCATGAAGCTGGAGGAGGAGGGCGACGAGATTCTCGGCGTCGAGACCTGCACAGACAATGACGATGTGCTTTTGACCGCCAGCTCCGGCCAGTGCATCCGCTTCCGCGTTGGCGATGTGCGCGTCTTCCAGAGCCGCAATTCGGTCGGCGTGCGCGGCATAAGCATGGCCGAGACCGACCGCATCATCTCCATGTCGGTCATCGAGCATGTCGATGCTTCACCGGCGGAACGCTCCGCCTACCTCAAGCGGGCAGCACTGGAGCGGCGGCTTGCCGCCGAGGTGACCGGCGAGGAAGAAGAGATTGCACTCACCAATGAGGAGATTGGCGAGGAGACCGAGCTTTCCGACAGCCGTTACGAAGAGCTCAAGGCGCATGAGCAGTATGTGCTGACGGTGACCGAATATGGCTACGGCAAGCGCTCGTCATCCTACGATTTCCGCCTGACCGGACGCGGCGGCAAAGGCATCCGCGCCACCGACGTGTCGAAGGTGGCCGAGATCGGCCAGCTGGTGGCGACTTTCCCGGTCGGCAATGACGACCAGATCATGCTGGTTTCGGATGGCGGCACGGTCATCCGGGTGCCGGTCAACGGTATCCGTTTCGCCAGCCGCGCGACCAAGGGCGTGACCATCTTCAACACCGCCGAAGGCGAGAAGGTGGTTTCGGTCGAACGGATTTCGGAGCCGCAGGCCGACGAGGATGTCGAAGAGGGTGTCATTGAGGCCGGCGCCGGAGATGCCGTACCGGACAGCACCGAATAGGTTTGAGCAACAACGCCGGCCCGATGGGCCGGCGCAAACAAGAAACTAGCAATAAATCAGGGGCGATGGTGGGGCCAGCGAGCGCCGAAACCTTCGAACCGCTTTGTGCGGACACGGACGCGCTCTGCCTCGCTATGCAATCCGAATGCGGTGGCGATCAGCATGGCGACGGTCATTGCGGTGGCGAGCATGTAGATCAGCATGTGCGTGTTCTCCTGCGCCTATCCAACGGTTAGATCGGGTTTTGGTTTCATCTTCCGAAGTGCAAACTAGCGAACGCGGCGTGAAGTCTTCGTGATCAAGGCATTCATCTGTCGTTCATGTCTGCGAAAAGGTTCACGCAGATGTTCCCAATCGCATTTGCCTTCCGCCCAATGCCCCGCTAGAAGCACCTCCCATGACCGATCGCATCGCCCTTTATGCCGGCTCCTTCGACCCGCTGACCAACGGCCATCTCGATGTGCTGAAGGCATCGCTGGCTGTCGCCGACACGGTATATGCGGCGATCGGCACCCATCCCGGCAAGACGCCGCTGTTTTCCTTCGACGAACGGGTGAAGCTGATCGAGGCCGCGACGAACGCCGAATTCGGCCGCGACGGAGCCCGGATCAAGGTCGTCGCCTTTGACGGGCTGGTCATCGACGCGGCCCGCAAGCATGGCGCCTCGATCATGATCCGCGGCCTGCGCGACGGCACCGATCTCGATTACGAGATGCAGATGGCCGGCATGAACGAGACCATGGCGCCGGAACTGCAGACGGTTTTTCTGCCCGCCAGTCCATCGGTACGCACCATTACCGCCACACTTGTGCGCCAGATAGCCTCGATGGGCGGAGACATCCGTCCCTTCGTACCGGCCGCCGTTGCCGGCGCGCTCACCGCCAAATTCGCGAAATAGTGCATGTCGCCCAAAAGTGGATGCCGGTTTTGGGGCAACGACATGCACCCTAACAAAGACCTTCGGAGATCCCTTATGCAGCTGAAAAAGCTCGCCTCGTTCCTCGTCGTGCTTGCCGGTCTCGTGACCGCATCCGTTTCGGCCTTCGCCGCCGAACCGGAAAACACCATGGTCATCACCTTGAAGAACGGCGACGTCACCGTCGCGCTACGCCCCGACCTGGCACCCAAGCATGTCGCCCAGATCAAGAAGCTGGTGCGCGAAGGCGCTTATAACGATGTCGCATTCCACCGCGTCATCAACGGCTTTATGGCGCAGACCGGCGACGTCAAGTTCGGCAACATGAAGAAGGGGTTCAGCCCCGAGGCCGTCGGCACCGGCGGTTCAGACCTGCCCGACCTGCCGGCGGAATTCTCGCAGAGCGAACATTTCAAGCGCGGCACGCTCGGTATGGCCCGTTCGCAGGACCCGAACTCCGCCAATTCGCAGTTCTTCATCATGTTCGCGCCGGCGCCGAACCTCGATGGCCAGTACACCATCGTCGGCAATGTCGTCAGCGGCATAGAGCTGGTGGACAAGATCAAGAAGGGCAACGAGGCGGACAACGGCACGGTCAGTGAGCCCGACCGCATGATCAAGGTACGCATCGCCGCCGACAAGTAAACCTATCAAATCATTCTGTTTTCTGAGATAAAGGATATCCGACATGGCTGAGATCAAGGACCGCGAAAACGCGCTCATCCTGGAAACGACCAAGGGCAAGGTCGTCATCGAACTGTTCCCCGACCTGGCCCCGGGCCACGTCGCCCGGATCAAGGAACTGGCCCGCGAAGGCGCCTATGACGGCGTGGTTTTCCACCGCGTCATCGAAGGCTTCATGGCGCAGACCGGTGACGTCAAGTTCGGCAATTCGACCAAGCCCACTTTTGCCCCCTCCCGCGCGGGCATGGGCGGCTCGGAAAAGCCGGACCTGAAGGCTGAGTTCTCCAACGCCAACCATGGTCGCGGCACCTGCTCGATGGCCCGTTCGCAGAACCCGAACTCGGCCAATTCGCAGTTCTTCATCTGCTTCGACGATGCCGCTTTCCTCAACCGCCAGTACACGGTCTGGGGCCAGGTCATCGAAGGCATGGACAATGTCGACAAGATCAAGCGCGGCGAGCCGGTGGTCGATCCCGACAAGATCGTGTCGCTGAAGGTCGCGGCCGACGTCAGGTAAGGACAAACGAAGATGATGGGCTTGGTCTGGTCGCTGCTCGGCATCCTGTCAGGCGCCTTCATCGCCGTCCAGGCGCCGATCAACTCGCAGCTGGCGCGCGGCCTGGGGCTCCCGGTCGCGGCTGCTGCGTTTTCGTTCCTGTCGGGCGCGATCGTGCTTGGTATCATCTCCATTGCCGTTGTGCGGCTGCAGGACATCTCGCTCGACTGGAAGGCGCCGGCGCCTTGGCTGTTCATCGCCGGCGGCATGCTCGGCGGTTTCTATGTCACCCTGTCAACCATTCTTACGCCGCGCATCGGTGCAGCCGCGTTGATGGCGTTCCTGGTTGCCGGCCAGTTGCTGGCCGGCATGCTGATCGATCGCGTCGGCTTCCTCGGCGTGGCGGTGCGCGAGATTTCGCTCGGCCGCATCGCCGGCGCGGTGCTGCTGTTGGCCGGAGCGCTGCTCGTCCGGCTCTACTGATGCGCGTCGATCTCTTCGACTTCGACCTGCCGGAGGAGCGCATCGCGCTGCGCCCGGCCGAGCCGCGCGACAGCGCCAGAATGCTGGTGGTCAGGCCAGGCGAAGACTTTGCGGACCGCGCGGTGCGCGACCTTCCGTCCTTGCTCAGAACGGGCGACGTGCTGGTCTTCAACGACACCAAGGTCATTCCTGCCCAGTTGAGAGGCATCAGGCGGCGCGGCGAAGCGCAGGCGCAGGTCGACGCCACGCTGCATATGCGCATGGCGCCGGACCGCTGGCTGGCCTTCATGCGGCCGGGCAAGCGCATCGCCGCCGGCGACCGCATCCATTTCGGCCATGACGGCAATTCCTGTTTTCTCGGCCAACTCGACGCCACGGTCATCGAGAAGGGCGACGCCGGCGAGGCGTTGCTCGGCTTCGACCTCTCCGGCCCATTTCTCGACGAAGCGCTGCGCGCCGTCGGCCACATCCCGCTGCCCCCCTATATCGCCTCCAAGCGCGACGACGACGCACGCGACCTGACGGATTACCAGACAATCTATGCCAAGGAGGAGGGCGCAGTCGCTGCCCCCACCGCAGGCCTGCATTTTACGCCGGAGCTGTTTGCCGCGCTGGATGCAAAAGGCATCGAACGCCGCTTCGTCACCTTGCATGTCGGCGCCGGCACCTTCCTGCCGGTCAAGGCGGACGACACCGCTGACCACAAGATGCATGCCGAGACCGGCTCGGTCAGCGAAGCAACAGCCGACGCTCTGAATGGCGCCAAGGCGCGGGGCGGGCGCATCATCGCTGTCGGCACGACCTCGCTGCGCCTGCTGGAGAGCGCGGCACGGCCTGATGGCTCGCTGACCGCCTGGTCCGGCCCGACCGACATCTTCATCACGCCGGGCTATCGCTTCCGCACCGCCGATCTGCTGATGACCAATTTCCATCTGCCGCGTTCGACGCTGTTCATGCTGGTTTCGGCCTTCAGCGGCCTAGATACGATGCGTGCGGCCTATGCTCATGCCATCGGGAACAATTACAGGTTCTATTCCTACGGAGATGCAAGCCTGCTTTATCGAGCGGAGATGAGCGATGGACGATGATCTGCAAGCCTTTGATCGCGAGAGCCTGATCGCCGAAGTGAAGAAACTCCGTGCCGGCATACGCCAGCATCGAGATTCTACCGGCCATGATTTATGCTGGCATCATCCCAACCTGTGGGACCTGCTGCCGGAAAAGACCGATCCATCGATTGCCGTGCCGCCATGGCCGAAATTCATGCGCGGCTGCATCCAATACCGCCAGTCGCTCGACAGGCAGGCGCCAGGCGCGCCTGTCCATGACAAGGAATTCAATGGCTGAGACATTCACCTTCAAGATCCTCGCCACCGACGGCAAGGCGCGGCGCGGTTCCATCACCATGCCGCGCGGCGAAATCCGCACGCCGGCCTTCATGCCGGTCGGCACCGGCGGCACGGTCAAGGCCATGTATATGGACCAGGTGCGCGGCGTCGGCGCCGACATCATCCTGGGCAATACCTATCATCTGATGCTGCGCCCCGGCGCCGAGCGCGTGGCGCGGCTTGGTGGGTTGCATGAATTCGCCCGCTGGCCGCAGCCGATCCTGACCGACAGTGGCGGTTTTCAGGTCATGTCGCTGTCGAAGCTCAGAAAATTGACCGAGAAGGGCGTCACCTTTCGCTCGCACATTGACGGCGCTGCCTACGAGATGTCGCCGGAGCGCTCGATCGAGATCCAGGGCCTGCTCGATTCCGACATCCAGATGCAGCTCGACGAATGCACAGCGCTGCCGGCCGACCTCAAGCAGATCGAGCGCGCGATGGAGCTGTCGCTGCGCTGGGCCGAGCGCTGCAAGACAGCGTTCGGCGATCAGCCCGGCAAGGCGATGTTCGGCATCGTCCAGGGTGGCGACAACGCAGCTCTCAGGGTGCGTTCGGCGCAGGCGCTGAGCGCGATGGAGCTGAAGGGCTATGCGGTCGGCGGCCTGGCCGTCGGCGAACCGCAAGCGGTGATGCTGGATATGCTGGAGATCACCTGTCCGGAATTGCCTGACAACAAGCCTCGATATCTCATGGGCGTCGGCACGCCGGACGACATCGTGAAATCGGTGGCGCGCGGCATCGACATGTTCGACTGCGTGATGCCGACCCGCGCCGGCCGCCATGGCCTGGCCTATACCAGGCGCGGCAAGGTCAATCTCAGGAATGCCCGCCACGCGGACGATCCGCGGCCGCTGGATGAGGAGAGCGACTGCCCGGCCGCGCGCGACTACTCACGCGCCTATCTGCACCATCTCGTGCGCTCGCAAGAGGCGCTGGGGGCGATGCTTCTGACCTGGAACAACCTGTCCTACTATCAGAAGCTGATGCAGGACATTCGCGCCGCGATCGAGGCCCGGGCCTTTGAGGCGCGCACGGCTGAGATTTCCGAGGCATGGGCGAGGGGTGATATTCCGGTGCTGTAGCCGGGCCTCAGGTACTGAGCGAATTCGCTGCGCGCAAGCTGCAGCCGGTGATCTGAAAGCTGCCGTCGGGCTGCTGTTCCAGCGTGTAGACCGCCTCATAGTCCTTGCCGTCGGGTCCGACGATCAGCACTTGCTGGATTAGCGAAGTTGGCCCCATCTGCTCGACCTTGCCGAAGGAATAGCTCTGCGGCTGGCGCACCGGCGGATAGCCGTTGGTCACCATGTTCATGAAGGTGTCGACGGTCGGAAAGATGCGCTTCACATTCGGAGCGGCGAAACTGTACGCCTTGGCGCCATCATTGGCGATGAGTGCCTTCAACTGACCATCGATGACGGCCTGGCCGGCCTTGACTTCCGCATCACCGGCAAGGGCTGCCGAGACGAACAACGCGAACAGCAATGAAACGACTGCGAATGCGATGCGGCGCATGGCCTGTCTCCATTGTCCTCAACAAAACCTGTCCCAGGACGCATCATACCATACGCTTGGCGGAGCCTCACGGTTTCAGCAACCGCAATATTTGCCACGCAAGTGCCACAAGATCATGCTTAAGCCTCCTTTAACGCGAGGCGCGCATCGTAGGGACGGGTGGGGACCCGTTCGCGCAACCAGGGGACGACCATGTTCAAGCAGCCGATCGACCGGCGCCTTTTGCTGAAGGGCGCGGCAAGCCTCGCAGTTTTGGCTCCCTTGCCCGCCTGGGCAAGCACCGGGCCGACTGTCACGGAAGTCGCCTTCGATCCCGCCATTCCAGCGCTCGGCAACCCCGATGGCGACGTCACCATCGCCGAATTCGTCGACTATCAATGCCCGATCTGCAAGCTCGTCTTCGTCGAACTGAAGAAGTTGATGGAAGAGGACAACGGCGTCCGGCTTGTGATGAAGGACTGGCCGATCTTCGGCGACGTGTCGCGCGACGCGGCGCGGGTGACGCTGCTGAGCGGCGAACACTATGGCGCGGCGGTCGATGCGCTGATGACCAACCAGCGCGGCCTTTCGGAACGCCGCACCAACGACATCCTTTCTTCCGTCGGTGTCGATGTGGCGATGGTGCGTGCCGACCTCGCCATCCGTGAACCCGACATCGACGCTGCCCTTGTCCGCACCGAAGCCCAGGCGACGGCTTTCAAGCTGCGCGGCACGCCAGCCCTGGTCATCGGCGGCAACTTGTATCGGCGCGGCATGCCGGTGTCCGAACTGAGACAAGCCGTCGCCAAGGCGCGCTCGGCCTGATGCTTGAAAGCCGGGCGGCAGTCTGCCACAAGGGCCGCTTGTGTGCTGAAGCTTGATCGGGACCGGCAATGAAGACGTTTTTCATGCAGATAAAGTGCGATCTGGGCAAGTCCTATGAGGTCGCCAGCGCGCTCGCCGATGCCGAAATCGCCTCGGAAATCTACTCGACCGCCGGCAATTACGACCTGCTTGCCAAATTCTACGTCGACGACGAGGAAGATGTCGGCCACTTCGTCAACGAGAAGGTGCAGATTATTCCCGGAATCAAGGACACCTTCACGGTCGTCACTTTCCGCGCATTCTAAAGCAATTCCAGGAAAAGTGTGAAGCGGTTTTCCGTCCGGAATTGCGGCAAAGCAAAAAGCCATGGCAGGTCGCCGTTTCCATGAAACGGTGAACTGCTATGGCCGCATCAGGCACTTGCCCGGCGACAAGGCAGAGCCTGATTAAGGTCCTGTTCCGACTGCCCGAATTTTGGGCAGTCGGAACATACTGATCGCCGATATCCTCCAAATCACCGATTGCGCTTGATTTTCTCCCGCGACGCCAGTGAAATGGCGTCACAGGGGAGTATGCGATTGGCAGCGTTCGATGAAATGCTTCCGGAAGTTTCCGGGCTTAGACAACCGTATACGGCTTACGACCGCTGGCTGAAGGAGCAGGACCCGGCCAGGCTTACCGAAAAGATGCAGGACGCCGAGCGCGTCTTCCGCAAGACCGGCATTACCTTCGCCGTCTATGGCGAGCAGGAAGCCTCCGAGCGGCTGATCCCCTTCGACATCGTGCCGCGCATCATCTCCGGCAATGAATGGCGAAGGCTGACGCAAGGCATCGAGCAGCGCGTGCAGGCGCTGAACGCTTTCCTCGACGACATTTACCACCGCCAGGAAATCCTGCGCGCCGGCCGCGTGCCGAGGGAGCTGATCGCCAGGAACGAGGCGTTCCTGCCGGAAATGATCGGAGTGCGGCCACCGGCCGGCGTCTACACCCACATTATCGGCGTCGATATCGTCCGCATCTCGGAGAACGAGTTCTACGTGCTGGAGGACAATGCGCGCACGCCGTCGGGGGTCTCCTACATGCTGGAGAACCGCGAGACGATGATGCAGCTCTTTCCCGAGCTGTTCCAGCAGATCAAGGTGCGGCCGGTGGAGAATTATCCGCAATTGCTGCGCCAGTCGCTGGCGGCAGTGCGGCCGCAAAGCACCAAGGGCGCACCGACCATTGCCGTGCTGACGCCGGGCAGCTTCAACTCCGCCTATTTCGAACATGCCTTCCTCGCCGACCAGATGGGCGTGCAACTGGTCGAAGGCCAGGATCTGCGCGTTGTAGACGGCCACGTCGCCATGCGCACGACCGAAGGCTACAAGCAGATCGACGTGCTTTACCGGCGCGTCGACGATTCCTTCCTCGATCCGCTGACCTTCCGGCCGGACTCGGCCCTTGGCGTGCCCGGCATCATGGACGTCTACCGCGCCGGCAACATCACCATCGCCAACGCGCCGGGAACCGGCATCGCCGACGACAAGGCGATTTATTCCTACATGCCCGACATCGTCGAGTTCTACACCGGCCGCAAAGCCATCCTCGGCAACATCCCGACCTGGCGCTGCTCGGAGCCCGACAGCCTGAAATACGTGCTCGAACACATCCATGAGCTGGTCATCAAGGAAGTGCACGGCTCCGGCGGCTACGGCATGCTGGTCGGCCCGGCTGCGACCAAGAAGGAATGCCAGGATTTCGCCAAGAAGCTGCAGGCGAAGCCCTCCAACTACATCGCCCAGCCGACGCTGGCGCTGTCGACTTGCCCGATCCTGACCGAAAAAGGCCTGTCGCCGCGCCATGTCGATCTCAGGCCCTATGTTCTGGTCTCCGACCGAATCCAGATCGTTCCCGGCGGCTTGACGCGGGTGGCGCTGAAGGAGGGGTCGTTGGTCGTGAATTCCTCGCAAGGCGGCGGGACGAAGGATACGTGGGTGTTGGACGATTAGGTAGGCAGTAGGCAGTAGGCAGTAGGCAGTAGGCAGTAGGCAGTAGGCAGTAGGCAGTAGGCAGTAGGCAGTAGGCAGTAGGCAGTAGAGGGACAAGAAATGCCATATTCCACAGAGAATCAAATGCTTACTAATCCCTACTCACTATTCCCTACTCACTAGTCCGAAGGGTCTTGCCATGCTTCTCGGCCGCACCGCCAACGGGCTCTACTGGATGAACCGTTATATCGAGCGGGCGGAAAACATGGCGCGTCTGGTCGATGCCGGCCTTCGCATGGCGCTGACCCGCACCCAGAGCGCGTCGGAAGAGTGGAATTCGGTGCTGCTCAGCGCCGGCTCCGACGTCACCTTCACGCAGAAATACAAGGACTACACCGCCGCCAATGTCGCCGACTTCCTGCTGCGCGACACCTCGAACCCGTCGAGCACGATGTCGGCGATCGAGACCGCTCGCAACAATGCCCGCATGGTGCGCACCGCGCTGACGCGCGAGACCTGGGAGAGCATCAACGAAGCCTGGATGGCCCTGAAGCGCATGCTGGCAAAGCCGATCGACGAGCGCGACCTGCCGAGTGTGCTCGACGCCATCAAACGCGAGACGGCGCTGATCCGCGGCTCGTTCTACGGCACGATGCTGCGCAACGAGATCTTCGACTTCTCACAACTCGGCACCTATGTCGAGCGGGCCGACAACACGGCACGCATCCTCGACGTGAAATACTACGTGCTGCTGCCGTCGATCTCCTGGGTCGGCTCGAGCCTCGACAACTACCAATGGGAATCGATCCTGCGCTCGGTGTCGGCGCACCGTTCCTATCGCTGGGTCTATGAGGCCGACTACAAACCGACCAATATTGCCGACTATCTGATCCTCAATGTGCGCATGCCGCGTTCGCTGACCTTCTGTTATCGTTTTCTCGCCGAGCATCTGAAGTTCCTGGGCGACGACTATGGCGACCGTCATGCCTGCCACGCCACCGTCGACAGGACACAGGCGATGCTGCAGGCAGGGTCGATCAAGGACATATTCGACGCCGGCCTGCACGAATTCCTGGCCAGGTTCATTCAAGACAACACCAAGCTTGGCGAAGAGATCGCACAAGATTACCGGTTCAATTGAGCATGATCGCGAACCGGAGGGCCGCGCTAGCGACAAGTGGGACCCGGTTTTCGGATAAGATCATGCTTACAAACGGAAAATAGGCATGCGGCTCAAGATCACCCACCGTACCGAATACCGCTACGACGCGCCGGTGCACTATCTGTTGCAGCGGCTACGCCTGTTACCGGTCAGTGGCCCGACGCAGACCGTGCTGTCCTGGGCGCTGAAGATCGAGGGCGCGCGCGAGGAAGTCCGCTTTAACGACCATTTCGGCAACGATAACAGGCTGTTGAGCGTCGAGGGCGAGCGCGACTTCATCACCGTCGAGGCCTCCGGCGAGGTTGTCACGCGCGACACAGCGGGCGTCTCGGGTCCGCATCACGGCTTTGCGCCGCTGTGGCTGTTCAGCCAGGAGACAGCTTTGACCATCCCCGGCGAGGGCATAAGCGAGCTTGCCGCGGCGGTCGGCAAAGGTACCGACATCGAAAGGCTGCATCGGCTGATGGCGCTGATCGTCGAGCGCGTCGCCTACACGCCGGGCACCACCAGCGTGACGACCCCGGCGGAAGAGGCATTGGCGCTGAAGACCGGCGTTTGCCAGGATCACAGCCACATCTTTGTCACCGCAGCCCGCGTCATGGGTTTTCCGGCCCGCTATGTCAGTGGCTATCTGATGATGGATGCGGCCATCGAGCAGGCGGCAAGCCATGCCTGGGCCGAAGCCCATGTTCAGGGTCTCGGCTGGGTCGCCTTCGACGCCGCCAACGGCATTTCCCCCGATGAACGCTATGTCAGGGTAGCCACCGGCCGTGATTATCGCGACGCCTCGCCGGTGTCGGGAATTCGACTGGGACAGGCGGAGGAACAGCTTGCAGTCACCGTCACGGTAGAGCAGTAGTCTCCGGCAAGATTGCTGCCTGAAGAGATTCCATGACTTATTGCGTCGGCCTCAAGATCGATCGTGGGCTCGTGTTCATGTCGGACACGCGCACCAATGCAGGGATGGATTCGATCTCCACTTTCAAGAAGATGCATGTCTGGGAAGAGCCAGGCGAGCGCGTCATCGTACTGATGTCGGCCGGCAATCTGGCTACGACGCAGGCCGTGGTCAGCCTGCTCGACGAGCGCACCAAGGCGGTGGCGGAACGCCACGCGACGCTGCTCGAGACCCCATCCATGTACCAGACGGTGCGGCTGGTCGGCGACACCGTCAAGGAAGTCATCGCCAGCTCGTCGCCTGCCGGCGAAAAGGCGGATTCCTATTTCAACGCCTCCTTCATCCTCGGCGGCCAGATCAAGGGCAGCCCGCCACGGCTGTTCATGATCTATCCCGAGGGCAATTTCATCGAATCGACCGACGACACGCCGTTCTTCCAGATCGGCGAGACCAAATACGGCAAGCCGATCATCATCCGTGCCTATGAAAGGACGATGAGCCTGGCTGAAACGGTCAAGCTCTTGCTGGTATCGTTCGATTCGACGCTGAAATCGAACCTGTCCGTCGGCCTGCCTCTCGACCTGCTGTTCCTGGAGGAGGACACGTTCACGGTGGGTTTGAAAAAGCGCATCGGCCAGGACGATCGATATTATCGTGCTATTTCCGAAGGCTGGTCGAACGCGTTGAAGACGGCCTTTGCCAGCCTGCCGGATTTTCCGGGGTAGCGCGGGAACCTTCGTCGCGGTTGCCTGTCTCTATTTAACATGTTAATCAAAATTCAAACGGCTGGCTGATCGGCGCGTCGGGAGGATCCATGGACAACGAGCAATTCCGCGACTGGTCGAGGCGCGCCGCCGACTGGGGCGCTGATTACCGCGCCGGCCTTCGCGATCGGACCGTGCGACCTGCCATAGCGCCGGGCGAGATCTTCAGGAGCATCGAAGCTTCTCCGCCGGAGGCCGCGGAATCGATGGAGACGATCTTCGCCGATTTCGAAGCCAAGATCGTGCCCGGCATGACGCATTGGCAGCATCCGCGTTTCTTTGCTTATTTCCCGGCCAATGCAGCACCCGTCTCGGTGGTGGCCGAATATCTGGTCTCTGCGATGGCCGCGCAGTGCATGCTGTGGCAGACTTCGCCGGCGGCGACAGAGCTTGAGACGCGCATCGTCGACTGGATGCGCCAGGCGCTCGGCCTGCCCGAAGGCTTTTCCGGCGTGATCCAGGACTCCGCATCATCGGCGACGCTGGCCGCCGTGTTGACCATGCGCGAGCGCACGCTCGACTGGCAGGGCAACAAGAAGGGTCTTTCCGGGCAGGGCAGGCTGCGCGTCTATTCCTCCGACCAGGTGCACACCTCGATCGACCGCGCCATCTGGGTCGCCGGCATTGGCGAGGAAAACCTCGTCCGCATTCCCGTCGCCGGCACCTACCGCGCCATGGATACCGCGGCTTTGGAAGCGGCGATTGTTGCCGACCGCGCGGCCGGCCTATTGCCGGCCGGCATCATCGCGTGCGTCGGCGGCACCAGCACCGGCGGCACCGACGACATCGCTGAAGTGGCCGCGGTGGCCAAACGCCAGGGGCTCTATCTGCATATCGACGCCGCCTGGGCCGGATCGGCGATGATCTGTCCGGAATACCGGCATTTCTGGACCGGTGTGGAGGGCGCGGACTCGATCGTCTTCAACCCGCACAAATGGCTGGGCGCGCAATTCGACTGCTCGATCCAGTTCGTCCGCCAGCCGGAGGATCTCGTGCGCACGCTGGCGATCAAGCCGGACTATCTGAAAACTCGCGGCCATGACGGCATCATCAACTACTCCGAATGGTCGGTGCCTCTCGGCCGTCGCTTCCGGGCGCTGAAGCTGTGGTTCCTGCTGCGCGCCCATGGCCTCGAGGCGCTGCGCACCATGATCCGCAATCACGTCGCCTGGAGCGAAGGCATAGCAGCGCGCCTGGCCGAGGAGGAGGATTTCGAGCTCGCCAGCCAGCCAATGCTGTCGCTGTTCTCGTTCCGGCATCGCGCCGCATCCGGCGCTGACTGCGACGAGCACAATCTGCGTCTGGTCGACGCCATCAACAATGACGGCCGTATCTACCTGACGCAGACGCGTGTCGATGGGCGGGTCGCCATCCGCTTCCAGGCAGGCCAGTTCGAGACAACCGCGGCCGATGTCGATACCGCCTTCACTGTCATCTGCGAGTGTGCAAGATCCCCGAAGGACTGACAGGGATTGCCCGGGTGGTTGCCGCCGCCGGGGCAAGCCAGCAAGGACCTGCGAGCAAGCATATGGCCGGAAGGGCTGAAGGGGTTAGCCAGAATCTGACGGGCGTCTGGAGCGGGCGCTATTTCTATCCGCGCGAACTGCCGCCGGTTTCCTTCGTTGCAACGCTGATCGAGACGGCAACCAGCTTGACGGGCATGACCCACGAACCGGCGGCGACCAGCACGGCAAGATACGCAAGCCTGCAGGGGCAGCGAGAGGGCAACGCCGTCTCCTTTACCAAGACATACGACAAGGCCCAATTGAAGGCGCACCCGATTCACTACAGCGGCATCATCAACGGTGATGCAACCGAGATCAAAGGCACTTGGCGAATCCCGGGATACTGGTCCGGCAATTTCCTGATGATCCGCTCGCCAGGTAAAGTCGCGGCTGTCACCCGCAAGGTGGCGGAGCGGGTCTGAGCCGTATCTGCCCGGTTCGCCTTTGCAATCATCGATATTTCATTAGCCGGCGTCTCCCTTTTCATTGCTTTCGTTTTCAGCTACAAACAAGAAAAACGAAAACGGGAGGTTCTCAGTGTATTTGTCGCCGCGCCATGCCGAAATCATCCAGATGGCGAAGGACCATGGCCGTGTGCTGGTCGATGACCTCGCCACGCATTTCAACGTGACGCCACAGACCATCCGCAAGGACCTCAACGATCTCTGCGACCAGCGGCTGCTGACGCGCATCCATGGCGGGGCCCTGTTCCCGTCCGGCATCGAGAACATGGAGTATGAGGCGCGCCGCAAGATTGCCGCCGACGAGAAGGAGGCGATCGGCCGCGCGGCGGCCAGGCTGATACCCGACAACGCCTCCCTGTTCATCAACATCGGCACCACGACCGAGTCGGTCAGCAAGGCGCTGCTCGACCATACCGGGCTGATGGTCATCACCAATAATATCAATGTTGCCAACAGGATGCGCATCTATCCTTCGATCGAGGTGGTAATCGCCGGCGGCGTCGTGCGTGGCTCCGACGGCGGCGTTGTCGGCGAGGCCGCGGTCGATTTCATCAGGCAGTTCAAGGTCGACTATGCGGTGATCGGCGCCTCGGCCATCGACCATGACGGCGCGCTGCTCGATTTCGACTTTCGCGAAGTGAAAGTCGCGCAAGCCATTATCGCCAATGCCAGGCATGTCATCCTGGTCTCCGACCAGACCAAGTTCGAACGAACCGCGCCGGTTCGCATCGGCCATCTCTCGCAGGTCAACACCTTCATCACCGACCGTTGCGACATCCCGTCGGTGCGCCGGATCTGCGAAGAGGCCGAGGTGCAATTGATTGAAACGTCGCTCGGATAGCGGCGCCATCACGGCCCCGTGATATTTCGTTTGACATTCGTTCTTATTTCGAAATAATCCCACTACGGTTTCGTAAAAACCTAAAAACGCTGCAATGCGAAATCGCGGGAGGGCTTTGTGGACGCAATCCATGACATCTTCGTCATCGGTGGCGGCATCAATGGCTGCGGCATCGCCCGCGACGCCGTTGGGCGGGGCTTTTCGGTGTTTCTGGCCGAGATGAACGACCTCGCCAGCGGAACCTCCTCCGGTTCGACCAAGCTGATCCATGGCGGCCTGCGCTATCTCGAATTCTACGAGTTCCGGCTTGTGCGGGAGGCGCTGATGGAGCGCGAGGTTCTGTGGAAGAACGCGCCGCACATCATCTGGCCGATGCGCTTCGTGCTGCCCTATGCCAAGGGCCTCCGCCCGGCCTGGCTGATCCGGCTCGGCCTGTTCCTCTACGATCATATTGGTGGCCGCAAATTGCTGCCGGCGACCCGAACACTGGACATGTCCAAGGATCCGGCGGGCAAGCCGCTGAAGCCGCTGTTTCACAAGGCCTTCGAGTACTCGGACGGCTGGGTCAACGATGCCCGGCTGGTGGTGTTGAACGCGCGTGACGCCGCCGACCGCGGCGCCACCATCCGCACCCGCACGAAAGTCGTCGGGGCGAGGCGCGAAGGCGATCTGTGGGCGATCCGCGTGGAGGACGTGCAGACTGGAGAGGCCGAGGAGGTCAAGACCCGGCTGCTGGTCAATGCCGCCGGTCCGTGGGTCGACCACGTCCTGTCGACCACTGTGGGCCAGAACGACGTGCACAATGTGCGCCTGGTGCAGGGCAGTCATATCGTCATCAAAAAGAAATTCGATGATCCGCGCGCCTACTTCTTCCAGAACAAGGACGGGCGCATCATCTTCGCCATCCCTTACGAGGAAGAATTTACGCTGATCGGCACCACCGATCGCGACTATCCCGGCGATCCGCATGACGTGAAGATCAGCGACACCGAGATCGACTATCTCTGCGCGGCGGCGAGCGAATATTTTGCTGAAGCCGTGACGCGTCCCGATATCGTCTGGACCTATTCTGCCGTGCGCCCGCTCTATGACGACGGTGCTTCGAAGGCGCAGGAAGCGACCCGCGACTATGTGCTGAAAGCCGATGGCGGCGGGGGCAAGGCGCCCATCGTCAACGCTTTCGGCGGCAAGATCACCACCTACCGCCGGTTGTCGGAATCGATGCTGGAAAAGGTCGAAGGTTTTCTCGGCAAGCGCGGCAAGCCGTGGACGGCGAACGCGCCCTTGCCGGGCGGCGATTTCCCGGCCACCGGTTTCGACGCCCAGGTGGCGAAGCTGAAGAGCGCCTATCCTTTCCTCGACCAGCGCCTGGCGCGTCGGTTGACCAGGCTTTACGGCACGCGCGCGCAAGTGTTGCTCGGCCTCGCCAAGTCGAACGCCGATCTCGGCCGCAATTTCGGCGCCGATCTCTATGAGGCCGAGGTACGCTACCTCTGCGAAAACGAATGGGCGCTGGCCGCCGAAGATGTATTGTGGCGTCGCACCAAGCGCGGTCTGCATCTCAGCCGCGAACAGGCCTCGGCGCTTGACGAATTCATGCGCGGCATAAGCCGGCGCCATGTCGCGGCAGCGGAATAGGGAAGGCGATTGATGCACAAAGCCTGGGAGGAGGCATCATGCTGGAACTGAGAAACGTGACGAAGATGGTCGGCGCGGTGGAGCATATCCGCGACGTGTCGCTGACGCTTCAGCACGGCTCGCTTAACGTTTTGCTCGGGCCGACACTGTCGGGCAAGACCAGCCTGATGCGGCTGATGGCCGGGCTCGACGTGCCGACCGCCGGTTCGGTCTGGTTCGACGGCCAGAATGTCACCGGCATGCCGGTGCAGCAGCGCAAGATCGCCATGGTCTATCAGCAGTTCATCAACTACCCCGCTATGACCGTCTACGAGAACATCGCCTCGCCGTTGCGCGTCGCCGGCACCGACCAGGCCAAGATCGACAAGGAAGTCCGCAACGCGGCAGGGCTTCTGAAGCTCACACCCTATCTCGACCGCACGCCGCTCAGCCTGTCCGGCGGACAGCAGCAGCGTACGGCGCTGGCCCGCGCCATCGTCAAGAATGCCAGCCTGGTGCTGCTCGACGAGCCGCTCGCCAATCTCGACTACAAATTGCGCGAGGAGCTGCGCGCCGAACTGCCCAAGATATTTGCCGCCGCCGGCACTATTTTCGTCTACGCCACGACCGAGCCGCATGAAGCCTTGCTGCTCGGCGGCAATACGGCGACGCTGTCCGAGGGCCGGATCACCCAATTCGGGCCTACCATCGACGTCTTCCGCAAGCCGATCGACCTGGTGACGGCGAAAACCTTTGCCGATCCGCCGCTCAACACCATCGTGCTGGCCAAGAAGGGCCCGGATTTCCTGCTCGAGGGCGGCGTCAAGCTGCCGGTGCCGGCCGAACTCGCCGGCATTTCCGACGCCAACTACACGATCGGCTTCCAGCCGCATCATCTGTCGCTCGAGCGGCCCAACGCTGCCGCGGTGCCGGTGCGCGCCAAGGTGACGATCACCGAGATCACCGGCTCGGAAAGCTTCATCCATCTCGATTTTGCCGATGCGCGCTGGGTCATGCTGACCCACGGCATCCGCGATTTCGAGCCCGACGCCGAGATCGAGGTGTTTATCGATCCGCGCCACATCATGGTCTTCGACGGCAACGGCAGCGCCGTCGCCGCGCCGAAGCTTGCGGCCTGAGGGGGAAGAGATGGCGCGCATCGACGTCAACCATGTCAGGCACTCCTACCTGCCCAATCCGCAGAAGGATGCCGATTTTGCGCTGCGGGAAGTGCACCACACATTCGAGGATGGCGGCGCCTACGCGCTGCTTGGGCCTTCGGGTTGCGGCAAGACCACGCTGCTCAACATCATTTCGGGACTTCTGCACCCCTCGCACGGTGAGTTGCTGTTCAACGGCAAGGACGTCACCAATCTGTCGACGCAGGAGCGCAACATCGCGCAGGTGTTCCAGTTCCCGGTCATCTACGACACCATGACCGTCTACGACAATCTGGCCTTCCCGCTGCGCAACCGCGGCGTGCCGGAGGCCGACGTCGACCGCAAGGTGCGCGAGACGCTGGAGATGATCGACCTGGCGTCGTGGGCGAAGAAGAAGGCGAGGGGCCTGACCGCCGACCAGAAGCAGAAGATCTCGCTCGGCCGCGGCCTGGTGCGCTCGGATGTCAATGCCATCCTGTTCGACGAACCGCTGACGGTTATCGATCCGCACATGAAGTGGGTGCTGCGCTCGCAGTTGAAGCAACTGCACCGCCGCTTCGGCTACACCATGGTCTATGTCACCCATGACCAGACCGAGGCGCTGACCTTCGCCGACCAGGTCGTCGTCATGTATGATGGCGGCATCGTCCAGATCGGCACGCCGGCTGAATTGTTCGAGCGCCCGCGCCACACTTTCGTCGGTTATTTCATCGGCTCGCCCGGGATGAACGTCATGCCGGTGGCGATCGACGGCAAGACTGCGACCATTGGCAGCCAGCGCATCGAGCTGCCCGGCGCGCCAAAGACCGCCGCTGGGAACGCCGGCGCGATCGAACTCGGCATCCGCCCCGAATATGTCAGGCTCGGCCGCGAGGGCATGGCGGTTAAAATAAGCAAGGTCGAGGATCTCGGCCGCCACAAGGTGGTGCGCGCCAGCCTCGAAGGCCGCGAGATCGCTGCCGTCATCGGCGAGGACGAGAGCGTGCCGGCCGACCCAAAGGTTCGCTTCGATCCGGCCGGCATCAACATCTATGCCGATTCCTGGCTGGTTGAGATGGGGCGTGTCGAGATGGGGGCATAGATGGAAAAGACCTGGAACAACAAGGCCTGGTTCCTGGTGCTGCCGGTGCTGGTGCTGGTGGCGTTCTCGGCCGTCATTCCGCTGATGACGGTCGTCAACTATTCGGTGCAGGACACCTTCGGCAACAACGTCTTCTTCTGGGCAGGCACCCAGTGGTTCGAGGAACTGCTGTCGTCCAGCCGCTTCTGGGAAGCCATGGTGCGCAACCTGATCTTCTCCTTCATCATCCTGGCCATCGAAGTGCCGCTCGGCATATTCATCGCGCTCAACATGCCGAAGAAGGGCTGGGGCGTGCCGGTCTGCCTGGTGCTTATGTCGTTGCCGCTGCTCATTCCGTGGAACGTCGTCGGCACCATCTGGCAGGTCTTCGGCCGCAACGACATCGGCCTGCTCGGCTACTACGTCAACGCGCTCGGCATCGACTACAATTACGTTCAGGATCCGTTCGACGCCTGGGTCACCATCATCATCATGGACGTCTGGCACTGGACCAGCCTTGTCGTGCTGCTCTGCTATGCCGGCCTGGTTTCGATCCCGGATGCCTTCTACCAGGCGGCCAAGATCGACGGCGCCTCGCGCTGGGCGGTGTTCCGTTATATCCAGCTGCCGAAGATGCAGCGTGTGCTTTTGATCGCCGTGCTGTTGCGCTTCATGGATAGCTTCATGATCTACACCGAGCCCTTCGTCGTCACCGGCGGCGGCCCCGGCAACTCGACCACCTTCCTGTCGATCGACCTCGTCAAGACCGCGCTCGGCCAGTTCGACCTCGGTCCGGCGGCCGCCATGTCGCTGGTCTACTTCCTGATCATCCTGTTGTTGTCGTGGGTGTTCTACACCGTGATGACCAACTACGACGCGGAGCGCTGAGATGAGCGGCGCCAACGAAAGAGCCGACAGAGTGAGCGAAACCACCGCTTCGGGAAAATTGGCGAGCACGCTTTCGCAGGATCAGGTCGCCCGGCTGATGCGCAAGCGCGGCGAGGAATCGCGCTGGTGGTGGATCGTGCCGACGATCTACATCATCGTGCTTCTGCTGCCGATCTACTGGCTCATCAACATGAGCTTCAAGACCAATGCCGAGATCGTCTCCTCGCTGACGCTCTATCCGCATCAGCCTACGATCGCCAACTACGTCACTATCTTCACCGATGCGTCCTGGTATTCGGGCTACATCAACTCGATCACCTATGTTGTCATGAACATGGTGATTTCCGTGGCTGCGGCGCTGCCGGCGGCCTACGCCTTTTCGCGCTACCGCTTCCTCGGCGACAAGCATCTGTTCTTCTGGCTGCTGACCAACCGCATGGCGCCGCCGGCAGTGTTCGCGCTGCCGTTCTTCCAGCTCTATTCGGCTTTCGGCCTGATCGACACCCACATCGCTGTGGCGCTGGCGCACTGCCTGTTCAACGTGCCGCTGGCGGTGTGGATCCTCGAAGGCTTCATGTCGGGCGTGCCCAAAGAGATCGACGAAACAGCCTATATTGACGGCTACTCCTTCCCGCGCTTCTTCGTCAGGATATTCATGCCGCTGATCGCCAGTGGCATCGGTGTCGCCTGCTTCTTCTGCTTCATGTTCTCATGGGTCGAGCTTTTGATCGCTCGCACGCTGACGACCACCGATGCCAAGCCCATCGCCGCCACCATGACCCGCACCGTTTCGGCCGCCGGCATGGATTGGGGCCTGCTCGCTGCCGCCGGCGTGCTGACGCTGATCCCCGGCGCGCTCGTCATCTGGTTTGTCCGCAACTACATCGCCAAGGGCTTCGCCCTGGGGAGGGTGTGATGAAACAAAAGCACGGGTTCACCCTCACCACCACCGCCAAGGGCTTTGCCCTGGGGAGGGTGTCACCATGAATCTCGACCTCACCTGGATGGCGTGGACGTGGCCGACGGCGGCGTTCTTCGGCACCATTCTTCTACTGCTGTGCGGCATGGCGTTTTGGGAATTTGCCTCGCCGGGCGGCAATCCGCGCGTCGGCATCCTGCGCTTCGAGACGACGCGCGGCGACCGTCTTTTTCTGTCGCTGCTTGGCAGCGCCTTTATCCATCTCGCTTGGCTGGGTCTTGTCGGATCCAACCTGTGGTGGGCTCTCGCTCTCTCCGTGGTCTACGCCGTCGGCGTGTTCCGCTACGTATAGAGGGGGAAACTGTTGGATCGACCGCGTGCCGGCGGCCGTTCCAGATCGCACTTGAAACCTAAATGTGGAGGAAACCTATGCGACGGCAATTTTTAACATCAACAACTGCCCTTGTCCTGTTGCTCGGGGTAGGCAACGCCTACGCCGGAATGGATGAGGCCAAGGCGTTTCTGGACAAGGAAATCGGCCCGCTGTCGACGCTCGACCGCGCCGGCCAGGAAGCAGAAATGCAGTGGTTCATCGATGCCGCGAAGCCTTTCGCCGGCATGGACATCAAGGTCGTGTCCGAAACCATCGCCACCCACCAGTATGAATCGCAGGTGCTGGCGCCGGCCTTTACCGCCATCACTGGCATCAAGATCACGCATGACGTCATCCAGGAAGGCGACGTCGTCGAGAAGATCCAGACCCAGATGCAGACCGGCCAGAACCTTTATGACGGCTGGGTCAACGATTCCGACCTGATCGGCACCCACTGGCGCTACCAGCAGGTCCGCAACCTGACCGACTGGATGGCGGGCGAGGGCAAGGACGTTACCAATCCGAACCTCGACCTGAAGGATTTTATCGGCACCTCCTTCACCACCGCGCCGGACAAGAAGCTCTATCAGCTGCCCGACCAGCAGTTCGCCAACCTCTACTGGTTCCGTTACGACTGGTTCAACGACGAGAAGAACAAGGCCGACTTCAAGGCGAAATACGGCTACGATCTCGGCGTTCCCGTCAACTGGTCGGCCTATGAGGACATCGCCGAGTTCTTCACCGGCCGCGAGATCGACGGCAAGAAGGTCTATGGCCACATGGACTACGGCAAGAAGGACCCGTCGCTCGGCTGGCGGTTCACTGATGCCTGGCTGTCGATGGCCGGCAACGGCGACAAGGGCCTGCCGAACGGCCTGCCGGTCGACGAATGGGGCATCAAGGTCAACGAGAAATCACAGCCGGTCGGCTCCTGCACGGCGCGCGGCGGCGACACCAACGGCCCGGCTGCCGTCTACTCGATCCAGAAATACCTCGACTGGCTGAAGGCCTACGCTCCGGCCGAAGCCCAGGGCATGACCTTCTCCGAATCCGGCCCGGTGCCGGCACAGGGTGCGGTCGCGCAGCAGATATTCTGGTACACCGCCTTCACCGCTTCGATGGTCGACGCCGGCGCCAAGGCGGTGCTGAACGACGACGGAACGCCGAAGTGGCGCATGGCCCCGTCGCCGCATGGCGTCTACTGGAAGGACGGCATGAAGCTCGGCTATCAGGACGTGGGTTCCTGGACGCTGATGAAGTCGACGCCGACCGACCGCGCCAAGGCCGCCTGGCTCTACGCGCAGTTCGTGACCTCGAAGACGGTCGACGTGAAGAAGAGCCATGTCGGCTTGACCTTCATCCGCGAAAGCACGATCCACGACAAGAGCTTCACCGAACGTGCGCCGAAGCTCGGTGGTCTGATCGAGTTCTACCGCTCGCCGGCCCGCGTTCAGTGGTCGCCGACCGGCACCAACGTGCCCGATTATCCGAAGCTGGCACAGCTCTGGTGGCAGGCGATCGGCGATGCCTCGTCCGGCGCCAAGACGGCGCAGGAAGCCATGGACTCGCTCTGCGCCGAGCAGGAAAAAGTCATGACCCGCATCGAGAAGTCGGGCGTCCAGGGCGATATCGGCCCGAAGATGGCCGAAGAGCATGACCTCGCCTACTGGAACGCCGACGCGGTCAAGAACGGCAATCTCGCGCCTCAGCTGAAGATCGAGAACGAGAAGGAAAAGCCGATCACCATCAACTACGACGAACTGGTGAAGAGCTGGCAGAAGTAATCTTGGCGTACGCGCCAGGATCATAGTGAACGGGGAGGCGGCATCTTGCCGTCTCCCCTGTTTGTATAGGCGAGCTACCGGGAGGACTAATGACCGGATACATCCTTGCAATCGACCAGGGTACGACATCGACCAGGGCGATCCTGTTCGACGGCGCGATGAAGGTCGCCGGCAGCAAGCAGCAGGAATTCACGCAGCATTATCCTGCCTCCGGCTGGGTCGAGCATGATCCGGAAGAGATCTGGGCAAGCGTCGTCGCGACGGCCAAAGGCGCGCTGAAGGCCGCCGGCCGCGAGGCCTCGGATGTGGCGGCGATCGGCATCACCAACCAGCGCGAAACCGTCGTCATCTGGGACAAGGCGACCGGCAAGCCGATCCACAATGCCATCGTCTGGCAGGACCGCCGCACCGCGCCGCTGTGCCAGAAGCTGAAAAAACACGGCCTGGAGAAAAAGTTCACCAAAAAGACCGGCCTGCTGCTCGATCCCTATTTCTCCGGCACTAAGATCGCCTGGATGCTGGACAAGGTGAACGGTGCGAGAAAGCGAGCCGAAAAGGGCGAACTGCTCGCCGGCACCATCGACAGTTTTTTGATCTGGCGGCTGACCGGCGGCAAGGTGCATGCGACAGATGCCACCAACGCCTCGCGCACGCTGGTCTACAACATCGAGAAAAATGTCTGGGACGACGAGCTGCTCTCCATCCTGCGCATCCCGGTGGCGATGCTGCCTGAGGTCAAGGATTGCGCCGACGACTACGGCGTGACGGAAAAAAGCCTGTTTGGCGCCGAAATCAAAATCCTTGGCGTGGCCGGCGATCAGCACGCAGCGACCATCGGCCAGGCCTGTTTCGAGCCAGGCATGATGAAATCGACCTATGGCACCGGCTGCTTTGCGCTGCTCAACACCGGCGCCGATCTGGTGCGCTCGAAGAACCGGCTGTTGACCACCATCGCCTATCGGCTGAACGGCAAGACTACCTATGCCTTGGAAGGCTCGATCTTCATCGCGGGTGCCGCCGTGCAATGGCTGCGCGACGGCATCAAGGTGATCGGCAAGGCCGAGCATAGCGGCGTTTTGGCGGCAACCGCCGACCCCACGCAGAACGTCTATCTGGTGCCGGCTTTCGTCGGTCTCGGCGCGCCGCATTGGGACGCCGAGGCGCGTGGCGCGATCTTCGGGCTGACCCGCAACTCTGGCCCGGCGGAGTTCGCCCGCGCGGCGCTGGAATCCGTCGCCTACCAGACGCGCGATCTCCTCGACGCAATGCGCAAGGACTGGAAGGGGGCGTCGGCCAAAACCGTGCTTCGCGTCGACGGCGGCATGGTGGCCTCCGACTGGACCATGCAGCGGCTGGCCGATATCCTCGATGCGCCGGTCGATCGCCCGACCATTCTGGAGACGACGGCGCTGGGTGCGGCGTGGCTTGCCGGCTCGAAAGCAGGCGTGTGGCCGAAGGCGAAGGATTTTGCCAAGAGCTGGGCGCTCGAGCGCCGCTTCAAGCCGGACATGGATGCCACGGTGCGTTCGGCAAAACTGGCCGGCTGGCGCGATGCGGTGCGCCGGACGCTGAGCGTACGGTAGTAAATCGTGGCGGGGGAAGGGGATGAATCCACACTGGTATGTCGCCTGGCGCGACGAGGCTGTCGAACAATTGGATGCAAAGAATGCACGCTTGCAGCAGGCGTTCCGACTCGGCAGTTGGCCTCGCTATGACTATGATCTGACAGAAGGAAAGCTTCTGTTCTCGGACAACGGCATCACCAAGGTCGTCGCCGAAATCCAAATCGCCGGATCGACGAGTGCCAAGGCCAGCAACTGGCTCTGGGCTTGGGCAAATTCAAACCTGCCTGGCGAACTGCTTGCCGACGCAAAGCTGGTTCGGTCATTCGGACAGGAGCATTCCATTGATGAGCTGGCTCAATCCTATGCGATAGATTTGAACAACGACCTGGAAGTGCTCGGCTGGAAGATGACCGCAGTTGCGGTTCGAATCTGCAACGGCCTCGGTGCATACCGTTCTCCGCGTGGTGAAGGCGGAGCCCTGTATCTGATCTTCAAGAGCGTCAATTGGGCTAGCTAATCCGCCGCGCCCGTACCCAAGCAACCTACGGAAAGGCCCGCGCCGTTGCCGGCGCGGGCTTTTCTACACAACACTTGGTACCAACTCAGCTCAATAGGGCGAATTGCACTGCCGACGCGGGCCGTAATTGGGCTGGAATGTGTTGTCCGAAGCGCGGTACGACCGATAGTGGTCGTAGCACCACTGCACATGCGCATCGCCGCGGTTGTTCTCGCTGTTGACGATCGCGCCGGTGATCAAGGCGCCGGTGGCGAAGGCAGCCAGCGGGAACCAGTAGTCGCCGTGACGGCGATAGCCGCGGTGATATTCGCGATAGCCGCGATGGCCATTCCAATAGCTGCCGCCATCATTGTTGCGCGAGAACTGGCGGCCCACGCGGAAATCGCGATTGCCGGAATTGCGGTTGCCATGGCGCATCCACCGCCAGTTGTCATGACGAGAATCGCCCACATTCACGATGTCGGACGAAGTTGCTGATGACTGGGGCACGAACATCTGGGCGGCATTGGCCGGCATAGCGGCGGCCGCGGCAAACGAAATTGACAGGGTGGTCGCCAGTAGACCCGTTGCGATCTTGTTCATGATCTTCTCCTTGAAGGGTGGTTGACGTCCCTTGTGAGACGAAAACGGCCCGCTCGTGCGATGGTTCCCACCAAAACAGTAAGTTGCTGATTTGTAATGTTTCTCGAATTTGGCGCGAGAGAAAAGGCGCGTCTCGCGCGCCAACAGATCGAAGCGGCGACCACGTTGCGGGAGCGGCTCACCGGGCTGGTGACGACGCAATTTGCGGCGCGTCTGGCGATGGCTGAAACCCCGGTCGAACGGCCATCTTTTTCCGGTTGACCGGTCGCGGCACTCTCCCTATGTTCCGCGCAATTTCGAGGGCGGCCTTTAGAGCCCGCGGGAGCGCGTAGCTCAGCCGGTAGAGCAACTGACTTTTAATCAGTAGGTCTCGGGTTCGAACCCCGACGCGCTCACCAGAAATATTTCGTGCGGAAGTTGCCCTGTCAGCAGCCCCCATCGCCCCCTACAATCGCCGCCCGGTCTTGACGTAGAACAGATGAGCGCAGGCGCGGTCGATCTCGATGCGCATCTGCTCGCCCTGTTTCAGTGCCAGCCGCTCGCGGAAAAGGCAGGAGATTTCTTCTCCGGCGCAGTTGACCCTGGCAAAGATTTCCGAACCCGTTGCTTCCAGAAGCACGATCGTGCCGGGGATTCCTTTGGCGGTCGTCGCTCGGATGTGTTCGGGGCGGATGCCGTAGATGAGGTCGCCGCCGGGTATGTTTGCCAGGTCGATGCCTTCCGGCAGCGGCAAGATCAGTCCACCGGCGCTGCGGAAAACACCTTCCTCGACATGGCCCCGAATGAAATTCATCGCCGGCGAGCCGATGAACCCGGCAACGAAGAGGTTGGCCGGGCGATCGTAGAGATCGAGCGGCGCGCCGATCTGCTCGACAAGGCCGTCATGCAGCACGACGATCTTGTCGGCCATGGTCATGGCCTCGATCTGGTCGTGGGTAACGTAGATGGTGGTGGTTCCCAGCCGCTGGTGCAGCGCCTTGATCTCGCCGCGCATCTGCACGCGCAATTTGGCGTCGAGATTGGACAGCGGCTCGTCGAACAGGAACACCTGCGGGTCGCGCACGATGGCGCGGCCCATGGCGACGCGCTGGCGCTGGCCGCCGGAAAGCTGACGCGGATAGCGGTCGAGCAGCTTGTCCAGGCCGAGAATGCTGGCGGCCCTGCCGACGCGGCCGGCGGTGTCGGCCGGATCGGCTTTCTTGATCTTCAGGGCAAAGCCCATATTGTCGGCCACCGTCATATGCGGATAGAGCGCGTAGTTCTGGAACACCATGGCGATGTTTCGGTCGCGCGCCCTGAGATTGTTGACGAGGCGATCGCCAATGGCGATCCTGCCGCCCGAGATCGTTTCCAGTCCGGCAATCATGCGCAGCAGCGTCGACTTTCCGCAGCCCGACGGCCCGACCAGGATGACGAATTCGCCATCGGCGATGTCGACGCTGACATCGTGGATGATCTTGGCGGCTCCGAAAGCCTTCTGAACGTTGTTGATTGTTACCGATGCCATTGGATTTCTCCCGGAAATGAGTGATGTCGGGGCCGTGCCTCAGCCGCCCTTGACGGCGCCTGCGGTCAGCCCGGCGACGATCTGCCTTTGCGCGAACAGGGTCAGCACCAGCACCGGCAGCGTCACCACAAGTGCTGCGGCGGCGAGCGGACCCCAGCTCACCTGCTCGTAGGAAAGCATGTTGTAGACGGCGACCGGCAGCGTGCGAGTCTCGCGGCTGGCGAGCACAATGCCGAAGACGAAATTGTTCCATGAGAAGATGATCGACAGGATGAAGGCGACGACAATGCCCGGCTTGGCGATGGGCAAGGCGACCAGCCGGAACACCTGCCAGGAACTGGCGCCATCAATGTTGGCCGCTTCTTCCAGCTCCATCGGCGTGGTCTCGAAATAGCCGATCATCACCCAGACCACGATCGGCACCGTCACCACCAGATGGATGATGATCTGCGGCCACAGTGTGCCGAGAATGCCGACCCACTGGAACAGCAGGAACAGCGGAATGAGATAGGAAAGCCCCGGCGTCATGCGGGCGATCATGATGACCACCGCCGAGCGTTCGGCCTTGAGCCGCGCGATGCCATAGCCCGCCGGCACGCCGATCAGCAGCGCCAGCAACGTTGCCGTGCCCGTCACCAGAACCGAATTCCAGAAATAGAGCAGGAAATTGTTCTCCTCGAATACCTTCACATAGTTCGACCAGGCGAGATGTTCCGGGATCAGAATCGGCGGGTATGCACCGTTGTCGATCTCGAACTTCAGCGACAGCGAGACCATCCAGAGGAAGAACAGGATCGCCGGCGAGACGAAGACCAGAGCCGCGAAAAACAGCCCGATCCGGTTGAGCAGCCGTGAACTCATCTATTTGCCCTCCACCCCGATCCATTGGGAGCGCTGGCGCAGCATCAGCAGGATGAAGGACAGCGCGACGATGACGATGAAGAACACCACGGCCATGGCCGAGCCATAGCCGATGTCGTAGTAGGAGAAGGCGGTGTTGTAGAGATAGATGTTGATGGTTTCCGAGGCCGTGCCCGGTCCGCCCTGGGTCATGGCATAGATGATGTCAAAACTTTTCAGCGCATCGATGGTGCGGATGATCATCGCGATCATCAGGAACGGCGCGATCATCGGCAAGGTGAGATAGCGGAATTGCTGCCAGGCGTTGGCGCCATCGATCTCGGCGCTCTCGAAGGGCTCGCGCGGCACGGAGGCCAAGCCGCCCAGCACGATCAGCATCACCAGCGGCGTCCACTGCCATGTCTCGACCGCAACCAGGGACGGGATGACCGTCCTGGCATTAAAGATCCATTCCTGCGCCGGGATGCCGACCAGCGACAACAGATAGTTGAGCACGCCGAGCTGGGGATGGAACATCATCGTCCAGACCAGCGCCACGGCGACTGGCGTTGCCATCATCGGCATGACGAAGACGCCGCGCAACAGGCCGCGCAGCGGAAATTTGGCGTCGAAGATCAGCGCCGCGACAGTGCCGAGGAACATCGGCGCCGCAACCGAAAGCGCCGTGTAGGTCAGCGTATGGAAAAGCGATTCCCAGAAGCGTTGGTCGACGGCCAGCCGCAGGTAATTTTCCATCCCGGCAAAGCTTCGCGCCTGGCCGAGGGTCCAGCGGTTGACGCTCATCCACAGTGTGAAGGCCCAGGGAAAGACGATCACGGCGCCGACGACGACGAGCGCCGGGACGACGAAAGGCCAGTAGTTGGGAGCCAGCCGGATGGTCTGGCTCCCTTCGATGGCTTGCGTCGTCACCCCGGTGCGTTCTGGGGTGATGGCGGACATCAGCCTTGCTCGCTCCGGTCGAGCACCGGCTGGAACTGCTCGGTGGCCTTCTTCAGTTCCTCCGCCGGATCGGCGCCGGCGATCAGATTGGTCAGCGCCACGCCATAGATGTCGCGGAACTCGGTGACCGGAATGATGACCGGCAGCGACAGCCGGCTGACATTGCCCGAGCCGACCACGGCATCGAGCCAACTCGCCGGCATGGTGACGCCTTCGCGCACCTTGGGATTTTCCAGCACCGACTTGCGGAACGGCACGCCGGCACCCGCCTGCAGCAGGCGCGCGCCCATCGCGGGCGAAATCGCCCACTGGCAGAAGAGGTAGGCGGCCTCCTTCTTCTCGCTGGCGGCCGTCACGCCGAGGCCGTCGCCAAAGGTGCCGGCGGCATGCGCCTTAGGCCCCTTGGGCATGACGCCGTAGCCAACCTTGCCGACAACTCGTGACTTTTCCGGATTTTCCATTGGCGGGGCAAAGCCGACGCCATCGAACCACATCCCGATCTTGCCTTGCAGGAAGGCGGACTGGGCTTCGGCCCAGTTGAATCCGGTGACGCCTGGAGGCGCCGACTTGGTCATCAGCCGCTGGTAGAGGCTGGCCGCCTCGACCGCCTCGGGCGAGGTCGTGCGCAGCTTGCCCTTGTCGTCGAGCGGCGTCATGTCGTAGCCGAGCATAAGCGACGTCCACACCGGCGTGTTGGCGTTCTTGAGGCCGCGGGCGACAAAGCCGTAGGTGTTGGTCGACGGGTCGGTCAGCGCTTCGGCGGCCGCCACCAGTTGCTCGAAGGTTTCAGGGTATTTGAGGCCCTTGGCCTCGAACAATTCCTTGTTCCAGTAGACGATCCAGTAGTCGACTGAGAACGGCAGCGAGCGCAACACGCCCTGGCCGTCCTTGGCAAACAGCATGCCGGCATCGGCGAAATCGGTTTCCACCAGCGCAGGATTGGTCAGGGTCGGGTCAGCGAGATAGCCTGATATGTCGGCCAGCCAGTCGCCCTTTTCGAACTGGCGCTTCTGCACGTGGTAGCTCAGATGCACGACGTCGAAGCTCGGTTTGCCGGAGCTCAGTTCGATCACCGTCTTCTGGCGCTGCTGCTGTTCAGGCGTCGCTTCGGCATTGACCTTGATCCCGGTCAGTTCCTCGAACTCGGCGATGTATTTTATCAGCGTGTCGCTGCGCGGGCTTTTCACCAGATTGACGTCAAGCGTCGTTCCCGCAAAGCGCTTCCAGTCGACGCCGGCGGCAAAGCTTGGGCGAACACCGGCAAAGCCGGCGGCGGCAAGGGCGGCGGTTCCCTGGAGGAGTTGCCTCCTGGTTGGGTTGAACAGATTGGACGACATTTTCTTCCTCCCGGTCGTTGTCGTTGTCGATTGCGCCGCAGCGACCGCGGCGCGGCTCATGCTTCCTCAGATTTGCAGCGCCAGCCGGCGCGCCTTATCGATATGCTGGCTAATGGCCTCGACCGCCTTCCCAGGGGCGCGGCTCTGCATCGCTTCGATCACCGCCAGGTGCTCGCGCATCACCGGCACGACGCGCCCGTCGATACGGAACCGCTCCTGGTGGATCAGGCGGATTTTCACCGAATTGACCAGATAGGCCTTGGCGATGATCTCGTTGCCCAGCGCATCGATGAACGTGTCGTGCATGGCCCAGTCGATGGTCTGCGCCTTGGCCTCCATCTCCGGCGTCGGGGTTTGCGCCAGCGCCTGGGCAAGCATGTCCTCATGCTCGCGCCGCAAGCGGGCAAGCTCGGCATCGGAGGCGCTTACCGTAAACAGCGCCACCGCTTCACGCTCCATGAACAGGCGGAACTGAAAGGCCTCGCGGATCAGGCTGATGTCTATATGGGCGATCTGCATGCCGCGCTGCGGGATGGTCGTCAGCAGTCCTTCCGCCTCGAGACGCGGCACGATCTCGCGAATGGCGCCGAGCGGCAGTCCGGTGAAGGCAACCAGCTCACGCTGCGACACGAACTGGCCCGGCTTGAAGTCGCGCGCCAGCAAATGCCGCGTGAAGCTGGCATAGGCCTTCTCCCTGAGGGTGGTCGGTTCGTTGCCGTCTTCCATTTCGGCGCGCTTCCCTTTGCCGGTCAGGCCGGTTCCCTGGCAAACAAGCTGTCATAGGCTGCGGCAAGCTGCTGCTGCCCTTGCAAAGCGATCGGCTCCAGCGGCGGACGGACCGCCAGCCAGCGCTCGTCGCCGGTCTTGCGCGCCACCATCACCTTTACCGCGGGGGTGACCTGATATTTGAGCAATTCGAGCACAAAACTTTCGACGCGAGGATCGTCGCACCCGTCCCCGGCCATGGCGCGGATTTCGCCCGGGACGAAATTGGCCATGCCCGAGATTGCGCCTTGAGCACCCAGTCGCACCGCACGCGCCAGATGCCTTTCATCGCCGATCAGGATCACCAGATCGCCATGGGCGGCAAGCAGCGCCTCGCTGTAGCTCCAATTTCCACCGGAATCCTTGACCCCGGCGACCACGTCGGGAAAAGCAGTGCGCAACCGGCCGATCAGGCCAAGCGAAAGCTGCACCATGGTAACCGAAGGGATGTTGTAGAGCAGCACATCACGGGCGAGGGGGCCGAGCGCGGCAAAGACGGCGGAGAACCAGCCGAAAAGGCCGTCCTCGCCGACATTCTTGAAGTAGCTCGGCGGGGCCAGCAGAATGTTTCGGGCGCCTCGCTGCAAGGCATGCTGTGCCTGTTCGGCGGCGTCTTCGGCGGCGTCGACCAGCACGCCGGCAACGAGTTGATGCGGCAAGATTCCAGCAGCCAGCATGGCTTCGGTCACCGACCGCCGCTCCGTCGTGCCCACCGACGCGCCTTCCCCTGTCGTGCCGAAAAGCGTCACGCTGCCGCAACCCTGCGCCAGGCAACTTTTGGCCTGAGCGATCATGGGAGCGGTGGCGATCTGCCCGCGGGCATCGAAAGGCGTGGCGAGAGCGGCCGAAAGGCCAAAGCGTGATGTCACCGGAAGGTCTCCGAAGTAGGTGTGTATGCCGTGCTAGCACACTAACATGTTAGTCGTAAATTGGGGTGGTGCGCTTTTTTAACAGCGGAGGGCCTTCACGGGTTCGAAGCCCATGGCGGATCGAGACCATTGGCGAAACAGCAGGATGGCCCAGTGTTAGGGCGCGGAGCGGCAGCTCCAACCTTGTCCCCATCCCAGTCGATGGCTAAACTCAGCCTTTCCCAGGGGAGGGTTCTGACATGACACTTCAGCTTTCGGCGGATGCTGTCGCTCCTAAGGCGGCGGCGCCTCAAAAGTACCTCTTCGGCCCGGTCGCCGATTTCCTCATGCTGGGCGGCAGCGCCTTTCTCATCCTGCCGGTGCTGTTTCTCGTTCCGCTCGAATATGAGGGGCCGGTGGCCGCAACGATGGTCGTCGTCGCCTATCTCGTGAACTATCCCCACTTCGCCCACTCCTACCAGCTTTTCTATCGCAATTTCGGGCGCAAGGTGACGGGCGACGGCTACGACAGGAGCCTGCAACTCCGCTACATCTTCGCGGGCATTGTCGTGCCCCTGGTCATGGCCGGGTTCTTTGCCTATGGCGCGGTGGCGGCGAACACGCGGCTGCTCGGCTTTGCCACCAACGCCATGTTCTTTTTCGTCGGCTGGCACTACGTCAAGCAGGGCTACGGCATGCTGATGGTGGACGCGGTGCTGAAGCGCAAATTCTTCGACGATCGCGACAAGAAGGTGCTGCTGGTAAACTCCTATGCCGTGTGGATCCTTTCGTGGCTGCAGACGAATACGGCGGTCACCCAGGGCAAATATTACGGCCTCGACTATTACACCTTCGCGGTCCCTTCCTGGATCACCGACATCGCCTTGCTGGCAGCCATTGCTTCGACGGCGGCTACGCTTTTGATGCTGGTCAATCGCTGGCGAAAGAACGGTGGTAAGCTGCCCTATAACGGCATCGTGGCCTACGTCGCGTCGCTCTATCTCTGGATCCTGATTGTGAGAATAAATCCGCTCTGGCTGCTGATCGTGCCGGCGCTCCACTCGCTGCAGTACCTCGCCGTGGTCTGGCGCTATCAGACCAATGTTGAGCGTGACAGCTCCGATGCCGAACGCGATCCGCAGCCGAAAATCCTGTCCTTTCTCGGCCCCCTCTACAGGTTTCGGCTCCTCGGCTTCATCGTCGGCGGCACGGCCCTTGGCTATCTCGGCTTCTGGCTGATCCCATCCGCGCTGACGGCCTTGATCCCGTATGACAGGCAAGTGCTGGGGTCATCGCTGTTCTTCTTCATCGTGCTCATCTTCATCAATGTGCACCATTATTTTCTGGACAATGTGATGTGGCGCCGTGGCAATCCGGAGGTATCGAAGTATCTGTTCCGCTGACTGAGGCGCAGACTGTCGAGCCCGGTTTTCATCAGCTGTCGAATATGCCGTTGCGAGCGTGATCGTCAGTGCAACGGAGAGCCCTGGAATGCCGGAGTGCTTTTCCGAGAGCCGCCTGGAAAATACCCTGCGGTGGCATCTGTACCGGCGTTGGCGCCGCCGGCGTGACCCTCGACGCGTGAGTTGCGGCCGACGTGCGGCGGGATCGGCTGGAACGTCATGAAACCAGTGAGACATTGCCGCCGGCATGGCGCTCGATGCGGCCGGCAAGGTCGAGTTCCAGCAGCACCATGGAGACTTGCGCGGCGTTGAGGCCGGTGTGGCGGATGATCTCGTCCACGCCCACCGGCGTTGGGCCCAGCGCCTCGAGCACGCCGCTGCGTTCGTCCTCACCGGGCGGGGGTGTTGCCGAAAAATCGGGTGCCTTTTCTGGCGGCGCAATGCTTCGCGTTCGCGTGCCCGCCAAGGGTGCGATCGCACCGGAAACATCGGCCGCCTCGGTGACCAGGGTGGCGCCATCCTTGAGCAGCCCGTTGGAGCCGGCGCAGCGCGGATCGAGCGGCGAACCCGGTACGGCAAAGACCAGCCGGCCCATCTCGCCGGCCAGGCGCGCGCTGATCAGCGAGCCGGAGCGTTGCGCAGCTTCGATCACCACCAGTCCGAGGGCGGCGCCCGCGACAAGCCGGTTGCGGCGCGGAAAATCCTGCGCCCGCGGCTGCCAGCCGAACGGCATTTCCGAAATAACGGCGCCGCCACGCTCGGCAATGTCGTCGCACAAGCCGATATTTTCGGGCGGGTAGGGGACATCGAGCCCACCGGCCAGCACACCCACTGTACCAGTCGAGAGACTGCCCTGGTGTGCTGCCGTGTCGATGCCGCGCGCCAGGCCGGAAACGATGACGTAGCCGTCGCGGCCAAGATCCGCCGCCAGCATGCGCGCCATCTTGATGCCGGCGAGCGACGCGTTGCGGGCGCCGACGATGGCCACCGCCGGCAGGCGAAAGACGGCTGCCTCGCCCTTCACGGCAATCAGCGGCGGCGGATTGTCCATGTTTTTCAGCATCGGCGGGTAGTCGGCCTCGCCGATGCCGACGAAGCGGGCGCCGTTTTCACTGGCTGCGTCGAGTTCCGCTTCGGCTTCCTCCACGGAAGGAATGCGCATGATCCTTTTGGCTCCGCCCGAAATCATCAGCTCGGGCAGCATCTCCAACGCCGCCTCCGCCGAACCAAAGCGGTTGATCAATTCGCGAAACGAGGCCGGGCCGACATTTTGTGTGCGGATCAGCCGCAGCCAGCTCAGCCGCTGCCGGTCGCTGAGGCGCGGCCCGGCGGCGGGCTTGCTCAACCCTTGGCTCCGATCTTGCCTTCGGTGCCGGCAAGAAGGCGCGAAATGTTGGCGCGATGTTTGAAGATGACGATCAGGCTCATCACCAGGAACAGCCCGGCGGTCTCAGGTGTGCTCCAGAAATAAAGCGCGATCGGCACGATGACCGCCGCCGTCAGCGCTGCCAGCGAGGAATAGCGAAACAGAAAAGCCATCGCCAGCCAGACGACGATAAAGATCAGCGCCACATGCCAGCCGAGCGCGATCAGCACGCCGAGATAGGTCGCCACGCCCTTGCCGCCCTTGAAACCGAGCCAGACCGGAAACAGATGGCCAAGGAAGGCGCCAAGGCCCGCCCAGAGTCCAAGGCCGGCCCACAGTCCGTAGTCGTGTCCAAAATGGCGCGCGATCATCACCGCCGCCGTACCCTTCAACGCGTCGAGCACCAGCGTCGCGGCGGCGAGGCCCTTGTTGCCGGTGCGCAGAACGTTGGTGGCGCCGATATTGCCGGAGCCGATTTTGCGCACATCGCCGAGGCCGGCCGCGCGGGTGATCAAGAGGCCGAAGGGAATCGAGCCGAGGAGATAGCCGAACAGCAATGCCAGGATAACGTTATAACTCATTGTTTGCCCCCGCATTTCCCCAGCAACATATCGGTCTGCGACGTGGCGCGATCGCTCTAGCTCGAAAACACTGTGCGGCCCGCCACCAGCGTTTGCAAGACCATGCCTTGCAGCCGCGCACCTTCGAAGCAGGTGTTTTTCGAGCGCGAGCGGATGCCGCTTTCACTCACGATCCAGGGTTCTTCAAGGTCGATCAGCGCAAGATCGGCCGGCGCTCCCGGCTTCAGCGTGCCGCCCGGCAGGCCGAACAGCCTTGCTGGTGCGGTGGACAGTGTTTCGACCAGCCGAAGTAGCGGCACGTCGCCATTGTGGTAGAGCCGAAGCGCTGCTCCAAGCAGCGTCTCCAACCCGATCGCGCCGGCAGCTGCATCGGCGAAGGGAAGGCGCTTGGTGTCGACATCCTGCGGGTCGTGCGAGGAGACGATGATGTCGATCGTGCCGTCCTTGACCGCCTCGATCATGGCCAGCCGGTCTTCCTCCGCGCGCAAAGGCGGCGTCAGCCGGAAGAAGGTGCGGTATTCCCCGACATCGTTCTCGTTCAGCGACAGATTGTGGATCGCCACGCCCGCCGTGACATTGGCCTTGTCGGCTTTCGCGCGCGTCATCGCTTGCGCTGCCATCGCCGTCGAGATCTTGGCCGCGTGGTAGGCGCCGCGCGTCAGCCGTGCCAGCGCCAGGTCGCGCTCCAGCGGGATGGACTCGGCCTCGCGCGGAATGCCGGCAAGGCCGAGCCAGCTGGCATACAGGCCTTCATTCATCACGCCCGCCGAAGCGAGGTCGCCATCCTGTGTCTCATGTGCGATGACGCCGCCGAAATCGCGGGCATAGGTCAGCGCCCGGCGCATCACCAGTGCGCTGGACATTGTGTGCCGCCCATCGGTGAAGGCGACCGCACCGGCCTCGCGCAACAGGCCGAATTCGGTCATCTCGCGACCGGCGAGGCCTTTGGTGATCGCCGCCGCCGGAAAGATGTTGACGCTTGCCGTGTCCCGGGCGGTGCGCAGCACGAATTCGACCAGCGCGACATTGTCGATCACCGGGTCGGTGTCGGGCATCATGACGACGGAGGTGACGCCGCCGGCCGCCGCCGCAACGCTGGCCGAAGCGATGGTCTCGCGATGTTCGCCGCCCGGTTCGCCGATGAAGACGCGCGCGTCGATCAGGCCGGGAATGATCGCCTTGCCGGCGCAGTCGACCACGGTGGCTCCCGCCGGCAGGCCCTGGTTCAGGGCAGCCTTGCCGGCGGCAACGATCTTTTTCCCTTCGACGATGACGGTGCCGACCTCGTCGATGCCGCGTGACGGGTCGACGATGCGGGCGCGCTCAAAGACCGTCGCGCTCATGCCACCCGGCCCTCGTTGCGGCGCGGGTCGAGCAGCGCTTCCATCACCGCCATGCGCACGGCGACACCCATCTCGACCTGTTCCTGGATGACGCTTTGGGGACCGTCGGCGATTTCGGACGCAATCTCGACGCCGCGGTTCATCGGACCGGGATGCATCACCAGCGCGCCGTCCTTGGCGGCCTTCAGCTTTTCGGCATCGAGGCCGAAATAGCGAAAATATTCGCGCACCGAAGGCACGAAGGCGCCTTCCATCCGCTCACGCTGCAAGCGCAGCATCATCACCACGTCGGCGCCCTTGAGGCCCTCGGCCATCGAGCGCGAGACGATGACGCCCATTTTCTCGATGCCGGACGGCAGCAGGGTCGACGGCGCCACCACACGCACCTGCGCACCAAGCGCGTTCAACAGCATGATGTTGGAACGCGCCACGCGAGAATGCAGGATGTCGCCGCAGATCGCTACGATCAGTTTCGACAGCGGCCCCTTGGCGCGGCGGATAGTCAGCGCGTCGAGCAGCGCCTGCGTTGGGTGTTCATGCGCGCCGTCGCCGGCATTGACCACCGAGCAGCCGACCTTCTGCGCCAAAAGGGCGGCGGCGCCCGCAGACTGGTGGCGGATGATCAGGATGTCGGGGCGCATGGCGTTCAGCGTCATCGCCGTATCGATCAGCGTCTCGCCCTTCTTCACCGAAGAGCTCGCCACCGACATGTTCATGACGTCGGCGCCGAGCCGTTTCCCGGCCAGTTCGAACGACGACTGCGTGCGCGTCGAGGCTTCGTAGAAGAGGTTGATCTGGGTGCGGCCGCGCAGCGTCGAGGTCTTCTTTTCGGACTGCCGCGAAATGGCGACGGCGCGATCTGCCCGGTCGAGCAGAAGCTCGATGTCACCGGGGGAAAGATCGCGGATGCCCAGAAGATGGCGGTGAGGATAAAGCGGCAGGGACGAAGCGTCGGTCATCTCAAGGTGCTGCTATAGGGGGGAGAATTCCTTGCCGCAAGCGCCAGCTTGGGATTGCGGCCTTTCTCCCCGGTATTTTCGTCGCGCGCGCCGCCTGCCTTGGGCTATATCTAGCCGATTGCTTCGGATTCGAAGCCTTGTGATGTGAGGCCTTTCTTGCGTTAGAAGGCCCTTCTACTTTCAGAAGGATTGGGCGTGACCGACGACGTGACCAACCAGCCTCCGCCGCTGACGGGCGGCAACGCCTGGCGGGGCGATCCGTTGCTGATCCAGCTTGCCGAGCGTTTTTCCGATCCGGTGCGCAAGGACCTCGACGGGCTTGGCCGGTTCGTCCTGACGCAGGAGGCGCAGGAGCTGGCGCGCCTCGCCAATGTCGAGACGCCGAAGCTCCGCACGCATGACCGTCAGGGCCGGCGCATCGACCTCGTCGAATTCCATCCGGCCTATCATGCGCTGATGCGCCGCTCGGTTGCCGGCGGCCTGCATTCCTCGATCTGGGAAAACGGCGATAGCGAGATCGGCCGTCGCCATCAGGTGCGCGCCGCGCGTTTCTACCTGACCGCCGAACTCGAGACCGGGCATCTCTGCCCCATCACCATGACCAGCGCTTCGCTGGCCGCCCTGATGGCCAGCCCAAAGCTGTTTCGCGAATGGGCGCCGCGCGTGACGACGCGCAAATACGACCAGAGCCAAAAGCCGCCGGTCGACAAGGCCGGGCTGACGCTCGGCATGGGCATGACCGAAAAGCAGGGCGGCACCGACGTGCGCGCCAACACCACACGGGCCGAACGCGCCGGCAGCGGCTTTTATCGCCTCACCGGCCACAAATGGTTCATGTCGGCGCCGATGTCGGACGCTTTTCTCGTGCTTGGACAGGCGCCGGAAGGGCTTTCCTGTTTTCTCGTCCCGCGCATCCTCGGCGACGGTTCCGGAAACGGCTTCCGCTTTCAGCGGCTGAAGGACAAGCTCGGCAACCGCTCCAACGCCTCATCGGAGGTAGAGTTCGTCAACGCCATCGGCGAGATGGTCGGCGAGCCCGGCGCCGGCATAAAGACAATCATGGACATGGTCACGCTGACCCGGCTCGACTGCGCCGTCGCCTCGTCGGCAATCATGCGAGCGGGGCTGGCTGAGGCCGTGCATCACGCCCGTCACCGCCAGGTGGCCGGCTCGACGCTGATCGAACAGCCGCTGATGCAGCGCGTGCTGGCGGACATGGCGCTCGATGTCGCCGCCGCCACGGCACTCTCGTTCCGACTGGCGCGCTCCTTCGACGAGGCTGCCGGCGACCGCGGCGAGGCTGCTTTTGCCCGCGCCATGACCCCGGTGGTCAAATACTGGGTCTGCAAGATCGCGCCGCCACTGCTCTATGAGGCGATGGAGTGCCTCGGCGGCAATGGCTATGTCGAGGAAGCGCCGCTCGCCCGCTACTACCGCGAAGCCCCGGTCAATGCGATCTGGGAGGGCTCAGGCAATGTCATGGCGCTCGACGTGCTGCGCGTGCTCGGCCGCGCGCCCGGCCTGTTCGAGGAGGTGCTGGCCGGCATCGACCGCGATCTCGGCGCCGGCGGACGCGGAACCATTGGCGTGCTCAAGGCGGCCATGCAGGTCGCCGGCACCGATGAGGGGTCGGCCCGCCTGCTGACCGAACAGCTGGCGCTGTCGGCGGCAGCTGCGGAATTGCGCCGGCTGGGGGCAGGGCGGATTGCGGACGCCTTCGTCGAGACGCGGCTCGCCGGCCAGTGGCGCAACACCTATGGCATGCTCGATTCGCGCCACGATGCGCGCATGATCATCGACACGCTCTATCCGCCGGTGAATTGAGGGCCTTCCGCCAGGCCGTGAACGAATTTGCCTGCCTGTGGACAGCCGTTAACCTTAACGAATGGTTTCCGTTGCAGCCGCAGGCCGCAGACCCCACTGTCTTTGTCACCAAAGCAGGAATGCCATGCGGCACATTTTGACGTCCTTTCTGGCCTTGCACTGGGCGCTGGTTTTCGCCCTGCTGGCGTTCATCTGTGTCGATGGAAACCGCGGCGTTGCGGGCGCTCTGGGCGTGCTCGGCGTCGTCGTGGAAAACACTCGTCTGGCCGATCTCGACAATGCTGCCGTCGTGGCGCCGCTGGCCATCGCCTTGCTGGTCGTGGCGGTGCTGTTTTGCTGGGTCTTCGTCGAGAGCCTGGTTAACGCCGCGGCGAGCCCGGACGGAGCCGACAGTGTGGCGCGGACCGCCTTCATTTCGGCATCCGCGGTGTTGTCGCTCATCCTGATCGGCGGCGCAGCGCGAGGCATCAACGGCCTGTTTTTGGTTGTCGCCGTGCAATTGGCGGCACTTCTGGCCTCCTATGTCGCCATGCTGGCCGAGCGGAGGTCGGTCTTCGCTGTCATGGTTTCTCGGGAGGCAGAGAGCCGCGCCACCGCCCATGCCATGGCCAAGGGTGCCGCGCACGGCTCCTTGCTGTCGCGCATTTCCGGCCGGGCGGATATCGGCCATAGAGACGGCTCCAGCCACTGGGAAGGCCACTGATGCGCACCTTGTTCGCACTGTGGGCCGCCCCAATCACCTTGTTCTGGGGCTGGTTCTTCCTGTCGCTCAACGACATTAATTTCGGCTATGTTATGCTCAGCCGGCGACTGCACGACTTCGTGTTCCAGCTTTACGGCCAGATGCTGGGCATTGATCCGGCAATCATTCCGGGCATGGTAGCCAAGGCCTGCGTCTTCGACGGCTTCCTGCTGCTGGCGTTGTGGGCGTTTCGCCGGCGCCGCAACATCGCCGCCTGGATCAGGCGTCAGACGGGAAATTCGGTTCCGTCCGATCGGATGAGCCAAGCGACTGGAGTCGATCTAAAGCTCCCTGCAGAATAAAGGCGGCCGCCGCCGAATCGATCTTGCCGGCGCGCTTGGCGCGCGAGAAATCCATCTCGATCAACGTCCGCTCGGCCGCGACTGTCGATAGCCGCTCGTCCCACAGCACGAAGGGCAGGTCGGTTATGCCTGCCATGTTGCGCACGAAGGCGCGCGACTTCTGGGCGCGGGGACCTTCCGAGCCGTCCATGTTGATAGGAAGGCCGAGTACAAACGCGCCGACATTATCCTTCTGCAGCTGGGCGAGCAGCGCTGCCGCATCCAGCGAAAACTTTTTACGTAGGATGACAGGGCGCGGATGGGCAAAGGACAGGCCGCGGTCGGAAACGGCGACACCGATCGTCTTGTCGCCGAGGTCGAGTCCGGCCAGCGTCCTGCCGCCCTCCAGCCGTGCCGGCAGATCCTCGATTGCTATGATGCCCAACGGCTTTCCCAACCAGTTTTACCGTGACCCAGTCTTAACCGTGACCAAGACTTACCGTGACCCAGACTTGCCGTCACAAAGAGCGCGACACGTTCTTTTGAAGCGCGAGCACACTATGTCACTTTAATTTTGCTGCCGGCGTTCTATCTTCCGGCGCAACCAAAATCGAGGAACACGATCGATGAAATTGACCTGGTACGGACATTCCGCCTTCCGCGTCGAGACATCAGGCGCGACCATCCTGATCGACCCCTATCTCGTCGGCAACCCATCATGGACGAGCGGCTGGGAGGGGCCGGCGGAAGGCGTCACCCATGTGCTTTTGACCCACGGCCACAGTGACCATGTCAGCGGCGCGGTGGAGGTGCTGAAGAAGAGCGGCGCCCAGCTGGTCGCCAATTACGAGATCTGCATGTACCTGGTCGGCAAGGGCGTCGACGGCAAGAAGATCAATCCCGGCAATCATGGCGGCACCGTCGATTGCGGTGCCTTCACCACCACCTTCGTGCAGGCACTGCATTCCTCGTCGTTTGGGCTCGATGGCGGCCAGAACGTCTACCTCGGCAATCCCAACGGGCTGGTCCTGCATTTCCCGGAGGACAAGACGCTCTACCATATGGGCGACACCGACATCTTCTCCGATATGGCGCTGATCGAGGAATTGCATGAGCCGAAGATCGGCCTCGTGCCGGTCGGCGACCGCTTCACCATGGGCGGCGCGGTGGCGGCCCTGGCCTGCCGGCGCTTCTTCCACTTCGACACGGTCGTTCCCTGCCATTTCGGCACCTTCCCGATCATCGACGCGACGGCGGAGAAGTTCGTGGCCGGCCTCGAAGGGTCAGGTGTCGACGTAGCCTTGCCAGCGATCGGCCAAACGATCACACTATAAAGCGATCGTTTGAACGATCCCTTGTCGCAAAGGGGAATCAAACCATGGGCTTGAGAGTGACTCTTTGCGTGTCGATGCTGGTTGCGGCGTCGCCCGCATCCGCCGCCGAGGACTTCATCAAGGGCGTTTACCTCCAGACCCAGGAGCTTTGCGCGCAAGCCAAAAAGGACACGCTGCAGACGCTGATCGACACCGGCAATGTCATCTTGTCGGCGGACGGCCTGCAAAGCGTCGAGTATAATTGCGAGTTCGTCCAGGTCACCAAGGCGACGCGCTCGCCGAGCTGGGCGGTCACTGCCATCTGCCAGGAGCCGGGCTTTCTCTTTCCCGATATACTGTCGATCACGCAGATGAACGCGACCCAAATCGACATCGTCTCGGTGCGCCCGACCGCCGACGAAGGCGAGCAGGCCGGCAATGGCGGCAGCTATTATCTGTGCGAGGGTGTATCGCTGCCCTAGGCTGAAATGCCGCCCTGGCATGAACGGGCTCTATCCCCAAGCACGATCGATGTTGCGCGGCACGCGCCACGCCGCTATAGCGCCATCTGGTTTTCCCAAAGGCTAAAGACATGTCCGTTGATCTGCAAACTGTGAAGCGCGTCGCGCGTCTCGCCCGCATTGCGGTGAGCGAGGAGGATGCCGAGCGCATGACCGGCGAGCTGAACGCCATTCTGGGCTTTGTCGAGCAGCTGAACGAGGTCGATGTCTCCGGCGTCGAACCGATGACATCGGTGACGCCGATGGAGATGAAGAAGCGCCAAGACATCGTCACGGACGGCAACAAGGCCGCCGATATCGTCGCCAATGCGCCGGCCACTGACGAGAATTTCTTCCTCGTGCCGAAGGTCGTGGAGTAGGCGGCCGATGGCAATCGAGATCGCGATCGAAACGCCGCTGCAGGACGATGTCCGCGCTTTGGTCGAGGAGCTCAACGCGGCTCTGCTCGAACTGACGCCGCCGGAGCATTGCTACCATCTGACGGTCGAGCAGATGGCTGGCGACGACACCACCGTGTTCATCGCCCGCGACGACGGGCAAGCCATCGGCTGCGGCGCGCTGAAGCGCCATGATGCCCGCGTCGGTGAGGTCAAGCGTATGTACACGCGGCCTTCGCATCGGGGCAGGAAGATCGGCGCCAAGATCGTCGAACATGTCGAAACGCTGGCGCGCAGCGAAGGGCTGAAGCGCCTGGTGCTTGAAACCGGCGACCGCCATCCCGCCGCCTGGACCGTCTACGAACGCGCCGGCTTCTCGCGCTGCGGGCCGGTGCTGGATTATCCCGATTCCGAGTGGTCGGTGTTTTACGAAAAGAGCCTTTGATGAGCGAACTGACCCATCTGACAATTTCGCAGGCGCGCGCCAAGCTGCGCGCCAAGGAGATTTCGGCCGTCGAAATCACCGAGGCCTATCTCGGTGCCATCGAGCGCGCCAATCCGGTGCTCAATGCCTACATCGTCGTCACCGGCGACAAGGCGCGCGATATGGCCAAAGCTTCCGACGCCAGGCTCGCCAAGGGCCAGGGCGGTGCGCTGGAAGGCATCCCGCTCGGCATCAAGGACCTGTTCGGCACCGAAGGTATCCACACCCAGGCCTGCAGCCATGTGCTGGACGGCTTCAAGCCGCGCTACGAATCGACCGTCACCGCCAATCTGTGGGCAGACGGCGCCGTCATGCTGGGCAAGCTTAACATGGACGAGTTCGCCATGGGCTCGTCCAACGAGACCTCCTATTACGGCCCTGTCGTCAATCCGTGGCGGCGTTCGCGCCTCGACACGGTGGTGATGCCGACCACGCATCAGGGCGATGGCGGTTTCGTTTCGGCCGGCGGCACGAAGACCGCGCGCACGCTGGACAATGCCCAACTGGTGCCGGGGGGCTCGTCGGGCGGCTCGGCTTCGGCCGTCTCGGCTTTCCTGTGCGCCGGCGCCACCGCCACCGACACCGGCGGCTCGATCCGCCAGCCAGCCGCCTTCACCGGCACCGTCGGCATCAAGCCGACCTATGGCCGCTGCTCGCGCTGGGGCATCGTCGCCTTCGCTTCGTCGCTCGATCAGGCCGGCCCGATCGCCCGGGACGTGCGCGATGCCGCGATCATGCTGAAGTCCATGGCCTCGGTCGACGCCAAGGACACCACTTCCGTCGACCGGCCGGTGCCGGATTACGAGGCGGCGATCGGCAAACCGATCAGGGGCATGAAGGTCGGCATTCCCCGGGAATACCGCGTCGACGGCATGCCGGAAGAGATCGAGGCGCTGTGGCAGAAGGGCATTGCCTGTCTCAGGGATGCCGGCGCCGAGATCGTCGACATTTCGCTGCCGCACACCAAATATGCTTTGCCGGCTTATTATATCGTGGCGCCTGCCGAAGCATCGTCCAATCTGGCGCGCTATGACGGCGTCCGCTATGGCCTGCGCGTGCCGGGCCAGGACATTGTCGACATGTACGAAAAGACCCGAGCCGCCGGGTTCGGTCGAGAGGTCAAGCGCCGCATCATGATCGGCACCTATGTGCTGTCGGCCGGCTACTACGATGCCTATTATCTGCAGGCGCAGAAGGTGCGCAATTTGATCAAGCGCGACTTCGAGACGGTCTTTGCCGACGGCGTCGACGTCATCCTGACGCCGGCGACGCCGTCGGCCGCCTTCGGCATCGCCGACGAGGACATGGCCGCCGATCCGGTGAAAATGTACCTCAACGACATTTTCACGGTGACCGTGAACATGGCCGGACTGCCGGGCATTGCCGTGCCTGCCGGCCTCGATGCCAAGGGCCTGCCGCTCGGCCTGCAGCTGATTGGCCGTCCCTTCGACGAGGAAACCCTGTTCCAGACAGCCGCCGTCATCGAGCAGGCGGCGGGAACCTTCCAGCCGGAGAAGTGGTGGTAGCATGCCGCCTCCGTCTCGCATTTCCATCGTCGAGACGGGAAACGAACTGCTGATCATGAACCCGCCACGCACCTCGGATTTCAGGACCGTCTTTGTCCTGATCGGGGCCGCGATCGTCGCCTACACCGGCTACATGGGATTGACGGATACGTCGTCCGCAACGCTCACCAGCGGCACGCTCGGCCTGCTGTCCTTCGTGGCGGTCATTGCCCTCTTCACCTATTTCCTGGGCAAGGATTTCATCTGGCGGGTGTTCGGCAGGGAAACCCTGCGGCTGACCGACACCGCAGCCGTGCGCTCGGTGAGGGGTTCCTTGCGAAATCGGTGGTCACTGCCTTTGAAAGGGCATCTTAGGGTCGAAATCCTCGACCATACCTATCCCACGGACGAAGTGGGACTGTCGGAAGTCATCAGCTTAACCAACGCGAACGGCGTCCTTGTTTTCGGCAGGGAGTTAAGCCGCCTCGAAGCGGAAGCGGTAGCGAGTGCGGTCGAGCACTTCACCGGCCGTCACAATTTGAGCTGGAGATAGGCAGGCAATGTTCTTCTATCTCTCCAAGGTATTCTGGTTCTTCGTCCAACCACTCAACCTGGCGATCTTCCTGCTGCTTGCCGGCTTGCTCGCGGCGCTGATCGGCCGCCGGCGATTGGCGGCGACGGGCAGTGTGTTCGCCTTCCTGATTCTGGCGCTGTCGGCCTGGACGTCGCTTGGCGCCATGATGCTCAATCCGCTCGAAGAGCGCTTCCCAAAGCCGCTGCTGCCGCGGAAGGTCGACGGCATTGTCGTGCTCGGCGGCGGCTTCGAGGGCGCCATCAACTTGGCGCGCGGCGGCTATGAGCTGAATTCCGGCGGCGACCGCATGGTCGAGGCGGCGATCCTTGCCCGGCGCTTTCCCGAGGCGAAAGTGGTTATCTCGGGCGGCACCGGTGAACTGTTCATCGATGGCGAGGGGGATGCGGCCACCGCGCCGCGGCTGCTCGGTGCGCTTGGCATCGACGCCGATCGCCTGATGCTCGAGAGCAAATCCCGCAACACCTATGAGAATGCCGTCTTCACCAAGGAACTGGTAACGCCGAAATCGGGCGAAACCTGGCTGCTAGTGACCTCCGCCTTCCACATGCCGCGCGCCAAGGCGCTGTTCGACAAGGCCGGCTTTCACACGGTCCCGTGGCCGGTCGACTATCGCACCTCGGGCAAGGAAGGCTTTGGCCTGTTTCGCGACAACGCACCCGATTCGCTGCAGACCACGACCATGGCGATCCGCGAGTGGATCGGGCTCGCCGCCTATTGGCTGTCGGGCCGGATCGACCAGCTTTTCCCCGGCCCGGGCGGCTGACCGATCACGGCTTGCCTTGCGGCGGAAAAGAACTGACGCCGCACCAGCACTGCCAGTAGCAGCAGCGTCGACAGCACGAACACGATCGGGTCGACGAACCAGCCGAGATAGCCGATCGAGAAGAACACCGCGCGCAGGCCTGAATTGAAATGCTTGCCGGCCAGCATGTTCATGCGCGCCGCGCGCCACACCGCCGTTTCGCTGACCGGGTTGCGTGACGCCTCGCCATAGGGGATCGGCACCGCGCCGATCAGGATCGTGCAGTAGTTGAAGAGACGGTAGGCCCAGCCGAACTTGAAGAAGGCGAAGGCCAGGATCAGGACCAGGCCAAAGACCTTGATCTGAAAGGCGGAGCGCGATGAGGTCGCGTTCAACGGCAGGTCGTTCAGCACGGCAAGGACCTGATCCGAGGCGCCAAGCAGCGCGAAACAGCCACCGAGCGCAATCAGCGAACTGGAGGCGAAAAAGGCGGTGCCTTGCTGCAGGCCGCTCATGATGGCGGTGTCGACGATGCGGATTTCGCGCTCGGCCATGGTGCGCATCCAGGCCTCGCGCTGCACGTTCATGGCCATCGTCAACGACACCCGGCTGACCAGCCTGCCGTCGGACGCCAGCGTATGCAGCAACCATGCGAGCAGGAAAAAAGCCAGCGCCGCCAGATCAGCCGTCGACAGATGGAAGGAATCGCCCATGCCCCCTTTTACCACAGGCAAAGCGGTCAGTTCGATGCTCCAAAGCATGTCGCCCAGAAGTGAGCTGCGGTTCTGGGACAACCACATGCATTAAAACAAGAACTTAAAGCGCGTCGCATGAATCCGTTTCAGCGCGACGCGCTTTCAGCCGGGGATGTCGCTGCCGGAGCAAACAAGGTCGGCAGGTGCAGCGCCGCAATCCGCAAAACAGCACAAACATCATGGAAAGTCCTATATGTAGGTCTTGATCCCATTCCCGGAGACGGCGCAGAGTGTTTCTTTCGGTTTTCGACTTGTTCAAGATCGGCATCGGACCGTCGAGTTCGCACACGATGGGACCGATGACGGCGGCGCGGCGGTTTCTCGACGAGATCGCCGGCGATGACTGGCCGCGCCCGGCCGGCGTCAAGGTCGATCGCATTGGCGCCAGCCTGCACGGCTCGCTCGCCTATACCGGTATCGGCCATGGCTCGGATCGCGCCGTTGTCCTCGGACTTGCTGGCCTGACACCGCAGACGGTCGATCCCGATCAGGCCGAGGGAATCGCCACGCGCATCGCCGCCGAGAAGCGGATATCGCCACACGGCCATCCCTCCTATCGCTTCGACCCGGCGACGGATCTGGTGCTCGACCGCAAGACGCCGCTCACCGGCCACGCCAACGGCATGGCCTTCTACGCTTACGATGCCGGCGACCGGCTGCTGCTCAAGCGCATCTACTATTCCATCGGCGGCGGCTTCGTGGTGTCCGAGGAAGAGCTGCAGCGGATGAAGGTCAAGGGCTCGGTGACCACAGAAGGCAAGAAGGTGCCCTATCCCTTCAAGAACGCCGTCGAGATGCTGAACATGGCAGGCAAAAGCGGCCTGTCTATCGCCGACATGAAGCGCATCAATGAAGAGACGCATATGTCGCGCGAGGAGCTCGACAGCGGCCTTGATGCGATCTGGGGCGCCATGAAGGGCTGCATCGACCGCGGCCTGTCGCAGGACGGCATCATGCCGGGCGGGCTGAAAGTGCGCCGTCGTGCCCGCATGCTGCACGACAAGCTGCAGGAGCAATGGCAGCAGAACAAGCCCAACCCTTTGCTGGCCAATGACTGGCTGTCGATCTACGCCATGGCGGTGAACGAAGAGAACGCGGCCGGTGGACGCGTCGTCACCGCGCCGACCAATGGTGCGGCCGGCACATTGCCGGCGGTGCTGCGTTACTGGCTGCATTTCCACCCCGAGGCCGACCAGCCGAGCATCCGTGACTTCCTGCTCACGGCGGCCGCCGTCGGCGGCATCATCAAGACCAATGCCTCGATCTCCGGCGCCGAAGTCGGCTGCCAGGGCGAGGTCGGCTCGGCCTCGGCGATGGCTGCCGCGGGTCTCTGCGCCGTCATGGGCGGCACGCCCGAGCAGGTCGAGAACGCCGCCGAAATCGCGCTCGAACATCATCTCGGCATGACTTGCGATCCAGTCGGCGGTCTGGTCCAGGTGCCTTGCATCGAGCGCAACGCGCTCGGCGCCGTCAAGGCGGTCACCGCCGCCTCTCTGGTGATCAAAGGCGACGGCGTCCACTTCGTGCCGCTCGACGCCGCGATCGAAACAATGCGCCAGACGGGCCTCGACATGAACGAGAAGTACAAGGAAACCAGCCTTGGTGGGCTCGCCGTCAATGTCGTGGAATGCTGACCGTGCAACGCCACTGGCACTGTGGAGAAGTCGGGCAGGGCCGTTGACGCAATCGCGCGCCGGACTAAACCTTAAGCGATGGCACTCAATCTCCTAAAACTGTGCGTCGGTTGCGACAGCGTCGAGGACCTCGAAGAATGGATCGCCTTCCGCCTCGATGAGCGCCGCCGCGCCGGCGAACCCGCCGAGCACTGGCACACCACCCGCATGGTGCCGACGCGCGGCGCCGAGGTCACCGATGGCGGTTCGCTTTATTGGGTGATCAAGGGCAGCGTGCAATGCCGCCAGTTGATCACTGATATCAGGCCCTTTACCGACGACGAAGGCATCGGCCGTTGCCGCCTGATGCTCGACCTCGACGTCGTGCGCACCGACTGGCAGCCGCGCCGCGCCTTCCAGGGCTGGCGTTATCTCAAACCGTCGGATGCGCCCGCCGATATCGGCAAGGGCAAGGCCGGAATGGTCGAGATGCCGCCGAAACTGAAGCGCGAGCTCGCCGATCTGGGCTTGTTGTAAGGCCACGGCGCGGCCGCTTCTCCCAGAGCGTCGAGCGCTGGCCCTCCATCTTGTCCAAGGCTGGACTTGCAAGGGGCCCGACAACGCCACATCTTGATTCTTATGAGCGACAAGAAGCAGCGCGTGCCCGCAAGGGCCGATCCTGCGCCGGTCAAGCCTCAATCCAATGCCGGCGAGATCGACGCCTTTATGCGTCAGGCCCGGACGCTTGCCGCGTCCGCGACCGGCTCCGGGCGGCTGATCCTTGCGCTCGATGCCACGATGAGCCGCCAGCCGACCTGGGATCTCGCCACCAAGCTGCAGGGCGAAATGTTCGACGCCGTCGGCAAGGCCGGCACCCTCAGCGTCCAATTGGCCTATTTTCGCGGGCTGGGCGAGTGCCGTTCAACGGCTTTTGTCGCCGACACCAACGCCCTGAAGCAGCTGATGACGCGGATCGACTGCCGTGCCGGCCACACCCAGATCGGCAAGGTGCTGGCGCATGCGCTGAAGGAAACGGCGGCGGCCAAGGTCAACGCTCTGGTCTATATCGGCGATGCCATGGAAGAGGATATCGACGACCTGGCGCAGAAGGCCGGCAGCCTCGGTCTGCACGGCGCTCCCGTCTTCGTCTTCCAGGAAGGCCATGATCCCGGCGCAGAAAAGGCGTTCAAGGAGATTGCGCGGCTGTCCAAAGGGGCTTGGTTCCGATTTGATCGGCGGGCCGCCGCGACCTTGGCCGGGCTGCTTTCGGCGGTCGCCGTCTATGCGACGGGTGGATTGAAGGCGCTCGAGGCAAGGGACAGGCCGGGAGACCGGCTGCTGATCGAGCATCTCAGGGGCGGCGGGAATTGATGGGCGCTATCATTGCACTTGTTGCACTGTTTCTGGTGCTGCTCGGGGCGGCGACGATCTTTGTCCGCGCCGATGCGCAAAAACTGGCAAGCGGCATGCGCACGCTCGGGCCGGTGCTTCTGGCGCTGGTCGGGCTCGCCGTGCTGGTGGTCGGGCGCGAAGGCATTGCCGGCCTCATTCTGGCCGCGGCCCTTGCCTGGTACGGTTCGATGCGAATGAAGCGGCCGTCGGTCGGGCCGGCGCCCGGCAAGCGCTCGACGGTGCGGACCGCCGCACTGGAAATGGAGCTTGATCACGATACGGGCGGACTTGAAGGCCTGGTTCTGGCCGGCCGCCATGAAGGCAAGATGCTGGGCGCGATGGGCCTGGCCGAGCTGCAGCAGCTTTACGGCGAACTCCCCGGCGACCCGGAGAGCCGCCAGCTCCTAGAGACGTATCTTGACGGCCGTTTTCCCGTCTGGCGCAAAGACGCTGAGGCGAACGGTGGCGAAGGGCTGGGTGTTGCGCCAGGTGCGGGCGCCATGACTAAGGAGGAGGCCTACAAGATCCTTGGTCTTGAAGCGGGGGCCGCCGCGGCGGATGTCCGCAAGGCGCACCGCCGCCTGATGCAGCGCCTGCACCCCGACATCGGCGGCACGTCTTTCCTGGCGGCGCGGATCAACGAAGCCAAGGACGTCTTGCTCTCCAATCACAACTAGTCTCCTTCGACGCAGTAAATTTCCGGGAGATGGTTCCGACGCCGCCCTACTGTTGGACGGCGTAGCAGGCGATTTTCTTTTTCTTCAGGGCATTGCAGGCATTCCAGGCCGCGTCCTTCGAGCGGAAGCCGCCGAACCGGGCGCGGTAATAGGTCTCGCCATCCTTTTCGAAGGCGACGGTGAAACCGGAAGCAGCCCCAAGAACTTTGGGCGCCAGCTTGGCGGTCTTGTCGAGGAAAGCCTGGGCTTCGGACTGCTTGGGCGACGACGCCACCTGCACCGCCCAACCAGCCGGCACCGAGGCCGTGTTGACCGGGTCGACCGCCTGTGGGGATACAGGCGTGGGTTCGGCATAGGCAGCCACAATCTGCGCAGTTTCGACCTTCGGCGCCGTCACGATGACGGTCTTGACCTTCCTGGTCTTGACGACGGGGGCGGGCTCTTCGACCGCGGCCACCGTCTGTTCGTCGGCAGACTGGCCTTCAGCAGACTGCTCGTCAGCGGATGTCGGATCGTCATTGGACGCTACGGCATCGTCTTCAACGATCGGCTTGCCATCCGGCGTCGGCGCGTCATGCTTGGGCAGGAAGACCTTGGCCAGCGCCTTGACCGGATTGTCGCCGCCGGCCTTGGCGACCAGGGCGCCGCCGCCGCGGGTCGATGCGCGCGGCATGTAGGCGTTGATCAGGCCGGCCATCTGGTTGTCGCGGCTGCGCCCCGAAGTGCCGCCCATGACGACGGCGACGAGGCGGCGGTTGCCATCCGAAACCGACGAGACGAGGTTGAAGCCGGAGGCGCGGGTATAGCCGGTCTTGATGCCGTCGACGCCCTTGATGCGGCCGAGCAGACGGTTGTGGCCATTGATGCGCTGGCGGCCGTAAAGGAAGGAGCGCTGCGAGAAATAGCCGTAATACTGCGGATAATGTTCCCTGAGCGCTATGCCGAGCATCGCCATGTCGTGGGCGGTTGTGAACTGGCCGGGATCGGGCAGGCCGTTGGCATTGCGAAACACGGTGCCGTCCATGCCGAGCGCGCGCGCCTTGGCGGTCATCATGCGGGCGAAATTGCTTTCGCTGCCGCCGAGCAGTTCGCCGAGCGCGGTCGCCGAATCATTGGCCGACTTGGTCACCATCGACAGGATGGCGGTCTCGACCGAAACCGCTCCGCCCGCCTTGACGCCGAGCTTGGTCGGCGGTTCGGCCGCCGCTTTGGCCGAGAACGGCACGGGCGTGTTCCTGCTGATCCGGCCCTTCGCCATGGCCTCGAAGGTCAGATAGAGCGTCATCATCTTGGTCAGCGACGCCGGGTAGCGCCGGCCGTTGGCATCGGACGAATAAAGCACCTTGCCGGTCTTGGCGTCGACGACGATCGCCGAAGACCTGGCGGCCATCGAGGACGCGGCATCCGCAACGACAAATGACATCGCCAAAGCGAGGATCATGATCGTTTTGAGGGAAGATGCGGATTTTGAACCGAAGACCGACAACGCCTGACGCACTGATAGTTCCTTTGAAACTCATTGCCCTGGAGGTGGCAAAGGGATCCGACCTCACTTGTCGTCAAACTATCGCGGCCAGCGTTACCAATCCGTTTATGGTAACCGGCGCGTTCACCATTTTCCTCGGGCTTGAGCCTTTCTTTATTCGAATTTTAGCTGTTGCCGGCGCAGCGCGGCCTGATGCCGCTGAAATCTTGACTTTTGTGCAGCGCACAATATATTCTCGTGCATTGCACAACCGCGCTCAGGCAAGGGCGCTTCAAAACGCCAAGGGAAACGTCAAATGACCCAGACCTACGAGGACTTCTCGAAATACGGCAAGGAGTTTGCCGATACCGGATTGAAGAGCTTCACCTCGCTCTCCAAGGGCGCGCAGGCGATCGCCACTGAAGCTGGCGAATACACCAAGAAGAGCTTCGAAGCCGGCAGCGCCGCGGTCGAAAAGCTGTTCTCCGCCAAGTCGCTGGAAAAGGCGGTCGAGATCCAGTCCGACTTCGCCAAGCAGAGCTATGAGAGCTTCGTTGCCGAGGCGACCAAGTTCGGCGATCTCTATGCCGATCTCGCCAAGGAGGCTTACAAGCCCTTCGAATCGATTGTCGCCAAGGCGAAGTAATTTCGCTCGAGAATACCAGGCACGGCCTTTCGGGCTTGCAAAACAGACCCGGTCGCGGATGCGCGGCCGGGTTTTTTCATGCCGGTTTCAATTCCGGGGCTTTGGCGGTTCACGATTTTGAAAATCGCCTCGGTTTGCCCACCTAGCCATATTGTCAGCTAACAAGAAGGGCTTAAAATCGTCCATCGAACACCTACATATCGAACTCGCCATGGGGATTCGAAAGAGGCAGGATTACGTGACTTCAGGTTTGACTGCCACGACAAGCGTGGTGCGGATGCAAAGTGACGGCGACGGCAATGAGGCCGGTCGCGGCACAGCCGTCATTACGCGCACGAAGACCAAGACCAAGAAGCCCAGCCTTTACAGGGTCCTCATCCTCAACGACGACTATACGCCCATGGAGTTCGTGGTTCACGTCCTGGAGCGTTTTTTTCAAAAGGACCGCGAAGCCGCCACACGCATCATGCTTCATGTTCACAATCATGGGGTGGGCGAGTGCGGGGTCTATACATTCGAGGTGGCCGAGACCAAAGTGTCTCAGGTCATGGATTTCGCCCGACAGAATCAGCATCCGCTGCAATGCGTGATGGAGAAGAAGTGAGGTAACATGCCGGCTTTCTCCCAAGGCCTGGAAAAGGCGCTTCACCAGGCGCTGACGCTCGCCAATGAGCGGCACCATGAATATGCAACCCTAGAACATCTGCTGCTCGCCCTCATCGACGACACCGAGGCGGCCGCCGTTATGCGCGCCTGCAACGTCGATCTCGACGAGCTGAAGCACACCGTTCTGACCTATATCGACACCGAACTCGACAATCTGGTCACCGGTTACGATGAGGATTCCAAGCCGACCGCCGGCTTCCAGCGCGTCATCCAGCGCGCCGTGATCCATGTGCAGTCATCCGGCCGCGAGGAAGTGTCCGGCGCCAACGTGCTCGTCGCCATCTTTGCCGAGCGCGAGAGCCATGCCGCTTATTTCCTGCAGGAACAGCAGATGACCCGCTACGACGCGGTCAACTACATCTCGCACGGCATCGCCAAGCGCCCCGGCGCATCGGAGACGCGCTCGCCGCGCGGCGCCGATGACGAGCAGGGCGGCCAGAACGGCGCCGAGCCGCAGGAGGAAGGCGGCAAGAAGAAGCAGCAGCAGGATGCGCTGACGGCTTATTGCGTCAACCTCAACAACAAGGCCAAGGCCGGCAAGATCGATCCGCTGATCGGCCGCGAGAGCGAAATCAACCGCACCATCCAGGTGCTGTGCCGCCGCTCTAAGAACAACCCGCTCTATGTCGGCGATCCCGGCGTCGGGAAAACGGCGATTGCCGAAGGTCTGGCCAAGCGCATCGTCGAAGGCGACGTGCCCGAAGTGCTGCAGGACGCCACCATCTTCGCGCTCGACATGGGCACGCTTCTGGCCGGCACCCGCTACCGTGGCGATTTCGAAGAGCGGCTGAAGCAGGTTGTCAAGGAGCTAGAGGATTATCCCGGCGCCGTGCTGTTCATCGACGAGATCCACACGGTGATCGGGGCCGGCGCCACGTCAGGCGGCGCGATGGATGCGTCGAACCTGTTGAAGCCGGCGCTGTCTTCGGGTGCCATCCGCTGCATCGGCTCGACCACTTACAAGGAATTCCGCCAGTTCTTCGAGAAGGACCGCGCTCTGGTGCGGCGCTTCCAGAAGATCGACGTCAACGAGCCGACCATCGAGGACGCCATCGAGATCATGAAGGGCCTCAAGCCCTATTATGAGGAATTCCACAAGGTGAAGTTCACCAACGAGGCGATCAAGGCTTCGGTGGAACTGTCGGCCCGCTACATCAACGACCGCAAGCTGCCGGACAAGGCGATCGATGTGATCGACGAGACCGGCGCCTCGCAGATGCTGGTGCCGGAAGCCAAGCGCAAGAAGACGATCGGCATCAAGGAGATCGAAGCCACTATCGCCACGATGGCCCGCATCCCGCCGAAGACGGTTTCGGCCGACGACGAGAAGGTGCTGCAAGGCCTCGACATCGAGCTGAAGCGCGTCGTCTATGGCCAAGACACCGCCATCACCGCGCTGACCTCGGCAATCAAGCTGGCGCGTGCCGGCCTGCGCGAACCGGAAAAGCCGATCGGCTCCTACCTGTTCTCAGGCCCGACCGGCGTCGGCAAGACCGAAGTCGCCAAGCAGTTGGCTGCCTCGCTCGGCGTCGAGCTGATCCGCTTCGACATGTCGGAATATATGGAACGCCACACCGTTTCGCGGCTGATCGGCGCGCCTCCCGGCTATGTCGGTTTCGACCAAGGCGGCTTGTTGACCGACGGCGTCGACCAGCATCCGCACTGCGTGCTCTTGCTGGATGAAGTCGAGAAGGCGCATCCGGACCTGTTCAACATCCTGTTGCAGGTCATGGACCACGGCAAGCTGACCGACCACAACGGCAAGCAGATCGACTTCCGCAACGTCATCCTGATCATGACCACCAATGCGGGCGCATCCGATGCGCAGCGCGCGGCGATCGGTTTCGGATCGACCAAGCGCGAAGGCGACGATGTCGAGGCCATCAACCGGTTGTTCACGCCGGAGTTCCGCAACCGTCTCGATGCGATCATCCCGTTCGGCTCTCTGCCAGTCCCGGTCATCCACCAGGTGGTGCAGAAGTTCGTCATGCAGCTCGAGGCCCAGCTTTCCGAGCGGGGCGTCACCTTCGACCTGTCGGCGGACGCGATCGCCTGGCTGGCCGACAAGGGCTATGATGAGCGCATGGGTGCGCGGCCGCTCGGCCGGGTCATCCAGGAGCACATCAAGAAGCCGTTGGCCGACGAGGTGCTGTTCGGCAAGCTCAAGAAGGGCGGCACGGTGCGCGTCACTGTCGAGAAGAAGGAAACCGGCGAAACCGGCCTGAAGCTCGAATCGCTGGCCGACGAAGCCCCGGTGCAGCCGAAGCAGGAGCCGGAAGAGGCGCCGAAAGCCCGCAAGGCGGTGGCCAAGAAGCCCGTCGCCAAGAAGGCGGCGGCGCAGAAGCCTCAGCCCAAGGGCAAGGACGAGCCTGAGCCCAAGGGCAAGGATGGCGGCAAGCGCAGCCTGGTGCCGCAACTACCGCGCAAGAGCTAAAAAGTTCGCCTATGAAAAAAGGGCCCGGTGACGGGCCCTTTTTTCATTGGCTGGCCGGTTTGCCGACACAGGCCCCTGCTTTTCAGGTCAGATGCTGTTAGGTCAGGCGGCGACGCCCTCGGGTGCAAACTTGCCCAGGAAGTACCCGCACGCCTTCCAGATGGCGATCGAAATCAGAACGCTCGCATAGCCATCCACGGCACAATGCCAGCCAAGGACGACCGAGCCGACCATGATGATTGCGGCGAATGCCCACATCAAAAGGCCGGCCAACCGTGAGCGGCGTGTTGCATAAAGCGCGAAAAGCACCGCCATCGCCACATGCATGGACGGGAAGGCGGATATGCCGAGACTGCCTGGCGTCGCCCCGATATAGCCGCTCCACACAATGTCCTGCGCAAGGTGAAAAAAGCTGCCGAGTGCGAAGGCGCAGCCACCGATCCAGAAAGCGAAAAGAAGGTATTGGGCATAGTCTTCCAGCACGCCGAAATCCGGCATGTTTCCGGTGCGCAGGCCGACCGCGGCTGCCAAAAGCAGGGCAGCGATGGCCATCGCGTGCAGCAGGCGGTGTCGCCGGTACGCGTCCGCCAAGGTGCGCAGAAAGGCCCGCCCGGCAGCTGCTTTTACCAACGGCTCTGATGTCGCAACCGAATGTTCCACGATTTTTAAAACCCAAACGCATCCCGGTACGGCACTTTATCACGGGGTGGTTTGATATTTTCCTAACCGACGTGGTGGATTGTGGCTGAGCGCATCGCCCTGAGGCGCGCGCCACCTCAACCGTTCAGCGCTGCTCGGATCCTGGCCGCGTTCTCAGTCAGCACTTCGGGCTTCTCCATCTGCCCCGTATGCGGCTTGAGCGCGATGCCTTCGAACCGCGGGATGACATGGACATGCAGGTGGTAGACGGTCTGGCCTGAGGCCGGTTCGTTGAACTGCAGGATCGTGACCCCGTCAGCGCCGAAAGCCTTTTTGACCGCCAGCGACACCTTTTGGACCGTGGTGAACAGCCGGCCGAGCGTCGCCGGATCTGCATCGAGCAGATTGCGCGACGGTGCTTTGGGCACCACCAGCGTGTGACCGGGGCCTTGCGGCATCACATCCATGAAGGCGACCACGGCATCATCCTCGTAGACGCGGTGCGACGGGATTTCGCCGCGCAGGATCTTCGCGAAGATATTGCTGGGGTCGTAGGCCTCGGTCATGGCGGCGCTCCGGGAGTATGCTCCCGGTGTAGCGAAGCTGTCCCGGACCGGCAAGATGGTCCGGCGATATCGACAGGCGAGGGCAGGGGCGGATCGCTATTCCTCAAGATCCTTGCGGAACGGCGTATGCTCTTCCAGGATTTCGCCCATCCGCTCGACCTCGCGGCGTTCCCGCCGGAGATAGTCGGCCACAGCATTGCGCAGGCCGGGATGTGCGATGTAGTGCGCCGAATGCATGGTCACGGGACGATAGCCGCGCGCCAGCTTGTGCTCACCCTGCGCGCCGGCCTCGACCACCTTCAGCTTACGCTCGATGGCGAAGTCGATGGCCTGATGGTAGCAAACTTCGAAATGCAGGAACGGGTGGTCCTCGATGCAGCCCCAATTGCGGCCGTAGAGCGCATCGGAGCCGATGAAGTTGATGGCGCCGGCGACATAGCGGCCATTGCGCTTGGCCATTACCAACAGGATATCCTGGGACATGCGCTCGCCGATCAGCGAGAAGAACTTGCGGTTGAGATAGGGCCGGCCCCATTTGCGGCTGCCGGTGTCCATATAGAAGGCGAAGAAATCGTCCCAGGCCCTTTCGGTCAGGTCCTTGCCGGTCAGCCGGTCGATCGAGATATCGTTGGCGAGCGCCTCGCGCCGCTCCTTCTTCATCGCCTTGCGCTTGCGCGATGCCAGCGTAGCGAGGAAATCGTCATAGGTCGAAAAGCCTTCGTTGCAGAAGTGGAACTGCTGGTCGGTGCGGTGCAGGAAGCCGGCTGCTTCCAGCGTTGCAACGTCGCTTTCATTGGCGAAGGTGACATGCGCGGACGACACGCCGAGCTTTTCCGTCACCGCCTTCAGGCCCGCTGCGAGACCGGCCTTCACAATGGCGCTGTCCTCGCCTTTGCTGACCAGCAGGCGAGGGCCGGTGACCGGAGAGAACGGCACGGCGCATTGCAGTTTCGGATAGTAGTTGCCGCCGGCGCGTTCGAACGCATCGGACCAGCCGTGGTCGAAGACATATTCGCCCTGGCTGTGCGATTTGAGATAGCAGGGCACGGCGCCCAGCAATCTGCCTTGGGCATTTTCCAGTCTGAGATGATGACCTTGCCAGCCGGTACGCCGCACGGCGCAGCCGGAATCTTCAAGCGCGCTCAGAAAAGCATATGAAACGAGAGGGTTATAGCCATTTTCTGTGTCCCTGCGGGTTGTGCCGGTAAAGCCGTTCCACTCGTCGCAGGTGAAGGCATTGATGCCGGCGGCAACGCGGATGGAAAACTCCGCATTCGCCGTTTGCCCGTCACCTTCATCACCCTGATCCATGGGGCTTATTTAAGCTCTGTCGGGGCCGCTACAAGTCACGTTTCAGGCACTTCCATCAGGCGACATTGACCAGATCGGGTTCGAACCCTTCGAACGTCATCTGGTCGGCGTATTTGAAGGTGAGATCCACCGCCGGCTGGTCATGCACCGTCCAGGTGATGACAGGCATTTTAAGCCTTTCGCGCACGAAGCTGACGAACGGGTTCGGCAGATCGCCCGCGGCATATGAGGTGAAGGCGAGGTCATGTGCCAGCATGGCAAAATGCGCCTCGATCAACTGATTGTCCCTGCCGTAGGCGGTCAGCCCACCCGGAATGCCAGGCGCATCCCTGGGGAAGTCGCGGACCAGCCAATGGTCGAACGACATGATCGCCGCCTTGCCCTTGTAGCGCTCCAGCATCTTGCCGACGCTTGCCACCAAGCCCTCGTCGTAACCGGGCACACCCTTCAGTTCGACAACCATCGGCACACGGCCATCGACCAGGCCGAGCGCTTCCTGCAACGTCGGTATATGGTCCCTGGTGCCGCCGATCCTGAGCGCCGCCAGTTCCGCTGCCGTGCGCTGCCAGACGAAGCCTTCCTGGCCGGTCAACCGCCTGAGATCGCCGTCATGAATGATGACGGGGACGCGGTCGGACGACAGATGCACGTCGCATTCGATCGCATAGCCGCGCTCGGCGGCAGCCGCGAAGGCCGACAGCGTGTTTTCCCAGCGCGTCTTGTTCATGTCGTGAAAGCCGCGATGCGCCACCGGGCGGGCGGTCAGCCAGGAAAGGTCGGTCATTGTCTTGGTCCTGCTCATGCGACCTCGAAGACGCCTTCGATTTCCACTGCGGCATTAAGCGGCAGACAGGCGGTGCCGACGGCGGAGCGGGCATGCTTGCCGCGCTCGCCAAGGGCGGCGACCAGGAAATCGGAGGCGCCATTGGCGACCAGATGCTGCTCGACGAAATCCGGCACTGATGCAACAAAGACGGTGATCTTGACCAAACGCTGGATTTTTTCGAGATCGCCAAGTGCTGCTTTTGCTTGGGCCAAGACATTGATTGCGCAGTACTTTGCGCCTTCCTTGCCGGTTGCGGTGTCGAGGTCGCGGCCGAGCAGGCCGCTTGCCTGCAGCTTGCCGTCCTTGAGCGGCAACTGCCCGGCGGTGAACAAAAGATTGCCGGACCTGCAATAGGGCACATAGTTCGCGGCGGGCGCTGCGGCGGCAGGTATCGTCACGCCGAGATCGCTTAGCCGCTTTTCGATTGTTTCACTCATGGTATTTCCCTATTGCTTGGAGACGCCGCGCTGGCCGGGCCGAAATTGCTATTTTTGCCTCGCTTCCGCCACGACTTTTTTTAAGCTGGACCATCTTTACCTGCGGCCTGCCATCAGCTGCGACGATCGGAGCCCCTAATGCGCGCAACGCGCCTTGCCTTCCACGCCGTTCTCTTTCCGGTGCTGTTCTCGATGGCTCCAGCCTTTGCCGTGCCGGCGCTGCAGGCGCATCGCGCCGTCTACGATCTTACCCTCGACAAGGCGTCGGACCGCTCGGGCATCACCGGGATTTCCGGCCGCATGGTCTATGAGTTCAACGGCTCGCCCTGCGAGGGCTATACGGTAAAATTCCGTTTCGTCACCCAGATCGCCACCGGCGACAACACCAGGCTCACCGACCAGCAGACGACCACGTTCGAGGACGCCGAAGGCAAGACCTTCTCGTTCGTGACCAAATCCTTCGTCGACCAGAACCTAGACAAGGAGGTCAAAGGCACCGCCACAAAAGAGACCAAGGGCCTCAAGGTCGATATCGACAAGCCCGAGAAGAACAGCCTCGAACTCGCCGCCACCCAGTTCCCGACCCAGCATCTGGTCGAACTGATCGGCAAGGCCGAGAAGGGCGAGAATTTCTACGAAACCAGCCTGTTCGACGGTTCGGAGGATGCCAACAAGGTGATGACCACCACCGTCATCGTCGGCAAGAAGGCCGAGGGCGACAAGGCCGACCCCGAAGCGCCGGCGCTGGCCAAGCTTGCCGGCGACAAATACTGGCCGGTCGACATCGCCTATTTCGACGAGACCGACAAATCGGGCGAAGAGGTGCCGGAATACCGCATCAGCTTCAAGCTGCACGAGAACGGCATCACCCGCGACCTCACAATGGACTATGGCGAGTTCTCGATGACCGGAAAGCTGGTCAACCTGTCGCTGTTCGATCAGACCAAGCCTTGCCCGGTCTCGAAATAGCAACAATGCAGCGCTGGCACGGCAGGCTTGATGGCAGTTCCCGATGGCGGTCTATGTCGATGCGGCGATCTGGAAATGGGCCGGCCATCGCTGGTGCCACCTGATGGCCGACGATACGGACGAACTGCATCGTTTCGCCGCCGAGCTTGGTGTCAAGCGTTCGTCCTACCAGGGGCCGCCCAGGACATCGGCGCCGCACTATGACATAACCGGCTTCGAGCGCGACCGGGCGGTGCGGCTCGGCGCCATCGAATGCAGCCGCGAGGAGATCGTTGCGATCTTCAGGCGCGTACGAATACCCAACGGAAAGGGCCGATCGTGACGCTAACGGCATTCTTGGCTTATTGCCTTGCCATCACACTTGCCGCCGCCACGCCGGGTCCGGCGATGTTCACGGTGATCACCAACGGCGTGGCACGCGGCTTCCTGCGTGCGTTCGTCGCCGGAATGGGCATTGCCGCCGGTGATGCCGTGCTGGTCACCTTGGCACTGCTCGGGCTGGTGGCGCTGGCCCAGACCTTCGAATGGGTGTTTCTCCTGTTGAAATACGCCGGTGCGGCCTACCTGATTTTCCTCGGCATCAAGATGTGGCGGGCCGCGGCCGCGCAATCGGCCGCGCAAGGAATCCCCCAAACCGGATTGTCGCGTTCGTTCCTGCTTGGCGCCTCCGTGGCGCTCGGCAACCCGAAGGCGATCCTGTTCCACGCCTCGATCATGCCGCTGATCCTCAACCTCGACACCATGACGTTTGCCGACGGCCTGCTGGTGGTGGCAGTCGTCGTCGGCGCCAATATTCTCACCATGGGCATCTACGCCGCGCTGGCGGGCAGGGCATCCGGCTGGTTCAGGACGCCCGAACGCATGCGGCTGATTAACCGGTTCGCCGGCAGCGCCATGATCGGCACCGGAGCGCTGATTGCCGCACGCTGAGCGATAAAGCACCTCACCGCTTGCGTTTGCAGCACTTCCCCTCTATATGCGCGCTCATTCCACACACGGACTTTGGTGTCTGCCCGGGAGAAATCCGGCTGAAACCTCCGGTGGCGTTCGAGGACAAAGTCCAAAAATGCCTGTGTCCGTGGAGGCTAACCGGAAAAGGAACTAAGAATGGCACTGCCTGATTTCAGCATGCGCCAGCTTTTGGAAGCTGGCATTCACTTCGGCCACCAGACCCACCGCTGGAACCCGAAGATGGCGCCTTACATCTACGGCGCCCGCAACAACATCCACATCATCGACCTGTCGCAGACGGTGCCTTTGCTGCACCAGGCTCTGAAGCAGGTTTCCGACACCGTTGCCAAGGGCGGCCGCGTGCTGTTCGTCGGCACCAAGCGCCAGGCGTCCGACATCGTCGCCGACGCCGCACAGCGTTCGGCCCAATACTATGTCAACTCGCGTTGGCTCGGCGGCATGCTGACCAACTGGAAGACGATCTCGAATTCGATCCAGCGCCTGCGCAAACTCGACGAGATGCTGGCCGGTGAGGCCCAGGGCCTGACCAAGAAGGAACGCCTGAACCTCGACCGCGAGCGCGAGAAGCTCGACAAGGCGCTCGGCGGCATCAAGGACATGGGTTCGACGCCGGACCTGATGTTCGTCATCGACACCAACAAGGAAGCGATCGCCATCCTCGAGGCCAAGCGCCTCGGCATCCCGGTCGTCGCCATCATCGATTCGAACTGCGATCCGGACAAGATCGATTTCCCGATCCCCGGTAATGACGACGCGGCGCGCGCCATCCAGCTCTATTGCGACCTGATCGCCAAGGCTGCCATCGACGGCATCGCCCGCCAGCAGGGCGCGCTCGGCGTCGACATCGGCGCCTCGGTCGAAGCTCCGGTCGAACCGGCGCTTGATCCGGCTCCGGCCCCGGCTGCTGACGCTCCGGAAGCTTGACAATCGAAGGCCGGTTGCGGCCTTCATCATTCTCATATTTGGCACGCTAGACGGACGCATCACCGAGTACCGGTGGTGCGTCGGTGCATTTAAAACAAAGAGGCGACAATGAGCATTTCGGCTGCACAGGTCAAAGAACTCCGCGACTTGACCGGCGCGGGCATGATGGACTGCAAGGCGGCGTTGACCGAGACCAACGGCAACATCGAAGAGGCCGTCGACTGGCTGCGCAAGAAGGGCATTTCCAAGGCCGACAAGAAGGCTGGCCGTACTGCCGCCGAAGGCCTGATCGGCGTCGACTCCGGCGTCCGCGAGGCCGCCATCATCGAGGTTAACTCCGAGACCGATTTCGTGGCCCGCAACGAGCAGTTCCAGGAGATCGTTCGCAATGTCGCCAAGGTCGCGCTTGCTTATGGCACGACGGAGGCTGTCTCTGCCGCAAAGTATCCGGGTTCGGACAAGTCGGTCACTGACACCATCAAGGACGCCGTTGGCACCATTGGCGAGAACATGAGCTTCCGCCGTTCGGCCAAGCTCACCGTCCCGCACGGTGCTGTCGCAACCTACGTCCACAATGCGGTTGCCGATGGTCTTGGCAAGCTCGGCGTTCTGGTCGCGATCGAGACGACGGGCAATGAGCATGCCGCCAACGCCTTTGGCCGCCAGGTCGCCATGCATGTCGCCGCCACCAACCCGCTGGCGTTGACCGCCGAGCAGATCGATCCGGCAGCGGTCGAGCGCGAGAAGGCGATCTTCGCCGACCAGGCGCGCCAGTCCGGCAAGCCGGAAGCGATCATCGAAAAGATGGTCGAAGGCCGCCTGCGCAAGTTCTACGAGGAAGTCGTGCTCCTCAAGCACGCCTTCGTGCTCAATCCCGACATCACTGTCGAGCAGGCGCTGAAGGATGCCGAGAAGGACATCGGCGCTCCGGCCAAGATCTCCGCCTATCTGCGCTTTGCGCTGGGCGAAGGCATCGAAAAGGAAGAGACCGATTTCGCGGCGGAAGTCGCGGCGGCGGTGAAGAAGTAGTTTTAAAAATAGCCCCGAAAAGGGCTTCTCAGCTCAGGCAACTCGGCCGGGTGTCCGCAAGGATGCTCGGCCGATTTCTTGTGCGGTGTCGATGAAGGCCCTGAGCTTTGGCGCCGTCGACGCCCTGCGCGGGAAGTAAAGGAAGAGGCCGGGCTCCTCGATCGCCGTTTGCGGCAGGATCTGAACGAGGCGGCCGGCGGCCAATTCCGCGCGGACCAGCGGCTCGAACACATAGGTCAGCCCGACGCCGGCAAGCGCAAGGTCGATCGCGGCCAGCGAATCGGTGACGATGACCGTACCCTTCGTCTCGGCCACGACATCCTTGCCGTCCTCGGTCAGGTCCCAGCGATAGAGTGCGCCGGAGCGCACAAGCCGGTAGCCGATGCAATTGTGCTCGGAAAGATCCGCCACACCGCGCGGACGGCCATGCCGGCCGACATAGGCGGGAGAGGCAACGATCACGGCGTTGAATGGCGGCGTCAGCCGGACCGTGACCATGTCCTGTGCGATCATCTCGCCCAGCCGGATGCCGGCATCGAAACCCTCGCCGACAATGTCCACCAGCCCCTGGTCGGTGAGCAATTCGATGGTCACATCAGGATAGCGTTCAGCCATCGCGGCGACCACGGGAGTGACGGCAAGTGGAACGGCGATGTTGGGAACGTTCAACCTGAGCAAGCCGGAGGGCCGGCCCTTGATGGCTCGGATACGATCCATACGGTCGGCAATGTCCTGAAGGGCAGGGGCCGCCGTCTCCACCAGCGCCTTGCCGGCTTCCGTCAGCGAGACGCTGCGCGTCGTGCGCGCAAACAACGGCTGGCCGATCCGCTCCTCCACGAGGCGCACCGCATGGCTGACGGCGGATGGGGACATGCCCAGTTCGGCCGCGGCAAGCGCAAAGCCGCCGCGTCGGGCAACGGCGACGATGACAGGCAGATGGCTGAGCAGGTCCCGGTCCATTCATGCATGATATCGCATAGTCCTTGCGAACACTTCAATCTTCTCGATGCCGACAGGCTGACCCATATTGCCGTCACCAATGCACAAGGAGAAGAGAGATGAATGCCTTGAAACACGCTACCTTCGCCGCAGCCCTTGCTCTGGCGCCGGCTGATGCCGGCGGCGCCGAGCCGTCCGGTTGGCGCGCGCTCGCCGACGAACGCGCCGTCATCCGCATCGCCGATGCCATCGACCGTGCCGTCGATGCGCAGGACTGGAAGCTTGCCCGCTCCTATTTCGCCGACCGTGTCACCGTCGACTTCAGCAGCCTGTCAGGACAGCCTGCCGCCACCATCCCCTCCGACGATCTGATCGGTACCTGGGCCGGCAACCTCAGGGGCAGCAAGACCAGCCTGCATCTGCGCACCAATCACCAGGTGATCTTTGAGGCGGACGCGGCGACCGTCTCTTCGAACGGCTATGCCTGGAACCGGATGGAAGGCAATGGCGACCCGCTGTGGGAAGTCTGGGGCACCTACGAGCACCATCTGGTTCGCTCCGGGACCGGCTGGAAAGTCGACGGCTTCGTTTTCCGCGCCACGCATGAGCGCGGCAATCCCTGGGTCAAGATGACGCCTGGCCAGTGAGCCGGCGTCAAGAAATCAGGATAGGAAAAACACCATGACCATGAGCTATTACACACTGGGCAACAGCGGCCTGCGCGTCAGCCGGTTGGCACTGGGCACCATGACCTTTGGCACCGAATGGGGCTGGGGCGCGGACAGGGAAACCGCGCGCGCCATGGCCGACGCCTATGTCGAGGCCGGCGGCAATTTCTTCGACACCGCCGACCTCTACACCGGCGGCACAGCCGAAACCTGGCTCGGCGAATTCATCGCCGAGCGAGGCTTGCGCGACAGAGCGGTGATCGCCACGAAATTCACCTTCAACGCGGAGCCCGGCAATCCGAACGCCGGCGGCAATGGCCGCAAGAACATCTTGCGCGCCGTGGACGCTTCCCTGAAGCGGTTGGGCACTGATTATATCGACCTCTACCTCCTCCATGTCTGGGACGGGCTGACGCCGGCCGAGGAGGTCATGCGCACGATGGATGATCTCGTGCGTGCGGGCAAAATTCGCCATGTCGGCCTGTCCGATGTGCCGGCCTGGTATGCTGCCCGCGCGCAGACGATCGCCGAGTGGCGCGGCTACGAGCCGGTGTCGGCCCTGCAGCTTGAATATTCGCTGGCGGAGCGTTCGATCGAAAATGAGTTCGTGCCCTTCGGCACCCGCCATGGCGCAGGAATCATGGTGTGGAGCCCGCTGGCCAGCGGGCTACTCAGCGGCAAGTACCGGCCGACGCAGGAAGGCCATGCCGGCCGGCTCGACGGCTTTCGCAACACCACTCATCCGGGGTTCCAGAAGTTCACCGAGCGCAACTGGGCGATCGTGGCGGAGCTCGAAAAAGTTGCCGCCGAACTCGGACGCAGCATGGCGCAGGTCGCGCTCAACTGGGTGGCAACGCAACCGGGCATCGCCACCGTGATTCTTGGCGCCACCAAGCTGGCGCAGTTGCAGGACAATCTGGCGGCGTTGGATTTCACTTTACCCGCCGAGCTTCGCGCGCGGCTGGATACGGTCAGCAAGACACCGCCGCCATTCCCGTACGCCTATTTCGGTTCCGACATACAAGCCCGGGTTACCGGCGGCGCCGTGACCGGCGACAAGCCGTTGGGTTATGCGCCGCCGCTGCTGGTCGACGGCGACGCCGTCAGCATCACCAGCAACTGACGGGCCGCGACGGGAAGGCGGAATTGGGCGAGGGGCGCCGCGTGACATCGCGGCGCCCTTCGTGTATCGGAACTCGGCATCGCGCCAGCGGCGGCGCCCGCGCGAGGGCGGCCTGCCCAGGCTGCCACACGCAACAATGACGAGGTCCAGATGACGGCAAAGCCCCTCTATCGACGTGTCCTGCTGAAAGCGTCGGGCGAAGCGTTGATGGGCGAGCAGCATTTCGGCATCGATGTCTCGGTGGTCGACCGAATCGCCGCCGACATCGCCGAAGCCCGCGCACTTGGCATCGAGGTCGGCGTCGTCATTGGCGGCGGCAATATCTTTCGCGGCGTGGCGGTGGCATCCAAGGGCGGCGACCGTGTCACCGGCGACCACATGGGCATGCTGGCCACCGTCATCAACTCGCTGGCGCTGCGCACCTCGCTGAACAAGATCGGCGTCGACGCCGTCGTGCTGTCGGCCATAGCCATGCCCGAACTTTGCGAGAGTTTTTCCCAGCGCCAGGCCACCGCCTATATGAACCAGGGCAAGGTCGTCATTTTCGCCGGCGGCACCGGCAATCCGTTCTTCACCACCGATTCGGCCGCGGCCTTGCGCGCCGCCGAGATCGGCGCCGACGCGCTGTTCAAGGGCACCCAGGTCGACGGCGTCTATTCGGCCGATCCCAAGAAGGATCCGAATGCGACCCGCTTCGAGCGCATCAGCCATGCCGAAGTCATCAACAAGGGCCTTTCGATCATGGATACCGCCGCAATTGCACTTGCGCGCGAAAACAACATCCCGATAATCGTCTATTCGATCCACGAAAAAGGTGGTTTCGGCGATATTCTGCGGGGCGGCGGCCGTTGCACGATCGTCGCCGACGAGTGACCCGGAGTATACTCTCCTAAAAAGGGGATCAGTTTTCGAAAGCGGGTCCGAATATAGGCCCTAAGCACTGAACCCGGATCAAACGGGTCGAGGAGACTAAGATGAGTGGTGAGTTCGACGACCTCAAGCGGCGCATGGATGGCGCGATCGCCGCCTTCAAGCACGATCTGGCTTCGCTGCGCACCGGCCGTGCCTCCAGCAATCTGCTCGACGCCATCCAGGTCCAGGCCTACGGCACCACCATGCCCATCAACCAGGTGGCGAACGTGTCGGTGCCGGAGCCGCGCATGATCTCGGTTTCGGTCTGGGACAAGTCGATGGTCGGCGCGGTCGATCGTGCCATTAGAGAATCCAATCTGGGCTTCAATCCGATCGTCGACGGCACCAACCTCAGGATTCCGCTGCCCGAGCTCAACGAGCAGCGCCGCAAGGAACTGGTCAAGATCTCGCATGGCTACGCCGAGAACGCCCGCGTCGCGGTGCGCCATGTCCGTCGCGACGGCATGGACTTCTTGAAGAAGGCGGAAAAGGACGGCGACATCAGCGAGGACGATCAGCGGAAGCGCTCCGATCAGGTCCAGAAGCTGACCGACGAGACGATCAGCACCATCGATCACCTGCTTTCCGATAAGGAAGCTGAAATCATGCAGGTCTAGGGTCGGCCCACACCGGCCCGAAAGCGAGACAATGGCAACGCCCGCGCATGTCGCTATCATCATGGATGGAAACGGACGCTGGGCCAAGGCGCGCGGCATGCCGCGGCTTGCCGGCCATCGCGCCGGCGTCGAAGCGCTGCGCAAGACGGTGAGCGCCGCGCCCGGTCTCGGCATTTCCTTCCTGACCGTCTACGCCTTTTCGTCGGAAAACTGGTCGCGGCCCAAGGCCGAAGTCAGCGATCTGATGGGGCTTTTGAAACTGTTCATCCGCCGCGATCTGGCCGAACTGCACCAGAACGGCGTGCGCGTCAGGATCATCGGTGACAGGGCGGGGCTGCAGCCGGACATCAGGGGCCTGCTGGAAGAGGCCGAATCGCTGACTGCGCGCAATGAATCGCTGACCTTGGTCATCGCCTTCAACTATGGCGGGCGCGACGAGATCGTGCGCACGTCACGCAAGCTCGCAGCCGCAGTGGCGCGCGGCGAGATCGACGCAGAGGCGATCACGGCAGACACTTTTGCCGGCGCCCTCGACACCGCAGGCATTCCCGATCCGGAGCTGGTCATCCGCACCAGTGGCGAGCTTCGGCTGTCGAACTTCCTTCTGTGGCAGGCAGCCTACAGCGAACTGGTTTTTCTGCCTTGCTACTGGCCTGACTTCAGCCGCGAACACCTGGCCGACGCATTGCGCGATTTTGCTGGCCGCGAGCGCCGTTTTGGCGGGCTTGCCGCTCAAGATGTCGCTGCCTCGTGATCGGCGGCGGGATGAACAATCTTCAGCTTCGCATCGTCTCGGCGCTGGTGCTGGCCGCAATAGCGCTTGGCCTGACCTGGTTGGGAGGGCTGTGGTTCCGCCTGCTTTGCGCCGGGATATCGGCGGTCATCTTCTATGAATGGGCGCGCATGTCGCGCCCCTTGGCCGGTGCGACCCTCGGCTTCATTCCCGAAGCGCTGCTTCTGGTTTTCGTCGTCGCCCTGGTTGCAGGCGTGCCGGCATCGTGGCTTCTGTCTCTTGTCCTGGCCATGGTTGTGGTCGCTGCTGTCGGCGCCCGTATGCGTGGAGCGGCGCAATGGGATGCAGCCGGTCTTGCCTACGCGGCTTTGTCCGGCTTATCGCTGGCGCTGCTGCGCGGCGGCGACCATCCCGGCCTGGTCGCAATCCTGTTTCTGTTCGCCGTGGTCTGGGCGACCGACATCTTCGCCTATTTCGTCGGCCGCTCCGTCGGTGGGCCCAAGCTCGCGCCATCTATATCCCCCGGCAAGACGCAGAGCGGCGCGCTTGGCGGCGCTGTCGGCGGCGTGGCCGCCGGCGTGCTTCTGGCTGCCGCCGCCGGGGCCGGCAATCTTGGCGTCCTCGCCTTGATTGCGCTGGTGCTGTCGATTGTTGCCCAGGCTGGCGATCTCTTCGAATCCTGGGTCAAGCGCCGCCACGGCCGCAAGGATTCAAGCGCGTTGATACCCGGGCATGGCGGTGTCATGGACAGGGTGGACGGGCTTGTCGCGGCGGCTTTTGCCCTATACGTGATCGGCTGGATTTCGGCGGGCGCCGATCATCCGGCGCAGGGGCTGTTTCCGGCTTGAGTGATATTTCACGGCGAAGAAATGGCGCACGCCACGGATTCGCCTGGATTGATGTCACAGTCGCGGCGACACCTTTTGCCGCGGGTGAATTTGAGGGCATGAGTTGAACGAAATTCTTCACGCGTTTTTCAGCACGGAAGGCTTTGTCCTCGGCACGCTGGTGCCGTTTCTGTTCGTGCTGACCGTGGTCGTCTTCATTCACGAAATGGGCCATTACCTGGTCGGCCGCTGGTGCGGCATTGGCGTGAAGGCCTTTTCGATCGGCTTCGGCCCCGAACTTCTCGGCTTCAACGACAGCCACGGCACGCGCTGGAAGCTCTGCGCCATACCGCTCGGCGGTTATGTCAAATTCGTCGGCGACATGAGCGCCACGTCGAGCCAGCCGAGTTCGGAAGATCTGGAAACGCTGACTGACGCTGAACGCAAGGTCGCCTTCCACACGCAACCCATCTGGAAACGCGCCGCCACGGTGGTGGCCGGACCGCTGTTCAACTTCCTTTTGACCATTGCCGTCTTTGCCGTGCTGTTTTCCCTCTATGGCCGCCCTGTGTTTGAGCCGATGGTGGCGGCGGTCACCGCCGGCAGTCCAGCCGCAACGGCCGGCATTTTGCCAGGCGACCGATTCGTCGCCGTCGACGGCAGCAAGGTTGAGACCTTCGCCGACGTCCAGCGCCTAGTTTCGGGCCGCGGCGGCGACGCCATCACCTTCACCATGTTGCGCGACGGCAAGGAGGTCACGGTCGTCGCGACGCCGGAGCCGATGGAGCAGCTGGACGCACTGGGCAACAAGGTCAAGGTGGCCGTCATCGGCGTCGTCAACAACAAGGATGTCGGCCAGCCCAGGCTGATCACCTACAGCCCTGTCGGAGCAGTCGGCGCCGCGGTCGAGGAGACGGGGCACGTCATTCAGCGCACCGGCCAGTTCCTGCAGCGATTCGTTGTCGGCCGCGAAGACAAATGCCAGCTGGGCGGCCCGATCAAGATCGCCAAGATGTCGGGGCAGGCGGCAAAGCTGGGCTTCCTATGGCTGGTGCAACTCGTCGCCGGCCTGTCGGTCGGGATCGGAATTCTGAACCTTTTGCCGATTCCCCCCCTCGACGGCGGCCATCTCCTGTTCTACGCACTCGAAGCCGTTTTCCGGCGTCCGGTATCGGAGCGGATGATGGAAATGGGATACCGGGCCGGCCTCTTTCTGGTGCTGGGATTTATGGGCTTCGTCTTCTGGAACGATCTGTTTGGGTGCTGAAATCATGAAGAAATTTGGCTTCAGCACCGGCAATGTTGAGACGCCGTTTACCATGCACGGGGGTATGCGTGACGCGAAAGCCACGCATCAGGGTTAAGTAATTACAAATTAACCAGAAGCCTTGCGTGTAGGGAAAATCCGGTTAATACGGTAGGAGAAATTACCGCACGTCCGGTTTTCTCGCCGTGGGGACTTCGAGAAAAGGTACAAAAGCCCGATGAAGGCAGCATCCAAATTTTTGAGCGCCGCGTCCGCGGTGGCTATGTCCGCCGCTCTGGTTGTACCAGGTGCGCTCGCCGTGCAGTTCGTTGCCACATCTGCGGCGCAGGCAGCCGTTGTCTCGAGAGTCGAGGTCAGCGGCAACCAGCGTGTCGACGCCGACACCATCCGCAACTACATCACGATCAAGCCGGGCAAGGCGTTTTCCAGCGCCGATATCGACGATGCGGTCAAGGCGCTGTTCGGCACCGGGCTGTTCTCGGACGTGCAGATCAATCAGGTCGGTTCGACGCTGGTAGTCAAGGTTGCCGAATATCAGGTCGTCAACCAGGTTCTGTTCCAGGGCAACAAGAAGCTCAAGGACAACGCGCTGGCAGTCGCCGTGCAGTTGAAGCCGCGCGGGACGTTTTCGCAGGCAACGCTGGACTCCGATGTCGAGGCGGTGAAGGCTGCCTACAGGCGAATTGGCCGCGATGACGCCACTGTCACGACGCAGATCATGGATCTCGGCGACAACCGGGTGAACGTGGTCTTCAACATCAACGAAGGCGGCCGCACCAAGATCGCCGCCGTCAATTTCGTCGGCAACAGCGCCTATTCGAGCCGCCGCCTGTCTGACGTCATCGCCACCAAGCGCTCGAGCTTCCTGTCCTTCGTGCTGCGTGACGACGTCTATGACGAGGACAAGCTGCGCGCCGACCAGGAATCGCTGCGCCGCTTCTATTACAATCACGGCTATGCCGACTTCCAGGTGGTCTCAGCTGTCGGCGAGCTCGACGATACGACCAACCAGTACACGGTTACCATTACCGTCCAGGAAGGCGACCGCTATACGTTCGGCGACGTCAGCGTCGAGAGCACCATTCCCGAAGTCGACTCGAAGGCGCTGGAATCGGTGGTTCAGACCCACAAGGGCGACGTCTACAACGCCAAGGATGTCGAGGACACCATCATCGCGCTGACCGAAAAGGTCGCGGGTTCGGGCTATGCCTTCGCCCAGGTGACGCCGCGCGGCGATCGCAACTTCGAGAACCACACCATTTCGGTCGTCTATACGATCGACCAGGGCACCAAGGCCTATATCGAGCGCATCGAAATCCGCGGCAACGACCGCACACGCGACTATGTCATTCGTCGTGAGTTCGATGTCAGCGAAGGCGACGCCTTCAACCAGGTACTCATCCAGCGCGCGAAGAAGCGGCTGGAAAAGCTAGATTACTTTGAGAAAGTCGACGTTTCGACTGTCCCGGGTTCTGAGCCAGACCAGGTCGTGCTCGTGGTCGACGTGGTCGAGAAATCGACCGGCGAGTTCTCGGTTGGCGCAGGTTATTCGACAGGTGGCGACACTGCCGGTCCGTCCGTCGAAGGTTCGGTCGCGGAGCGCAACTTCCTCGGTCGCGGCCAATACATCAAGGTTTCGGCGGGTGGCGGCAAGAATTCGCGGGACTACAGCCTGTCCTTCACCGAACCCTATTTCCTGGGGCGCCGTATCGCCGCCGGCTTCGACATCTTCCAGCAGACTCGCAACTACGACCACTATGACAGCGAGACGCTGGGTGCGACGGTCCGCTTCGGCCTGCCGATCACCGACAACATCTCGACGCAGCTGGCGTACAATATCGCCCAGGAGAAGTACAAGCTCGATGACGGTTGCTTGACTGCCGGCGTTTATGACCCGGCAAAATGTGACGTCTCCAATGCGATCCTGGAGGGGATTGAGGATAGCCCGTGGATCAAGTCTTCGGTCAGCTTGGGACTGGTCTACAACACCATCGACGATATGAAGAGCCCGCATGAAGGCATCTACGCCACCACGACTGTGGAAGTGGCGGGCCTTGGTGGCGATGCCAAGTTCGTCAAGGTTACCGGTCGTGGCACTGTCTACCAGACGCTGTCAGAACAGCTGGATCTGGTCGGCCTGATTTCGGGCGGTGCTGGTCATATTGCGAGCTACGGCAATGACGGCTTGCGAATCTTCGATCAGTTCCAGAGCAGCGACCGCATGATCCGCGGCTTCGAGTATGGTGGCATTGGCCCTGTGGACCTCAACACAGGTGACCACCTCGGCGGAACCACCTATTTCAATGCGTCGGCGGAAGCTCAGTTCCCGATACCGGTCATTCCGGAAAGCTTTGGTGTGCGCGGCGCCGTGTTTGCCGATGCCGCAACGCTGTATGGCAGCAAGATTAACACTCCTTTGGTCAATCAGGGGTCAGTCGACTTGGAACTGCGCGCTTCGGTTGGTGTCGGCTTGTTGTGGTCATCGCCTTTTGGCCCGATCCGCATTGACTACGCGATGCCCGTCAAGAAGGAAAAGACCGACGACGTGCAGGAATTCAACTTCGGCATGTCGAGCCGCTTCTGATGCGCGGGTAACGATGCTTCCGGGCCGTTGGGGTCCGGAAGAGAATTGATCCGACCTAGCTGGATATTGCTTCTGGAATGACCGATCCGGTGTTCTTCGCGCCATCACGCCGGTATACGGCCGGCGAAGTCGCGAATCTGACCGGCGCATCGCTAGTCGATTCCGATCTTGCCCACATATCGATCGACGCTTTGGCGCCAGCCAATGAAGGCGGCGAGGGTGCGCTCGTCTTCGTCGACGGCAAGCGCAATTTCGCGCTGATGCAGTCGCTGAAGGCGGCGGCCGTGTTTTGTCCCGCCGAGTTCGCCGGCAAAGCGCCGGCCGGCATTGCGGTTCTGGTGCATCCGCGCCCGCAGCAGGCCTTCGCCATGATCGGCCGACTGCTGTTCCCGACGGCGGCTACGCCGGGGCCGATGACCAGCGAAACCGGGGTCTCGCCGCAAGCTCATGTCGATGCCTCGGCGCATATCGAGGCCGGGGCGATCATCGAGGCCGGAGCGGTCATCGGCCCCCGCGCTTCCATCGGCAGCGGAACGGTCATTGCCCCCCACGCCGTTATCGGCCCCTCCTGCCAGATCGGCCGTGACGGCTACATTGGGCCGGGTGTCAGTGTTCAGTATGCGCTGATCGGCAACCGCGTCATCATTCATGGCGGCGCCAGGATAGGCCAGGACGGCTTCGGCTTTGTCGGCGGCGCCAAAGGCCCTGAGCGTGTGCCGCAGGTCGGCCGCGTCATCATCCAGGACGATGTCGAAATCGGCTCGAACACGACCGTCGATCGCGGCGCCATGTCGGATACGGTCATCGGTCAGGGCACCAAGATCGACAATCTGGTGCAGATCGCCCATAACGTTCGCATCGGCCGCAATTGCATTATTGCCGGGCTCTCTGGTATTTCCGGCTCCGTCACCGTCGGCGACGGTGTCACCATGGGCGGCGGCGTTGGCCTTGCCGATCATTTGACCATCGGATCAGGGGCCAAGCTTGCTGCAAGAAGCGGGTTCATGAGCAACGTGCCGGCGGGCGAGATCTGGGGAGGCTATCCGGCGCAGCCGATGGCGGAAGCCATGCGCGAGATCGCCATGCTGAGGAAGCTCGCCAGGACGCGCAAGCAGGGCGAAGGGGGAAGTAGCTGAGATGGTGCCGGCGACGCTCGAAGCGGTCGATATATTGGGGTTGATGAAGCTTTTACCGCATCGCTATCCCTTCCTGATGATCGATCGCATCATCGAAATCGACGGCAATGATTCTGCCATCGGCATCAAGAACGTGACCATCAATGAGCCGCATTTCCAGGGCCATTTCCCGGATCAGCCGGTGATGCCGGGCGTGCTCATCGTCGAGGCTATGGCGCAGACGGCCGGCGCGATCTGCATCCGTAACCTCAACACGGAAAAGCCGTCGCTGGTCTATTTCCTGACCATCGATAACGCGAAATTCCGCAAACCGGTCGTCCCGGGCGACCAGTTGAAGATCCACGTCAAGAAAATCAAGATGCGCGGCAACCTGCTCAAATTCGCCTGCGAGGCCATGGTGGAGGGCACAAAGGCCGCCGAAGCCGAGATCTCGGCAATGATGGTTACCGGCTGACGGTTCGAAATGCTCATGAAAATACAGACTTCAATCCACCCCTCGGCCGTCATCGAGGCCGGCGCGCAGATCGGCGAAGGCGCCGCAATAGGACCTTTCTGCTATGTCGGCGCTGACGCCGTGATCGGTGACCGCGTCGAACTGGTCAGCCATGTCTCGGTGCTGGGCGCGACAACCATTGGCGCCGCGACCAAGGTCTATCCAATGGCGACACTGGGCGGACCGCCGCAGAACACCAAGCACAAGGGCGGCCGCACCACTTTGGTCATCGGCCAGAACTGCACGATCCGCGAAGGCGTGACCATGCATCTCGGCACCGATTCCAGCCGCGGCGAGACGACCGTCGGCGACAACGGCAATTTCCTTGCCTATGCCCACATTGCCCATGATTGCGTCGTCGGTAAAAACGCCACCTTCGCCAATGGCGCGACCCTGGGCGGCCATTGCGAGGTTGGTGACAGCGTTTATATCGGCGGCCTCAGCGCCGTTCATCAGTTCGTGCGTGTTGGTGACAACGCCTTTCTCGGCGGCTGCTCGGCTTTTGTCGGCGATGTCATTCCCTACGCCATTGCGGTGGGCAATCGCGCCAGCCTGCGTGGACTCAACATCATCGGCCTGAAGCGCGCCGGGTTGCCGCGCGCCGAAATCTACCTGCTGCGCAAGGCTTACAAGACCATCTTCGACCGCTCCCGCACTGTCGGCGAGAACATCGAATTCGCCAAGGCCGAGTTTGCGTCGTCGCCGACGGCCATGAAAATCATCGATTTCATCACCAGTCGCGGCAAGCGGCATTTTGCCGTCCCGTCGCTTAAGGGTGGCGACGGCGACGATGCCGATGACGAAGGCTGAGGCCACTTCAACGGGCCTCGATCTTGCGCCGGACGCCAGGGTCGGCATCATTGCCGGCGGCGGTAGCTTGCCGGTCGAAGTTGCCGCCGGCCTGGCGGAGGCCGGACATCCGCCCGTCATCATCCTGGTCGAAGGTCAGGCCGACCGTCAGTCCGACCTCACAATCTATGAGCATGAAAGCCTTGCGCTGGAAGACATCGGCTCGCTGGTTGCGTTGCTGAGGCGCCGGCGAATCACCCATCTTGTGCTTGCCGGCGAGATCAGGCGCAGGCCGCGGTTGGTCGACATGCGTCCGAACCTTGGGCTACTGGCACTTATACCCTCGCTCGCCATGGCGCTTGCCCGCGGCGATGACGGGCTGTTGAAGATATTGACCCGCGGCCTGGAGGCACGGGGCGTCAAGGTCGTCGGTGCGCATGAAGTCGTGCCCCGGCTCGTCGCGGCCGAAGGGCCGCTGACCAAAGCAGCGCCGCGAAAGTCCGACTGGCGCGATATCGAGGCGGCACACGCGGCGGCAAAGGCCATCGGCGCGCTCGACATTGGTCAGGCGGCAATTGCCATCGGTGGCCGCACTGTTGCCCTGGAAGGCGTCGAGGGCACCCACGGACTGCTCGAGCGGACGCAGCAGTTGCGCGGCCATGGCAGGCTGGCCGGCAAGACGCGCGGTGTCCTGGTCAAATGCGCCAAGCCTGGCCAGGAATTGCGTGCCGATCTGCCATCTATTGGCCCCCGGACCGTCGAGGCGGCGCATGCCGCGGGGCTGGCCGGCATTGCCGTCGAAGCCGGCCGTTCGCTCATCCTCGAAGGCCCCGCCGTTGTCGCGCGCGCCAATGCGCTCGGCCTGTTCGTGTTCGGCCTGCCGGCTGCGGAGTCTGTCCATGGCAGCTGAGAAGCCGCTGAAGATTGCCATCGTCGCCGGCGAAGAATCCGGCGACCTGCTGGGCGCCGACATCGTGCAGGCGCTGAAGCGCATGACCGGGCGCGAGGTGCAACTCGTCGGCACTGGCGGGCGGCATCTGCAGGCGCTCGGACTGGCGCCGCTGTTCGACGGCGCCGAGATCGCGCTGATGGGGCTCAGCGCCATCCTGCGTGACTTGCCGCGCCTGATGCGGCGGATCAGCCAGACGGCAAGTGCTGTCGCCGCCGAAAAACCCGACTGTCTGATCACCATCGACAGCCCCGATTTCTCGCTGCGCGTCGCCAAAAAGATCCGCGCCGCCGATCCGTCGATCCCGATCGTCCATTATGTCTGCCCGAGCGTCTGGGCGTGGCGGCCGGGTAGGGCGGCCGCGATGAAGCCGTATGTCGACCACATACTGTGCATCCTGCCTTTCGAGGTAAAGGAGCTCAGCCGTCTCGGCGGCCCGCCCGGCACTTACGTCGGACATCGCCTCACGCATGATCCAGGCGTGCAGGGCGCGGCCAGGGCGCAAGCCCAGCCACGCGATCTCTCGGCCGATCACGTCAAGACGCTGCTCGTCCTGCCAGGGTCGCGGCGCGGCGAGGTGAGCCGGCTTCTCGGTCCGTTCGGCGAGACGGTGTCGGCGCTGCGCGCGCGTGGCCACCGGCTGCGGTTGTTGCTGCCGACGGTGCCGCATGTCGCCGAACTGGTCAAAACATCGGTGGCGCGCTGGGATCAGGAGCCGGAAGTCATCCTCGATCCCGAGCGCAAGTGGCAGGCCTTCGGCAAGGCCGATGCGGCGCTGATCGCGTCTGGAACGGTGTCACTGGAACTGGCGATGTCGGGTGTCCCGATGATCTCTTGCTACAAGTTCGATCCGATCATGCTGATGGCGCAGAGCCTGATCACGGTGTGGAGCGCTGCTTTGCCCAACCTTATTGCCGACCGGCCGGTCGTGCCGGAAAGCTACAACCAGTATGTGCGGCCGCACTATCTGGCGCGGCAGCTCGAGGCACTGTTTTCAGACACCGCCTACCGCGCCTGGCAAAAGGACGGCTTTGGCGAGGTTGCCAGACGCATGGCCACCGACAGGCCCTCCGGCGACATCGCCGCCGATGTCGTTCTTCGCCACATCGGGAGAGCGAATAGGCCTTAGCGAGTGAATAGTGAATGAATAGTGAATAGCGAATAGTGAATAGTGAATAGTGATTAACGCGCTCTCGCTATAATCAAGCTGCTACTTACTACCTGCTACTTACTACCTGCTATTCACTACTTACCATTCACCATTCACTCTCTTTCACCTTTTCGCAATCGGCACGTAGTCGCGTTCCGGGGCACCGGTATAGAGCTGGCGCGGACGGCCGATCTTCTGGTGGGGATCCTCGATCATTTCCTTCCACTGCGCGATCCAGCCGACGGTGCGGGCGACCGCGAACAGTACGGTGAACATGGTGGTGGGGAAGCCCAGCGCCTTCAGCGTGATGCCGGAATAGAAATCGACGTTCGGATAGAGCTTCTTCTCGATGAAGTAGGAATCGGTCAGCGCGATCTTTTCCAGCTCCATGGCGATGTCGAGCAGCGGATCGTCCTTGATGCCGAGTTCGCCCAGCACCTCATGCGCCGTCTTCTGCATGATCTTCGCGCGAGGATCGTAGTTCTTATAGACGCGATGGCCGAAGCCCATCAGCCGGAACGGATCGTTCTTGTCCTTGGCGCGGGCGATGAATTCCGGGATGTGGTCGACGTGGCCGATCTCGCCCAGCATGTTGAGCGCCGCTTCGTTGGCGCCGCCATGCGCCGGGCCCCACAGGCAGGCGATGCCGGCGGCGATACAGGCGAACGGATTGGCGCCCGACGAGCCGGCAAGCCGCACCGTCGAGGTCGAGGCGTTCTGTTCGTGGTCGGCATGCAGGATGAAGATGCGCTCCATGGCGCGCGCCAGCACCGGATTGATCTTGTATTCCTCGCACGGCACCGCAAAGCACATGTGCAGGAAGTTGGCGGCGAAGTTCAGCTCGTTCTTCGGGTAAATGAAGGGCTGGCCGATATGGTATTTGTAGGCCATGGCCGCAATCGTCGGCATCTTGGCGATCAGCCGCATCGAGGCGACCATGCGCTGGTATGGGTCCGAAATGTCGGTGGAGTCGTGATAGAAGGCCGACAGCGCGCCGACCACACCGCACATCACAGCCATCGGATGCGCGTCGCGGCGAAAGCCGGTGAAGAAGCGCGACATCTGCTCGTGCACCATGGTGTGGCGCGTTACCCGGTAGTCGAAATCGTCCTTCTGCGCCTTGGTCGGCAGTTCGCCGTAGAGCAGGAGGTAGCAGACTTCGAGGAAGTCGCCATGCTCGGCCAGCTGGTCGATGGGGTAGCCGCGGTGAAGCAGGATGCCGGCATCGCCGTCGATGAAGGTTATCGCCGACTCGCAGCTCGCCGTCGAGGTGAAGCCGGGATCGTAGGTGAAGGCGCCGGTGGTGTTGTAGAGCGCACCGATGTCGATGACGTCGGGCCCGACCGAGCCGCTTCGCACCTTGAATTCATGCGTCTTGCCGGCCAGTTCGAGCGTGGCAGTCGACGGGTGCGTCGTCTTGCTGCCGGTTTCCAGTCTTGTCGCAGCTTCGCTCATTCTCAAACTCCTTCATGTTCCTCATGCCGGCAAGGCAATTCCTGCAAACGACACGTCGAAATCACCGGAATGCGCGAACTCGCCACCGCATTTTGGGAGGTGCGTGCCAGATTGGGCCAAGGCCTAATGTTGCACTGCGAAACCCGCCTTTCAATGCCAATCTTCTTGGGCCAGTTCGCTCCTAATCGATTTGATCCGCAATCCGCGCCAGGCTTTCCTCGCGGCCAAGCACGGCGAGCACGTCGAACACGCCGGGCGAGGTGCTGCGGCCGGTAAGGGCCGCCCGGAGCGGTTGGGCCACGGCGCCGAGCTTGTGGCCGCCTGCCGTCGCGAACTCGCGCACCGCGGCTTCAGCCGCGGCAGCCGACCAATCGCCCGAAACAGTCTGCAAAGCGGCATGTGCGCCGCGCAGGATCGCGCGCGCGTCGGCATTGAGCAGTGCTGCCGCCTTCTCGTCGATCGGCAGCGGCCGCTCGACGAACAGGAAGGCCGCGCCATCGGCCAGTTCCACCAGCGTCTTGGCGCGCTCTTTCAGGCCCGGCAAGGCGGCCAGCAGCTGCGCCTTCCTGGCATCGTCGAGACGGGCGGCGATAGCCGGTCCGCCTTCGAGGTATGGCAGAGTGGCGACGAAAATGTCGAACAGCTCGGTATCGGCCATCTTGCGCATATGCGCGCCGTTGATCGACTCGAGCTTGGCGAAGTCGAAGCGCGCCGCACCCTTGTTGACATCGCCGATGTCGAACCACGAAATCATGTCCTTGATCGACATGATCTCGTCGTCGCCATGGCTCCAGCCGAGCCGTGCCAGATAATTGAGCAGCGCCTCGGGCAGATAGCCCATGGCGCGATAAGCCTCGACGCCGAGTGCGCCGTGCCGCTTCGACAGCTTGGCGCCGTCGGCGCCGTGGATCAGCGGGATATGCGACATCGACGGGACGTCCCAGCCCATCGCGTTGTAGATCACCGTCTGGCGCGCGGCGTTGGTCAGATGGTCGTCGCCACGGATGATGTGGGTGACGCCCATGTCATGGTCGTCGACGACGACGGCATGCATGTAGGTCGGATTGCCGTCCGAGCGCAGTATGATGAAATCGTCGAGGTCCTTGTTGGGGAAGCGCACCTCGCCCTGCACACGGTCGTGCACCACGGTTTCGCCCTCGGTCGGCGCCTTGATGCGGATGGCGCCCTTGACGCCGGGAGGCGCCTCCGAGGGGGCACGATCGCGCCACTGGCCGTTGTAGCGAGGCGGCAGGCCCTTGGCGCGTGCGGCCTCGCGCATCGCCTCGAGCTCGGCAGGCGTCTCGTAGCTGTAATAGGCCTTGCCCAGGCGCACCAGCTCCTCGGCCACCTCACGGTGGCGCGGCGCGCGCTCGAACTGCGATATGGCCTCACCGTCCCAGGAAAGGCCGAGCCAGGTCAGCCCATCCAGAATGGCCTGTGTCGCCGCCTCGTTGAAGCGTTCGCGGTCGGTGTCCTCGATGCGCAGCACCATCGTGCCGCCGGTGTGCTTGGCGTACAGCCAGTTGAACAGCGCCGTGCGCGCGCCGCCGATATGCAGATAGCCGGTGGGCGAGGGGGCAAAACGGGTGACGACCGTGTCGGACATGGAACTCTCGGGAAGCTTGGAAAGCGGGGCGTGATCGCGCGGACTTTCGCGCTTTGCGCGTTCATGTAGCATAGGAGGTCTGGGGCGCAAGGGGCAGACCCGATGGCTGGACGAGGCCGGGGCACGTCGGCAATTATCGGTTGCGTCAACGGGCGCCGGAGCCTTGTAGCACAAAATCTGTTCGCACCTCCGCGCAACCTCATTTGGCAGCAGCGTCAATGTCTGGGTTTCATTCGGCTGCAGCGTCCGTCACAGTGCCTGGAACATCGCTGCGACGGTGGTAGCCCCCTCTGACGAGCGGACATTTCTTCACGAATGCGGCACTGCCCGACTACAACGCCGCCGTGACAGCGTTGGCTTGGTCACGCATATTGACCTTCTGCAATCATTATCGTGAACACAGCAACTGTGTGCGGTCCCGTCTCGCCACGAAGGAGGAATGATTGAAAGAAGGGCTCCCGATGACCAGCAACGCCGACCATACGGAGGGTGATCCGTTCTACCATGGTACCCGGGCGGATTTGAAACCCGGGGATCTGCTGAGCGTCGGCCACCCTTCCAATTTCAGAGGTAAACCACTGTCATGGATCTATTTCACCCAGACACTGGAAGCCGCCATCTGGGGAGCAGAGCTTGCAACGGGTGACGGTCGTCAAAGGATTTACATCGTAAAGCCGACAGGGTTTTTTATGGATGACCCTAACCTGACCGATAAAAAATTTCCCGGCAATCCGACGAAATCCTACCGCTCCCGTGATCCGTTGCTCATCCTGGGGGAGCTCGCTGAATGGCAGGGTCATACACCGGAACAATTGAAGGCAATGCACGATGGGCTTGCTCGCCTGAGGGCGGAGGGCCGGGATATGATTGAGGATTGAGCGTCCTTGCCAGGTGATGGTCGATTCCGGCGCGGTGGACGTGATCACGCGGACTTTCGCGCTTTGCGCGTTCATGTAGCATAGGGGTCTGGGGCGCAAGGGGCAGACCCGATGGCTGGACGTGGCCGGGGCACGAAGGAAGGCGAAGGCGCCGAGGCAAGCGTCAGCGAACGCTCGCTGTTTGCCGATAGTCCCTATGCCGAGCCGCTGCCCCTCGCGCTGCCTGAGCCGCATCCCGGCGTCGCGCCTGCGCTGCCCGGTCACGCGTTGCCGGCGCAAGTCACAGCGCCCGGATCTATCGCCCGTCTGCGCAGACGGCTTCGCCTTCCGTCATGGCCCGCGCTCCGCCGCAGCCTTGCCGTGGCCGCCAACACGGAGCTCGACCGGGGCGTCGCCTTCCTGCTGGTGCCGGTTTTCCTGGCGGCCGGCGTCATCATTTATTTCTCGCTGGCCGGCGAGCCCGGCTTTGCGCAGCCAATCGCCATTGTGGTGCTGGCGACATGTTGCGCCCTCGCCACGCGATCGCGGCCGAGGACGCATCTGTTCTGCATGGCCGCGATGCTGTGCGCGCTCGGCGTCGTCGCCGCCAAAGTCGAGACTTGGCGCGCCGGAACGCAGATGCTCGGCTCCGAGATTCAGACACGGCTGACCGGCCGCGTCGTCAGTCTCGAACAGATGGAAAGCGGCCGCATCAGGCTGACGCTCGATGTGGTTTCGACCGCTTACCCCGAGCTGCGCTACGCCCCGGAGCGGGTCAGGCTCTCGGCGCGGACCGTTCCCGCCGATATGACCGCCGGCTCCCTGATCACCGGCTATGCCAGGCTGTTGCCGCCGACCGGTCCGGTGCGGCCGGAGAGCTACGATTTCTCCTTCGACAGCTATTTCACCGGTATCGGCGGCAGCGGCTTCTTTCTCGGCAATCCGAAAACCATTGCTACGCAGGGACCGCCGCCGCTGACCGCACGGCTCTCCTCGGCAATCGAGAACGCGCGCGAAAACATTGCCGACCATATCAGGGGCAAGATCGGCGGCGCCGAAGGCGAGATTGCCGCGGCGCTGATTGTCGGCGTGCGCGCCGGCATCCCGGACGAGGTCAACGAAGCGATGCGGCGCACCGGCATCTACCACATCATCTCCATCTCCGGCCTGCACATGGCGCTGGTTGCCGGCACCATCATGGCGTTGCTGCGTGGCGCCTTTGCGCTGTTTCCCGTTTTCTCTTCGCGCCGGCCGGTGAAGAAATATGCGGCCGCGGCAGCGCTTGTCTCGATCGCCGCCTATCTCGTTATTTCAGGCGTCGTGGTTGCCGCCGAGCGCAGCTTCATCATGCTGGCGGTCATGCTTGTCGCCGTGCTGTTTGATCGCGCCGCACTCACCATGCGCAATCTGGCGATCTCCGCCATTGCCGTCATCCTGGTGTCGCCGCACGAGGTGGTCGGTCCCAGCTTCCAGATGTCGTTTGCCGCCACCGCCGCCCTTGTCGGCGCCTATGCCGGCTGGGCCGATTACCGCGCCGACAAGGTGAGAACGCCGCCGGCAAAGCGCTCCTTCGTCGGCTTCCTGTCGCGAAAATTCGCGCTGGCCATGGGCGGCCTCGCAATGACCTCGATCATCGCCGGCAGTGCAACCTTGCTGTTCGCCATCTGGCATTTTCAGCGTGTGTCGCCGCTCAGCCTGATCGCCAATCTGGCCGTGATGCCGATTGTTTCGTTGATCGTCATGCCCTTTGCCGTGCTCAGCGCACTGGCGATGCCGTTCGGCGCCGACGGGCCGTTCCTCTATGTGATGGGCAAAGGTCTGATGGCGATGATCGCTATATCGGCCTGGATTTCCGAGCGCTCCCCGGTCGACGCCGTCGGGCTGATCTCCATCCGCTCGGTGCTGTTAGTGGCGGTCGCCCTCGTCATCGCCACCATGGCCACCACCTGGCTCAGGTTGGCGGCCGTGCCTTTCGCGCTGGCCGGCCTGTTGACGGTGCCGCAGGTGCTTACGCCCGACGTGCTCATATCCGAGCATCTGGTGGCCATGCCGATCGGTGGCGGCGAACTCGCCCTCAACCGCGAACGCTCCAACGAATTCACCACGGACAATTGGAAACGGGCGCTGCGGGCCAAAACCATTATCCCACCTGAGATTTTCGAGGCAACAGATACGCGGTTCGATCTCGATCCGCTCGATCTGCCGCCCGGCTCGCCCTTCTATTGCACCGGCGATCTCTGTATCGCCCGGCACCCTTCCGGAGCCATTGTAGCGCTTGCGAAAGACCGCAAGACGGCGCGGCCGGCCTGTGCCTTCGCGAGCCTGATCGTCATCGATGACGCCACCGCCTACAATCCGTGCCGCGACCCGCTGGTGCTGGTCGTGACGAAGAAACAGCTGGCCCGCGACGGCAGCGCCGCCGTCTTCTTCGATCCGCAATCGGCAGCTGCAGCGCCAACCATCCGCTTCGCCGTCGACAAGCCGTATCGCCCCTGGCACGAGCAACGCCGCTTCTCCCGCGAAGCGCGCGGCCTGCCGCCTTACAACCAGCGTGAAAAGTACAAACCCAAGCCGGCTCAGTAGCGCCGGATCAATCCGACAAGCTTGCCCTGCACCTTCACCCTGTCCGGTCCAAAAATGCGGGTCTCGTAGGCCGGGTTGGCGGCTTCCAGGGCGATCGAGGCGCCCTTGCGGCGGAAGCGTTTCAGGGTCGCTTCCTCATCGTCGACCAACGCCACCACGATCTCGCCGGGGCTGGCTGTGTCGGCATTGCGGATGATGACCGTGTCGCCATCGAAAATGCCGGCCTCGATCATCGAATCGCCCTTGACCTCGAGCGCGTAGTGTTCGCCGCCCATGATCATATCGGGCGGCACCGAGATCGAATGGGTCTGATGCTGGATGGCGTCGATCGGCACGCCGGCGGCGATGCGTCCCATAACCGGGATTGAAATCGCGGAAACGGCATCGTCATTGCCGGCCGACATCGAACGCGACGGCGAGCCCGGCTTGATCTGGCGGCCGAGACCGCCTTGGCCCAACGCGCCTTGTCCTTGGCCGCCTTGCCCTTGGCCGGTTTGACCAAGACTGCCCTGAATGACGCTCGGCGAAAACTTCCTCGCCGCATTGAGGCCTGGTGCGATCGAGTCGGGCAGCCGCAGCACTTCCAGCGCGCGCGCCCGGTTCGGCAGCCGGCGAATGAAACCGCGCTCCTCAAGCGCCGTGATCAGGCGGTGGATGCCGGACTTGGAGGCGAGGTCGAGCGCTTCCTTCATCTCGTCGAAGGACGGCGGGATTCCGCTCTCCTTCAGGCGTTCATGGATGAACATCAGAAGCTCATGTTGTTTGCGCGTCAGCATCGCGGCCCCCAAGGGTTCTGAAACCAGAATCAGAAAAAACAAACCCAGAACAAACACTATCTGTTCCAGTTGTGTTCCGCAACCTTTTAAAGTTTAATGAATGTGTTGACGTTTTGTTCAGCGTAACGTTCGGCGCTGCGAGCGCCGCTCGTAGTCGTTGGCCGGCAACGGGGTGAAACGAAGACAAAGTGCCCTGCGTCGTCGGCTACGATCGCCGCTTCCTTTTCGGACGGGGCTGCGCAGCATCCGCGCCGGGTTCACTCTGGGCATAGACCTGCAGCGTGTAGCCGATGTGAGCGGTCATCAGAGTTTTCGCACGTTCGACGTCGCGATCGAGGGCCGCTTCCATCAGGGCGGTATGGTGTTCGATCGCCACGGCGTCGCGCAGGGCCGCCACGGCCTTCCGGTGGCCATCCGTGCGGCCGGCGGCGGCGCGCAGCGTCGGGGCCAGACCCAGAAAGCGGTGATGGCGATGCAATTGGTCGGAAATCGTCGCATTGAAGCGCAGCAGCCAGCTGGATGTCGCGGCACTGAGCAGCGCCGCATGGAAGGCATCGTGTTTTTCGTACCACGCGTCGACCGCATCATCCGATGGATCGTCGAGAACAGACCCGCACCGTGAGAGACGATAGTGGGCGGCAACGACCGCGTCTTCCCACTCACGGTCGCCCTCCTCGATCGATTCCACCAGCAGGGGCAGTTCGACCACCAGCCGCGCACGCGCCAAATCCTCGAGCTCCGCCCGAGAGACGGGAGCGACCGCAAACCCGCGGTTGCTGATGGCGGTCACAAGCCGTTCCGCCTCCAGCCGCGACAGCGCCTCGCGCAACGGCGTCCAGCCGATGCCGTAGGTGTTGCGCAGCGTGCTCAGCTTCAACGGCGCGGCAGGCGCCAGCCGGGTCGCAAGAATATCGCGCCTGAGCAGGCGATAGGCCGCTTCCGTCTTCGAGGTCTGCTCGTCATCCAGCATCGTGATCCATCAGACATAAACGCTCGGCGGATCATTATATATCAAAGCCTTTCAATGGGTGAATTATATATAATGTTTGACAGTTCAAGGGCGACCACTCAAGATCGCCGGCATGTTTGGGCGGCAGGCTCCGCCGCGCGCGTTTGTCCATGGAGGGGCGCCGGATCATGAGCACGACACCCGATCTCGCTACAATCGAAGCAATGGATGCCGCCGATCCGCTGCGCTCCATGCGCGAACGCTTTGTCTTGCCGCAAGGCGTGATTTATCTCGACGGCAATTCCCTGGGCGCCGCGTCAGCGGTCGTCTTCAGCGAACTGCAGCAGGCCGCCACGCAGGAATGGGCGCACGATCTCATTCGCGCCTGGAACACCGCCGGCTGGTTCAACATGCCGGTGGAACTCGGAGATCAGCTCGGGCGACTGATCGGCGCGGCTGATGGGCAGACGGTGGTCTGCGACACAACCTCGATCAACATCTACAAGCTGCTGCACGCAGCGCTCGGCATGCGGCCGGATCGGTCGGTCATCGTTGCCGAGGGCGACAGTTTCCCGACCGACCTCTACATGGCCGAAGGCGTCGCCTCGACCCGGCCGGGAACGCGGCTGCGGCTGGAGGGCGTCGACGCGGCCGCAATCGAGGAGCTGATCGACGACAGCGTTGCCGTCATCCTGGTCAACCACGTCAACTACAAATCCGGCCAGTTGCGCGACATGGCGGCGCTGACGCGCAAGGCACATGACGCCGGCGCGCTGATCATCTGGGATCTCTGCCACACGGCCGGCGCCTTGCCGGTCGAACTTGACCGTGCCAATGCCGATTTCGCCGTCGGCTGCACCTACAAATACCTCAATGGCGGCCCGGGCTCGCCAGCCTTCATCTACGCGGCCGAGCGCCACCATGACGATGCCCACCAGCCGCTCAGCGGCTGGTGGGGCCATGCGCGGCCCTTTGCCTTCGAGCAGGGCTTTGCCGTCGGCAGCGGCATTCGCCGCTTCCTGTGCGGAACGCAGCCGGTGCTGTCGATGCGGGCGCTCAAGGGCGCGCTCGATATCTGGAACGACGTCGATATGGCGGCGGTGCGCAGAAAAAGCATCGCGCTGACCGACCTGTTTATCCAGCTCGTCGAAGCCAGATGCGGCGCCTACGGGCTTGAACTGGAAAGTCCTCGCGACGGCAGCCAGCGCGGCAGCCAGGTGTCGTTCCTCCATCCGCATGGCTATCAGGTGATGCGCGCGCTGATCGAGCGCGGCGTGATCGGCGATTTCCGGGCGCCGTCGACCATCCGTTTCGGCTTCACGCCGCTCTATGTCGGATATGGCGATGTCTGGCAGGCGGTCGAAGTCCTGGAGGATATTCTGCGCACCGGCGCCTGGCAGGACGCCCGCTTCGCGGTGAAGACCGCGGTCACCTGAGGAACTAGAGCAATTTCAGGAAAAGTGTGAAGCGGTTTTCCGTCCGCAATTGCGTCAAATCAAAGAGCTAGAGCATTTCGCCGTTTACGTTAAACGGTGAAATGCTCTAGAGCCGGGTGCGGACCGTCCAGAGCTCCGGAAACAGCACAACCTCCAGCATTTTCTTCAGATAGGAGGCGCCTGAGGTGCCGCCCGTGCCGCGCTTCAAGCCGATGATGCGCTCGACCGTGGTGACGTGGTTGAAGCGCCAGCGGCGGAAGTAATCCTCGAAGTCGACCAGCTTCTCGGCCAGTTCGTAGAGCATCCAGTAGCGCTGCGGGTCGCGGTAGACGGTTTGCCAGGCAGCCAGCACGTCTTCGTTCTCGACGCGCGTCTCGCGCCAGTCCGTGCGCCCGGCATCGGCGCCGATGTCGAAGCCATTGCGCGCCAAAAGCAGAAGCGCCTCGTCGTACAGCGACGGCGTGGCCAGGATCGCTTCCAGCCTGTCCGTAAGATCGGGCCGGTGCTTGTGCGGCCCGAGCATGGCTAGGTTGCGGTTGCCGGCCATGAACTCGATAGCGCGGTACTGCCACGACTGGAAGCCCGAGGATTGGCCGAGCGCGTCGCGAAACTCGGTGTATTCGCTTGGCGTCATCATGCGCAGCACGTCCCAGGCATTGTTGAGCTGCTCGAAGATGCGCGCGACGCGAGACAGCATCTTGAAGCTCGGTTCGAGGCGGTCGGCGCGGATAGAGCGGATCGCGGCGCCGATCTCGTGCAAAGCGAGCTTCATCCACAATTCCGATGTCTGATGCTGGATGATGAACAGCATCTCGTCATGGGCCGAAGACAGCGGCGCCTGCGCATCGAGCACCTTGTCCAGCTGCAGATAGTCGCTGTAGGACATCCGCTCCTTGAACGACATCTGCGCGCCATCGGACGCCGGATCGTGCGGCTTAATCAATTGCTCTTCTCCGCGCGCAACCGGAAGCGCTGGATCTTGCCGGTCTGGGTTTTGGGCAAGGCGTCGATGAACTTCACCGAACGCGGATATTTGTAGGGCGCGATCGTTGCCTTGACGTGGTCCTGCAGGCGTTTGACGGTCAATGCGTCCGGCGAAACACCTTGCACAAGCACGATATGCGCCTCGACGATCTGGCCGCGTTCACCGTCCTCGGCGCCGGTCACCGCGCATTCGGCGACGTCGGGATGCGAGAGCAGCGCCGCTTCGACCTCGGGGCCGGCGATGTTGTAGCCGGCGCTGACGATCATGTCGTCGGAACGCGCGGCGAAGTGGAAGAAGCCATCCTCGTCCTGCGTGAACGTATCGCCGGTGAGATTCCAGCCATCGCGGACATAGTCCTTTTGCCTGGCATCGGCCATGTAGCGGCAGCCGGTCGGGCCGCGCACCGCCAGCCGGCCAGTAGAGCCGCGCGGCAGCTCCCGCATCTCGTCATCGACGATGCGTGCCTGATAGCCGCCGACGGGTTTGCCGGTGGAGGCCGGCTTCATGTCGTCGAAGCGGTTGGAGATGAAGATATGCAGCATCTCGGTGGCGCCGATCCCATCGAGGATCGGCTTGCCGGTCTTCTCAGTCCATTCCTCGAAGACAGGCGCCGGCAGCGTCTCGCCCGCCGAAACCGCGACGCGCAGCGAGGACAGGTCAGCGCCTTGATCCATGGCCTTGAGCATGGCCCGATAGGCGGTTGGAGCGGTGAAGGAAATGGTCGCTTTGTAGGTCTCGATGATGTGGATCATGTTGGGTGGCGTCGCCTGTTCCAGCAGCGTCGCCGCGGCGCCGAAACGCAGCGGGAAGATGGCGAGCCCGCCAAGACCGAAGGTAAAGGCAAGGGGCGGGGAGCCGACGAAGATGTCGTCGGGCGTCACCTCCAGGATTTCGCGGGCATAGGCGTCGGCGACGATCAGCAGGTCGCGGTGGAAATGCATCGTCGCCTTCGGCACGCCGGTGGTGCCGGAGGTGAAGCCGAGCAGGGCGACATCGTCGCGGCCGGTGTTGACGGCAGTGAAGGTGACCGGCTTGTCGAGGGCGGCGCGGTCGAGTTCCGCGTCATGGTTGGCCGTGCCGTCGAAGCCAATGACCTGCTTGAGATACGCACTGCCCTTGGCGCAGGCGGTCATCTCGTCCATCAGCCTTGTATCGCAAAGCGCAACCGTGATTTCCGCCTTGTCGACGATCTTGGCGAGTTCGCCGGCGCGCAGCATCGGCATGGTGTTGACGACCACCGCGCCAACCTTGGTGGCGGCCAGCCAACAGGCGACCATGGCCGGGTTGTTGGCCGAGCGGATCAGCACCCGGTTGCCCGGCTTGACGCCATAATTCTCGACCAGGGCATGGGCGAGCCTGTTGGTCCAGTCGGACAGTTCCTTGTAGGTGCGGCGGCGGCCATTGCCGATCAGCGCGGTGTGGTCGCCGAACCCTTTTTCGACCAGCCTGTCGGTCAATTCGACGCCGGCATTTATGTGGTCGGGATAGTCGAAGCCGTCGAGCAAAAACTCCGGCCATTGCTCCGGCGGCGGCAGGTTGTCGCGCGTGAATGTGTCGATATGCGCTGATGGCCCAAGCATTTTCGGCTGCCCCTGTCTGCCTCGCGCCCATGGCTGAACAAGGCGCAGGATCGCACCAGTCGAAATTTGTTTCAAGCCTAAAATGTTTTTAGGTCGCAGCATTGACGCCGCCCTGTTCGGCGGCCATTCCTGTCGACTGAACTGAAGCCATCCGGGAGGGATGCAGATGCTCCAACATCGTGTTGCCGATTGGGACAATGCCTACGCCAACGGCGACAACATTGCCGGCAGCAATCGCTGGCCGGCCGCGTGGGACACACCGGCACAGGCTTTTCGCGACACAATGTCGGCGTCCGGTCGGGCCAAGCTCGACATCGCCTATGGCGACAGCCCGCGCAACAGGCTCGATCTGTTCCTTCCCGATGTCATGCCCAAAGGGCTCGTCGTCTTCATCCATGGCGGTTACTGGAAGGCGTTCGACAACAAGCCATGGTCGCATCTGGCCAACGGCGCGGTTGCCAATGGCTTTGCCGTGGCAATGCCGACTTACACGCTTTGTCCCGACATACGCATTTCCGGCATCGTCAGGGAAATCGCGGCGGCGATCGGCAAGGCGGCGACGATGGTCGGCGGGCCGGTGATCCTGACCGGGCATTCCGCCGGCGGCCATCTCGCCTCCAGGATGGTGACGACAACGACACCCCTGGCCGCCGATGTGGCGGGCCGCGTGCGCAATGTCGTCTCGATCTCCGGCGTCCATGACCTGCGGCCAATCATGCGGACGGGGATGAACGCGACACTGGCCATCGATGAAGCGGAAGCACTGGCCGAAAGCCCGGTTCTGCTGCGCCCCATGCAGGGCGCGCGCATCACCTGCTGGGCCGGCGGCGGCGAGCGGGCGGAGTTCCTGCGCCAGAATGCGCTGCTTGCCAACATCTGGATCGGCCTCGGCGCCACGACCAGCACAGTGGTCGAGCCGGACCGGCATCATTTCAGCATCGTCGACGGGCTTGCCGATCCGACACATCCGCTGACGCGGACATTGCTGGCGGAGTAACAACCAGTCTTATCTCTTGGAATTAACGGCTTGGATCCGCGACCTTCAGCGCAACATCAGAACGCTGCAAGCAGCGCCTGCTTCTGCCGCCGGAGCGAAGGGCTCGCGCACGATCAGGCCGTTGGCGTCGGCCAGCATTCTCAGCATCGAGGAATCCTGGATGCCGAATGGTGTCGCCACCAATGCGCCGGCTTCTTCCCGGACCACGGCGCGCACATAGTCTTGCCTTAGATCATTGGCCGGCATCGCGGCGCCAAGCTGAGCCTGGCGGATGTCCTGCCGGTGGGGACGGCCGCCGAGCTGCGCCAATAGCGGCTTCAGGAACAATTGCGAGCAGACCAGGCTCGCCACCGGATTGCCGGGCAGGCCGATGCACCTGATATCGCCCAGCCGCCCGAACATCAGCGGCTTGCCCGGGCGCATGGCGAGCTTCCAGAAGTCGAGGTTCATGCCTTCGCCGGTCAGCACGTCATGAACGAGATCATGGTCGCCGACCGAGGCGCCGCCGAGCGTGACGATGACGTCGGCTTTCGCATCGACCGCCTTTTTCACCAGCGCCGCGATCGCTTCCTTGCGATCGGCCGCTATACCGAGATCGAGCGCGCGAGCGCCGACCGACTGCGCCACAGCAGCGACGCCATAGGCGTTGGACGAGATGATCTGGGCGGGGCCAGGTTCGCTGCCCGGTGGCAGCAATTCGTCGCCGGTGGCGATGATGGCGACCAGCGGCCGTTGCACCACGTTCAACCGGGGATGATTGGCCGACGCCGCCAGCGACAATGCAGCCGGATCGAGCACGCGGCCTTTCTCCAGCAGCACGTCGCCTTGGGCAAAATCCAGTCCAAGGCGGCGGATGTTGCGGTTCTTCGCCGTCGGTTCGGTGACCTCGATCCGGCCACCGCCGAGATCGCGAACATTTTCCTGGATGACGATCGTGTCTGCGCCTTCAGGCAGCGGCGCGCCGGTGAAGACGCGCACGGCCTCGGATTTACCCACTGTGCCGTCAAAGCCTCGCCCTGCGGGCGCCATTCCGATCACCGAAAGCCGCGCCGGGGCCGACGCCACATCCTGCGCCCGTGCGGCATAGCCGTCCATGGCAGATGCATTGAAAGGCGGCTGGGTACGCAGCGCCACGACCGGCTCCGCCAGCACCCGGCCGGCCGCATCCGCCAGCGCGACCCTTTCACCGGGCAACGCCACAGCGCCGTCGAGTAGGCGTTGAAGCGCCTCGGCGACCGGAACCAGCGCCATTTACGAACCCGCCTTGTAGTCGCCGGACTTGCCGCCGGTCTTTTCCACCAGCTGTATACCGGAAATCACCATGGCGCGGTCGACCGCCTTGGCCATGTCGTAAATGGTCAGGCACGCGACAGATGCCGCGGTCAGCGCCTCCATCTCGACCCCGGTCTTGCCGGTGACGCGGGCGAGCGCGGTGACCCTAAGGCCGGGCAGCGTGGTGTCCGGTTCGATGTCGACCGACACCTTGGTCAAAAGCAGCGGATGGCAGAGCGGAATCAGCTCATGCGTCTTCTTGGCCGCCATGATGCCGGCAATGCGCGCGGTACCCAGCACATCGCCCTTCTTGGCGTCGCCGTCGAGGATCATCTTCAGGGTTTCGGCCCGCATCGAGACAAAGCCCTCGGCGACCGCCGTGCGCGTCGTCTCCGCCTTCTCGCCGACATCGACCATGTTGGCCTCGCCCTTGGCGCCGAGATGGGTGAGGGCGGCTGCCATCCTCAGATGGCCTCTGCTTTCGCCTTGCCTGTCAAAAGCAGCCGCGTTGCCGCAGCGACATCCTCTTGCCGCATCAGGCTCTCGCCGACGAGGAAGGTGCTGATGCCGGTCTTTTGCATCCTGAAGCAATCGTCGTGGGTGAAAATTCCGCTCTCGCTGACCAGCAATCGGCCGCCCGGCACCATCGATGCCAGCCGTTCCGAGGTCTCGAGGCTGGTCTCGAATGTTCTGAGATTGCGGTTGTTGATGCCGATCAGCTGCGACGAGAGTTTTACCGCGCGCTGCGTCTCGGCCTCGTCATGCACCTCGATCAGCGCGTCCATGCCGAGTTCGAACGCGGTCGCTTCCAATTCGCTCGCCAAGGCATCATCGACGCTGGCCATGATGATCAGGATGGCATCGGCGCCCCATGCGCGAGCCTCGTAGACTTGATAAGGGTCGAACAGGAAATCCTTGCGCAGCGCGGGCAGGGACACTGCCTTCCGTGCACTGATGAGAAATTCCGGCGCGCCCTGGAAGGATGGCGCATCGGTCAGCACCGAAAGACAGGCGGCACCGCCTTTCTCATAGGCCTGCGCCAGTGCGGGCGGGTCGAAATCGGCGCGGATCAAGCCTTTGGATGGGCTTGCCTTTTTGATCTCGGCGATCAGGCCGAAGCTGCCCGATCTGCGCTTCGCCTCAAGCGCCCTCAGAAAGCCACGCGGTGCGTCGGCATCCTTGGCTCGCGCCTTGATCTCGGCCAACGGTATACGCGCCTTCGCCGCCGCGATCTCGTCGCGCTTGTAGGCCTCGATCTTGCGCAGAATGTCAGCCACGGCTCATCCGTTCGAAATCTCGACCAGCCTGTCGAGCACGCCCAGCGCCCGGCCGCTGTCAATGGCCTGTGTGGCCGCGGCCATGCCGTCGGCAAGCGTCGTCGCCTTGCCGGCCACCACCATGCCGGCGCCGGCGTTCATCAGCACCGTATCGCGATAGGCCCCGGCAGCACCTCTCAGCATGTCGCGCAACGCCGTGGCATTGTAGGCGGCGTCGCCGCCGCGCAACTCGTCCTTGGTGTGGCGCTGCAGGCCGACGGCTTCCGGGGTGAGCGTGAAATGGCGGATCTCGCCGCCGGCCAATTCCGCCACCTGCGTTTCGCCGGTGGTGGTGATTTCGTCATAGCCATCCCCATGGACCACCCAGGCATGCTCGGTGCCCAACGCCTTCAATGTCTCGGCCACCGGCACGATCCATTCCGGCAGGAACACGCCGACCATCTGCCTGCTGACGCCGGCCGGATTGGACAGCGGTCCGAGCAGGTTGAAGATGGTGCGCGTGCCGAGCTCGACGCGGGTCGGGCCGACATGCTTCATCGCCGGGTGGTGCGCCGGCGCGAACATGAAGCCGACGCCGGCCTCCTGGATGCAGCGGCCGATCACCTCTGGCGGGATATCGATCTTGACGCCGAGCGCGACCAGCACATCGGCGGCGCCCGTCAGCGACGACAGGCCGCGATTGCCGTGCTTGGCGACCGGCACGCCGCAGCCGGCAATGACGAAGGCCGAAGCGGTCGAGATGTTGACTGAATGCGAATTGTCGCCGCCCGTGCCGACAATGTCGATGGCGCCCTCAGGAGCTTCGACGCGCAGCATCTTGGCACGCATGGTGGCGACGGCGCCGGAAATCTCGCTCACGGTCTCCCCGCGCACGCGCAACGCCATCAGGAAGCCGCCGATCTGGCCCGGCGTCGCGTCGCCAGACATGATGATGTCGAAAGCTTCGCGCGCTTCCTCGAAGGTAAGCCCGGTTCCCGTGGCGACCTTGGCGATATGGGTCTTCAGGGCGCTCATTGGGCCAAGACGTTCATTGGGCTAAGGCCATTCATTGGGCGAGGGCTTGGGCAACGGCGGCCTGGTCGACGCTGACGGCGTACTGCGTCTGCAACTGCGCCACCAGCTGGTCGAGCAGATCGTCGGACATGCCTTGCGTGAAGGATTTTTGCGCATCGTCGGGTACCGAGCTGGCGTCGGCTCCGGCCGGCTCGAACACTTCGGCGACCTTGAACAGGATCTGGCCGTCGCCGGTGGGCGAGGGGATCAGCCCGGTGCCGCCTTCGCCGACGCCGAACATCGCAGCAGCACCCTCCTTGCCGAAATCGACATCGTCGGCCTCGCGCTTCACGCCGCGCTTGGTCTGCTTTTCAAGCTTCAGTTCGCCGGCGATGACGTCGAGTGTGGTGCCAGCCTTGAGGCGCTTGTCGAGTTCGTCTGCTTTCGCGGTCAGCCGCTTGGTCGTTTCCTCTGTCGTCCAGTCCGCCACCACGCGCTGGCGGACTTCGTCCAGCGTGCGGTCGCGAGCCGGCGTGATCGATGTCAGTTCATAGAACACGAAGCCGTTGTTAGGCGTGGTCAGGGCTTGATTCTCGGTGTTGGGCTCGGCCTCGAACACCGCCTTGATGAGGTCCGGCGATGCCGGCAGGTCCTTGATGATGGTCCCGTCCGGCCTGAGGCCGGTGCGGTCGATGGCCTCGACGGTGACGTCCTTGAGCTTCAGTTTGGCGGCGGCTTCGGCCAGCGTGCTGCCGGCGGCGCGGGTGTCTTCGTAATTGTCGTGCACGTCGAGCAGGATGCGGCTTGCTTCGCCAAGCGCCAGATCCTTGCGGATCTGGTCTGACACTTCCGCCAGCGGCTTCACCGTTTCCGGTTTGATCTCGGTGACGCGCAAAAGCACCGGACCGAACGCGCCCTGGACGACCGGGCTGACTTCGTTGACGGCTAGCGCGAATGCGGCATCGGCGACCGCCTTGTCGGTGATCTTGTCCTTGGAGAGCGTGCCGAGCAGCGTGTCGGCCGGGGTCTTGCCCTGCGCGGTGACGATCTTGTCGAAAGTGGCGCCCGTCTTCAGCGAATCGGATGCCGCCTTGGCGGCGTCCGCGGAAGGAAACACCAGCTGTTCGATGGTGCGCATTTCCGGCGTGGTGTAGCGGCCCTTGTTCTTGTTGTAGTCGTCGCTGACCTGCTGGTCGGTCACGGCGCTGACATCCATGATGTCTTCGGGCTCGAGCCGGACATAGGAGAATTTGCGGTATTCTGGCGCCGCGTAGGTTTTCTTGTTGGACTCGAAATAAGCCTGAAGCACGCTGTCGGAGGGGGCCTCGATCGGTTCGACCAACGCCTTTGGCAAGATCAGATAGTCGATGGTGCGGTCTTCGCCCCGATAGAGCGCAACTGCCTTGAAGAAGGTGTCCGGAGCCTTGAGGCCGTCCGAAACCGCTTCGACGATCTGCTGGCGCACCGCCACCTGAGCCCGGTTCTTCAGATAATCCTCCGGCCGCATTCCCAGTTCGCGCAGCCGGGATTCGAACAGCCGGCGGTCGAACTGGCCATTCGGGCCCTGGAAGGCGGGTTCCTGCCGCGTCAGTTCGGCCAACCTGTCCTTGGAGAAGCCAAGCCCGAGCTTGCGCGCCTGTTCGTCAAGGACGGCGCCGGACACCAACTGAGCCAGCACCTGGTTGTCGATGCCATAGGCCTTGGCCTGGTCGCGGCTGATGCGCTGGCCGATCTGCTGCTGCAGCATGGCGATCTGGCGATCATAGGCGAGGCGGTACTCGGTGATCGACACGGTGGTGCTGCCGGCGGTGATCACCGCATGATGGCCAGCCAGGAAGCCGCCCGTCATCCGCGTGGTGACGCCCCAGGCAAGGAAACTCAACACCAGCAGCGACAGCAGGGCTTTCGCGACCCAGGTCCCTGCCGCGCTTCTCAATATACCAAGCATTGTTACTTCCGATTTTTGCGCAGTTTTGCGTGCGCCCGAGTCTGAAACAAGCGCAATAGCGCCCTTCCGGCTCACTGTCGATTGCTTTGTGGCCTGATTTTGATAGGGAGGGCGAGACCCCAATGTCGCCCGGAGAACCAGATCCCCATGACGCCAGGAATTCGACCGCTCGTTGCCGGCAACTGGAAAATGAACGGCACCAGCGCTTCGCTGAACGAGCTCAGGATGATCGGCAACGGCTTCATGAGCGGGCTCGACGCAGAGACCGAAGCATTGGTCTGCGTGCCGGCGACCTTGCTGTCGCGCGCCGTCGAAATCCTGTCGCGCACGCCGGTGCGGGCCGGTGGCGAGGACTGCCACATCAAGGAAAGCGGCGCCTTCACCGGCTGCGTCTCAGCCGAGATGCTGAAGGATGCGGGCGCCAGCCACGTCATTGTCGGCCATTCCGAGTGCCGCGAACAGCGCAGCGAGGACGATGCCATCGTCCTCGCCAAGGCCTCGGCGGCGTGGCGGGCAGGGCTCGTCGCCATCATCTGCATCGGCGAGACCAAGGCCGAGCGCGAAGCGGGCACAGCACTCGACGTATTATCGCGGCAGGTCGCCGGCTCGGTGCCACCGAGCGCAACGCCCGCCAACACCGTTATCGCCTACGAGCCGGTATGGGCTATCGGCACCGGCCTGACGCCGACCGCCGAAGACGTGGCGGAGGCGCACGCGCATATCCGCCAAAAACTGGCGGAAGCGCTCGGCGCAGCCGTGGCCGGCAAGATGCGCATCCTCTATGGCGGCTCGGTCAAGGCGTCCAACGCTGTCGAACTGCTAGGCGTCAAAAACGTCGATGGCGCGCTGGTTGGCGGCGCCAGCCTGAAGGCGTCCGACTTTCTCGCCATCGCCGAGGCATACCAGAATATCTCGTAGGCCCCGGAATTTCGTTGCCGACCAGTTCGGTCATAGACTTATGAAGGCAGCAGTTCGGCGGAAATCGTTGCAAAGGGCGCATTGCTTCCCATATTCCGGCCACGGGCTTGGAAATGCCGTTAAAGCATTGTATGGAGCCGCCTCCAAATCACCGGCCCTGATCGCCAGGGAGCGGCAGGGCTTGCCAGGATAAAATATGGAAACCGTACTGATCGTCATCCACCTCATGGTCGTGCTCGCCCTTGTCGGCGTGGTGCTGCTGCAACGCTCCGAAGGCGGTGGTCTCGGCATTGGCGGCGGTTCCGGTTTCATGACCGCGCGTGGCGCCGCCAATGCGCTGACGCGGGCGACGGCGATCCTGGCCGCGGCCTTCTTCGTGACGTCGCTGACACTCTCGATCGTTGCCCGCTATGGCGAAAAACCGATCGACATTCTCGACCGCGTGCCGGCCGACAGCGGCAACGGCGTGCTCAATCAGTTGCCCGGCACGACGGCGCCGACGCCGCCTTCGGGCAACACCGCACCGGCCGCGCCCGCGGCCAACGG
>NZ_AYXC01000014.1:0-152020 GCF_000502275.1 Mesorhizobium sp. L103C131B0 | reverse complement strand
CGGTCCTCCGGCGGACAAGAAAACTGTCACCCATGCTATCGGTCCATTCTGTTACCTATCTATCCGGTTCGGACAATCTTCCCCTTCGCCCCTGTGGGAGAAGGGAAAACGCGCTTCACCGCTTGCGATACACCTCCAGCTCCGGGTCGAGATCAACGCGCACCGCATTCGTGAACACGCAGGTCGCCACCATGATGCCGGCGAAGGCGACGAGGTTGACCAGCAGTGTGTCGTCGTAGCGAGCCTTGAGTGCCGCCCAGACATCGTCGGGAACGGCGTTGGTATCGGCAGCGACTGCCTTGCCGAATTCGATCAGCAAAGCTTCTTCAGCGCTGGGCTCGATCGCCTCGGGATCAAGACCGCTGTCGATCAGCGCGCGGCGGAAGAAGGTAAGCGGTATCTCGGCGCGGCATCTCTCGGAGATCGCCAGCGACAACAGCCAGACAGCGCGGTCGTCGAGTGCGGGCTTGAGCAGATCGCGCAGGGTGAACCATTCGGCATAGATGCGGTGGGCCGCCGGTGAATGCAGCAGGATGCGCTTCATGTTGGTCATGCGTCCGCGCAGGCCAAGCTCCCTGTCGTGCTCGGCGCGGATGTCATGCGATGCCGAGGCGTAGTCGATCGGCGGGATCATGGCCATGGGACGGTCCTTGGTTGGTGGCAGCGAGGCATTCTGCGAAGCCCTCACCCAAGCGTCGTATGCAATTGCGGCGCGGCGCGCAGCGTGTTGGACACCGTGCAGATCGCTTCGGCGTCCTCGACGATCCGCTGCTTGGTCGCAGCGTCGAGATCGCCTGAGATGTCGAGCCTGATGTTGAGCCTTTCGACGCGCGACGGCTCGTCCTTGGCCTTCTCGCCGCCGACCTCGGCGCGCACCTCGCCAAGCGCGGCGGCAACCCCGAGGCGGGAGGCGGCGATGCGCGCGCTCAGCACCATGCAGGCGGCGAGCGAGGCGTAGAGCAGGTCGAGCGGATTGAAGCCCGGCGCGCTGACGCCGGTGACGACATCGACTGCACCGCCGGTCGGAGTGGTGATGGAAGGCAAGCCGCCGGGCTGCAGCGTCGCCGTCGCGCCGGTGACGCGGGTTCTGACCTTCAACTCAGCCATCGCAAAAACCTTTCAGCCGGCAGCCCGGCAAAGATCAGGGGCACTGTGGCGCGCACACGAGTGCGATTTGCACACGCGTTGCGGTGCCGAACAACATGCATGTGATTAGACACTACCGGCAAACAGGTGCCTACTGCATTGTCCACGGGGATGCGGATAACCGAGGAGAGGCCCATGATTGCGCTCAATGTAAACGGCGAGGATCGCAGTGTCGACGTGCCGGACGATATGCCATTGCTGTGGGTGCTGCGCGATGTCATCGGCCTGACCGGCACGAAGTTCGGTTGCGGCATCGCCCAGTGCGGCGCCTGCACGGTGCAGCTTGACGGGCAACCGGTGCGATCCTGCGTGTTGCCGGTCGCGTCGGTTGGGTCGCGCCATGTCACCACCGTCGAGGCGATCGATGCGACGCCATCGGGCAAGAAAGTGCAACAGGCATGGCTCGACCTTGAAGTCATCCAGTGCGGCTATTGCCAGTCCGGCCAGATCATGTCGGCCTCGGCGCTGCTGGAGCGCAACCCCGACCCGAGCGACAGCGATATCGACGCCGCCATGTCCGGCAATATCTGCAGGTGCGGCACCTACACGCGAATAAGAGCGGCCATAAAACAGGCCGCGAAGGCCTGAGGGAGATAGCCAGCCATGAGCAAGCCGTCCTCCTCCCCCACCCAAAAATTCACCTCGCGCCGTGCCTTCCTGCAGGGCAGCGGCCTTCTGCTCGGCTTCACCATGCTGGGCGCCGGCACCAGGCCCGGTTTTGCCGCCGCCGAACCCGTCGAGGGCGACGTCACCGCCGCCTTTTCACCCGATGCTTTTATCCGCGTCGACAGCGACGGCAAGATCACTTTCATCCTGCCCAACATCGAAATGGGCCAAGGCACGCACACCGGCGAAGCGACGTTGATTGCCGAGGAACTGGAAGTCGGCCTGGACCAGGTGAAGGTCGTCGACGCGCCGCCCAACGACAAGCTGTACGCCACCGCTGCGCTTGGCGGCCAGGCAACGGGCGGCTCGACCTCGATGCGGGCAACCTGGGAATCGCTGCGCAAGGCAGGCGCCGTTGCCCGCACGATGCTGGTTGCGGCAGCAGCCGCGCAATGGGCGGTTCCGATTTCGGAATGCAGCGCCAAGCTTGGCGTGGTCACGCATCTGCCGACAGGCCGGCAGCTGGCCTATGGCGCGCTCGCCGACGCGGCCGGCAAGCAACCGGTGCCGAGCGACGTCAAGCTCAAGGACCCCAAGGATTTCCAGCTAATCGGCAAGTCGCTGCGCCGGGTCGACACGGCGGGCAAGGTCAATGGCGCAGTGGTCTACGGCATCGATGTGCNTAATCGGCAAGTCGCTGCGCCGGGTCGACACGGCGGGCAAGGTCAATGGCGCAGTGGTCTACGGCATCGATGTGCGCGTGCCCGGCATGAAGGTGGCGACGGTCGCCGCCTGTCCGGTGATCGGCGGCAAGCTCGGCGATGTGGACGAGACGGCGGCACGCGCCGTCCCAGGCGTGCGCGATATCGTCAGGCTGGACAATGCGGTCGCCGTGATCGGCGATCATTTCTGGGCGGCCAAGAAAGGCCTCGAGGCCCTCACCATCACCTGGGACGAAGGCGCCAACGCCAGGCTTTCAAGCGCCGATATGATGAACACGCTGAAGGCTGCGTCCAAAAACAAGACACCGATCATGGCGCGCCAGGAAGGCGACGTCGCCGGCGCGCTGAAAGCCGCCGTCAAGACGGTCGAGGCGAGCTATGAGCTGCCGTTCCTGGCCCATGCGCCGATGGAGCCGGTCAACTGCGTCGTGCATGTGCGCGCCGATGAATGCGAGATCTGGCTCGGCACCCAGGTGCCCACCCAGGCGCAAGGCTGGGCGGCACAGGTCACGGGCTTTCCGCTCGACAAGATCATCGTGCACAATCACCTGATCGGCGGCGGCTTCGGCCGCCGGCTTGTCGCTGAATATGTCGGCCAGGCGGTGGCGATCGCCAAACAGGTGAGCTACCCGGTCAAAGTTATCTGGACGCGTGAAGAAGACATCCAGCACGATCTCTACCGGCCGACCTACTACGACCGGATATCAGCCGGTCTCGGCGCCGACGGCTTGCCAACCGTGTGGATCGACCATGTCGCCGGCGGTTCGGTGTTGGGTAATTACATCCCCGGCGGCTGGCCTCAGGACAAGCTTGACGACGATGCCGTCGAGGGCGCCGCCAAACCGCCCTATGATCTGCCGGTCATCCAGGTCGACTGGGTGCGCGAGGATCCGCCGGTGCCGATCACCTGGTGGCGCGGTGTCGGGCCGACGCACAATGTCTTCGTGGTCGAAAGTTTTATGGACGAACTCGCCTATGCGGTGGGCAGGGATCCGGTGGAGTATCGCCGGGCGCTGACCAAGAACCAGCCGCGGGCCGCAGGCGTGCTCGAGCTTGCGGCCGAAAAGTCGGGATGGGGCTCGCCGCTTCCGGCCGGCAGCGGCCGCGGCATTTCCCTGCACGATGCCTTCGGCAGCTTCATGGCCGCGGTGCTGGAGATCTCGGTTTCAGCGGCCGGCGAGATTACGCTGCAGCGCGCGGTGGTGGCCGTCGATTGCGGCATCGCCATCAACCCAAACACGGTCGAAGCCCAGATCGAAGGCGGGTTGATCTTCGGCCTGTCGGCGGCGCTCTACAGCGGCATCACTTTCAGCAATGGCCGCGTCGACCAGAGTAATTTTCACGACTACCGCATCCTGCGCAACAATGAGGCGCCGAAGATCGAGGTCTATCACGTCAAGAGCCTGGAATCGCCCGGCGGCATCGGCGAGACAGCAACGGTTTCGGCCGGGCCTGCCCTTGCCAACGCGATCTTTGCCGCGACGGGAAAACGCCTGCGCAGCCTGCCCATCGACCGCAACCAGCTGAAGAGCGACGGCGCCGACAAGACCAGCGTGTCGATGGTGCCGCCGCCCGCAGCACCCTTGCTGGCGGTGCTGGCGAACAGCAGGGAGCGCCCGGAGACCGGCATCGAAACCGAAGCCGAAGCGCTGTGAGGGCCAGGCCATGAGAAGCTTGGTCCGCATCCTCCTCGCTGTCGTGGTCGTCATCGCCGCCGGCGTTGCGATCTTCCTGTTCAAACCGGCGTCGCTGCCGGACGTCTCCATGGCGGCGGCGAAACTGCCGACCGGTCAGGCGCTGATCGATCGCGGCGAATATCTGACGCGCGCCGCCGATTGCGTCGCCTGCCACACAACCGGAGGCGGCCAGCCCTATGCCGGCGGCCTTGCCTTCAAGCTGCCGTTCGGCACCGTCTATTCCCCAAACATCACCGCCGACAAGGAAACCGGCATCGGCGACTGGAGCGACGCGGAGTTCGTGCGTGCCTTGCATCAGGGCATCGACAAGCAAGGCCGCAATCTCTATCCGGCCTTTTCCTATGCCTCCTATGCCAGGATGGCCACGGAAGATGCGCTGGCGATCAAGGCCTATCTGTTCAGCCTGCCGCCGGTGCACGCCGAGGCGCCGAAGAACGATCTGAGTTTTCCGTTCAACCAGCGTTATGTCCTGCGGTTCTGGAACCTGTTGTTCGTTCCCGACGGTCCGTTGCCACAAGACGAAAAGCAGAGCGCGGAATGGAACCGCGGCGCCTATCTCACCGAAGCGATGGCGCATTGCGGCGAATGCCACACGCCCCGCAACCTGTTCTATGGGCTCGACAACAGCAAGAAATTCGCCGGCGCCGAACTGCAGGGCTGGAAGGCCTACAACATCAGTTCGGACAAGACGACCGGCATCGGAAGCTGGAGCGAGGAGCAGCTGTCCAACTATCTCTTCAAGGGTCATGCGGAAGGGCGTGGTGCGGCCACCGGCAACATGGGCGAAGCCGTCGACTACAGCCTGCGCCATTTGACGCCGGAAGACATCAAGGCGATCGTCACTTACGTAAAAACCGTTCCGCCGCAAGTCAGCAGCGACAAGGCGATCGTCGAAGTCGAGCCGCCGGCAACACTGACGACGTCCATCGCCTACGCTCCGTCTGCCGATTCAGTGGCGCAAGGCGGGCTCGGCCTGAAGCTGTTCCAGGGCGCCTGCGCCAGCTGTCACGGATGGAATGGTGAAGGGTTGCAGACGCCCTACGCGGCACTGCGCGGCAGCCGCACGGTCAACGACCCCGACGGCACCAATCTGATCCAGGTCATCCTGAAAGGCGCGCATATGACGACGCCGCTGGGCAAGCAGGCCATGCCGGCTTTCGCCAACGCCTATTCGGATACCGAGATCGCAGCCCTCGGCAACTATGTGCTGGCGCATTTCGGCGGCAAGCAATCCGCCATCACGCCAGCCGACGTGGCCAAAGCGCGGGCGCAGTGAAGGACGGCGGTGGGGTCACCGGCAGCCGCGCAAAATGTGTTTCTGAATCTTGCCGGAGGCGGTGCGGGGCAACGCGTCGGTGAGCAGGAATTCCTTCGGCACCTTGTAGCGGGCGATGCGAGCCGCACAGTGCGCCGCGAGCGCCGCCGGATCGAGGACGCAGCCAGCCTTCAGCACGACGAAGGCGCGGCCGACCTCGCCCCAGCGCTCGTCGGCGATGCCGATGACAGCCGCTTCGGCAATGTCGGGATGAGCGAGCAACGCCATTTCGACCTCGGCCGGATAGACGTTCTCGCCGCCGGAAATGAACATGTCCTTGCGGCGATCGACCAGGGTGACGAAGCCGTCTTCGTCCCGGCGCGCTATGTCGCCAGTGCGGAACCAGCCATCCGATGTGAAGGCCTGTGCCGTCGCGTCAGGACGGTTCCAGTAGCCCGGCGTGACGTTGGGGCCGCTGAGCCAGATCTCGCCCGCCTCCCCGGCCGCGGCGTCGTGGCCATCTTCGTCGACGATGCGCAAGCACAATGATGGCGCCGGCAGGCCGGCAGAACCCGCCTTGCGGGCGATCTGGCCGGCCTCGACCGGCATGCCGAGCACGGTACCGGCCTCGGTCATGCCGAAGCCATCGACCATGCGCACGCCCTGCTCCAGCCACCAGAGGATGTCGGCGGCGGGATTGGGCGCGCCGCCGGTGAAGATGGCAGTCAGTGTGGTCCAGTTTGCCGGCGAGAACGCGGCATCTTCGCGCACCATTTTGGCCATTTGCGGGACGCAGAAATAGTGGGTGACGCCGAGGTCGGGATCGGCCAGGCGGCGGTTGGTGAGGCCGGCCTCGAAGCCGGGCGAGATCAGCACGGTGCCGCCCTGCAGCAAGGGCGGACGCAGGCTGGTGATGAGGCCGATGACATGGAACATCGGCGCGTCGCAGAGGAAGACGCTTGAATTGCCGACGCGGCCCAGCACGCCGAAATTGACCGCGGTGGCGGAGGCGTTGGCCTCGGTGATGATCACCCCCTTCGGCCGGCCGGACGTGCCCGAGGTGTAGAGGATGATCGATGGATGATCGGCCGGCGGCAAAGGCCGGCGCGGCGCCGGCGCTTGCGCGTCCACCGCCGCGGCGAAGGCAGCGATCTCGACCGGCACGCAGCCCTCGGGCGGCGCCAATTCAAACGCGGTGTCGTGCAGCAGCAGCGCGGGATCGCAATCGGCTAGGATTGCCTGTTGCTCAGGTGCAGCGAGGCGCCAGTTCGCCGGCACGAAGACGGCGCCGAGCCGCATGGCGGCCTGCTGCAGGATCAGGAGATCGACACTGTTGCGGGCGGCGGTGGCGATGCGCTGCCCCGGCTCGATGCCGTAGCCGCTCTCAAGGACGGCGACAGCGCGCTGGATGGCTTCGTCGAACCTGCCGTAGGTCCAGCGCCGCCCGGAAGCGAGGTCGACGCATGCAAGACGCTCTGGCTGCGTCTCGGCATGCAAGGCCACGGGATCGGGCGTCGTCCAGGCCGGCATCTGCATCTCCTCCCAGATCGGATATTGGCTGATCACCTCGCCTTGTCATAGGCGCCGAGGCCGGGCTTGTAGCTCTTTTCGTCGATGAACTGGCGGATGCCTTCCTTGCGGCCGTCATTGTCGTAGGAATTGGCCGCCTCCTGCGCGCGCACCAGATAGTCCTCGGCATTGTCGTAGGTCATCTCGGCGACGCGGCGGATGGCGTCCTTGGTCGCCTTCAGCGCCACCGGGTTTTTCTTCAGCAGGATGTTCGCCACCTCGGTAACTCGTGGCTTCAACTCCGCCAGCGGCAGGCTTTCGTTGACCAGCTTCCAGGCCGCCGCCTTCCTGCCGTCGATGAGTTCGCCGGTCAGCGCGTGGTACATGGCGTCGCGCATCGACAGCAGGTCGACCACCACCTTGGTGGCGCCGCCGCCGGGCAGGATGCCCCAGTTGATCTCCGACAGCGCGAATTGCGCCTCGTCGGCGGCGAAAGCGAGGTCGCAGGCAAACAGCGGGCCATAGCCGCCGCCAAAGCACCAGCCATTGACCATGGCGATGGTCGGCTTGCGGTACCAGCGCAGCCGCCGCCACCAGCCATAGGCCTCGCCTTGAGCCTTGCGGACGGCGCCCAGCCCCTTGGCCTCGGTCTCGCGAAAATACTCCTTGAGATCCATGCCCGCCGACCAGGCATTGCCTTCGCCCGACAGCACCAGCACGCCGACATCGTCGCGGTATTCGAGCTGGTCCAGCACTTCCATCATGCGCCGATTGAGCGCCGGGTTCATGCAATTGCGTTTTTCAGGGCGATTGAAGCGCACCCAGGCGATGCCGTCCTCGATGTCGAAGGCAACGGTGTCTTGGGTCATGGCAATTCTCCTCCTGCTTGCGTTCCTGTGTGACGAGGCAAGAGTTGCGCTCCTCCCCGACATGTCATCAATAGCTATGTGACATAGCCTTCATAATTGCTATGTCGCATAGTATTTTCTCCTTGACAAGAGCCTTGATCGCGGTGATCGCTTGCAGCATGAACGAGACGGCAGATCGCACCGCATCCGGCAAGGCGAGCAGGGTCGCGCCCGAAGACAGGCTCGACGCGCAGATCGGCTACAATCTGCGGCGCGCTTCGGCGCTGGCGCTCAATGATTTCGCGGTCGAGCTGGCCGATGCGGCGCTGCGCCCGGTCACCTATGGCATGCTGGCGCTGATCGACGAAAGGCCTGGCATTCGGGCCGCCGAGCTTTGCCGCCTGCTCGGCATGAAGAGCGCGAACATGGCGCCGCTGTTGGCCGAACTCGAAGAGCGCGGCCTGGTCGAGCGCGACGACCATGCGCAGGACAGACGCGTGCAGGTGCTGGCTTTGACCAAGGCGGCCAAAGCCGCCATGCCGGCATGGCGCCGGCAGGTGCGCCGGCACGAGGACCGGCTCCTGGAGCGGCTGACGAAAAAAGAGCGGGCAACGCTGCTGCGCCTGCTGCGGCTGATCTGGACCGAGGAAGAGTAAGTTCTCCGGCAAGCGTGTCACTGGCCATTGACGTCCCGCCACTGAACTCGCGGAAGATCGGTTTCGAACAATATGATAGGGGCGCCTCCTGCCGAACTGATTCAGGCCGGGTCGCATCCACCTGTCAGGAGCCTTCGGCGGACCGGTACCGATTTTGGCAGCCCTGAGCTAGGCTCGCACCATCCGCAACAGGATCGCGAGAACCATGATCGTCCAGACCTGCATCAACGGCGCGCGTCCCGCCGATTTTCATCCCACGCTGCCGCTCGACGCCGAGGCCATGGCGCGCGATGGTGCGGCCTCTGTTGCCGCGGGTGCGGCCGAGCTGCACATCCATGCCCGCGGCGCGGACCGCCGCGAGAGCCTTGCGCCTGCGGCGATGGACCCGACGATCGCGGCGCTGCGCCGCGCCTGCCCCGGCACGCTGATCGGCGTCTCCACCGGTGCCTGGATCGAGAACGACGATACCAGCACGCTGGTCGCCATCGCCGGCTGGCGCGAATTGCCGGACTATGCCTCGGTCAATCTCAGCGAGGCGGCAGCCCCCATCGTCATGGAGAGCCTGCGACAACGCGGTATCGGGGTCGAAGCCGGATTGGCTTCAGTCGCCGACGCCGAGCGTCTCGTCAGCCTCGACCATGGCGGACGCGTTCTGCGCGTGCTGATCGAGATTTCCGAGCAGACGCTGGACGAGGCCTTTGCCGTTTCGGACGGCATCGAGAAAGTGCTGGATCGCGCCGGCATCCGCCGTGTCATCCTGCTGCATGGGTCCGACGCCACGGTCTGGCCGTTCGTGCGCCGTGCGGCGGAGCACAACTGGTCGACGCGCGTCGGGCTGGAGGACGGCAAAGACCTGCCGGATGGAACGGTGGCGGCCGGCAATGCGGCACTGGTGGCGGCTGCGGTGGCGATCTTCCGGGCCGGGCGATAGCGCATACAAGCAGCGCGCCAAGGCATCGCCGAGACGATGGCGATCGCAAGGCCCGGGCCGCGAAAGTCGGTGGAAGCTATTCAAATTTTATGTATTAATTAAACCGGCAGTTAATAGTCGCATCAACGGTCTCATCTATGTTAATATTCTCCCGCATCGGGGACTTTTTTAATGAACGTCATTCCGGATAATGATCACGCTGCGCCGCGTCGGATTCAACAATATACATCGATACAGACCCTGCGGGGGCTAGCAGCCCTTATGGTTGTTATCTATCATCTTCCGGCCGCACTAGGCGTGCTCGATTTGCCTATTCCCATTCTAAACAGCGGCGTCGACCTGTTTTTCGTCATCAGCGGTTTCGTCATGGTTCTCTCGACGGAGAACAGACATCGCGACCACCGTGCTTTTTTGATGCAGCGGTTCACGCGCGTCGTTCCGTTCTATTGGGTCATGACCTTCCTCATGGTCGCCGCACTTTGGCTGTTTGCCGGTCGTGGAGTGTCCTTTGAGCAGATTGCCAACAGCCTGCTTTTCGTGCCCTATCTCGATACGGCCACAGGCTATGTCCAGCCAGTGCTTGGCGTGGGTTGGACGCTCAATCTGGAAATCCTGTTTTACATTCTGTTCGCGGCGACTATGGGTTTTGGTGCGCTGACGCAAATGGCCACCATTGGCGTTGTCTTTGCAATCGCCGTAGCCGCACGCATTATCTTCAAACCCGCCGCCGACACTGTGCTGTTTTTCTATACCACGCCAATCCTGTTTGAGTTCCTTGCCGGCATGGCTGTCGGCCATCTGGTCGGCAGACTGGTGCGTTTGCCCGCTTTCCTGGGTGCCTCGGCTGTCGGGTTCGCTATTGTGTCCACACTGGTGATGGTACTTGGCTTCAACTTGCCGCGAACCCTTGCTCAAGGTATCCCGGCGCTGATCCTTGTCGCGGGTTGCATCAGCCTGGAGAGCTACTTCCGACTTTTTGCTCCTCGCGTGCTGGCAAGGCTGGGAGATGCTTCCTACTCTCTCTATTTGACCCATCCTATCGTGCTGCTCGCGATCGCTCCTGTCGTTGCAACCGCCAATGTGTCACCATGGCTTGCAGGCATAGCTATTGTCACCGCCTGCATCGCCGTGTCCCTGGCGAGTTATAGTTTTATTGAAAGGCCGCTTTTGGCCATGTCGCGAATGAGCCTCTCCGCTTATCAGGTGAAGGCGTGAGTTGCGGCTACGCCGCAACTCGGTCGGCCTGCTATGCGGGTGCGTTGCTCACTACGACCTCGCGTCGCGTTCAAGCGACCACGGCGGCGGCAAGATCGTCTCCGAACTCCGTCGCCTAGTGCTGTCGCGCACATCCTCGACTGCCTGTCGCCCCAAAATGCACAGCGGTTTTGGGACGACGACATGCATGAACAGAGACTTAAGCGCGTCGCAGGGGTCCCGTTCAAACGCGACGTGCTCAAGTGCAAAAAAAGCTGCCCCGTTTGGACCCGAAGCAGCTTAGTGTTTTATGCGCCAGGGCAATTTGGCAGTAGCTATTTTGCGACCAAATAGGCATCGTCCGTATAGATCTTGCCAACTCCACCATAGTGACCCACGCCAAACACAAATGACTGAGGTGTACCTGATCCGTCTGAATCCCGCCCGACCGGCCACGTTGCGTTTGACGATGATTGCCAAAACACCCCGTCCAGATACCAATCGATGCCCACCCCTTCATAGAGATCCGCGCGCAGCTGAAACCAACGGCCCTTCGGTGCGGGAACATCATTAGCCGGATTGTAGGTTCCGGGTGCCGCATTTTCCACATGCAGCAGCAGCAAATCCTCAGTCTGACTGTCGCGCAAGTTGACCCACCACGTTGGTTCCTGCGAGAAAGGCGATTGCTCGGTCACCTTGAACTGGAAGATATTCGTCCAGCCATTGGCCGCCTGGTAATTGGACGGAATGAAAAACCACGAGACATAGGTCCCATCGATCCCTGATGGCGACACGGCCTGGAGCGGACGTCCGAAAGCGTCGTTCTTGGCCAGGCCGCCTGGAAAGAGCCACTCTTTGTAGACTTTGGAATGGGGCTTTCCAGCATTGATGGCAGCCACCGTCGTTTCGAACTTTCCGAAGCTGTTGCCGCCGTGCGAGGATACATTCCCCGCGCCGGTCGAGACCAAGCCGCTGACAATTGCGTTCAGGTTGGGATCAGCTTCCGCGGGATCCTCCGCCTGAACGAAAGACCAGTCGGTATAGCACGAGGCTCCGGTGCAAGACCCCTCCTCCCAGTCCGCACGCCAGTAGGGCGCGTTCTGGGCATATGCGGCGCCAATTGGCACCATGGTAGCAGCAATGGTGCAGATTGCAGTTAGCACCAACAGATGAAAAATCTTCTTCATATCGATTCACCGTTCCTTTCCATGAAATTCGAAGCACACCCCTTGCGCCGTTTGCTTTTTCGCCTTCGAACACAGCGCCCCGAACGGCGCTGTCCCGCCAGCCTCAAAGGCGGCGATGAACCTTCAAAGGTATGCTGAAAACAAAAAACCCGCCTCGGAAGGCGGGCTGGCGGCGCGAATCAGCACCTACCCCAAATTAGTAGCATAGCTGCTGGAACAAAACAAGAACAAATGTGGCAACCTCGACGAAACTAGCGATTTCCCTCTTGTGAGGAGATGTCCAGCAGGACAGAGGCCCCTGATCCTGTCTTGCCCGAACGCACACGGAAGGGACACAGAGGGATGACATAGCTCTTGCTGCTGTAAAAAATTCCCCATAAGGTATTTTTCATATCCGAAAGAAAATCCGATCGTTTCTTTCCCTTTATGAAAGGCTTGCCTTTGCGTGAGCATCTCGATCAAACCGATCGACGGCTGGTAAAGCTGTTGTCGCAGGATGCCCAGCCCGGCATCAACCGGCTCGCCGAGACGATGGCGATCTCGGTGCCGACGGTGCGCTCAAGGTTGCGCAATCTGCTCGACCGCAACCTCTTGAAGATCGTCGGGCTGCTCAATCTGACCGAACGCCCCGAGTTGATCTCGGCCATTGTCGGGATCAACGCTCAGGGACGTGGCCGCGCCCGGGAACTGGCGCAGCGCATTGCCGAACTGCCTTTCGTCAACTCGGCCTCGGTGGTTACCGGGCGCTTCGACATCATCGTCGACGTGACCGTCGCCGGCGATGTCGCCGACCTCTACCGCATCACCAGCGAACTGATTCCGGGCGCCGGCATTCCGGGCGAAGTGGTGCGCAGCGAGACCTTCGTCGTCATGGCCTCCTGCAACAAATGGGTCAGCCTGCCCGAAGGCTGCTGGTCGGAAGAAACACCGGCGCGCAAGGAGCCGGCATGAGAATAGCTGTTCTCGGCGGCCTCGGCCTGCAGGGCCGCGCGGCCATCGCCGATCTCGTCGCCAGCGCCGGCATCGAGGAGGTGGTTTGCGTCGATACCGCGCCTGACGGACCTGCCCGGCTCGGCGGCCTGACCGACCTTTCTCGCGTGCGTTTCATGGTGCCCGAGGGCGCCATCGGTCCGGCACTCGCCACCGTGCTGGCCGATGTCGACGCGGTCATCGACCTCTTGCCGCAGCCGCTGATGCGCGAGGCGGTGCAGGCTGCGATCACGACGCGCACGCCGCTGGTCACCACCAATTACGGCAAGGCCATCGCCGATCTGGCGCCGGAGGCTGAACAGGCCGGCGTTTCGATCATGACCGAATGCGGGCTCGACCCCGGCATCGACCTCGTGCTCTACGCGCGCGCCGCCAAGCAGTTCTCTAGGATCTCCTCGATCGATTCCTATTGCGGCGGCATCCCCGAGCCGAAGGCAATGGCCAAGCCGCTCCGCTACAAGGTGAGCTGGAATTTCGACATGGTTCTGGTCAGCCAGAACCGCGACAGCGTGATGATCGAGGACGGCAAGCGCGTCGAAGTCTCGGCCGGCCGACAGCACGACAACCGCTTCATCCACGAGATCGACGTGGCCGGCCTCGGCCGGCTGGAAGCCTTTCCCAATGGCGACGCGCTGCATTATGTCGAGATGCTGGAGGCCGCCAAAGGGCTGCAACGCTCGGGCCGCTATACGCTGCGCTGGCCCGGCTGGTCGGCGTTCTGGGCGCCGCTGAAGGAACTCGGCTTCCTCTCCGAAGACAAGGTGCCCGGCACAAGCGCCAGCCCACGCGAATTTCTCGGCAGGCTGCTCGGCCCGCAACTCCAGTACGGCGCCGACGAGAAGGACCTTTGCGTGATGCGCAATGTCTTTTCCGGTCTCGAAGGCGGTCGCCGCAAGACGGTGACGTCGGACCTGGTCATTGAGCGCGACCTCGGCTCCGGCCTGTTCGGCATGAGCCTCGGCGTCGGCTATCCCGCCAGCATCGTGGCGCAGATGCTGGCGCGGCGCGAGATCACCACACCAGGGCTTTTGAACCCGCTGCAGCATGTTCCCGACACCAGCTTCTTCGAGGAGCTGGCGAGACGTGGCATCAAGGTTGCCGAGACGGTGGCCTGGGACTGAGGATTTTCGAACAGTGGCGCCGCCGGCAAACGGCGCTGCCGTTCAAAAAGCACCCGAAGGGTGAAAATAACAAACGACGCAGTGGAACAATACAACAAGGAGGAATGCCAAATGAAGATTGCCAAGCTTTTCATCGCCGGACTTGCGCTTGCGGGTCTCACCGCTGCTGCCAGTGCCGGAACGCTCGACGAGATCACCAAGCGCGGCGAATTGCGCGTCGCGGTACAGACGCAAGGACCTCCCTTCTCGCTGGTCGGCGCGGCCGGCGAGCGCACCGGCAGTTCGGTCGAACTCGCCGAGTTGATGGCCAAGGAAATGGGCGTCAAGATCACCTTCCTCGACTATGACTGGGACGGGCTGATCCCGGCGCTGCTTTCGGGCAAGGCCGACCTGCTCGTCGCCGACATGACGCCGACGCTGGCGCGCGGCATGAAGGTCGCCTTCACCACACCTTACATGTATACGGGCAGCACCGTCTTCACCAAGGCCGACAGCAAGTTCAAGACAACCGAGGACTGCAAGGCCAAGGGCACCAAGATCGCCGTGCTGTTGGGCGCCACCGGCGAAAAGGAAGCCAAGAACGCCTTCCCGGATGCCGACATCAAGAGCTACAAGGGCGGCGGCCCGCTGCTGCTCGACGCGGTCAACAACGGCCAAGCCGATTGCGGCGTCAACGACGTCTCGGCGGTCAAGGGTCAGTCGACAGCCTATCCCGCCGGCACCTTCACCATCATGCCGGACCTGTTGTCGAAGGAGCCGCTTGCCTTCGCCACCCGCTACGACGAGCCGGACCTGTTGATCTGGATGAACCTGTTCCTCAACCAGGTCAGCATCGACGGACGCCTGCAGAAGAACCTCGACTACTGGGTCAATTCCGACGCCTGGAAGAAGGATCACTAAGCAGAGGTAAGCAGGGAGTAGTGAGTAGGAAGTAGTGAATGGTGAATGGTGAATGGTGAATGGTGAATGGCCATTCCGGACGCCCATCACTACTCACTATTCACTATTCACTACTCACTATTCACTACTCACTACTCACTACTCACTACTGCCCATTCACCATTCACCATTCACCGCCATGCTCGAAAATTTCAGCTTCCGCACCATCGTCGAATATCTGCCGCTGTTCGGGCAGGGCCTGATCACGACCGTGTGGCTGTCGGCGCTGTCTTTTGCGGGCGCGCTGGCCGTCGGCATCGTGCTCGCCGCCATGAACCTGCAGCGCGGCCAGCTGTTTCGCGTGCTGGCCAAGGGCTATATCGATGCCGTGCGCGCCACGCCGTTGCTGGCGCAGCTCTACTTCCTCTATTTCGGCCTGCCGCGTCTCGGCTTCGTCCTGCCCGAGCTGGTCGTCGGCATCATCGCTCTGTCGCTGAACAGCGGCGCCTATGTCGCGGAAATCATCCGCGCCGGCATCTTGTCGATCCCGCGCGGCCAGGTCGAGGCCGGCGTCGCCTCGGGGATGACCTATGTCCAGCGCATGCGCCTGGTCATCCTGCCGCAAGCCTTCAAGGTGACGATCCCGCCATTGCTCGGCCAGGCGATCGTGCTGGTCAAGGATTCCGCGCTTTTGTCGCTGATCTCGGTTTCCGAACTGACGCGCGCCGGCCAGTTGCTGGCGTCCGACCGCTTCATGCCGGCAGAAGGTTTCATCACCATCGCCGCCTTCTATCTGCTGCTCTATTACGGCCTCAAAGGACTGGCGGGGCTGTCCAGTCGCTGGCTCGGTCTGCAGCCGGCAAGGAGCAGCACATGATCTGGCAACAGCTGCAAAGCCTGGCCGGCAGCTACCCCCTCGCCTTGCGCGGCCTCGGGATGACCGTGATGCTGTCGGCGATCAGCCTGGTGCTGGGCACGCTGCTTGGTTTCGGCCTCGGCATATTGCGCACCGGCGGCAACCGGCTGATCTCGAGCGTGATCGGCGCCTGGGTCGACCTGATCCGCGGCACGCCGTTCCTGGTGCAGATCTTCCTGATCTTCTTCATCCTGCCGGAATTCGGCATCGAGCTCGATGCCTTCACGGCCGGCATCATCGCGCTCACCAACCTCGCCGCGTGCTTCATCTGCGAGATCGTCGCCGCCGGCATCCGCTCGGTGCCGACCGGCCAGGTTGAGGCAGCTCTGGCGTCTGGCCTGTCGCGCTGGCAACGCATGCGCCAGGTGGTGCTGCCGCAGGCGATGCGCATCGTGCTGCCGCCGCTGGTCGGGCAATATGTACTCTTGATCAAGGATTCCTCCGTCGTCTCGGCGATCGGGCTGACCGACCTCACCCGCGTCGGCTGGCTTGTGGTGCAGCGTGTGCCCAACGGCCTGCTGGTCTTCTTCCTGGTCGGCGTCGGCTATTTCGTCGTCTGCTATCCGCTGATCATGCTCGCCCGCCGGCTGGAGCGCCGCATGGGCGCGGCGCATGGCGAGGTGCAGCTGTGACATCGAACCCAAAGGGCTGACCGCCATGACCAATCCAAGCCCGACCAAGACAAACCTGACCAAAACGGGCATGATCGACTTTCGCGGCGTCAACAAATGGTTCGGCTCGCTCAATGTGCTGAAGGACATCACGCTCAGCGTCGAGCCGCGCGAAGTGGTCGTCGTCTGCGGCCCAAGTGGTTCGGGCAAGTCGACGCTGATCCGCTGCATCAACGGCCTGGAAGCGATCAAGGATGGCGACCTCGTCGTCGACGGCCAGCGCCTCGGCGACCCCGCCACCAACATGACGCAGCTGCGCACCGAGATCGGCTTCGTCTTCCAGTCGTTCAACCTCTACCCGCACAAGACGGCGCTGGAAAACGTCACGCTGGCGCCGATCCATGTGCGCAAGATCCCCCGCGCCGAGGCCGAGCAGGCCGGGCGCGACTTGCTGGCCAAGGTCGGCCTCGCCGACAAGGTCAACGCCTACCCGTCACAGCTGTCCGGCGGCCAGCAGCAGCGTGTGGCCATCGCGCGCTGCCTCGGCATGCGCCCCAAGATCATGCTGTTTGACGAACCGACCTCGGCGCTCGATCCCGAGATGATTTCCGAAGTGCTCGACGTCATGGTCGCGGTGGCCGAGGAAGGCATGACCATGATGGTGGTAACGCACGAAATGGGCTTTGCCCGCAAGGTGGCGCAGCGCGTGGTGTTCATGGACGCCGGCGCCATCGTCGAAAGCGGCACGCCGGAGGCGTTTTTCTCCGACCCGAAGACCGACCGCAGCCGGGCTTTTCTAAGCAAGATTCTAAGGCATTAGAGTTTAGCCCAAGCCGAAAGGCCGCGGGGCAGGAACTGTCGACGCACAGCGCCAAACAACGAGCCGCCGGTAGAGTGGATCGGCTACGTTTACGTCTCCGGCTACGCCTCTGGAACTTCCACGTGCCGTCCAGAAGCTCCGCGCGGATGGAGCCGCACCATCCAGTTCCAGCCGGGCCACCATCGGCTGTACGGTCAAGCCACCGGCGCCGCGCCGCGCCGCTCGAGCGCGGTCCTGCGGATGATTTCCGCGATTTCCGGGCTGCTGCTGCACAGCATCTGGAAATCCGCCGCGTGCAGCGACAGGAGTGAGACAGAAGTTGCGGCAGTGACGGTCGCCATACGCGGTTCGCCGCTGATCAGCGCCATCTCGCCGAAGAAGGCGCCAGGGCCAAGCTCCACCGGGTTCGGCGTCGCGACGCTGACGCGGCCCTCCACGACGAAGAACATCCGATCGCCGGTCTCGCCGCTGCGGCAGATCACGGCGCCCGCCGGCACCGTGCGAGGCCTTAACGCGCGCACGATCTCGACCAGCGTGGCCGGGCCAAGCTTCTGAAACAACGGAACGCCGGCAATCAATTGCCAATTGCGGACGAAATCCTCGCGACGGACTTCTTGATAAAAGCCGGAGGCAAGAATGCCGGCCCAGAGCCCGAAGATGCCGATGCCACACATCATGACAGCCCCGGCAAGGACGCGGCCGGCGAAGCTTTGCGGAATGTCGTCGCCATAGCCGGTAGTGGACAGCGTGACCACCGCCCACCACATTGTCTCGGGGATGCTGCCGAACTTTTCCGGTTGGACGTCGCGCTCGATGACATAGGCCGCGAGTGCGACACCGAACAGAACCAGGCCGAAGACCGTGGTGACGCCGACCAGGTTGCGCGCTTCGTTGGCCAGAACCCTGCCAAGCAGCGGGAAGAAGGTCGAGTCGCGCAGCGGCTTCAGCAGCCAGACAGCACAGTAGAGGCTCCGGTCGGGCGTGCCGTCGAGCAGAAATGCGGCGACTGGAACCAAAACCGCGAGCACATCGATCGCGATTGCCGGCGTCCTGTCCCTGAGGTCTCCCGCCCAGCGCTTGAGCAGGGTCTCGGCCATCTGCAGAAGATAGGCGGCCCAAATGACAGCGAGCACGGCAGCCAGAGCCAGTCTGCTTCGTCCGGACATGTTCGGCATCGTGAGCGCAGCCACCGCCAGAAGCCCAGGCGCAGCGAGCACCGCATTTAGCGGTGCGTAGATTCTCAGAAAAGGCAGTACCGACATTCTATCCCACCAGCGGCCACTGTGCTCCAGAATAGAGGCCTTCCGGGCAAGCGCAAAGGGTGCTTTGCGATCGCAAGATCACGTCACGCCAATGGCTTTCGGGCGCCGCTATCGGCGCTCCACGGTCGCACCGCAGGCGACGGATCAGCTCGGGAGCCGCCACATTCGCACGCGACCCGCACCGCGCAATTCCGTTTCCTCGAGTGGGTCGCAAGCAAATTTCGGTCCAAGCAGTTGGCAAGTTGCATCGGAAATACGGATTTCATCGGGCTCCGCGGACGTTTGAATACGTGAGGCGAGATTAACGGTCTCACCCCACAGGTCGTAGGCGAACCGCCTCTTGCCTATGACGCCGGCGACGATCGGTCCTGAGTGAATTCCAATTCTCAGCCTTATCGGTTCTCCTGCGAAGCGTTCCCGCTTGACCGCTTTGCGCAGCTCAATCGCATAGCGCGTGAGGGCCTTTGCATGATCGGATCGCGCCGTGGGCAGGCCGGCGACCACCATCACACAATCGCCAATTGTTTTGATCTTTTCGCAGCCGTATCGCTCAGAGAGCCGATCCGCCGCCTTGAAGAAGTAGTTTAAAATAGCGAGCGTCGTCACCGCTCCGACGCTGCGCGCTCGTTCCGTAAAACCGACGATGTCGGCAAAAAGCACACTCACCTCTGCGTGGTTGTCGGCAATTTTCTTTTGCGCTTTCAATCGCTCCGCGATCGACGCCGGGAGAATGTTGAGGAGCAGGTTTTCGGCGCGCTGGTATTCACGCGCCAATCCCTCCTGGCTCTTTCTCAGTGCCTCGTTCGTCGATTGCAATTTTTCGTTGAGTTGACGCTCCCTCTCTTGCAGGAGCGTCATTTCATAGGCCTTCTGTTGAAGCCGCTGCCTGTTGTCTCGTTCGGCAGTGGCGTCCAGAAAAAGCAGCCACACGAACGCATTGTCAGCAAAAAAATGGAGGTCGGCGACACGCCCGCCGGGCAGTTCAACCATATCCATGCGAAACGGAAGCTCCGGGCAAGGCAGCAAACCTTCCATGAATTCAAGCTGCTCCGCAACAGGCTTGCCGATGCGAAGCGATGACAGCCCGTAATGTTCAACATTACCGCCCTTGGCAGCTATGCAAAGCTCAGCGTCGATTTTCAGATAAGCGACAGCGTGCCCGTCGAAGAAGAAATTGAAAAACCAATTTCTGACTTCTTTTGGCAATTCATGCATGGTCTATTTGGTGACCATCAAGGCAAGTTGACGAAAGGCGTCATCGACCTGCTCGCCCGAAAGCGCACTTGTTAGATAGATTTGCCATCCACGTTGCCTCAACTCGTTGATCTCACCATCCGATATCGCCCACCGATCGGCCAGATCGGACTTGTTGAACAGCAATACGAACGGCATGGCGCCGAATTCGGCCTCGACCCGTTCGCGCAGCGTGAGTGCCACGGCAAGAGTAGCAGCGCGGGTTCCATCGACGACTAGCACGAGCCCGGTTGCACCTCGAACATAGCTGACGCGGAATGAGCCGATATCGTCCTCGCCGGCCAAATCCCACAAAATCAGATCCACGGTTTTGTCCGGGAGCGCGACGCTTTTCTTGTCGATTTTCACTCCGACGGTGGTCAAGTAGGTTTCTGAGAAGATGCTCTGCACAAACCTGCGGACCAGACTCGTCTTTCCGACGGCGAAGCCGCCCAGCATGCAGATCTTTTTTTGCAACATGTTGGGCTCCGCTAGTCCAGGTTTACCGTAATCGAAACCCGGCGATTGGTGGAGCTACCGGTTAGACTGTTTTCAGGTACAGCCGGCTCAAAAGTGCCCGCGCCCCGAACCAGCAGCAGTTCGGGAGCAACGCCGCGCTTGTTGAGAAGCGCACGAACTGTCTCGGCGCGGGCGGCGCTGATCGACGCGTTGGCCGTCTCACGGCCCGTGGTGTCCGAATGCCCGGTCAACATGAACCGCGCCGTTACGCCGGAATTGCGGGCACTCTGGGCGAATTCCTTTATTTGATCCGCCAACCTGTCGAGAACCGGCGTCTGCTCCGGTCCCGGCACAACCTTGCCGGAAGAGAAGAAAATATCGGTCGTCTGGATCGCCTGCCTCAAATGATTAAGTTCTGCGAGGTTCAGCTCACGCAGCTGCGAGACATCCAGAACCACTCCGTCCGCCGAAAGTTGTTCAGCGGCGGCCCGCGCGCGGTTGATCCAGCCGGCAGGAGCCTCACCCACGGCCACAATGCGACCCTGGATGATCGAGAGCTGAACGGTTTTCGGCGGGGACAGCGCCGCCGTCAGCCGCTTCACCACAAACTTCGGATCAAGGCTCTGATAGAATTGCCACTGTGCATGAACGCGGGCAGGATCAACGTCCGTTCCGGACAGCAGGGCTTGCGGGTCGGCGGCAAGCGGGTCTCTCAAGCCGGAAATATAGAAATGTCCGCCCCTCGCCGTTTGTTGGGCGACGATGATTCCCGGTTGGGCCTCAAGTCGCGACACATAATACTGCCAGTGCTCCGCCGCGCGTGCTTCGGGGCTCACGTCACGAACCTTGGAGATGTCGAATTCGGGTCCGCCTGCCGAAAGCTGCCGGGCCGCCGCGCGCGCGCGATCGATCCAGGTGTCGGGAGCCTCACCCTCGGCAACGATGCGATCATCGACGATCGAAAGTCGTACTGTTTCCGGCGGATACAGTGACGCCGTCAGCCGCTTCAGCACGAACTCCGGCTCAAGGCTCTGATAGAACTGCCACTGCGCATGAACCCGGGCGGGATCGACCTCTGTTCCCGACAACAGCGACTGCGGATCGGCGCCAAGCGGGTCTCGCAGGCCGGCAATATAGAATTGGCCGTCGCTTATCTTTTGGTCTGCAACGATGATGCCCGGCTGGGTCTCCAGTCGCGACACATAGGCGTGCCAGCGCTCCGCCTCGCGCACTTGGGGACTTACGTCACGAACCCCCGAGATATCGAAGACCGGCCCGCCTGCCGAAAGCTGCTGGGCCGCCGCGCGCGCCCGGCTGATCCAGGTGTCGGGAGCCTCACCCTCGGCGACGATGCGGCCATCGACAATCGAAAGTCGCACTGAATCCGGCGGAGCCAGCGACGCCGTCAGCCGCTTCAGCACGAACTCCGGCTCAAGGCTCTGATAAAATTGCCATTGCGAATGAACCCCGGCCGGATCGACTCCCGTGCCTGACAACAGCGACTGCGGGTCGACGGCAAGCGGGTCCCTCAGGCCGGCAATATAGAACTGGCCATCGCGTACCTGCTGTTCGGCAACGATGATGCCCGGCTGGGCCTCCACTCGCGACACGTAAGCCTGCCAGCGCGACACGTAAGCCTGCCAGCGCTGCGCTGATTGCCAGGAAAGAAAGTACCAACCGCCTGCCAGACTCAAAAGCAGCAGGGCAACGGCCGCCACCAGCCACGGAAATCCGTCGTTTGATTCCTCCTGCTTCAGCTCGACGCAGGTCTGCAACTGCGCCTCTACGCTGGCCAGCTGCGAACCGTCGCCGTCAAACTGCTCTAAGGCCTGTGAGCTTTCCTCATGGATGCGAAGCAACACATCGCGAACGATTTCATGCAATTCCTCCGGCGGATTTCCCCGGATCACCGAAACCAGGGTCGCAAACGGTCCAACTTCCGACCAGAGACGAAGCTCGCCGAAACGGATTGTGTCCAGGCCGCTCTGCTCTTTCTCGTTAAATGAGTCTTTTACAAAATCCTGAATCGCACTGAGCATCGAAGAAATGAGCTGAGGATCTTCGCTCGTTGCATTGTCGGCCGTTACATGCGTTATCAAAAGGCCGGAATTCCGATGAATGAGAAACGCATGTTCCACACGGTAGACAAGGGAATGCTTCAGAACAACTGCCGAGAAGCTTGCCCCTGTTCTCCAGGCTTCAAGTCTCCACTTGAGCCCGTGCCAGGTGAATATGTGCCTTAGAGTTTCATTCAGCGACTGAAAGGTCTGGTCGATCTTTTCGCCGATCGACTTGCGAATTGCCGGCAGAAACACCGGGTACAATATGTCCGTCAGCGTGCGCGGGCTCTTCTGGATCGACCGTTGCACAGCCCGTTCGACAGCTGGCGCAAGCGCCTCGCCGAGTTGCGCGTAAGGCGCTCGTCCGGCAGCACTGGGAAGAACGTCGCCCACGGCCGCCGCAAGCTGCTCGGGTTCGTCGAGCAGATGCGTGACGCGTGAAAGCTCGGAGATTTCGCGGCTGACCAGCAACTGCCGCAGCGTTTCCATGCGCGGATCGGCGGTTGGAACCGCCTCGAACTGCGCACGGTAGTCCGGATCAACGTTCCGGGCAATTTCGATCAAAAGACGAGCCAGAGCCTCGCGATCAATCTCTGTATCGTTCGAGGCTGTTCTTTGCGGAAGGTTGAATGGGTCGACGGTGGACGTCAAGGTCCCATCAACTCACTTTCCAGCTACGGTCCGAGTTGCTCTTGCTCCCGACGGGATCCTGATTGAGACACTTTGCAACCTCGACAAACAGGCCAGCCAAAAGATTTCGGTCGGTCTTGACGTTGCTGAGGTCGGCAAACATCTTCTCGATCAGCATCTGAACGCCTTCATTCTTCTGCTTGATTTCCTCACGCAGCAAATGATCGTTTCGATTTATCCGGTCCGAAACATCGCGCTCGAGCGCGCTTAACTGATCCGACAACGTGCGCACCTGCTTTTCAAGAGCCTGGTTTTGCTCGCGAAGATTCCGGTCGATCTCCTTGTCGGCATCGGCTCGTGAATCTTTTTCGCTCCGCAATTGCCCTGCAAGCGAATCGATCTGCTTCTTTGCATTCGACTCGTACATTTCGAGATTGCGCTTGGCCTCGGATTCAACATCCTTGAAGCGCTGCAACACCCGTTCTTCAAGCTTGGAAAAGCGGCGGTCATAGTCCTGCATCTGGTTGCCGAACAGCAGGTCACGGATCTTGTCGACACCGACGGCGTCGCCGGCGGTTCCGTTTTCGCGGGCCTGAACTCCCATGAAGTTCAGCCCGTTTCCTTCTGTGTTACCTATCAGATTTACGTCCGCCTTCTTTTCTGAAGAAGCGGAATTCGAAGATTCCTTAGCCATCCATATACCCCCATTGAACACATGCCGTCAGGTAAGCATGTCAGCAATCGGGCCGCAAGCCGGATTCGTCTTGACTTATGCCTATTCATGGGGCAGCCGAGCGCGATGGCTAACGGCCCGGCAATGGCAATCAGGGGCGATGCCCTCTTGAAGGCGCGGAGCGTGCGGACGGTTCCGGGTATCCAAAAAGCGGCCTTCAGTCGAACGTCGCCAGCGGCTCGGCATTGATCTCGACCCACTCACAGCGCCGGCTTTCGTGGTAAAAAGACTGAAATGGCGGCGGGAACGACGGGTCGGCGAAGGCGCCGACGGGAATGGCGATCACACCGGGCTGCGTGTCGATGCGATAGTGGACGGCGGCGCCGCACTCCGGGCAGAAATTGTAGATGACGCGGCCGCCCTCGTCGCCGGTGCGCGTGAACTGCTTCGCCCGTCCCTCGATCGATACATCAGCTTGCGCAAACCGGACATTGTAGCTGAAGGCGCTGCCGGTGCGGCGCTTGCAGTCGAGGCAATGACAGACCGAGATGCGCACCGGCTCGCCCGAACAGACGGCTGAAAGCTGGCCGCAGAGACATTGCGCGCGGCGCGTGACCATTGTTTCTTCCTCCCTTCACATCACTGCGTATCGGCGCTGGCCCTCAGTTCCGTCCGCTTCTGTTCCGAAACCATGGCCAGATCCAGCACCTTCTGCAGTTCGGCGGCATGGTGGAATGAAGGCTCGGCCTGCACGCCGCTGCGAACCGCATCGACGAAGCGCTGGTAATTGGTCGGCACCGTGCCGGCGTCGAGCACCTGCCATTTGGCGTTCTCGATATCCTCGCCTACACACGCCTTCAGTTCCGAACCCTCGAGATTGTGCACGACTTCGATGCCGCCCTTGTCGCCATAGATGCGCAGGCGCAATTCGTTGATGTGGCCGGTCGCCCAGCGGCTGGCGTGAACGACGCCAAAGGCGCCGTTGGAGAAATCCAGCGTCATGGCGAAGCTGTCATTGGCGTCGAGGTCGTATTCGCCGATGCGGTTGCCTGGCGCCTTGTCGAAGGTGCGCAGCCGGCAAAACACGTGGTCGACGTCGAGTGCGGCGCCATAGCTGGCGAAATCGAGGATGTGGATGCCGACATCGCCGAGCACGCCGTTGGAGCCGTGGTCGCGCGACAGCCGCCACAGCCATTTCGGGTCGGTGCGCCAGTCGCCCCAGAATTTCGAGACCAGCCAGCTCTGCAGATAGGAGGACTCGACGTGGCGGACGGTGCCGATCTCGCCGACCAGCACCATCTGCCGCGCCTTCTGCAAGGCAGCGACATTGCGATAGGTGAGATTGACCATGTTGACGATGCCGGCCGCCTCAGCCGCTTTGGCCATCTCGCTTGCCTTGCCGAAGTCTTCGGCCAGCGGCTTTTCGCACAGCACCGGCTTGCCGGCCGCGATCAACGCCATGGTGGTCGGGTGGTGAATGCGGTCCGGCGTGACGTTGGCGACCGCATCGAACTCGCCCCACGCCAGCGCGTCTTCCAGGGATGTGAACCGCTTCGGTATCTTGAACCCGTCGGCAAATTCGCCAACGCGCTTTTCATCGACGTCGACAGCACCGACGATCTCGACGCCGTCGATACCGCCGAAGCGGCGGGCATGCTCCTGCGCCATCCAGCCGGTTCCCAGTATCAAAAGCCGCATTTTCTGCACTCCGAGCGAATTGGTTCGATTCAATCATATGGCGCAGATACGGTCTAGGAAACCCATGCGGAAAACCGCCACGCCTTTTTTCCTGGATTTTGCTTTAGCGGAAGCCGGCCTCGCCCGAAGCGTGCAGCTTGCCGCCGCGCTCGACGATCGGCTCCAGCGCCTTCTCGACCGGCACGTTCGGCGCCTCAAGGATCGCCGACTTGGTGCCCTGCGGATTGTGCGCCCACTTCACCGCATTGCGCAGCACCTTGTGCACATTGGCGTCGTGATAGGTCGGATAGGTCTCGTGGCCCGGGCGGAAGTAGAAGACATTGCCGGCGCCGCGGCGATAGGTCAGCCCAGAACGGAACACCTCGCCGCCCTGGAACCAGGAGATGAAGACGGTCTCCAGCGGTTCGGGCACGGCGAACTGCTCGCCATACATTTCTTCATTCTCGAGCTCGAAATATTCGCCGACGCCTTCGGCGATCGGATGGCTGGGACTGGTCACCCAGAGTCGCTCGCGCTCGCCCGCCTCGCGCCATTTCAGCGTGCAGGGCGTGCCCATCAGCCGCTTGAAGATTTTCGAGAAATGGCCGGAATGGAGAACGATCAGCCCCATGCCTTCAAAGACCCGGCGGGCGACGCGCTCGACGATCTCGTCGGCAACGGCGCCATGGTCCTTGTGGCCCCACCAGACCAGCACGTCGGTCTCGGCCAGACGGCCGGCCGGCAGGCCGTGCTCCGGCTGCTCGAGCGTGGCGGTCGAGGCGGAGATCGCCTCGTCGGCGTTCAGCGCCTTGGCGATGGTCGTGTGCATACCTTCGGGATAGAGGGCGGCGACCACCTCATTGGTCCGCTCATGGATGTTCTCGCCCCAAACGACAGCGCGTATTGTCATGATGTCCTCGTGGTGAAGCCGACCCGCAGCGGTCACTCATAGTCTGCCTGGGGGTCAAAAGGGAATAGGCAGTGGGGAATAGGCTATAGGGGCAGAAAAACAAGGAACAGGCGATGGACGCTCCTGGGCCCTACTGCCTACTGCCTTACGCTCCCCGGCCTTCCTGAGCGACCCGCGTCAGCGGCTTGGTCAGGCGCGGCACGACGACGAGGCGCTTGATCTTGCCCTTCTTGTAGGCGGCAAGGAAGCGGGCGTAGTCCTTGAAGACGACGCAGCCATTGGACTCCGCACGGCCGCCGCGCAGCATGTAGGTGTGGGCGAGCAGGCCGTCGCGGCCGTACTTGTTGCCGCCGCTGACGGGAGTGAGACGGAGCGCCTCGACGCCATGGAAGCGGGATTCGCGCAGCCGCAGATCATAGGTGTTGGGCGGCGTCGGGCCGACATTCTTCTTGTGCACGAAGCGCGGCTGGTCGACCATCGAGCCCAGCCCCGAATGGGCCTCCAGCCGCGAGCCGTCCGGCATGTAGACGGTCTTGGCCGAGATATCGTAGACGGCGACGCCGCCGCCCATTCCGGGCGTGGCGAACAGATCCTTGAAGGCGCGACCGACACCGCCCGCCGGGACGTCCGGCTTGGCATAGGCCAGCATCTCACCGGCCTGTGTCTTCGACCTTTTGCCAGGCTTGATCCGGCTTGATTGGATGCTCTGGCTGTCTGGCACGCCAGGCAGTGCGGCGACCTCCGAAGTACTGCGTGGCGAGCGCGGCGACGAATTGCCCGGCGACTGGGGTGCGGGGCTCTCGGCCGTCCCGTCGGTCTGTGGCTTGGCTGCCCTGGGCTTGCTGGCTTGCCGAGGCTCTGCAGGCTGAGCGGTTTCGGCGCGTGGACGCCAACCCGGCAACGCAATGTTGTCGGGCAGATCGTCCTGCGGCGGCAGCGAAGCGACCTGAACTTCGGCCTGCTCAGGATCCTGCCCTCCGGCGATTGCTTCAACGGCCGGCGGCGGGGCCAGCATGTCAGCGTCTTCCGGCAAGCTGTTGGCCAGCGCCAGCGCCAGGCGCGACGAGCGTTCGATCTCAGCCACTTCCGGCCCAAAGCGTTCCGAGGCTGGGCCATGCTGATCGGGCAGCCGGACTTCGGCGAAACGGGCAGCGACCGGAAGGCTGGCAAGCATGAAGGGCGCATTCGAGGCCTTGGCGAAGGCGGCAGCCAGCTTTTGCGGCGACAGCTCTGCCTTGGCCACCACGCCGTCGAAGCGCATGCCGCGCGAAGTGGCGAGAGCGACGCTGGTGTTTGGCGCAATGTTTGAGGCGACACTGCTCGGGGCCACAGCGTGCGCGGCCGGCTTCAGCCGCGCCATCTTGCCGTCATGCGCGAAGTTCGCGGCGGCATGCGCGCAGCCGGCGTCGCATTGGCTGAGCAGCGAGGCCTGTGATTTTTGCGCCGAAAGCCGCGGCGCCCACGAATTGGCGAGGCTGCGGCGCGAATCGGCAAGTGCTGCGTTCGGCAGAAGCAGACTGTGCGGAAGGCTGTTGGAGGCTGCGGTGAGCGAGGTACCGAGCGAATAGAGGCCGGCCATGGTTGCCACCGACCACAGCGCCAAGGCCGCGCCGACAACCGGCACCACCACCCAGCGCTGGCCGGATCTCTTCGAAGTCAAACCCCGTTCAGGAGTGTCGCCCCGGTCTTTCAAACGCAAAAACGCCATACAACCACTCTCAATCGGCATGCAGGCTTGCGACCCTCGCATCCGTGACATCCACAGTTCGCTGGTGCCCCCTGCACCTTTCGCGTCTGTTGCCGATTGAATCAAAAGATGGACAAAGTTGGTTAACCAATCCCTCCATCAGCCACCGATTATGCGGCGCCTGATACGAAAAAAAGAGCACTCCATGGTCTGCGCCACGGTAGAATGCTCTCCCTCACCCCCGCCTTGCTGCCCGTTTTTGCGATCCAAGTCAAGGAAACGCTGCGTCAGCTTGCTGCAAGCCTGTGCTGATTGCCCGCTGATCGGCCTTCTCAATCAGTTGACCTTCCGGTGGCTGGAAGGTCTATCCGCTCAGAGACGGAGACTTCCGGCGACGGAAATTTACCGATGAGAACCGGCATCACGACCGAAGAATCCGACTGCAGGTCGAACCCCTGCTGCGGCTGGCTGATCACAGATGGATGGGGCAAGGACATGGCGCCGTGAGATGGACTGTGAAAGCGGCGCTGCTGTGGCTGGTCTGTGCCCTTACGATGGCCGCCTCCGTCGGCGGCGGACCGATGGTCGCGGCCCGGCAGGCGTCGATGAAGGAGATGGCGGCGGCTGCGAAAACCATTGCCGGCATGTTCGACCGCAGGCAAGCCTATGACGCGGCAGCCTTCAAGGCGGCAGCGGACACGCTGCGCGCGCGCACCGGCCCTGCCCTGATTGCCGAATTTCCGAGCGGCTCGCTTGGACCGCCTTCGCAGGCCAGGCTGGAGATCGATCAGTCACGGGCGGAATTCGAGGCCCTGGCAAATCATATCGGAACGCTCGCCGACGCTCTGGCCGCCAAGGCCGAAAGCGCGCCGGCCGTCATCACCGATGACATGCGCATGGGCACCGGCCTGGCGATGGGCGGCGGCAGCCTGCTCGGCAAGCGCTCGATTCCAGAGGAAGCCGATCCGACCAAACTGCCGGCGGAGCATATCCTGCATCTCATCCTGCAGGATTGCTCGACCTGTCATTCGAAATTCCGGCAAAAGGTACAGTGAAGCGACATTATCCGGCGGAGCATTTCTTGCTGGCCTGCGCCACAGTCACTTTGCATACAAGTAAATTCGTTTGTGCTAATATATCGCCGGTCGTGCATATCCATGCATGACGAGCATCGGGAGGATGCAATGAAAACCATGAATCGCAGGTCTGCAATTGCCCTCGGTCTGACGACCGCCGCGGTAGCGCCTTTGTTCCCCTTGGCGGCATCGGCAAAAATCAAGAAATACGGCCCGAAAGAGGGCAAGGAGATTGCGCCCGGTGTCAGGGTGGTGGAGGTCGGCACCGGCAATGCAGACATTCCCGCCTACAAGAGCATCGCAATTATCGACGTTGTGTTTCAGCCCGGAGCACATGCTCCTCAAACCGTGATGGACAACGACATGGTGTGCACCATTACCTCAGGTGCATTCACGATCAAGAAAGCGGACAAGGAATTCAAGCTCAAGACGGGTGATATGTACACCTGCTCCAAGGGCAAGACCGATGAAGCGACGAATACAAGCAAGGAGGTCGGCGTGCATCGCATCGCCGTATTGATACCCGCATAGCAGATGGAATTCCGGCCGGACCACGCCGTCGCGAGTCCGGCCGGCCAGACGAGGCGATCTCGTTCCGTCGTCAGCGCGGCCATCTCACGCCAGCCACTCCCTGATCGCCGGGCGGGCGGGAACGGCGCGCATGTGGTCTTCGCGCTATGGCTTTGTTTGGGCATGATCTTTTGGGGAAGCTGGCTTGGTTTCAAAATCAACGGCTAGGTCGAATGGCTGATCAATCAGCGCATCCACGTGGCCAATACGGAGATCGAAACCGCACGAGTTTTGCCGGCCACCAGGCGGTGTTCGAGGCGATCGAGCGCCGCGACCCGGAAGCGGCCGGCCAAGCGATGCGGGCGCATCTGGAAAACGCCCGGAGCAAGTTCAATTCAGGTTCGGGCAGATTGGACTAGCCGGCAGACGCGGCAGCGCTCTGGCGCAAAGCAAAAAGCCCGCCGTTCAAAGCCGGCGGGCTCCCTTCAATCATACAGCGCGATCCGGTCGCCGATAACCAGGACGACCGAATTTCGGCCTTCAGCGGCTGGTTGCGCTCAGGGGGCGGGCTTCGACGGGTTTGAAGCGACCAGCGATCCGAGTTTGCCGGCTTTGGCCAGACTCGGCTTTTCGTAAGTTTTCTTCACAGAATCCCTCCTCTAATGGCATCAATTTCCTCTGCCAGGCCTGTTTTGTCAAATCTGGCAGCAGTCCGTCACAGGTCCCGGCGGCAATTCGTGCCGTTACGCCGGCTCGCGCTTGAGCGCCTGCGCCATGCAGTGAATGCCGCCGCCGGTCTTGGAAATCTCGCTCATGTCGACGGCAGCAACCTCGAAGCCGCGTGCCTTGAGCTGGCCGATCAGCGACTGGCTCGACGTCGGCGCGATGACCCTGTCCTTGCCCAGCGACATGAAGTTGCAGCCGAGCGCCATCGTGTCCTGGAAGGGCACGTCGATGATCTCGTGGCCCTTGCCCTTCAGCCAGTCGACGATGCCGGGCTCGGTGCAGGCGAGGCACACCGCGGTGAGCTTCTCGGCGATCGGCACCACCATCAGGTCGATATGGACGTAATATTCGTCGATGAAGGCGAGGCGCGTTTCCCAGCCTTCCTTTTCGAACCAGTCCTGCACCTGGCGGGCGCCCTCTTCCTGAGTGCGGGCGCCGCCGCAGCCGATCAGCACCACGCCCTCCTCGATGACGTTGAAGTCGCCGCCTTCGAAGGTGCCAGCCGTGACCATGTCGTAGATGGGGATGCCGAGCTTTTCATAGGTGCGGATGGCGGCATAGTTCTCGCCGCGCCGCCACCAATTGGCCATGGCGGTGATGAAGGCGCCGTAGGGCGTCATGACGCTGGAGTCTCTGGAATAGACCTGCATCGGCAGTTCCGGCGTCGGCTCGTGCCAGTGGATGTTGACGCCGAAATGCTCATAGGCGGCGACGAGGTCCTTGTGCTGCGCCTGGGCGATCTGAACGTTGCAGGGCGCTTCGCGCAAATGCTTGCGCGACAGCGAGCTGGTCGAGAGGTGGCGCAGGAAGTTTGGCGAGCCGAGCAACACGTCTGTCAGCACGTCGGTCTCGTTGGCAAAGCCCCATGATGTCAGCGGCTTGGTGCCGCCGGCGGGATTGCGGCGCTGCAGCGAGAACGGTTCGGCGATGATGCGATCATGGACGGTCATAAGGTTCTCCTCGATTTGACTATGCAGCTTGATTGGATTGGCTGCTCGGAATCCACCAATCGCGTCCGCGCGCGGTGGTGACATATTCCGGCCAGCGGAAATTGATCGGCGGGTCATAGTCGCAAAGCGGCGCGATCCAGTTGGAGCCACCAATGCCGCCGCCGGTGCGGGTGACGAATTCGTCCATGGCTGCATCACGCGCGGACTTGTCCTCGAGCAGGCGGAGGGCTGCAAGCGCAACCGTCTTGGCGGCGCAAATGACCATCGGGTCAATGGTGGCCGAGATACCGCCCAGCGCGTTCATCGCCCAGGATGGATAGGCATGGCCATTCGCCGAGCGCAGCGCCGGGCGAGCGACATAGAAGCGTGCGGTCGGCGTGTGCCACGACATGTCGGTGTAGTCGTCGGAGGTCGAGTTGATCTGCGACGGAGGCAAATCGCGGCGCAGGATTGCCTCGGCCTCTTGCGGCGCAACCAGCCGCTCCATCTCGTCGATGAAAGGGTTGTCGGTCGCGGTGCCGCCGGCATTGACCTGGACCTCGCGACCGATCGCTTTCGCCGCCTCGTCCCAGCTCGGAGCGCCAACGGTGGACAGCGCCTCATAGGCAATCCCCGCCATGGCGTGATTGGCGAGGCCCGGCCTCGACTTCGACACCCAATGGCGCTCATAGCGACAACCGCTGATCGCCGCGGCCGCGGCCGCATTACGGTCGAGCACCGCGGTGACCTGCTCTGCCATGGCAATGGTCGGCACGCGGATCATGTACTGGATCTCGGCCAGCCCCGCCGGCAGATTGTCGGCGGTCGCCTGCCCGGCGGTGAGGATCGCCTCGCTGATCGACCAGCCGCCCTGGTGAGGCAGCATGGAATCGCGCAGCGCCTTGGAGGTCATGTACATCGTCATCAGTGCGTCGTTGGCGCCGGGCGCCCGCACCGCCGAATGCGCCTGCGGGATCGGCGCGCCATCGCTTGCGCGAACCCAGTTTTCGGGTTCGTCGCAGACAAAACGGTAGATCATCGCATAGGCGGCGCCGCAATGCGTGTCCCAGCGCGCCGTGTTGCAGAGCGGCAGCATATAGAAGGGGTGGAAGGAGATCATGCCGGCAAGGCCGTCATAGTAGCCCTTGGCCGCATGGATCGGCTTCGAGCCCCTGACCTTCTCGGCCGGCTCGCCGGTGAAGCGCAACGTCCCCTCGATGCCGTGGCGTTGCATTGCAGCCTTGGTGGCGAGAAGTCCGCCGAGGCCGGCAATGCCAAGCCCGGAATGCGGATCGGTGTGGCCGCCGGCCTCGCTGCCGAGGCCCGGCCGCGATCGCTTCACCGTTGCCGCGTCCTGGCAGTTGCCAGGCACGGCGTCGTATTCGCCGTACATGCCGATGGTCGGCCCCGGGCCATTCGTCCAGTGGGCGCAAAAGGCGGTCGGCATGCCGGCCGACCCTTCCTCGACCGAAAAGCCCTCATGCTTCAGCCGCGCGACATACCAGGCCGCCGACTGGTATTCGCGCCAGGCTGTTTCGCCGAAATCGAAAATGGTGCGCGTCCACGCCGACAGCGACGGCTGGATGCTATCGAGACAGGCAAGCGCGGTGGCTTGCGCCGAGGTCGTCACCGGTTTCTCCATGCGGCCCAAGAAAGCAGTGAAGCGGCATTGCAAAAAGTGATATGTTTTTCCGGTTCATGCAAATTCGGTTCACCTGAGGCCTCTTGCGAATACCTTCCACACAGGCGCTGCGCGCCCTCGACAGTTTTGCCCGTCACGGCAGTGTCTGGCGCGCAGCCGATGAACTGCATTTGACCCGCAGCGCCGTCAGCCATCAGTTGCGGCTGCTCGAACGCGACCTCGGCTTCGACCTGCTGGAGCGCATCGGCAAGGGCGTGGCGCTGACACCGCGCGGCCAGCGCTATGCCGCCGATGTGAGAAAGGCGCTGACGGTGCTCGGCGATGCGGTGACGCGCCAGGCCGGCACGGGCGTCGGCGGTTCGTTCGCCGTTTCCTGCACGCCGGGCTTCGCCTCTCTGTTCCTGTGCACGCACATCGGCGAGTTCCGGCAGATGTATCCGGACGTGGCGCTGTCGATCCTGACGCCCAGACGGCTGGACGATGTCAGCAATCCGGACGCCGATGCCTTCATTGCCTTCGGCGTCGGCAACTGGCCGAACCGCTCGGTGGAGTTGCTGTGCGAAATCTCGTTCACGCCACTTTGCAGCCCGACACTGCTCAACAAGGTCGGCGGCTTTTCAAAACCGGCCGACGTGCTGCGCGCCAATCTCCTGCATCTCGGCGACACCGAGGACTGGGCGCGCTGGCTGGCGCTGTCCAAGGTGGAAAACCCCGACACCGAAGGCGGCATCTTCTTCTCGGACATGAACCTCGTTTTTTCCGCGGCGATCGCCGGCCAGGGCATCGCCATGGGCGACGAGTTGACCAGCCGCCGGGCGCTGAGCGAAGGCCGTCTGGTGCGCCCCTTCGATATCGCGATCCCCTCGCCGCGCTCGTATTTCCTGGTGTCGGAACATGCCAAGGCCAGCCACCCGGTGCTGGAAGCATTCAATGGGTGGTTGAGGTCGAAGCTGTCGGAGAACCGGATCAGCCCGTACTAGCCTCCCATCCGTGAATCAAATTTGCCGATCAGGCGAAAACTATTCGGTTGCGGTGAGCCGGGGCCCTGCCCTACGCTCAAGCCACGACCAAGGAAGAGGCAGGATGCAGCAACCCGGCCGGGCCGCAGAGATCAAGGCAATCGGGATCGGCAAGAGCTTCGGCTCGTTCCGGGCGCTGGACGACCTGACGCTCAATATCGGCCGCGGCGAGTTTTTGACGCTGCTCGGTCCCTCCGGCTCGGGCAAGACCACATTCCTGATGATCCTCGCCGGCTTCGTGCAACCGACCGCCGGCAAGCTTTTCAGCGACGGCATCGACATCACCGAGCGGCCGGCCGAACAGCGTGCCGCCGGCATGGTCTTCCAGGGCTATGCGCTGTTCCCGCACATGTCGGTCGAGGCCAACATCGCCTTCCCGCTCAAGGTACGCAAGAAATCGGCTTCCGAGATCAAGCGCCGCGTTGCCGAGATGATCGAGCGCGTCGGCCTCAAGGGCCATGAGACGAAACTGCCGGCGCAGCTTTCCGGCGGCCAGCAGCAGCGCGTGGCGTTGGCCCGCGCTTTGGTGTTCGAACCCGGCGTGCTGCTCCTCGACGAGCCGTTCTCGGCGCTCGACAAGAGCCTGCGCGGCCAGATGCAGGCCGAGATGAAGCGGCTGCATCAGGAGACCGGCACCACCTTCGTCTTCGTCACCCACGACCAGAGCGAGGCGCTGGCGCTGTCGTCGCGCGTCGCCATCTTCAACCACGGAAAATTGCTGCAGGTCGGAGCGCCGGACGAGGTCTACGACCGGCCGGACAACCGCTTCGTCGCCGAGTTCCTTGGCGAGATCAACATGCTGCCGTTGAAGGGGGTCAAGCCCGCCGACAATGGCTCGACGGGCCTCTGCGAGGACCGCGCGGTCAACATGCTCTGCAAGGCCGAGAAAGTCCGTGGCGATGCCATATTGGCGATCCGGCCCGAACATATGTCGATCACGCGCGAAGCCGCCGCCGGCGAGAATGGCATTGCCGCCACCGCCATCGGCTCGACCTATCTGGGTGCGGCGACCAAACTCGATCTGACGACACGCCAGGGCGCCAAGGTGACCGTCTCGGTGCCGAACGAGGTCGCGGCGGCTGCACTCAGCAAAGGCAATTCCGTCTGGCTGACATGGCCGGCGGAAAAGGGTTTCCTCCTTCCGGACGGAGGATGACGACGAGAACGGCGAAGTCTTCCAGCAAAGAATCTGGAGCGCGCCATAACCACCGGAACCAAAACGAAAAAGGGGAACTAAAATGACAAACCAAAGCAAAAAACAAGCCATGGACGGGCTGACCGCCCGGGCTGTGCGCGGCGAGATTTCGCGCCGGCAATTCACCCAGCTTGCAGCCCTCGTGCTGGCCGGCACACCGATGCTGCTGCGCTCGACCGGTGCCTTTGCGCAGGCCAAGGAGCTGGTGCTGGTCAACTGGGGTGGCGATGCCCTTACCGCTTATGACGCCGCCTACGGCCAGGCCTTCACCAAGGAAACCGGCATCACCGTCAAGATGGACGGTTCGGGCCCGACCGAAGGCGCGATTGCCGCACAGTTCAAGAGCGGCGCGCCGACCTGGGACCTTGTCGACGTCGACCCGTTCTCGGCCATCACGCTCGGCGCGCAGGGTGCGCTCGAGCCGATCGACTACGCCATCGTCGACAAGAAGAAGATGCGCGAGGGGTTCGGCTGGGAATACGCGGCGTCGACCTATTTCTTCTCCTATGTCATCGCCTATGATTCCGAGAAATACGGCAAGGACGCGCCGACCGGCATGGCCGACTTCTTCGACGTGAAGAAGTTTCCGGGCAAGCGCTCGCTCTACAAATGGGGCGTGTCGAGTTGGGAAGCAGCGCTGCTTGCAGACGGCATCGCGCCGGCCTCGCTCTACCCGCTCGACCTGAAGCGAGCGCATGACAAGATCGCCGCTTTCAAGGAAAACGTCGTGGCTTACTGGGGCGGCGGCGCCGAGAGCCAGAGCGTGCTGCTCAACGGCGAAGCCTCGATGGCGATCGTGTGGTCGACCCGCGCCTCGCTGATCGAGCAGGACTCGGGCGGCAAGATCAAGTTCATCTGGGATCAGGGCCTGATTTCGCCCGGCGCGCTGGCCGTGCTCAAGGGCAACCCCGGCGGCAAGGACGCAGCGATGAAGTTCATCGCCAGCGCCCAGGATCCGCAAAAGCAGCTGGTGATGTTCGACAAGCTCGGACAGGGTCCGGCCAATCCGGCCGCCGATGCGCTGATCCCCGCCGACAAGAAGCGCATCAACCCGGTCGATCCCGAAAACATGAAGAAGCAGATCGCGCTCGACATGGACTGGTACGCCAAGAATTACGGGGCAGCACTCGACGAATACACCAAGATCATCTCGGCCTGACCAGGCCGGGCACGAGCTTCGATGAGAGGCACCCTCTCCGACAGGATGGGCGCGGCGGTGCTGATGGCGCCGCTGCTCCTGTTCCTTGTGCTGGCCTACGCCTGGCCGTTCCTCGGCGTCGTCAAGTGGAGCGTCACCTTGCCGACACCGGGGCTCGGCCAGTATGGCGCGCTCGCCACCGATGCCCTGGTGCAGTCTGTGTTCATCCGCACGCTGCGCATCGCGCTGATCGTCACCGTGGTTTCCGTGGCGGCGGCATACGCCATCACCATGGTGTGGGTGCGCGGCAGCCCGGCACAGCGCATAATCGCTGAATTCTGCATTCTCGTCCCCTTCTGGATCTCGGTGCTGACCCGCGCCTTCGGCTGGGTGGCGCTTTTATCCAACCGCGGCCTGATCAACACCTGGCTGCAATCGATCGACTTCATCTCCGAGCCGCTGGCGCTGGTGCGCAACGAGTTCGGCGTCATCGTCGGCATGACGCATTTCCTCATTCCCTTCGCGGTGTTCCCGCTGGCCTCCGCCATGCGCAGCCTCGACGAGCGCGTGCTGCTCGCGGCGCGCGGGCTCGGCTCCAGCCGTATGCGCACCTTCTGGACCGTGTTCGTGCCGATGACGCGCTCCGGCATCATCGGTTCGGCGATGATCGTGTTCGTCTTCTCGCTCGGCTTCTTCGTCACGCCGGCGATCCTCGGCGGCGGCCGCAGCGTGATGATCGCCGAGCTGATCTATCTGCGCATCTTCCAGAGTCCCGATTGGGGACTGGGCGCGGCGATCAGCGTCGTGCTGGTGCTGTTCGTCGGCGCGCTCATGGCGCTGCTGTTCCGCTATGTCAGACCGAAGCAACTGATCTGATGCCGACCTATCGCCCCGGTCCCGTCTCGCTGATCCTCGCCGTGCTGGTGGCACTGTTCCTGCTGCTGCCGCTGCTGGCGGTCATCCCGGTGTCGCTGACGCCAAGCCGCATGCTGGCTATGCCGACGGGCGAACTGTCGCTGCGCCACTACCGCGCGCTGATCGAGGATCCGCGCTGGCTCGACGCCATCCTGCTGTCGATCCGCATCGGCATCGTCAGCAGCGTCATCTCCACCGTGCTGGCGCTGTGCTTCAGCCTTGGCGTCTGGATGTTCCAGCCGCGCTTCACGGCCACCCTTGTCGGCTTCGTGCTGTTGCCGATGGTGGTGCCGCCGGTGGTCTCGGCGATCACGCTCTACTTCCTGCTGACGTCGATCTCGGGCATGAGCTCGTTCTTTGGCTATGACACATGGCTCGGCGTCGCCATGGCGCATTCGGTGATGACGGTGCCTTTCGCCACGGTGCTGATCCTGGTCTCGCTCAGCCAGCTCGACCGCCGCATCGACCTTGCCGCGCGCGGCCTTGGCGCCGGCGTGTGGGAACGCGCGACGCGCATCATCATGCCCAACATCAAGTTCGGCATCGTCACCGCCGCGCTGCTGTCCTTCGTGCTGTCCTGGGAAGAGATCGGCGTCACCCTGTTCATCACCTCGGTCAACGCCATCACGCTGCCGCGGCTGATGTGGATGGGCCTGCGCGACAACATCGACCCGGCGATCGCCGCGCTCTCGGTGATCCTGATCATCATCACTGTGCTGGTGCTGGCGGTGAGGACTGTGGTGGTGAAGATGCGCGGCGGGCACTGAGCCAAGGTGGCCAACAACAATCGGCGATAGCCAAGCCGCTGTGTGAAGGGCGTTACGGACGGTGAGCGCCGGGTACATTACGCGGCGTCATGGGAAACCTGCCGCTGGTGACATTTGCCTTCGTGTCGGTGCTCGGAATGGCGGTTCCGGGACCGGACGTCGTGCTCGCCATCACCAACGGCTCCCGCTACGGTTTTCGACGCGCGTTTCTCGGCATGGCCGGCGTCGTACTGTCTGATTTCGTTCTTATCAGCATCGTCGCGCTGGGCTTCGGCGCTCTTCTGCTGGCTTCGGAATTCTATCTCTCGGCTCTCAGGATGTTCGGCGCGGGCTATCTGCTTTTCGTCGCCATCGGTACCCTGCGCGCCGCATCCCGACCTTCGTTCAACCCTAACCTTCCCGAAACACGCCATTCAGCCAAGGCACTCATTGGGCGCTGCTTCCTGGTGGCGGTCACAAATCCGGCGGCCTGGCTGCTTTTCCCCGCGATCCTGCCGCATTTTGTCCGCGTGGATGAGCCGATCGCGATCCAGTATGGCATCCTGGCCATTATCGCCGCGCTTGCCGATGTGTTTGTGCTGACGTTTTACGCAGCCCTTGGCGCGCGGGCTGCAAGGCTTCTGGCTGGGCCAAACGCCGTGTGGATCGACCGGTTTTACGGTATCGCCCTGCTTGGTCTTTCGAGCACTTTGATCCTGCAATCCCTCGGCCATCTGAGATAGTCGACACAGGAACACACAGGCCCGGATTTTAGCAATCGGTCCGCAGTCAGCTTGCGAAGAATCTCGACAGCCTTGCAGCCGTGTCTTCGGGGTGCTCTTCCGGGAAGAAATGCCCACCCTTGACCGAGCCGCCTCCGACGTTATCAGCCCATTGCCGCCAGATCGCCAACGGGCCGCCCTCCTCCGCATACCAGTTCTCCAACCCGCCCTCGCCGCTCCAGAGCGCAAGCAGCGGGCATCTGATGCGACAGCCATTAGCCTGGTCCTGCGCGTCGTGCTCGCGGTCGATGCCTGCGGCGGCGCGATATTCCTCGCAGATGGCGTGGGCATGGGCGGGATCACGCAGCGCCTCGATATAGGCGGCCCTGACCTCAGCGGGAAAAGCATCTGGAGCCGAGCCCCAGCCGGCGATCGCATTGTCGACAACTGCGTCGGGTGCTGCGGACAACAGGCGCTCAGGCAGCGGTTCCGGCTGGGCGAGCAGGCTCCACGGCCAGAAGGCCAGCGCCAACCTGGCATCGGCCCGATCCCAGGCGGAGGTCGTGGGGACGATGTCGAGAACGGCGACTTTCGACACGGTTTCGGGATGGTCGAGCGCCAGCCGGTAGGCGACGCGACCGCCACGGTCGTGGCCGGCAACCATGAAACGGTCGAAACCGAGAACGTCCATAACCTGCACCATGTCGCGCGCCATCGCTCGTTTGGAATAGGCGGCATGATTGGCTCCGGAAGCCGGACAGGCGCTTTGTCCGTAGCCTCTCAGATCGGCGGCAACCACGCTGAAGTGCGGCGCCAATGCCACGGCGATGTCCCGCCACATAACATGCGTTTCGGGAAAGCCATGCAGGAGCAGCAGCGGCGGCCCTGAGCCACCGGCCCTGACGAAGATCGATGTCTCCTCCATTTGAACGGTCCTGGCGTCAAAGCCCGCAAACATCAGCTGCCGCCAACCATTCCGTGGCTGGAACGGATTCGCAGCACCTGGACACCCTTCGGCAATTCGATCAGGAACTCCTTGTCGCGGTCGAGATGGTGGATGCTTTGCGGATCGCCGCCGGTAAAGGCGGCCATCGCCTCGACGCTCTCCCAATAGGAGATGGTGATGAATTCCGAATGCGTCGGCGTGTCCTCGCGAAAAGTCTGCACGCCCAGCGCTTTCTCGATCAGCGGCTTGATACCAGCCTCGTAATTGTAGCGCTCATAGGCGTCGGCCTTGTCGGGCAAGGTCCTGCCGCGCCAGATGCGCGCAATGGTCGGGGTTGTCGGTGCCATCAGCAACAAACGCCTGAACGCGAGCCGCGTTCCGAACATCTCGACTGGTGGCAGCCGGATCGCGGTCCGAACCTGCGAGCAGAGGCCGGCCAAGTTGACTAGCTGTCGCGGTCAATGCACAAGGAGCCATGGTCTGAGGGCGGGACGGTGACGCATCGGTCTGCAAAACCGACGTAGTGGGTTCAATTCCCACTCAGGCCTCCACACTATCTCTTTGAAGTTGTTGGCGATCCCGACAGGATTCGAACCTGTGACCATCGGCTTAGAAGGCCGGTGCTCTATCCAGCTGAGCTACGGGACCGCTGGCCGGCATTTGATATCTTGGCCGGCTGGTGTCTATGTGCCAGGCGCTGACCGCCGGTCAATGCGTCCAGGGTATCCTGCGGTCATAGCGGAAATTTTCCGCATAGGAAATCTGCCGGCGCTTGGTCTCTTTCGGCTCCTCGACACGGAAGGCCAGCCCCTGCTTTTCGGCATAGGCCACCGCTTCTTCCCTGGTGTCGAAGGTCAGCCTGATCTGGCTCAGCATGTCGCCCGATGTGGTGTAGCCCATCAGCGGGTCGATCTTCTTGCGTTGGGCGGGATCGAATTCCAGCACCCAATGGCCGGTCTTGGCCTTGCCGGACTGCATCGCGGTTTTGGCTGGGCTGAAAATTCGCGCGGACATGGGCACCTCGTAGCTGCGTTGGCGGTAGCGCCGCCTTATTTCAGTCAATACTGTGCAACACTGCCGACGGCAAGGCCGAAGCGGCCTGCAACCAGGCCGCTTCGGCAGCGGCATCGGCCCGATACACTGGCGTAGCATCAAAAGTCATGGTCATGATGGCGACACAAAGAGGCATGGACGCAGGGATTTTGCACGCCGAGGCCGACAGCCAAGCGATTTTCGACGGCGCGATCGTGATCGGCGCCGGGGCAGCCGGCTTGACCGCAGCCCATGCGCTGCTCAAGACCGGCGTGCCTGTGATGGTGTTGGAAAAGGAAGCCCGGCTGGCCGAGCCATGGCACGGGCGGCACGAGCGACTGCATCTCAACACGCATCGCGACCTTTCGGCGCTGCCGGGCGTTTCCTTTCCTGCCGGCACCCCTGCCTTTCCGCACCGAAACACCATCATCGGCCATTTGAACGAATTCCACGCCATGCACCGGCTGCCGGTCGAGTTCGGCATCGCGGTCGAGGAGATTGGCTTCGAGGGCGACCACTGGCTTGTGCGGACCAGTGCCGGGCCGCGGCTGGCGCGCCATGTCGTCATCGCCACCGGGCGCGACCGGCAGCCCTTCATCCCGGCCTGGAAAGGCATGAAGGCCTTTGCCGGACGCATCATCCATTCGGCCGCATTCGGTAACGCCAAGGCCTATGCGGGCAAGAAAGTGCTGGTCGTCGGCGCCGGCAATTCCGGCTTCGACGTGCTCAATCACCTGGTGGCAGCCGACGCGGGACAGATCTGGCTGTCGGCGCGCAACGGTCCGGCACTGCTGCCCAAGCGCCTCGGCCAGATCGCCGTCCACCGGTTTTCGCCGATCCTGGCGCGGCTGCCGTTCAAGCTCGCCGATGCGGTGATGGCGGCGACGCAGCGATGGGCCTTCGGCGACCTCACGGCCTACGGCCTGCCGCCGACGCCTTCGGGCGGCGCAAGCCGGCTGGCGTCGGATTATACCGCCATCGCGACCGATGACGGCGCCGTCGATGCCATCAAGGACCGCAGGATCATCGTGCTGCCAACCGTGCGGGAATTTACCGGCGACACGGTCGTTTTCGACGATGGCGCGACGATCCAGCCCGATATCGTCATCGCCGCGACCGGCTACCGCACCGGGCTCGAGGCCATGCTGGGCAGGCTCGGCGTGCTCGACCAAAAGGGCGTGCCGCTGTTCAACGGCGCCGACAGCGACCCGAAACTGCCGGGCCTGTGGTTCACCGGCATGCGGCCAAGCATCCGCGGCTGCTTCGCCAATGCTCGCATCCAGGCCAAGGCGATCGCAGCCAGGATTGCGCGGGAGCGCAGACCGCCAAGCCCCGTTTGATGTTTTAGGGGTTGCGCGACAGGGTCCGGAACCGTATACGCCGCAGGGCCTCGGAGTGTAGCGCAGCCTGGTAGCGCATCTGGTTTGGGACCAGAGGGTCGGGAGTTCGAATCTCTCCACTCCGACCATTTTTTCCCACAAAGCCAGTCCTTGCCCAAGGTCACTCCCAAGGTCGCCAATGGCTGCCTCGCCGGTAGCGCATGGCGGCACGCATTGCCCAAGCAGCAGCCGCTCGCCGATCGGACCCTACATTGGAACACCAGTTCGCTCCGAGAGTTGTGTATGTTCAACCCAAGGAGCAAACAATGAAAACCCTTCTCATCGCCTCGATGATCGCGTTCGCCGGAACGGCGGCTTTGATCGCACCGGCGCAAGCCGCCAGTCTGACTATCCAGTCCGATGACGACGATCAATATTCGTCCGACGATGGCGATATACAGATTCTTCGCCATCACCAGCGCCACAAAGACTATAGCGACGACTATGGCGACGACTACAGCGACAACCAGGATGGCCAATGGCGGCGCCACCATCGCCATCACCGCTGCCATATCGAACTGGTCAGGCACTGGCGCCATCACCACAGGGTCGTCGAAGAGGTCAGGGTCTGCGGCTGATCCGATCGCTTTAGACCTGCTACGGCCGAGTTTGGCGACCGGAGCACCAATCTGACCTAAAGCGCGTCTCATTTGAACGGACTCACGCGACGCGCTTGAGGTCTTGTTTGATGCATGTTTGATGCATGCGGTTCTCTCAAAACCGGGGCCACTTGAGCGACATGCATCAGGCGCCCGTGTCATCGAACAGCATCCCTTCGGCGGGTTTGGCTAAAAATCGACGCAGGGATAATCCCCTCGCTTCCACTTCTATCGCCGGTCTAAAAGCGCGTCGCGCTGAAACGTATCCAGGCGACGCGCTTTGATTTTTGTTTTGATGCATGTCGTTCTCTCAAAACCGGGACCACTTTTGAGCGACATGCATTAGACTCCGGGCAAGGGGAGATTCTGGATGCTTGGTCTCGAGGCATGGCTTTCGCTGATTGGCCCTGCCTACTTCGCTTACATCGGCATCACGGTTCCGTTCGTCGTCGTCTGGGCCATTATCTGTGCGGCCCTGTGGATCTGGAACAACCGGCCGAGCAAGAGGCAAGGCCCTCCCCGCTCGTGGCCCGCCAGCGTGCTGTTCTTTGTCGTCGTTGCCGCGTGCTACGTGGCAGCGCATACGGTGGTCTATCTGCTGGTCCGGTATCTGGCGGCGTTGTGGGCATAAACGTAGCTCTATACAGCGCTCTCGATATCGGTCTTCGAAAAATCGTCGCCAACATAGAGTAAGCGGCAGGCTCGATCCTTTGCCACTTCATAGGCAAAGCAATCGCCGAAATTGAGCCCGGCCGGATGAATACCCTTGCCCCATCGCCCATACGCCTCGGCTATGCGTCGGCCAGAGGCTGGTGTCACCGCCGTGACCTCGAAGCCGAGCCCGTCGATCAGGCCGGCCATTTCCTCACCGACATTGCGCCTATCCGCCACGATCAGCGCCTCGGCCACTGTGCCAGCCGAGATCAAAATATCGTCTTCGGCTTCCAGCGCCGCAATGCAGGCACTGGATTGAGGTTCGGCAAGAACGATCGCCATCAGGGCCGAGGTATCGACCACGATCATTCGGGCAGGCCATCAGCGCCATAGAGGAAATCCTGGCTCCGCGCGGCATCCGACCCGGCCTTTGCCTTGGCAGCGCCGGATGCTCGCATTGCCTCCAGCAATGCCCGGCGGCCTTTCCTGTCAGGGGCAGCCTTCACGGGAACAAGGCGCACGGCTGCATGACCATGGCGGGTCAGGATAATTTCATCCCCAGCCTCGGCACGACGCACCAGTTCGGTGAGCTGCCCCTTGGCGTCTGTAACGGATACCTGCATTGACCGCTCCTTTATGGACCATGCTCTGGTCCATATCCAAAAAGTAGACCATCTAATGGTCCATTTCAATGCAGGACGATGAGATCTTGCGGCTTGGTGAAGTCTGAATGACAGCTGGCGCGCAATCGTAGGCCTTGCGGCGATTCTATCTGAAGGTAAGCTCGCCGGGCGAGAACCCCAATCATCACTCCCGGCGAGCCTACAACCCGATCAGGAACGCGATCAGGACCGGGGTCAGCCGGCAAACGCAGTGTTGCAAGATGGATGCCAGAGGTTTCTTCTCGAAATGGGACAGGAGCGGAGTCTTCTCCTTCCACTGCCTAAACCTCGAACTCGCCCTGCCCTTCATCCATGGCGCTGACGATCTCGGCGGCGAGCGCCCTGGTGATCGGCGTCTTGCGCTCGAGCGCCGTGCGGTCGAGGCGTTCGACCACGCGCATGGCGGTGGCCAGCGAGCGCTCGATGCGGCGCACCAGATATTGCACGACATGCGGCTCGACCTCGACCTGGCGGTCGGCGAAGAGTTTGGCGATGACACCGGCCAGAAGCAAATCGTCCGGCTCATGGATCTCGACGGTTGCCGCCGCCTTCAGCCGCGAGGCAAGATCGGGCAACGTCACCCTCCAGGCGGCGGGGAAGCGCCGCGCCGTCAACAGCAAGGTGGCCCCGGCGCCGCGCACTTCATTGATGAGATGGAACAGGCCCGCCTCGTCGATGGCTGTCTTGTCGACATCGTCGATCAGCGCGGGCCTGCCGCCAAGCCCGGTGATGGCATTGCCGATGCGCTGGGCATCGACCGCCACAGCGTTGGCCCGCGCCTGCCAGATCGAGCCCAGATGTGTCTTGCCGGAACCGGCCGGGCCAGCGAGCACGATCACCGGCGACGGCCAGTCCGGCCAGCGATCGACAAGGGCTGCCGCCTCGCGGTTGGTGGCCGACACCACCAGTTCGTCGCGCGAGTAGCCGGTGCCGTGGCCAAGGTCGAGCGGCAGTTGGCGCGGCGGTTCGGTCTTATGATCCGTCACGTTCAGCCGCGCGGCGACCGGTGCCCGCCGCCGCGAGCGGCGGGCAGCGGCGGGACGGGCTCGGTGGAGTGTCCCTTGTAGAGCGGCGATTCGAGATAGCGGGCAATGGCAAACCGCACCAGCACGGCAACCGCCGCCGAAGCAGGAACGGCGATCAAAAGGCCGACGAAGCCGAACAGGGCGCCGAAAGCGAACAGCGCAAACATCAGCCAGACCGGGTGCAGGCCGACGCTTTTTCCGACCAATCTGGGCTGCAGGATGTTGCCTTCGATGAACTGGCCGATGAAGAACACCACGGCGACAGCAACGATCATGGTCCAGTCCGGCCAGAACTGGACGAAGGCGACGCCGACGGCCAGGACCAGTCCGGTCAGCGAGCCGACATAAGGGATGAACGAGATCAGCCCGGCGAAGAGGCCGATGAGGATGGCGAAATTCAGCCCGGTCAGCGTCAGGCCGGTGGCATACATGCCGCCGAGCACCAGGCACAGCGTGCCCTGGCCGCGCACGAAGCCGGCGGTCGCGGTGTTGATGTCCCTGGAGATCGCCCTGACCGTCCCGACATAATCGCGCGGCACCCAGCTGTCGACGACCGCCACCATGCGATCCCAGTCGAGCAGCATGTAGAAAGCGACAACCGGAGTGACCACGAACAGGCTGACCACCGACACCAGAGCAACGCCGGAACTCCAGATCGAGGTGAAGACGGTGCTCAGCAGGCCGAAACCGGAAGTGAGCAGCGAATTCAGCCCGTCGCGCAGGCCATTGGCATTGACGCCGAATTTCTGCTCCAGCCATTTCGGATCGAAGCTGGTGATCAGCGACTGCAGCCGGGTCAGATATTCCGGCAGCTTGCTGGCGAAATCGGCCATCTGCGTGGCCAGAACCGGAACCAGGATGACGAAGGCCAGCACCAAAAGGACGATGAAGGCGATCAGGATGACCACCGTCGCCATCAGCCGGGAGAGGCCGAGGCGTTGCAGCCGGTCGGCGACCGGGTCGAGGAAATAGGCCAGCACCATGCCGGCAACGAACGGCAACAGGATGCTGGAAAAAATGTAGAGGAACAGCGCCAGGAAGATTGCCGTGCCCAGCCAGAAGAAAATCTGGCGGCGAAACGCCAGGGACGCAGCCGCCTCTGCCAGCGCTGCAGTCGCGGCATTCTTGTCAACTACCCGGGGTGGAGCCTTCGCCATAGCCGCTCATATGCCTCAGCCAAGCCACGAGATAGGCCGCGGCCGAAGCCACGGTCAAGACCCCGGACAGCAATATGAGCGCAGGCCTCAGCGGGTCGAGGTGGAGGCCAAGGGCAAGTTCGCCCAGCACCACGGCGCCAGCACGATCTGGGCGGCGGTGTTGGCCTTTCGACACATAGAGCGGCTTCATCTCGACCGGATGCGCCATGACCGTGGACAAAAGCACGGCGCAGATGATCAGCGCATCGCGTGACACCATGGTCACCACCAGCCACAGCGGCAATTGCCCGATGAAGCCCATGACCACGAACACCGAGACCAGAAGCACCTTGTCGGCCATTGGATCGAGATAGGCGCCGAGTTTCGAATGCTGGTTGAAACGGCGGGCGATGAAGCCGTCAACGCCGTCGGAAATGCCGGCGACGAGAAAGCCGGCAAAGGCCCAGTCCCAGCGCATATTCAGCATCGCCAGTACGACGGCCGGAACCAGCACGAAGCGCAGGATGGTGATGAGGTTGGGAATGGTCAAAGGCATGTCCCGCCATCCTTGTTCTGCAGATAGATGATGGAGATGGATTGTGGCTGCAAGGACCAGCGGTGAAGGGGCGACTGTCCACGTATTTATCTTGGGCAAAAGCCCGGTATCCTGTCGTCATCCTTGCCCCCCGAAACCATTCATGCGAAGAGCCGCCGAGGGAAACAGGGATGCGCCGACGATGAGCAAGGGCGACCGGGCCAAGCGCAAGAACGGGCTCACCTATGCCGAGGCGGGCGTCGACATCGATGCCGGCAACCTCATGGTCGAGAAGATCAAGCCGCTGGTGCGCGCGACGCGCCGGCCGGGCGCCGATGGCGAGATCGGCGGTTTTGGCGGCCTGTTCGACCTCAAGGCGGCGGGTTTCACGGATCCGGTGCTGGTTGCCGCCAATGACGGCGTCGGCACCAAGCTGAAGATCGCCATCGATGCCGGCAAGCACGACACGATCGGCATCGACCTCGTCGCCATGTGCGTCAACGACATCGTCGTGCAGGGCGCCGAGCCACTGTTCTTCCTCGACTATTTCGCCACCGGCAAGCTCGACCCCGACCAGGGGGCGGCAATCGTCGGCGGCATAGCAATCGGCTGCCGACAGGCCGGCTGCGCGCTGATCGGCGGCGAGACGGCCGAAATGCCCGGCATGTATCACGACAAGGATTACGACCTGGCCGGTTTCGCCGTCGGTGCTGCCGAACGCGGCCAGTTGCTGCCGACCGACGATATCGTCGAAGGCGACGTGCTGCTTGGCCTGGCTTCCTCGGGCCTGCATTCGAATGGCTTTTCGCTGGTGCGCCGCATCGTTGGCGTCAGCGGTCTTGCCTGGGGCGATCCGGCGCCGTTCAACGATGAGGCGACGCTGGCAGAGGCGCTGCTCGAGCCGACCCGCATCTATGTGAAGTCGGTCCTCAAAGCGATCCGTGGCACGCACGGCATCAAGGCGCTGGCCCACATCACCGGCGGCGGTTTCCCCGAAAACATCCCGCGCGTCCTGCCAAAGGACTTTTCCGCAGAGCTCGATCTCAATGCCATCGCTGTGCCGCAGGTGTTTTCCTGGCTGGCGAAGACTGGCGGCGTGGCGCCGGAGGAGATGATGCGCACCTTCAACTGCGGTATCGGCATGATCCTCGTCGTCGCCTCCGGCCAGGCCGCACAGGTCGCAGCCGTGCTGCAGGAGGCCGGCGAGACGGTGACGCCGATCGGCCGCATCGTGCCGCGCCGCGACGCCGGCGTTATCTATCGGGGCTCGATCGGCCTATGAGCAGGAAACGCACGGTTGTTTTGATCTCGGGACGCGGCTCGAACATGACGGCGCTAATCGCGGCGGCGAGCGACCCGGCCTATCCCGCCGAGATCGTTGGCGTCATTTCCGACCGGGCCAACGCCGCCGGCCTCGGCATCGCGGCCGCGCGCGGTATCCCGACCAAGGTCATCGTGCGCGCCGACCATGCCAGCAAGGAAGCCCATGATGCGGCGATCGACGCCGCGCTGATTGCGTTCAATGCCGAGATCGTGGCGCTGGCCGGCTATCTGCGCATTCTCTCCCGCGGCCTGGTCGAGAAGTGGCAAGGGCGCATGCTCAACATCCACCCTGCCCTGCTGCCGGCCTTCAAAGGGCTCGATACGCATGCGCGCGCCCTGCGCGCCGGCATTCGCATTCATGGCTGCACGGTGCATTTCGTCACATCAGAGATGGATGACGGCCCGATCATCGCGCAGGCAGCGGTGCCGGTGATGGTCGGCGACAACGAAGACACGCTGGCCGCCAGAGTGCTGAAGGCCGAGCACCGGCTTTATGCGCTGGCACTCGGGCTGGTCGCCGACGGCAAGGCGCACATGGAAGGCGGCCGCACCGTGCTGGCGCATTTCGCCGACGATGCCGAAAACGGAACTTCCGTGGTGATGGCGCCCGACCCGCTGCGCGAAGAACGCGATCTCGAACATCTGGCGCGGATCACGCCGTAGGCCGACATGGCGACACCGAGACAATTGCTCCTGCTGCGCCACGCCAAGTCGAGCTGGGACGACCCGGCGCTTGCTGATTTCGACCGGCCGCTCGGGCCGCGCGGGCTGAAGACGGCGCCGCTGATGGGGCGCGAACTGGCCCGGCGCAGTTGGCTGCCTGACCTGGCGCTGGTGTCGCCGGCGCTGCGTACGCGCGAGACATGGCGGCTGGTCTCGGCGGAACTGTCGGCGAGCGTAACGGTGGAGTTCGCCGAGGCGCTTTTCGAAGCCACGGCTGGCGACATTCTGGCCGAGCTGCAGCAGGCAGTCGCATCGGCTAGCTGTCTCCTGGTGCTCGGCCATAATCCCGGCCTGGAGGACTTTGCCCGCCGGCTCGCCGGTCCGCGATCGGGTGTGGCTGCTCTCAGGAAACTTGAAGAGAAATTCCCGACCGGCGCCCTTGCCCGCTTTGTCATCGACGGCGACTGGGCGGATCTCGGCTTCGGCGCGGCCCGGTTGACGCATTGCATCAAGCCGAAGGATCTAAGCTAGACCAAGCTGCCTAACGGGCTAGCCGCAGGTGACAGCCGCAAACCGTGTTTTGAAAAGACCACGGTCAAACAAGGAGATAGGACCAATTGCTGGCGGATTGATTCAAGATCTTTGCGGCCCCGAGTCGATTGCATAAAAACAAGAGCGGTGGGCCGGGCCCACCGCTCTTTGTGGTCGTAGATTTCTCAGAAAATCAACGACCCCAGATGCCCTGGCCGGATTCCGGCTGGTTCGAGTCGCCCTTGATCGTGAAATCGCCGAGGCTGGCCGGCTTGCGGATCGAGGCGGTATAATTGTGATCGATGTTGCCGGCGGGCGCTGTTACAGCAGGCTGGTTGACGCTGTCGGAGCCGTAGTGGTCGCTGCCTGCGAAAGCGGTGCCGGTGGCAAGGAGGATGGCAGCAGCGGTAAGTGCGATCTTGGTCATTTCAGGTAATCCAGATTTTTCAGTTCTGTCCGTCAAGTGGCGTGCCTTGGGAGGAATTCGCGTCGCTCGGACCACCCCGAAATGGGTGTGCGTTGCTGCCATTGCCAATCACAAAAATGTGCGAACCGAACCGTTCGGTTCGGTCTAGGAAGGCGCGAAATGGCGTAGTTGTTGCTATATTCTATTCTCTATACGGCTCCGACCTCGCAACGCCCCTCGTTGCGTTACGCTTGCATCTCAAAAGGTCGTGAAGCCCAGTACGTCGCGCATGTCGTATTCGCGGGGCGGCCGGACGGCGACCCAGCGTGCTGCCGCAATGGCGCCGCGCGCGAACATCGAGCGGTCGGCGGCCGAATGGGAAAGCGTGAGCGTCTCGCCCTCGGCCAGCAAGCTCACGCTGTGCTCGCCGACGATGCTGCCGCCGCGCAGCACGGCAAAGCCGATCTCGCCGGCAGGGCGTGGACCTGTAACGCCGTCGCGGATGCGTTTCGCCACATCGTCCAGCCTGACGCCATGTCCGCGAGCGGCCGCCTCGCCCAGTATCAGCGCCGTGCCCGACGGTGCGTCGACCTTCATGCGGTGATGCGCTTCCAGGATTTCGATGTCGGTGTCGGGACCAAGTGCTCGCGCCGCCTGCTCGACCAGCCCGGTCAGCATGCTGAGCCCGAGCGAGTAGCTGCCGGAGCGAACGATGGCGACGGAGTTCGAAGCAGTAGCGATGGCGGCGAGATCGGCCGGCTCGAAGCCGGTCGAGCCGATGACCAGCGCCGGGCCGCCGCGGGCCGCGCAAGCTTGTGCAAGATCGACGGAGGCCGCAGGCGTGGTGAAATCGATGACGACATCCGCAAGCGCCAGTGCTTCGTCGCGCTCGACCAGCCCCTCACCGATGCTGCCCGGCCTGTGAAAGCGGGCGACGAGCGCCAGCCTGGGATCGGTCTCGACGGCCAGCGCCATCTCCCTGCCCATGCGGCCGAGCGCACCGGCTATGGCTATTTTCAATGGATGCGGCATGGCGGCTTTCACTGGAAATGCGAGTCGCAACAATGATCTACCATGCCGCCCTGCCAGATTGATTCAGCCGGCGCCATGCGTCTTGAGCATCATGCCGGCGATCTCCTTGACCAGCTTGGCGGCAACCAGCGCGGTGAGATTGGAGACGTCCTGGCTTGCATTGTATTCGACGACATCGGCGCCGACGATGGGCTGGTCGATCCGCTGGATCAGGTTGATCACTTGCCGGGTTGTAAGACCACCGGGTTCGCGGTGCGACACGCCGGGCGCACAAGCCGGGTCGAGGCCGTCGAGATCGATCGAGAGATAGACCGGCGTCTTGAGATCGAGCTGCAGATCCTCGCTGAAATGCCGCGCCTCGATCATTTCGACGCCGAAGCGCTTGAGCTGGTCACGAAGCTCATCATTGAGGGTGCGCAAGCCGATCTGGATCAGCCGGTCAGCCAGCCCCTCCTCCAGGATGCGCGCGAAGGACGAGGTGTGGGACCGCCTGTTGCCCTGATAGGCATCGTAGATGTCGGGATGGGCGTCGATCTGGACGATCGTTAGCCTGGCATGGCGGCGGCGCACGGCACGCAGCACCGGCCAGGCGATGGCATGATCGCCGCCGAGGCTGATCAACGGGTGGCCGGCATCCAGCGCGCGGCCGACCTCGGCCTCGATTCGCTCCCACGGATCGCCGGCGCCTGAAAAGTCGATGTCGCCGTGGTCGACGAAACTGTCCGCCACATCGAAGCCGGTTTCGCTCCACGAGCTGTGCGCGTCGCTTTTGAGTTCGCGCCGGATCAGGGCCGGCGCTGCAGCCGCGCCCTTGAGATAGGACGAGTTCTCGTCATGCGGTATTCCCAGAAGCGAAACCCTGGTCATCGGCGTGCGATCTCCGGCAACAGGCAATCTCCCTAAACCCGGCATCTGGCTGGCGATAGCAGTGCCGCTTGGGCCAGTTGCGAAGGCGATCAGGCGTCACTTCCCGATCGCGCCGCCCAGTCTTTGCCTGACGATCGCGATATGGAAATCCGTGCCGTGCAACAGCCCGTCATCGTTGAAGTCGTAGCTGGAATTGTGCAGCGGCGGCGAGGTCTCGCCATTGCCGAGAAAGACGAAGCAGCCCGGTACGTGATCGAGGAAGCGGGCGAAATCCTCCGAGGCGGTCATCGGCTCCGCCGCGATGCTGGCGGCGCCATAGGCCAGCACGCGCCTTGCGGCGACAAAGGCCGCGTCCACCAGGTCGGCATCGTTCTGCAGCGGCACGAATTCCCTGCTATAGGTCACGTCGGCGGTGACATTGTAGGCGGCGGCGGTACCCGCTGTGATGACCCGCATCTGGCGCTCGATCTCGGCGCTGACCTCGGGACGAAAACTGCGGGCGTCACCGAGGATGCGGGCGAGGCCGGGCAATGCGTTGCGGGTGCCGTCGGTGATCAGTTCGGTCACCGAAACCACCGAAATGTCGGCCGGGCTCAGCCGGCGCGAGACGATGGTCTGCAGATTGGTGACCAGCGCGCAGGCGGCGACCAGCGTCTCGTTCCCGGAATGTGGCCGCGCCGCATGGCCGCCGATCCCCTTGAGCACGATCTCGAAATTGTCCTCCGCCGACATGAACGGGCCGGCACGGGTCTCGAAATGTCCAATGGGCAGGCCCGGCATGTTGTGCAGGCCAAAGATCTCGTCGAAGGGGAAGCGCTGCAGCAGCCCGTCATCGAGCATTGCCAGCGCGCCCTTGCCCCACTCCTCGGCCGGCTGGAAAACGAAACGCACGGTGCCGTCGAAACCGCCCTCGGCGGCGAGCAGCTTTGCCGCGCCGAGCAGCATGGTGGTGTGGCCGTCATGGCCGCAGGCATGCATGATGCCGGGGTTCTGCGAGCCATAGGCTGTCGCGGACTGCTCGGTGATCCGCAGCGCATCCATGTCGGCCCTGAGCGCAATCGCCCGGTTGCCGCTGCCGCGCTTCAACGTGCCGACGATGCCGGTGCCGCCGACCCCCTCTGCAACGTCGTCCAGCCCGAATTCGCGCAGCTTCGCGGCGACAAAGCCAGCGGTGCGCTTTTCCTCGAAACCGAACTCGGGGTGCGCGTGCAAATCGCGCCGCCAGCCCGTCATCTCCCGCTTCAGCGCATCACGATCGAGTTCAGCCATTTTTCTCCCCGACCTCTTTTGCAAGCTCACTGGCGACATCAAGCAGGATGTTGGCGCCGGCGACAAGCTCGGCATCTTCAGTGTGTTCGCGCGAATTGTGGCTGATGCCACCGGCGCTCGGCACGAAGATCATTGCCGCCGGCGCGAGGCGGGCCATCATCTGCGCGTCATGGCCGGCGCCCGATGTCATGCGCCTGACGCCGAGACCGCGGTTCTTCGCGGCCGCCTCGATCAGTTCGACGATGCCGATGTCGAACAGCACCGGTTCGAAGCGGGCGAGCCGCTCGACCGAGATCGATACGTTCTCCGAAACCTCAAGCTCCTCGAGATAGGCAGCAAGGGCCGCCTCATGCGCCTGCAGGCGCTGTTCGTCGGGATCGCGCAGGTCGATGGTGAAGACGGCGCGCGCGGGAATGACGTTGATGGCGTTGGGTTCGAAGCGCATCGTGCCGACCGTGGCCACGGTTGGCCCATTTGAAGCCCTGGCCCGATCGTGCAGGAAGGTGATGATGCGGGCGGCGGCGTGGCCGGCGTCGCTGCGCATCGACATCGGCGTGGTGCCGGCATGGTTGGCGGCGCCGTCGACGGTGATGCGCTGCCAGGAAATGCCTTGCAAATTCTCGACCGCGCCGATCGGCACGCCTTCACGCTCCAGCACCGGCCCTTGCTCGATATAAAGTTCGAGATAGGCATGCGGCTTGAGGAAGCCGGGTTCGCGGTCGCCGGCATAGCCGATGCGGGCGAGCTCCTGGCCGAGCACGCTGCCATGCGTGCCGATGGCGGCCAGCACGGCCTCGGCGCTGACGCCACCGGCATGGCATAGCGAGCCCATCATGTCAGGCGTGTAGCGCACGCCTTCCTCATTGGTGAAAGCGGCGACCGCGACCGGGCGCGACGGCGAAAAGCCCGAAGCCTGCAGCGTCTCGATCACCTCCAGCCCGGCCAGCACGCCGTAGCAGCCATCATAGATGCCGGCATCGATAACGGTGTCGATATGCGAACCGATGAGCAGCGGCGCCTGCCCGGCATTGTCGGGGCTTTGCCAGATGCCGAAGATATTACCGACCCGGTCGATGGCGACTTCCAGCCCGGCCTGCCTGGGCCAGCCGACAAAGAGGTCACGGCCCTGTCTGTCTGTGTCGGAGGCGGCGAGCCGGATCAGCCTATCCTCACTGTCGCGGCCAACGGCGCCGAGTTCCCGGATGCGGCCAAGCAGACGCTGTGCATCGATCCCGATCATGGCTATGCCTCGGCCTTCAGCTTGCCGGCCAGCACATCGGCGGGGCTCTGCCCGACCAGCTCGGTATAGCGATGCGGGTCTGTGGCGCCTTCGGTGTTGATCAGCAGCACGCGGGATTTGTCGTCGAGCCCGAGCGCGGCCTTGTGGTCGGCCACCGCCCGGATCAGCCCGGCCAGACCGACGCCGCCGCTTTCGCCGGCGACGATCACTGGATCATTGCCAGCCGGCCGTGCCAGCCACCGCATCACCGCGACCGCCTCCTCCTCATCCACTGTCATGAAGGCATCGGCAACCCGCGCCAGAACGCGCCAGGCAACTTGCGAGGCCTCGTAGCATTCGAGCATCGCCATCACCGTCGGCTGATCGTGTGCGACCTTGACCACGTGGCCCGCCCGGGCGGCTGCGACAACGCAGGCGGCGCGGGCCGGCTCGACGACGATGAAGGTCGGCCTGGCGTCACCGAGCACGATGGCGAGATGGCCGGCCAGGGCGGCGGCAATACCGCCGACACCGGCCTGCACGAAGACATGGGTCGGCGGCTGCGGCAACTGGCCCAACGCTTCGCGCACGATCGCCGTATAGCCCTGCATGACCAGACCGGGGATGCGCTCGTAGCCCGGCCAGGAGGTGTCGGACACCACGGTCCAGCCTTGCTCCGCTGAAACCTCGGCGGCCTGCCTGACCGAGTCGTCATAATTGCCGTCGACGCGGATCATCTCGGCGCCATAGCGGGCTATTGCTGCAATGCGCGCCTCGCTGACGCCGGCGTGAACGAAGATTGCCGCTTTCGCGCCAACCAACTGTGCACCTTGCGCGACCGAGCGGCCATGATTGCCGTCGGTGGCGCAGGCAACCGTCATGCCGGCAGCGACCGCCCGGACGTCGAACCGGTTGAGATCGGCCACGTCAACGGGCCGATGAAGCGATCGGCTCGCCTCCTCCAGCACCAGTCGAAAAACGGCATAGGCGCCGCCGAGCGCCTTGAAACTGCCGAGACCGAGGCGAAAGCCTTCATCCTTGATGTGGACGGCGCCGAGGCCGAGTTCGCCGGCCAGCGTCGGCAATGCATGCAACGGAGTTGCGAGGTGATTGTCGCGATGGGCAAGAAAGCGCTCGACCGTATCGGCACCGGCATTCCCCAGCGTTTCGGCATCGACCGGATCGAGCGGCCGGCGGTGCAAGGCATTGCTGTTGAGCAGGAACACGGGTGGCCTCCTTTGGGTGTGACGAAATCATATTGCAGCCGGGGCGCAAATAGCGCTGTTATTGGCGCTTCGAAATGCAAGTTTGTTTCGCCAGGATAGCGCTTTGCCTCGATCGCCTTCGCTCGACAGTTTCGACCTCGCCATCCTTGCCATCCTGCAGCGGGACAACACGACGCCGCAGCGGCTGATCGGCGAAGCCGTCAACCTGTCGGCGCCGGCGGTGCAGCGGCGCATCAAGCGCATGGAACAGTCCGGCGTCATTGCGGGCAATGTCGCCGTGGTCGACCCGGCGGCGGTCGGCCATCCCATCACCATCTTCGTCGAAGTGGAACTGGAGAGCGAACGCTCGGACCTGATCGACGCGGCCAAGCGGCAATTCTCGGCAGAGCCCGAAGTGCAGCAATGCTACTACGTCACCGGCGAGGCCGACTTCATCCTAGTCATCACCGCGGCCGACATGGGCGCCTATGAAGCGCTGACGCGCAGACTGTTCTTCGACAGCAAGAATGTCCGAAAATTCCGCACCTTCGTTGCCATGGACCGTGTCAAGGTGGGGCTGACGGTGCCTCTGCCGGGATAGCCAGTCTCTTTTACGCAATTCCGGACGGAAACCGCTCACACTTTTCCTGGAATTGCTTTAGCCCGCCGGCCGCAGCCAGACCTTGTTGTCGTGGAAGGCCGCACCGCCATAGGGCGCTGGTGCGTCGGCGCCGGTGAGCACATTGATGCCTTCGCCACGCTCATGGGCGCTGTTTGGCCAGATGCCCTCGGCGATCACCACGCCGCGCTTGATGCCATCGAACAGCTTTGCGTGCAGCACCACCTCGCCGCGCCGGTTGCCGACCTCGATACGGTCGCCGTCGTCCAAGCCAAGCGCGGCAGCGTCGTCCGGATGCAACAGGAGTTCCGGCCGGCCTTCCTTGGCTCTCGACACCGGTGTCTCGGCGAATGTCGAATTGAGAAAATTGCGCGCCGGTGATGTCGTCAGCCGGAACGGATGCTCGGCATTCGCGACCTCGATCAGGTCGACATGGTCGGGGAATTCGGGGAGTTCCGCCACCGGCCCGAACAGGCCCATGCTTTTCGGCGGCCGGTTGGGCGCCGCCTGCCCGCTCCAGTTGGCGCGGAAGTGAAATTTCTTGTCGGCATGGCCGAAACCATCGATGAAATGCGCCGCCTCGAAATCCGGCTGCAGGTCGACCCATTTGTCTTCCTTGAGGCTGGCGAAGGAGCCCAGCCCGCGCTTGCCGAGGATGATGTCGATATGCTGCTGCTCGGTCAGGCCAAAGCCCGGCCGGTCTGCGACGCCGAGACGCTGCGCCAATTGCTCGATGACGAAATGGTTGGTGCGCGGCCCTTCCGGCGGTTCGACCAGCTTGGGGCCGAGCGTGATGTGCTGGTTGCCACCGCCCTTGTAGACGTCGTCATGCTCGAGAAACATCGTTGCCGGCAAAACGACATCGGCGAGCTTTGCCGTGTCGGTCATGAACTGCTCGTGCACGCAGGTGAACAGGTCGTCACGCAGGAAACCCTGCTTCACCAGCCGCTGCTCGGGCGCGACATTCACCGGGTTGGTGTTCTGGATCAGCATCGCCGTCACCGGCGGGCCACCGTAAAGCGCGTCCGCTGCACCGGTCAGCACCGGGCCGATACGCGACTGGTCGAGATGGCGAATATTGGGATCGCGCATCGCGGCGCCTTCCAGCACATCCTGGTTGAGCTTGAAGATGCCGGAATTGGAATGGAAGGCACCGCCACCCTCATATTGCCAGGCGCCGGTGACGGCGGCGATGCAGGATGCCGCGTGCATGTTGACCGAGCCATTGCGCTGGCGGGCAAAGCCATAGCCGAGGCGGAAATAGGTTTTCCTCGTCGTGCCGACGAGGCGTGCGAAAGCCTCGATCTCGGTGACGGCAAGACCGGTGATGGCGGAAGCCCATTCCGGCGTGCGCGTCTCCAGATGCGCTTCCAGCCCCTTCGGATCGTCGGTGTATCTTTCGAGATAGGCGCGGTCGGCCATGCCTTCCCTGAACAGCACATGCATGACCGCGCAGGCCAGCGCGCCATCGGTGCCGGGCTTCAGCACAAGGCCTATATCGGCCTGCTTCATCGTCGCGTTCTCGTAGACATCGATGACGACGATCCTGGCGCCACGCTCCTTCCGCGCCTTGATGGCGTGGGTCATGACATTGACCTGCGTGACCACGGCATTGGTGCCCCAGATCACCACGCAGTCGGACTTCGCCATCTCGCGCGGATCGGGACCACGCAAGGCGCCCGCTCCCATCATCCAGCCGGTCCAGGCCAGATTGGTGCAGATCGAGCCGAAGAAGCCGGAGTATTTTTTCGCATGGCGCAGCCGGTCGATGCCGTCGCGCTGCACCAGCCCCATCGTGCCGGCATAGAAATAAGGCCAGACGGTCTCGGAGCCGTATTTTTCCTCGGCCGCGATGAATTTCTCGGCGACGAGGTCGAGTGCCGCTTCCCAGCTGGATTCTTTCCAGATGCCGGCGCCCTTGGCGTCGGCGCGAACAAGCGGCTTCAGCAGCCGGTCGGGATGGTGGACACGGTCGGCATAGCGCGCGACCTTGGCGCAGACCACACCAGCCGTATACGTATTGGACTTGGCGCCATGGACACGGCCGATGCGGTTGCCATCGAGCAGTTCGACCTCGAGCGCGCAGGTCGAAGGGCAATCATGCGGACAGGCGGAGTGGCCGATTCTGACCTTGGCGTGCTGGTTCATGCGGCGTTTTTAGCGGGTTTCGCGGGCGGCGTGTAGGGCCAGATCTTACCCTCCCCTTGATGGGGAGGGTCGGCGCGCAGCGACGGGGTGGGGTGCGGCGCGGACCCCCACCCCGCTCCGCTTCGCGGATCGACCCTCCCCACAAGGGGGAGGGTAAATCACTCCGCCGTGCCTTCCTCGTACTCGGCCGACATGGTCAGCCACTTTTCCTCGTGGCCAGCCAACTGCTGTGCCAGCTGCGAGCGCTCCTTGGCGAGCCGGGTCGCGGTCGACGGATCCTTTTCGTACACCGCCGGATTGGCGAGTTCATCCTCGATCAGGTCGATGCGTTTGCGGATGCGGTCCATCAGCGCTTCGGTGGCGCGGATTTCCTTGGCCAGCGGCTCGAAGGCGGCGCGGCGCGCCGCGGCATCGCGGCGGCGATCGGCCTTTGATGCCTTCTCGGCCTCGCGCTTGCCGCGTCGATCGCCGGACACGCCGGTGACGAGCGTCTTGTAGTCCTCTAGGTCGCCGTCATACGGGTTGACCGCACCATCCTTGACCAGCCACAGGCGGTCGGCGGTCGCTTCCAGCAGATGCCGGTCATGCGAGATCAGGATGACGGCGCCGGGAAACTCGTTCAGCGCATGGATCAAGGACTCGCGGCTGTCGATGTCCAAATGGTTGGTCGGTTCGTCGAGGATGAACAGGTTTGGACCCTCGAAGGCCGACAGGCCCATGAGCAGGCGCGCCTTCTCGCCGCCGGACAGGTCCTTGGCGGCGGTGTTCATCTTTTCGGTGGTCAGACCGAACTGGGCGACGCGGCCGCGCACCTTGGATTCCGGCGCTTCCGGCATCAGCCGGCGGACATGCTCATAGGCGTTTTCATCCGGGCGTAGGTCGTCGAGTTGGTGCTGGGCGAAGATCGCCACTTTCAGGCCCGGCGCCACCGTCATGGTGCCGCTCTCCTGCTTCAACCGGCCCGACAGAAGCTTGGCGAAGGTCGACTTGCCGTTGCCGTTGGCGCCGAGCAGGGCGATGCGGTCGTCGGCATCGATGCGCAACGTCATCTTCTTGAGGATCGGCTGGCCCTCGGTGTAGCCGACATTGACGTTGTTCAAGGCAATGATCGGCGACGCCACCGTTTTCACCGGTTCGGGGAAAGAGAACGGCCGCACCGTGTCGTTCACGATCGCGGCAATCGGCTTCATCTTCTCCAGCGCCTTGATGCGCGACTGCGCCTGTCTCGCCTTCGAAGCCTTGGCGCGGAAGCGTTCGACGAAGGACTCCATGTGTTTGCGCGCGGCTTCCTGCTTGACGCGGCCCTTCTCCTGCAATTCCTTCTGCTCGGTGTACTGGCGCTCGAACTGGTCGTAGCCGCCGCGCCAGAAGGTCAGCTTCTTCTGGTCGAGATGAACGATGGAATTGACGGCGCGGTTGAGCAGGTCGCGATCGTGCGAGATCAGAAGCACGGTGTGCGGATATTTCGACACGTAGTTTTCCAACCAAAGCGTGCCTTCGAGATCGAGATAGTTGGTCGGCTCGTCGAGCAGCAGAAGGTCGGGCTCGGCAAACAGCACCGCGGCGAGCGCCACACGCATGCGCCAGCCGCCGGAGAAGGACGAGGCCGGGCGGCGCTGCGCGGCGTCGTCGAAGCCAAGGCCGGCGAGGATGGTGGCCGCGCGGGATTCCGCCGAATGCGCATCGATATCCGCCAGCCGCATATGGATGTCGGCAATGCGGTGCGCGTCGGTGGCGGTCTTTTCCTCCTCGAGCAATGCGGTGCGCTCGAGATCGGCCTTGAGCACGATCTCGATCAGCGGCTCCTCGGTGCCGGGCGCTTCCTGCGCCACCTGGCCGATGCGGGTGTTCTTGGGCAGGCTTATCGAGCCGGTCTCGGAGGGAAAGTCGCCGGTGATGGCCTTGAACAGCGTCGTCTTGCCGGTGCCGTTGCGGCCGACGAGGCCGGCCTTTGTGCCGGCCGGCAAGGTCAGCGAGGCATGATCGAGAAGCAAGCGTCCGGCCATGCGGAGCGAAAGATCGTTGATGATAAGCATGCCGGGGCTTTTGCACGGGAGGGCGGCGCTTCGCAAGGGCCTGGGCGCCGGCGGGGGCATAAGGCATGAAAACGGCGCGCCTTAAGCGCGCCGTCCATTGCAAACAGCAGACCGACTTTTCAGAGGCTGCCTGGTTCAGGCTTTGGGTTTGCGCTTCGTCACCTTGGCCGCGGCGGCCGGAACGGCCGGCTTGCGGCCGAGGCCCGAGGACTTGGCCAGTGCCGAACGGGTCGCGGAGTAGTTCGGCGCCACCATCGGATAGTCCGACGGCAAGCCCCATTTGCCACGATATTCCTCCGGGCTGAGACCATGGTCGGTCATCAGGTGGCGTTTCAGCGACTTGAATTTCTTGCCATCTTCCAGACAGACGATGTGGTCGGGAAACACCGACCGCTTCGGATTGACAGCGGGGTTCAGCGCGGGGCTTTCCACGGCGGCAATGCTGCCCAGCTTGCGCACCGATGCGCTGACGCTGGCGATCAGATCCGGCAGGCCGGACGCAGGGAGAGGATTGTTGCCGACATAGGCCGAGACGATGTCAGCAGTCAGTTCAATAGCGGTCTTGCTGTCGATGGTGTGCAATTCTGTTTCTCCCGCCGGTCATGAAGTTGCCGGCTTTTTTTAAGACTTCTCTTGATGTATCGACCTAGCTGCACCCCCCAACGGGTCGCTAAGTCTCAATAAACGATCAAGAATCGGAACAGGAGGATGTTTCCACAACAGGTTGCAACGTTGCAAATTAGAAAATCTAATACTTGGAAACGGCCGACTTCGCGCCAGCAGATTTCAACTGCACGGACGCCGCAGGTTTAGAGTCGGCCAGTATGTCCAGAATGCGCTTCCAGCGGGCGCACCGGCCGAAATCTTTTTGCTCTATCGCCTTTTCGGCCTTCATGGCGGCGTAGAGCGGCGCCTCGGCGCCGAACTCCTTGAGCAGCCAGAATGCTTCCTGTCTGGCGAGGCGTTCATCGTCGTCAAGCATGTTCAGCCTCCGAGCGTTCTATGCCCACCGCAATACAGCTGCCGATGACGAGGACCGCACCGGCTATCGCGGTCAGCGTCAGCCTTTCGCCCGAAAGTGTCAGCAGCAGCGTCGATGCGATCGGCGTCAGATAGGCGATGACCGCAACCTTGCCGCCGCCTTCAAGCTTCAAGGCGCGCGACCAGAAATAATATCCCAGCCCCATCGGGCCGGCACCGAGATAGAGGCCAAGCAGGAGGTGCTCGCTGGATGGCCAGGCAGCGCCGTCGTGAATACACCACAGCAAGGTCAGGCCGACGCCGACCAACGCCGAAGGCAAAAGCAAACGCTCCGACGGTGTGGCCAGGCGGGCGACCGCAATCGAATAGAAGGCCATGCACAGCGCCGAGCCGAAGGCAGCGAGATAGCCGACGATGCTGCCTTGGAGAAAAGGCTGGCCGCGACCACCCGAGATCACCAGCGCCACGCCGACAAAGCCGAGCACGGCAGTCAACCCCAGCAGCACGGGGCGTTGCCGCTTGCCCAGCACGATGACCGCCGCCGCGACCATCAGCGGCCAGGTGTAGGCGACGAGATTGGCCTCGATCACCGGCATGGAGGCAAAGGCGATGTATTGCAGCACCATGGTGCCGACCAGGCCAATAAAGCCGACCGCGACCGGCGCCAGGGTGCCGTCAGCACCCTTGGAAAAGGCTGCGTCTTGCGTGTCCCCCTTCCGGCTCGCCAGATGGATGACGGCGAACACCAGAGCCGCTCCACAAAATTGCAGCAACTGCACGAGCGACACTGGATGGCTGGCCAGCAGGGATTTGCCGACCAGCGCGTTGGTCGACCACAGGGCGACCGCGCCGGCGGCGAAGACCAGGGCCGATGGCGAGCCGGATCCATCCCGGAATCGGCGCGACGGTGCCTTGTCCTTATCGCCGACCATGATGTTACCGACGACCAAACCGGCGTCCACTTCTATGCTCTGGCTACCATGAATCCCTTGACCCGCCCGGGACCGGCGCATCGGCCGCCGCCGCAACCGGACGTTCTTCCTCGAAGCGGCGATAGGCCGGCAGCTGGTTCGTCCAGACGTCTTCGGCGAGCTCGTTGACCCATTCGCGATCTTGATCATTGTCGGCTGCGAGATAGAACATGCGATTGTCGTCGACGTAGGGCTTGGCCACAGAGCGCTGGTTGAGGACCAGCGTGACGCGCGAGCCGAGCTGTATCGGCGCGGTGCGGTGCAGCACACCGAGAAACTGGCCGAGCGTGGCGTAGTTCATCTTGTGGTCGATGCGCATGACCTGGTTGCGCGGAATCTCGCGGCCGGATTCAAGGATGGCGCGGCCGGTCTCGGAATCGTCGCAGTAGATTTCGAGATGGCCGCCGACCAGCGGATTGCTGATCGACAGCGGAATGAGTTCGGTGACCGGGACACCGTCGCAATGCCAATCGACGGCGCCGTCCTTGGGATTCATGAAAGTGACGGTCGAGCCGACGATCGACAGCGGATAGGGCTCGAGCTTGGTGCCCATCATGTCGGACAGACGTTCCAGGCGCAGCTTGTCATGCAGCAACTCCTTGATCTCCGGGATAAAACGGTCGGCGCCGGTGATGAAGGTAAGGTCGAGGTGCTTGTGCACGGCGTGGCTGGCCTTGAGCTTCAACGCCGCCTCTTCGATCGCCGCCAGCAGCGCCGGGTCGTAGCCATGCAGATACTGCGCAACGCCGAAACCCGACACTTTCCAGGCCGTCTCATGACCGATAATGGCTTCTCGGCTCATCGCGTAGCGCAGTTCAGGTATGGTATGGGCGTTCATTCTACTTCTCCAGGATGGGGGCATCACTTGGTAAACTGTCGATTAATTTCCCCACCCCTGTAAAATTAGGAATGCTGGTGCTAGTGTAAGCCCAGCTTAAGGTCGAAACGCGTGCGTCTGCTCAGTCAGGTCAACCTCAATTCGCTGAAGATTGTCGAAAGTGCCGCCCGGCACCGTAACTTCACGCGCGCGGGCGAAGAGCAGTTTATTACTGCTTCCGCCGTCAGCCAGCGCGTCAAAAGCCTCGAGGAACAGCTGCGCTTCAAGATCTTCCAGCGCGGCGGCAATGCGGTGTCGCTGACGCCCGAGGGCGAGACCTATGTGTCGCGCGTTCGCGAGGCGCTGGAGCGCATCGTGGCGGCCAGCATGGAGGCGACCGGACAGTCGCAGGCACATGTGCTGAAGATTTCGGTGCTGCCGACGTTCGCGGCGCGCTGGCTGTTTGCCCGCCTGCCGCTGTTCCAGCGGCAATATCCCGAAATCGAAATGCGGGTCTCGACCTCCTACGCCACCAATGAGTTCGCCACCTCCGAGTTCGACCTCGAGATCCGCTATGGCGACGGCAGCTTTCCCGACCTCAAGGCAGACCTGCTGTTCAAGGAGGATTTGACGCCGGTGTGCAGCAGGAAGCTGTTCCACGAGGTTCTCGGCGACAGGCCGCCGTCAAAGGTGACGCCCGACGACCTCAGGCATTTCACGCTGCTGCATTCCGACACCTGCACGCAGAACTGGCAGTCGTGGCTGGGTTTTGCCGGCGCGAGTTCCGTGCTCGGCGAGACCAAGAGCATCTATTTCGATTCCTGCATGATGTCCTATGAGGCGGCCAATGCCGGCATGGGCTTTGCAGTCGCCAACCGCGCCTATATGGCGAGCGAGATCCGCGCAGATAGGCTGGTGGCGCCGTTTGCCGTGCATCACCCCAACACCGCCGGCTGGTATTTCGTCTGCCCGGTCACCGCGCCCTACACGCGCAAGGTGGAACTGTTCAAGCAGTGGATAATGGCCGAGGCGGCGCTGACGCAGTGCCAGTTGGACGCCGGGATTGCCGGCGGCCCGGTGCTGCGGCAGGCGATGGCCTGAGGTCGGATTCTTTCCGCGGCCTTGCGGGATTTGCGGCCGTTTCAGCTGGTTTTGCGCAGACGGCACGAGCAGAACCGGCACGAAAACTGCCACCTCATGACGCAGGCGAGAGACTCAGCTATCTTCGGTTGTTGCGGCGGACCTGATATCCGCCTGGCCGGCGCTATCAGCTCACCTCCCAAGCGGCGCCGGCCTTCTTCTCCTGAAAGCCATTTCTCGTCTCCCGCCGGAAAACGATCATTGCGCCGGCTGATCGCCGCTGGCCGCCGGCTTTGGCGCCGAATCCGTCTGCGGAGTTTGATCGAGCACCGGGGCTTTGGTTGGCTGGATGTCGCCGTCGCAGGCGGCGAGCGCCAAGCTGGCGGCTAGCAGAATCAGAAGCCTCTTCATGGCGACCTCCTAGGTCTGCCCTCTCCTTCGTAAGGCAACGAGGTGGTTCGGCTTTGGTTGCACGCTCGCAAACGACGCCGCGTCGGCTGGAACCAAACGGCGGCTCTGAGGTTGGTTGCCCAAAGGAGATCGCGCCATGATCCGTCTGCTCATTACCGGCCTTTTCGCTTACGCGACCTATCGCATCGCCAAGGAGATCATCAAGGACGTGCCCGACAATTTCGATCCGTTGCCGGTGCCTGGCGACGAACGCGCCGCCTTGCGGCGCCAGTCGGCGGCAACGGGTGTCGCGCCACGGCGGTAAGGGCGACTTCCGCCCGTTGCGAACAAAGCGGAAACGATGCTTGATAGGCGATGACCATCGCCATCAATGATTCGTCCTTGCAGCCCGCCTATCTGGCGAAGCTCAACGCCGAGCAGCGGCTCGCCGTCGAACATGGCGACGGCCAGATCGCCGGGCCGCTGCTGGTGATCGCCGGCGCCGGCTCCGGCAAGACCAACACGCTCGCCCACAGGGTTGCGCATCTGATCGTCAAGGGGGCTGATCCCAGACGCATTCTGCTTATGACATTCTCGCGCCGCGCCGCCACCGAAATGGCTAGGCGGGTCGAACGCATCGCCGGCGAGGTGCTGGGCCGAGACGCGTCCGTCATCGCCGATGCGCTGGCCTGGGCCGGCACGTTTCACGGCATCGGCGCCAGGCTGCTGCGTGACTATGCGCTGACGATCGGCCTCGACCCCGCCTTTACCATCCATGACCGCGAGGATTCCGCCGACCTGATGAATCTTGCCCGGCATGAGCTTGGATTCTCGAAGACCGAAAGCCGGTTTCCGACCAAGGGCACCTGCCTGGCGATTTATTCGCGCGCAGTAAACGCGCAAGCGCCGCTCGGCGAGGTGCTGGGTTCGGCCTTTCCCTGGTGTGCCGGCTGGACCGAACAACTGAAGGCGCTGTTCGCCCGATATGTCGAAGCCAAGCAGGCGCAGAACGTGCTCGATTACGACGACCTCCTGCTCTACTGGGCGCAGATGGCCGCCGAGCCGGAGATCGCGGCGCATCTCGGCTCGCGTTTCGACTATGTGCTGGTCGACGAATACCAGGACACCAACCGGCTGCAGGCCTCGATCCTTTCGGCGCTGAAGCCGGACGGCGCCGGACTGACGGTGGTGGGCGACGACGCGCAGTCGATCTATTCGTTTCGCGCCGCGGAAGTGCGCAACATCCTCGATTTCCCGCAACAATTCGCGCGAGCCGCCGATGTCATCATGCTGGAGCGCAACTACCGCTCGACCGAGACCATTTTGGCGGCAGCCAATGCAGTCATCTCGGAGGCATCGGAGCGCTTCACCAAGAAGCTCTGGTCGGAGCGCAAATCCTCGCAAAGGCCGAAACTGGTCAGCGTGCGCGACGAGGCGGAGCAGGCGAACTATGTCTGCCAGGCCATCCTTGCCGAGCGCGAGGCCGGCACGGTGCTGAAATCGCAGGCGGTGCTGTTTCGCGCCTCGCACCACAGCGGCCCGCTGGAGATCGAATTGACGCGCCGCAACATCCCCTTCGTCAAGTTCGGCGGGCTGAAATTCCTCGACGCCGCCCATGTCAAGGATGTGCTTTCGGTGCTGCGTTTTGCCGAGAACCCGCGCGACCGCGTCGCCGGCTTCCGCGTGCTGCAGCTCCTGCCCGGCATCGGCCCTTCGGCGGCGAGCACCATCGTCGAGACCATGGCGACATCGCTCGACGAGGAAATGGGGCTGGCCCGCTACCGGCCGCCGCAACGCGCGGCTGAGGACTGGCCAGCCTTCGTTGCGCTTTATTCCGGCCTGCGCGCCCGGTCGGGGAAATGGCCGGCCGATCTCGAACAGGTCAGGCTGTGGTACGAGCCGCATCTTGAGCGCATCCACGAGGATGCGACGACGCGGCGGGCCGACCTCATGCAGCTCGAGCAGATCGGTTCCGGCTATGCTTCGCGCGAGCGCTTCCTGACCGAGCTTACGCTGGATCCACCGGATGCGACCAGCGACCAGGCCGGGCCGCCGCACCGCGACGAGGACTATCTGATCCTGTCGACCATCCATTCGGCCAAGGGCCAGGAATGGAAGAACGTCTTCGTGCTCAACACCGTCGATGGCTGCATCCCGGCCGATCTCGGCGTCGGCACCAAGGAAGACATCGAGGAGGAGCGCCGGCTGCTTTACGTCGCGATGACGCGGGCCAAGGACGGCCTGCATCTGGTGACGCCGCAGCGCTTCTTCACTCACGGCCAGGCAGCGCGCGGCGACCGCCACGTCTATGCCTCGCGAACCCGTTTCATCCCGGCCTCGATCCTCGGCGCCTTCGAGCAGACCTCTTGGGCGAGCGTCCACGCAAAGGACGATCCGCGCCACAGACCTGAAGTCCGCGTCGACCTCGGCGCCCGCATGCGCGACATGTGGAAATAGAAGCCGCCGCAACCGCGGATGCCGGCCGGGGAGCGACCTCAAGAAGCAAATCGGCCTGTCATGGCATCTCTCAGGGAACCGCGGGCCGCCAGCCGCGTTTTCTGGCGTCCAACCCGCGATCGGAGAGCGGCGACCGCCGCCTTCCGCCCATCCANCGCGGGCCGCCAGCCGCGTTTTCTGGCGTCCAACCCGCGATCGGAGAGCGGCGACCGCCGCCTTCCGCCCATCCAGAGAGGCCAGAATGCACGACGCGATGTTCTTCACCCCGGTTGCCGTTAGCGTTGGCGCCGGCCACAAACGCATGCTCGCCTCGCTGTTCGAGATGCATGATTTCCTGACCGAATTTCCGCCGTCACGCCGGCGCCTGAGCTATGGCGCGGCCGTGAGGGCTTGCGAGGCGGCGCGCGCCGGCGAAATCTCGACCGAGGCCGCACGCGATGCCCTGATCACCTTTGCAGTCACGGCAGGCATCCTCTGGCCCGCGGTCCAGCCGGCCGTCTCGGTCAAGCCGGTCGCACATGGTTATGGCGGCTACGCCGTCTGAGACGGCCGGGACCGGGCCTGCCCAGCAAAAAGATCACTCGGACTTGCCGGCAGACGTCGGCGAGGCCTGTGCCAGCCTTGCCGACGGGGCGGTCTGTTCGGTGTTGCCGACAAAGAGTTGATCGCCGACAAAGGGATAGGCAAGCTGCCGATGATAGAGCGAGGGAACCGGGTCATCGGTGCCGTATTCTGCGGCATCCTGTCGGGCATGAACAATGTGCCTCCCAGCATGTCGAGCAAAGGGCAGCTGCCCGGCGAAATTCTTGTCCCAGGCTTCGCGCTCATTGGCACGATGCCAGTGATGAAATCGCGGTGACGCCAGCAGCCATTTCAAAGGCCGTTGCGGCCGAAGATCGGCTCGCCAGAGATTAATGCCAAGGGATGAACGAATCGCGGCTGGCCACGGATTGCTGCCATTTGCCGGCAGGGGCCGCATGCCTGGCCAAACCAAGTCTCAGGTTTGGCGAATCGCCAACCGTTCCGACAGCGCAGGCAGCGGCACTGCGGCGACTGGAGAGCTTGCCGCCATCTGCCCGGATCGCGGCGGCCTTTTGAACAGCCCGCCTGCCCACCGCGTGGACGGGCGCTCGATCCATCGATAGCTTGCCCAGCTTACCATCAGGACACAAACGCCTGTGGTAACGATGTAGGAGAGGACACCCGCTGAATGGCTCAACCAGGCACCGAACAACAGCGACACTGCGATCATGGTCGGCCAATGCCACATATAGGTCGAGTATGAAATATCGCCCAGAAATGTGACCCACTTGGCTGGGCGCGAGCCGGCGCCCTCCAATGACAGCGCGCCCCATACGATCAGCGACGCAGCCGTTCCATAGATGGCGAGGCGAAGCAGGCCGGTCGTGGTCCCGAGCATCGGCCCAGCGTAATAACCGGCTACAGCCACAATGACACAGCCCAGAACTATGCAGACTCTCGGAAATGGCAGCGATCGGCGGCTCGCGACATAACCGATCAGCAATCCCGGCAGGAACTCCACTGTGATAGGGGCGGCAAAATACAATCCATGACCCCAGCCGCGCTCTGCTGCAGTCACAGCCACAATATGGGCTACGCCCCAGACAGCGATCACCGCTCCCGACCTTCGACCGAACAGCATGGCCAAACCCGCGACAAGGTAAAATTGAATTTCGAAGCAAAGCGTCCAACTGACCGGATGCAGAAAATTCGTCGTCACCAAGCCGAGGGTTTTCGGCGTCAATTGTGAAAAATCGACGGGATAGAGACCCCCGCTGCTGAGCAGCACGACGATTGTCGCGCCGAGGGAAAGCCAATAGATCGGATAGATCCTGACAAAGCGCCGCATAAGGAATTGCAGGGAATAAAAAGGGTGACCCGCGTTCTCCTGCTGCAGGAGACCTGCGATGATTACGCCACTGACGACGAAAAAAATGTCGACCCCGAACGCTCCGAAATGCAAGAAAAAGTTGTAGGCCGTAGCTCCCCATTGGTTCTTGCCAAATGATGAGACCGTACAAATATGCAAAAAAACAACTAAAGTTGCAGCGATCCCTCTTAACGCTTGTATTGAAAGTGATTTCGAGCGAAGATTCATATCTCACCCAGAAAAAACGATATTTTCTTTGGCATATTGCGGGCATTTCTTGATTAACCTATCATCTCTCTTAAGATTGTCGATTCACTCCTTTCATCGCTCCACAGGCTGATGTCAAAAGCCCGGAAGCTAACTGTTTCCGCGAGTTTAGACAGTGCGAGAGCCACGAACTGTTCCTGGCATTCGGGCCGGCCGACCGGCAAAGCAAGGTGCCGTGGCACTTAGCTGCTCCGCACGGCTACTTCCGCAAAAAACGATATTTTTAGGTTAGCAGGCGAAATTTCGTGATGAATTGGAATCAATGAGCAGATTCGACATCTCGCCCTGCAATCGTAAAATATGATTTTTCTATAAGCATGACACGATATCTGTAAGATTCTTATATTTCTAAGATGATATCGCGGTTCTACTAAAAGTAGGAAACAAAACATGCCGATAATCTTTGAATGCATATTGTGGAATGAAGCTCTGACGGCTAACCTACTTGGCAGAGTGGGAAGTGATGCGCTATTTTTTGCAAAAAGCATGTCACGGGGCTAAGTTAAGAAATAATATCAGCATACAGATGGGTGAAATCTTGGTGAATACACGAGATGTATTGTCGAACAGGCCGAGTCACCGGTGGAATAAACCCAACATTGGCGCTCTGTTCGCGACGGTTGGACAATTCGGTATCCAGCAGTTTTTTGACTTCCGCAAAAATCCCGCCGTCGAGAAGGTCAATGCACCATCTTCCAAAGCGCTGATTGACGAAACGCTCACAAAAGAGAAAGCAAGCCAGCTTCCCAAGCTTATGTGCGCACTCGACGTTCCTTCGAGCCGCTCATTTCACGTCGGCAAGGGGCTTGCGCTGTACCTGCAGGGCTGGGCTTTCTGTCCCGGCAACGCGATCAGACGGCTCTATGTCCTGGACGGAACCAGGCAGCATGAAATCAAGAACCATTCCTGGGCTCGGCCCGATGTCGTGCACTGCTTCTATCCCGCGCAGGATTCAACTGGCGGCAGCCTGTTCTCCGAATTCACCACCATATTGCCGATCGAGGAGATTGCGGAACCGGAGACCCGCGAACTGCGACTTCTTGCCGAGCTTAAATCCGGAGACATGATCGAGCAGTCTCTTGCCGCCTTCAGGCTCCAACCTGGGACCAACCGGCGACCGGTGAAGGTGAAATGGCCGGCCACTGGTCCCAAGATTGCCATCTGCATGGCGGCATACAATCCGCCACAGGAACTTCTGGAGCAACAGATCGCGTCAATCATCGGTCAAGACCACAAGAACTGGATCTGCATCATCACTGATGACAGCTCAAATTCCTCTTCCCGTCGCGATATTCTTGATTTGGTAGAGAATGATAAACGATTTATTTACGTTAGAAACAGGGAACGGAAGGGTTTCTACAAGAATTTCGAAGAGTGCCTTTCGCTGGTACCGGTCGGTGCAGAGTTCGTCGCGCTGGCAGATCAGGATGATCGTTGGCGTGCGGACAAACTAACCAAGCTCGTCCAGGCTTTGCCGGAGAACAAGAAACTCGCATTCAGCGACTGTCGTATCGTGGCCGCCGATGAGGTCGTCTCCGACACGTATTGGAGCCATCGCAAAAACGAATATACGGATTTTCTTTCGCTATTCCTCGGCAATAGCGTGAGTGGCGCCGCCAGCCTATTTCGCAGCGACATTCTCGACCGGATACTGCCGTTTCCGCAAAGGCTGGTGGATGCCTACCACGATCAGTGGATTGCACTTACTGCCCAGGTTGCGGGCGGGATTTCCTACACCCACGAGCCTCTGTACGATTATCATCAGCATGGAGCCAACGTGGTGGGGCAAGTCGTCGTGCCCTACGCCGGCGTTTCCCATTCAATAGGGTTTCTCCTGAAAGGCGTCGGAAACAAGCGTGCCTTGGTTGAGGCAGGTCGAGCTTTGCTGCACCAGGCACGCAGAGATTTTGTGGGGACGCTGGAAAAGGCCATATTCGCCGAGACGCTTCGGTTGCGAAACCCCGGGATGCCGGGAAGGCTGGGCAAGATAGTCAACCGCATGTCGCGCCTGACCACCAGCTTGGCCGAAGTGATCCTTCTGAGGTTTTCAGCCGCGCTACGGCGCCGTTCGACATTGAACGTCGAAGGACAGATGATGAACGCGGCCTTAGGTGTCAGGGCAAGAAATCTTGCCTATCGGTTGAAGAAAGCCAAATATTTGCAGTATGTCCGCAAGATCGCCACGGGATCCGACGCTCTGCCAAAAGCTGCGGCCTCCGGAGGGATACCGAGCGTCGCGGATACAAATGCCAGCTGGATTATTCACAATATCCAGCCGTTGACGCTGCGGGTGTCGAAGCGCGAGCCAAAGCGCGTCAACATCCTCCTGGCAACGATCGATTTCAAATATATTTTCGGAGGCTATATCGGCATGTTCAGCCTGGCGCTGCGCCTGCGTCGGGAAGGTTTTCTCGTCCGGATCGTGACGTTGGAACATACGGAACTGGACATGGCGCTCGCTCGCGAGCGCATCAAAGGTTATCCCGGCGTCGAACAATTGTTTGACGAGATCGAAATCGAACATCGGTATGATCGCGATGACGAATTGTTCGTTAATCCCAATGATCGCTTCATTGCCACCAATGGCTGGGCGGCCCATGTCGCGCACCACGCCAGCCGGAAACTGGGACAGGACCGTTTCATGTTCATGGTCCAGGAATATGAACCCTATTTCCTACCCATGAACACGATTGCCGCACTGTTCCAGCAATCCTACCGCTTCCCGCAGTTCCAGCTTTTCTCGACACCCTTGCTGCGCGACTTTTTCAAGCTGAACAAGATCGGCGTGTTCTCGCAACCGGGTGCGAAGGAAAACCACGCTGTGTTCCGCAACGCCATCCAAAAATTCAAACCGTCGATAGACGACATGCGCGATCGCGAGCGGCGGATTCTTTTCTACGCCCGCCCGGAAGCACATGCCGCGCGCAATATGTTCGAACTCGGCATAATGGCGCTTGCCGAGCTGGCCCGTTCCCCGGGTTTCGACGCAGACAAGTGGAAGTGCTACGGGATGGGCTCGATCGGCGGCGCCAGCAAGATCAGGCTGGCGAAAAATGTGGTCATGGAGATGCTGCCGAAGACCGATTTGCAGACCTATACCGAACGGCTACCGCACCATGATGTCGGCCTCTCGCTGATGCTGACGCCGCATCCCAGCCTGGTGCCGCTGGAAATGGCTTCGGCCGGTATGTGGACCGTGACCAACACGTTCGAGAACAAGACGGCTAAGAGCCTGCGGGATATCTCGACCAACCTGATCGCTGTGGAGCCGACGCTGGAGGGCGTTGTCGCCGGGCTCAAGGACGCCATCTCGCGCGTCGATCAATACGATAAGCGGCTGCAAGGCTCGCGCTTCGATTGGCCGACCGACTGGAACGACGCCTTCTCCCAGGCGACGATGAAAAAGATCGTCGACTTTCTGTCTGATGCGCCGATCCTTCCCGTCGCGATCCATTCGCCTCGAAAAGGGACGCACAGCATTCGGGCGCCGGCGTTTAAAGCGCGTCGCCTAGCCGCGGGCTCGGCCCGCGGGTAGTAAGGGTTTGAAGAACAAAATCTTGTTAGGGCGCGACCGGCCCGTCAAGGTTTTTTCATGATCATGACCGATTGCCCAAGAGAAGCTCCACCCCATGGCGCTTTCGGGCCATCGACGAACTCCTTGATCGACAGGTTGGCGTGTCCGGCCCACACTTCCCACTGGTTACGCTCGATGAATGTGTTGAGGTAGTACACCCCCAGCGATCCTTCAAAGACCGGCCATTGAGTGGGCTCAGCCAGTTCAAGAAACGATATGACCGCCGTGCCACCCGGCTTCAGCGCGCGGGATACTTCCAAAAGATACGTATAGCATTCTGTCTGCAATAGATGCGTGAAAACGCTGAAGGCGTACACCACGTCAAATTCACCATCGCCGCACGGAAAGCTCAATTGCCGGTGCAGTCTATATTCGAAGTGCTTGGGTGTTTTGGTTTTCGCGTAGTCGAGCATGGATTGGACGATATCGGTTCCCAGATAGCGGCTGATATTAACCCTCTTGGCCAGGGCGTGAGCCACTCTTCCGCTGCCACAGCCAAAGTCGAACACGGCATCTCCATCTCGAATGCCGGCATAGGCCAGAACATCCGCGGCAATCTTGCCGATGCCTTCGTAGTTGCCTCCAACAGCGAGGCTCATCGCCTCGTCAAGCGGGTATTTCGCCAGAAGATCGGCAACGTGGCGCTCATAGTTCTCAACAAAATGATATTCAGCCATGGCTCTTCGTCTTTGTTTTTGGATTGAGCGACAAAAGCAACTTCCAGTCGTCGTTGCCTCTAGGCGGATTTTTGCACGATGTATTGGTCCTGGTATTTCCACCATGCGCCGGCTTCGTAGGATATCAACCGCGATCCCGGCAGCCGGCCGATCTGAAAGCCGACATATTGCGGATGAACGGTCGAACTGCCGTAATCCTGCTTGTCAAGGTCAATTTGTTCCGATTCAGCCTCGAATGCGATGCCATCAGGGCCAGGTGTCGGGATATGCGGATTGATGGCGCGGGCGGATTCGCCGATGGTCGTGAAGATCAGATAACCGCCTGGCGCCAGCAGCGAGTAGAGCGCCGAAAGCCATCTGCCAAAAGTGCGATCCGGAAGATGGGAAAAAAGCGAAATTACGGCGATGACATCGAACTGTCCGGGGATATCGAGGTGCTCAGGATCTTTCGACGACAGGAAGGCCGGGCATCCGAAATGTTTTCTCACGAACTCCACCGCTTCAGGATGGATATCACTGACCGTCAGGTCGCATAATTTCCGTAGATGGCGGGTGACCCGCCCATAGCCGGCGGCGAATTCGAGAACCCTCGGATTGCTCGAATCGGCGCCGAGGCTCCCGATTGTCCGCATCAGTTGTTCCGCGTCAGCCAGGCCGCCCTTGAAGTAGAATTGCAGACCGGTTTCGGCGTTCAATTTCAGGAAATGCGCCAACATCAGATCTTCGGAGTGAAGCGCTGGGCTTACCCCATAGGCCTCCGCAAATCGCTTCGCCGTCGCTTCGAATTCTCCAACAGCTAAGGTTGCCATGTCACCCTTTCGCTATTCTGTTTCACGAGTGTTTGCTGGCTTCATTTGGCCGCCTCATCATGAGCGGCGCGCCAGCCAAACTCTACATCCCTGAGGGTCGTTTGCTGGCCGGAATCGCCTGGGTCGATACGAATGGAACGCCCAGCCAGATAGTCGGGAAGAACCAGCGCAATCGTGTGGTCGCCAACGTCGAGCGGCACTTGAATCGAGCGACCAGCCACAAAAGCTCCGTCCTGGCCGGAGTGGGGTGAAAAAAAGATTTCGAATGTATCGGGGACTTTCAATGTCAACCGCAGTCGTATGCAGGGGATCTTTCCAACGCCGCCAGAGACGGGCACGGTGGCGACCATTTGGGGATCGGGGGCGGTGGTGAGATAACCGTTTGCGTCCGCAGCCATAGCTTGGAGCCTCGGCGAACCGGATGCGGGTGCAAAATCCCTGCATTCCCTGGCCGCCAGTTCATCACGTGCGACGAGGGCCTTGCCCAGCGTGTTCGGCCAAGAAAGAGGAAAGTTCAACACAGAATTGACGACCGCTCGCTCGACGCGGCTTACCACCAAGCGGTCGCTGGCCTGCACCGCTTTGGTGATCTCTTGGGGATCGGCATCGAAATTCAATTCGGCGCCGTGCCGGAACGGGTCCGTCAACCCGATTACTTTATTGTAGAACGAATCGTGCAAAACGAGGGTGGACTTCGCCTGGTCGAATTCTGCGACTGAAGCCAGTGCCTTTTTTTCCGCAGGAATGTCGATCTCGCTTTCCGGGTAGCCATTGCCAACCAGCAGCATTGTCGTTTCCATATCGGCTGGAGGCTGGGCCAATTTTCCGGTTAGTGCAGGTGGCGACATCGCCCTGGTGTCCCGAAACATCGCCGCGAGCAATTGGCGGAAGGCTATGGCCGCACCAAAGTTGGTCCAGTGGGTGTCCGCCTTGCCATACAGAATGTTGCCGGCGGGATTGCCCTTTTCGCTCCGCAGCGCGGTAAGGTGATCGACGATCTGGGGCGCCTCGACCCTAATCGCCGATCGCAAAAGTTCGGCACTTTGCTGTTTGCAGCCCCAGATCTTTTTGAAATGAGGGTCCAGAAATTCCGGATAAAGTGTGGATTTATCGGGCGCTATTGCAAAATACATATCAATTCCCGAGGCCTTGGCGACATCAAGCATGGCGCCAATGCGGGACACGGCCATTTCCACATCATATTGCTTTTGACATTCCCCCCCGAACCAGTCGTCCTTCCAGAACAGCCAGCCGTCCTTTCCGCTGGCTACATTGTTATGGTCATACTGGCGCACAATTCTCAGCAAGGCGGTGTTTCGAACGGTAATGGCCGTTTTCTTCAGTTGCGAGCGTTCAAGAAGAGCTGAAGCCAGTTGTTCGAACGCACCGCTCGAACTGGTGGACAGAGCTTCTACCGGCGGAAATGCGGTGAACGGTATTCGGCCATAAGGTTCAACGGCGCCGCGAACAGCCAGCACCAACAGCGGCGACGCGATGATGACCACGAAGGCTGCGGTGACTATTGCGCTGCATATTTTTCTGGCTGTTTTCATCAGAATTGGAAATACAGGAACGGAGTGTAGCCACCGCTCAGCGCCAACACCTGACATACCATCAGGGCAACAACCGTGTAGCAGGCGCCGGCGACATACAGCTTATCGCCTCTGGTCTCGCTTGTCAGCAACTGGCCGAACGAAAGCCGGCCGGGCAAAACGTAAATTGCCGCACCGGCCACAAGGGCGATCAGGCTGGTCGTGGCTATCGGCGCAGCCGCATCGAGGCTGAATGCACCAGCGGCGACGGGCGAAGCCATCGCCTTCCACAAAGACATTGCCTGTTCAAGCGACGTCGCGCGGAACAGCGGCCAGCTCAGCGTCACGACCGGCAGGAAATAGGCATATCGCAGCCACCCCTTCTCCAGCACTTTCGGCCAGGTGCCGGTGGCCACGCGCTCGACCAGGATGAAAAGCCCGTGGAACATACCCCAGCAGAAAAACGTCCAGGAGGCGCCATGCCAGAGGCCGGTTACCGCGAAGACGATCAACAGGTTTCGATAGGTCGCGATCCTGCCATGCCGGCTTCCCCCCAGCGGGATGTAGAGATAGTCGCGAAACCAGCTTGAAAGCGAGATGTGCCAGCGTCGCCAGAATTCGGTGATCGAACGGCTGGCGTAGGGTCTCTCAAAATTTTCCGCAAAGCGGATGCCGAACATGCGGGCAAGCCCGATGGCCATGTCGGAATAGCCGGAGAAGTCGAAATACAACTGGATGCCGTAGGTCGCGGCCGCCAGCCATGCCGTGGCAAAACCTATGGTGTCGTGGGGTGCGGCGAAAATGGCATCGGGGATCGGCGCAATACCATCGGCTATGATCACCTTTTTCATGAGGCCGTGAGCGAAGCGGGTGGCCCCAGTGGAGAAGTTCTCGAGAGATATTCTCGGCGCTCGAAAATCATCCACGACGTCCCGGAACCGCACAATCGGGCCGGCAATCAGGTGCGGAAAAAATGTGAAGTACGTACTGAAGAGCACGACATTGCGCTCTGCAGGAATTTCACGACGGTAGACGTCGATCAGGTAAGACAATGCCTGAAAGGTAAAAAAGGATATGCCGATCGGGAGGATTATGCCGGCGAATGTCGCCGACAGATTGCTGCCTGAAGTGAGGTCAAGGTTCACCGCTATGAAATCGAGATATTTGAAGAACACGAGAATGCCGACCAGCAGCACGATTGCCGCCCCGACAACTGCATTTCTCAATCTCGCGCTTTTGCAAAGGTCGACAGCCAGCGCGCCGAAATAGGCGATGACTACATCCGCGATGAGTATGATTACATAGGACCCTGACGACCAGTAGTAGAATGCCAGGCTCAGAACGAGCAGGCTTGGCCGAAAGGCAGAGGGCTTGGCAAAAAGAGCTATGGCAAGTGCGATAGGCAGGAAGAAGAAAAGAAAATTACTTGCCGAAAATACCATCCTGCCTCCAACCACGCCCACGCTCGGTGACCACCTCAGCTATAAGAGCCAAATTTGCCACCTGAGAGCTCACCATCTATATCGAATATAACGCGCATGGATGGCCAAAACACAAAAACAAGTCCCAACAGCGAAAATATCGACAAAAAGGTATAAGCGTTCGGTAATTCTCTCTGAATCATCCCCCGCTTCAGATAGTAGACGCCTCGCCTGATCTGTAAATGCTTATCTCTATGCACAGGTTGTTGATAACGCGCCCAAGCCGCTAGAGCGTTTCATCGTTTAGGGAAACGGCGAAACACTCTATCTCTTGTTCTGACGCAATTCCGAAAGAAAGCGCTAAGCGCTTTCCTGGGAACACACATTTTTCTTGGAATTGCCCTAAGGCGCTACGCCGAGCTGTCGGCGCACCGGTCCCAGCCCTCAATGCAAGGTCGGATCACCGGCCAGCAGGCCGCGCGGCCCGGTCGTTTCGAAACTGACCTGGTCGCGGCCGTTGGACTTGGCCTTGTAGAGGTGCCGGTCGGCCGTCAGGAACATGTCGGCATAGGTGGTGGGTCCGCTGAAGGCGACGCCGCCGATGCTCACCGAGAGGGGACAGGGCCGTCCATCCGGGGCAAACTCGACCTCGCGGATGCGCCGCCGGATCCCCTCGGCAACCAGCCAGGACTGCGACGGGTCGGCGCCAGGCAGGAAGATGGCGAACTCCTCGCCGCCGATGCGCCCGACGATGTCGGCGCCGCGCAGCTGGGCCTTGATCGTCTGCGCAATCAGCTTGAGCGCCTGATCGCCGCAATCGTGGCCCAATCGATCGTTGATGGTCTTGAAATGATCGGCGTCGACGATCAGCAGGGCGCCGGCATCGACGACGGCCTGGCTGCGCGCCTGTTCGAGATAGGCCTCGACCAGCATCGAAAACGCGCCGCGGTTGAACACCGCGGTCAGGCTGTCGGTCGCCGCGACGATGCTCAGATTCTTCTGGGCGATCGCCAGCTGGCGCATCTTGTACATCAGGAAAGAGAAGAACGATCCACCCAGCACGAGCGGCAGCAACAGGTCGGTGAGCTGCGCCCAGCGCAACGCTTCGGGCGACAGCGACGGAAAATTGTAGGAATCGACAAGGAAGGCCGCCGCGATACAGATCGCCGTGCCGACAACCGTGACTGCTATGACCCTGCCCAAGCTCGTGGGCGAAAGATCGACCCGCATGCCATTTCTCCCACTGTGTTCGCCATTTTGCAGCGGGAACACAAATGAAACCCTAAAATTCTACCCGCAATTCGAATGTGGTTAACCAGAACAATTCCAGGAAAAGCGTGAGCGACTTTCCCGGGAAAAGTGCGTAGCGCTTTCCCTTCGGAATTGCCAAGACAAAGGGATAGCGCGTTTCACCGTTTCCGTTAAACGATAAAACGCTCCGGCAACCGAAAGGCGCAATCGATTGCCTTGATATGAATGGCGACAAAAAGCCCGCCACTTGCGCGGCGGGCTTTCCGACTGGCCGGAGGCTTCTCGTCAGCGCATGTCCCTCGGGAAGTCTGGGCCATGCGGTAGGAGAGTGCCGTAAAGCCTCACGGCTGGTTCGACACTCCCGGCGAAACCTGTCTCAGCGACGCGAGATCATAAGGCATAGCTGCCGCAGATCGCTGTCGTAGGTGCCCTCGCTGGCGAGCACATCGACGCAGCGCTTCTTCATACGTGTCAGCTGGCTGTTCGACATGCTGGCGACGACACCGGGTGTCCCAGGGGTGCCTGGTGTTCCAGGAGTTCCTGGAGTGCCGGGGGTACCGGGCGTACCGGGCGTGCCCGGCGTTCCGCCAATGCCGACGCCGACGCCGACGTTGATGCCGCTGCCGACGTTGACGCCGACACCGGCCTTGATACCTCCGCTGCCGCCGACCGTGGCCCCAACACCGGCCTTGATGCCACCGGCTCCGCCGACCGTCGCGCCAGCGCCGGCCTTGATGCCGCTGCTACCGCCGACTGAGGCGCCGAGGCCCGCAGTAACGCCGCTATTGCCGCCGACTGTTGCGCCAGCACCCGCCTTGATCCCGCCGCTGCCGCCGACCGAGGCGCCAGCACCGGCCTTGACCCCGCCGCTACCGCCGATCGAAGCGCCAACACCAGCATTGATACCGCCAGCACCGCCGATAGATGCGCCGACACCGACGCCAATTCCGCCGCCTGCATTCGCGGGAGCGGCAAAAATAACGATAATTGCACCCGCCGCCAGTGTTCTAGCGATTTTCCGAGTGATATTAACCATGACACTCTCCTTGTTGCCGTTCTGCTTTGTGCACTGCAACATGCCAGCAAATCAAAGCAGACATATGCTTATGCACTCACAGCTACGCACGAGTCTTCCTTATAGTTTCTTTATTTTTTCCAAGAATAAGGATTGTAGTTCTCAAGGCGTGCACTGGTCTGCTAAAAAAAAATATGTTTTTGCTTCAACATTTAAACTTTGTTTAATTCTCTAAACAGAAATTCCACCGGAGTTGGAGCGGGTTGTGGCTGCGGCGGCCTGGAGCCGAAGGCCCACAAAAGGCGGGCCACCGACAGCCCAGCCACCTGGCCCCGTCACCGGGCAGCGTTGTGCCGACAGGGTCTTCACAACCCGGCTGGAATTCAGAGCTGGCGTCGGGGATGGATGGTCGGCGCAAATGTACCGGTAACGCTCCCGTGCGTTTAAACGGGAAGCGCGGTCAGGAGATCAGGCGTAGGCGCGGCCTTCGTCGGTGCGTTGAAAAAAGGCTAGGTCGAGCTGCACCGAAGGCCGGCCGAGAATGGTCAGGATGGCGTGCGCCTGGCCGCGGTGATGGGTCTGGTGGTTGAAGACGTGTCCCAGCGCCGGCGCCAGCCGCTGCGAGACGGTGCGCATGTCGGAAACGGTCATGTAGGAGAAGCGGCCGGACAAAGCCTTTTCGGTCAAACCGCCGACCCAGTCGACGATCCGCCTGTCCTCGGCCTCACGCGCCAGCTTCAAGCCAGGCAACGCGCGGTGCAGGATGGCGTCGAGTTTTGCCGGCGCGTCGCCCTCGCCGGTGAAGCGTTTCATCCAGATGCGGTCGGTGGCCAGCAGATGGTTGAGCGTGCCCATCATCGAGCCGAAAAATGCGCCGACATCGCGGTTGAACTCTTCTTCCTCAAGTGCGGCGACGGCATCGTAGATGCGGCCATTGGCCCATTGATTGTAGGCCGCGAACATCATGAAATGCTGTTTCATCTTTTTCCCGCCGACGAGTTCCGCTTCAGCCGCAGGCGACTAATTAGACCGCGAGGGCGCAGCCGCCAATGACCATTCTGTTCAATGAACTCGTCGGACACGACGCGACCCGTCCGTTCAGCCCGCATTGCTGGAAGGAGGCGGCGGCAGCAGCTTAGGCAGTAGGCAATAGGGTCCGAGCGCTGTACTGCCTACTGCCTACTGCCTATTCCTCACACAAGTCTCCTGATCGCCATGCCACCACCCCCCGATTTCACCGATGATTTTTCGCGCCGGGCTGGTCACGCTGCTGCGCTGGCGCCGGGATGTGCGGCGCTTCGAGCGGACGGCTTTGCCCGAGGGTACGCTGGAGCGGCTGCTGGAGCTTGCCAGCATCGCGCCGTCCGTCGGTCTCAGCCAGCCGTGGCGCTTCGTGGTGGTCGACAGCGCCGAGCGGCGGGGCGCGGTGAGAGACTGTTTCGAGCGCTGCAATGCCGAGGCGCTGGCATGCTTTTCGGGCGAGCGCGCCGCGCTCTATGCCCGGCTGAAGCTCGCCGGTCTCAGTGAAGCGCCCTGCCAGTTCGCGGTTTTCGCCGATAGGACAACGCAACAAGGCCATGGGCTCGGCCGCATGACGATGCCGGCAACCATCGACTATTCGGCCGTCATGGCGGTGCACACGCTGTGGTTGGCGGCGCGGGCGGAAGGCATCGGCATGGGTTGGGTGTCGATCCTCGATGCGGCCGAGATGGCCGAGATTCTCGACACGCCGCCTGAGTGGACGCTGATCGGCTATTTCTGCCTCGGCTATCCCAGCGAGGAGCATGAGATGCCGACGCTGGAGCGCGAGGGCTGGGAGCGCCGGCGGCCGCCCGTTGTTATCAGGCGGTAGTGATACTGACAGTCACTTCGCGCCGTCTTTGCCGACCAGCTTCACGCAGATCGGGTCGCCCTTCGGCATCGGCGTGCATTGCCATTCGGGGCCGAAGCCGAAGTTCGTATCTGTGCGGCGACCCAGAAAGAGCAGCAGAACAAGGCCCACGGCAGCAAAAATGCCGATAATCAATAGGCTGGTGGTAGGCCAGCGCGTCCCGTCAAACATGGTCCGATGTCTTTCCGTTCCGCTGATTTCCTTTCGAAACCGTGCGTGCCTGCGCAATCACCATTTTCCCGCAAGCCTTGCCTTTGACCAGAGCGTTGCGAACAGCCATGCGGGCGGTCGCGGCCGAATAACGCTGCCGGGGCGCGTCCCCTTGGCAATGGGCCGGGCGGCTTGTATAGAGCCCGCCACTCCACATTCCGATCTCAAGACTTTCCATCTCAAGACAAGGACGACCCCATGGCGCTCGAACGCACCTTTTCCATGATCAAGCCGGACGCGACCCGGCGCAATCTTACCGGCGCCATCACCAGGATGCTGGAAGAGGCCGGCCTGCGCGTCGTCGCCTCGCGTCGCGTGTGGATGAGCCGCCGCGAGGCCGAAGGCTTTTACGCCGTCCACAAGGATCGTCCGTTCTTCGGCGAACTGGTGGAATTCATGTCGTCGGCGCCGACCATCGTGCAAGTTCTGGAAGGCGAAAACGCCATTGCCAGGAACCGCGAAGTGATGGGCGCGACCAACCCGGCCAACGCCGCCGAAGGAACCATCCGCAAGGTCCACGCGCTGTCGATCGGCGAGAATTCCGTGCACGGCTCCGACGCGCCGGAAACCGCTGCTGAAGAGATCAAGTACTGGTTCTCGGACACCGAGATCGTCGGCTGAGCCGATAGACAGGTTTGACTATGAAAGCCGGGGCAAAACCCCGGCTTTCTGTTTTTGGCCCGCTCCCTTAGCGGATCAGCGGCGTGTCCCAGAGGTCGCCGAGCAGCGTTTTCAGCTCGGTGAAGCGCTTCTGCCCAAGCTCCTGCGCCCATTCCCGCTCGACGTCGAGCAGGATGTCGGCCATCTTCTGGTATGCGGCGCGCCCGCGGTCGGTGAAGTGGACGACGGTCCCGCCGCTCTCATCGGGTCCCGCCGAGCGAGTGATATAACCCATCGCTTCCAGCGTCTTCAGCAGTTGATTCATGGCCTGCTTGCTCATCGCGGCGCGCTCGGCGAGCGCGCTCGGCCGAAGGCCATCCGGGCCGGGATATTGGATCACCGCCATATGCGGCGGGCTGAGGTCCTCGAAACCCGACGCCCTGAGATCCCTGATCAGCTTGCGGTGAATGGCCATGGCCGGAACGCGCAGCAGTGCACCGATCAGCGGTGGCTTCTTTGGCGGTTCTTCCCTGGATAATGGCATTGACACTCGGGTAAATTGAGTTTACTCATTTCGGTAAATCCGATTTACCACATGGGAGGGTGAAATGCTAGACAGAGCTAGCCAGATCAGCGTCAATCCGGCCGACGAGACAATCAGCCATGGCGGCCTTGCCGTGCGCTTCCTGCTTACCGGCGACCAGTCGAACGGCAGCATCGCCGCCTTCGAACTGACGGTCGCCGGCTCGCAGCGCCTGCCCGCCCCGGCGCACAGCCACGATCACTATGAAGAGACGATGTACGGGATCGAAGGCGTGCTGATGCTGACCGTCGACGGACACCGGCACGATATCGGGCCTAGGCAGGCGCTGTGCATTCCGCGCGGCGCGGTCCATCGCTTCGACAACGACACCGCCGCGACCGCCAAGGTGCTGTGCGTGGTGACACCGGCGGCGATCGGCCCGGAATATTTTCGCGAGGCCTTCGCCATCTTCAGCACTGGCGGCCCGCCAGACCGCACCAGGCTGATGGACCTGATGCGCCGGTTCGGCCTGACGCCGGCGCCCCCGCCGCCGCAGTCTTGATTCTTAGCTCGCTGCGTTGAAGCGCAAGATATCGTGGCCGTCCTTGTCGGCGATGATCAGCTTGCCGCCATCGACACGGTATGACGCCGCCTTGGCGAGCGCCTCGAACAGCGCCTTTTCCTCGGCCATGATCTCCGGCGCGCAGGCCTTGTAGGTCGAGCCGATGTCGCTGATGACGATGGTCTCGCCATCGACCTTGGCGGTGGCGAAATAGGCGTTGCACGGGCCGCTGCCGCCCGCCTTGCCGGCTTCGCTGCCCCGGAACGTCGCCTGCGGCTCCGAAATCACGCCGATACCGTCGATATATTCGACTAGCCAGCTCTGGCCGAACAGCGAGGCCGAGGTCGGCTTGTCGCTCGGCGCCACCATTTTCAGCACAATGGCCTGCGGCGCCTCGCTGAGCGGATCGACCTGATAGCGCGAGTCCGTGACGAACAGCAGCTTGTCGTCGGCGATGATGCGCGCCTGCAGCGCATAGGTCATGTTGGGCCGGATCACCGTTGGATCGAAGCTGATCTCGAACTTGATCGGCACCTGGCCGGCCGGCGCTACCTTGCGCTCGCCGACAATGGCGGCCGGCGCATCGGCCAGCGATACATCGGCAAGTTGAACCGACAGCACGGCGTTGGGCGGCAGCGCGATGCGCTCGCGATACATCACCTCGCCCTTCAGGGTTTTCTCGGCGGCGACGGAAGGCTCGGGAACGGCCAGAACGCCGATAACCAGCGGCACAAAACCGAAGACGAAGAATTCGGCGATCCTGTCCAGCATGCCCTTGCTCCCTTTTTGCCGATGCGATTTGGCCAAGGGAATGCGGTCAATACATGGCTGCGCCGAGATTTATTCGGGCCGCGCCTTCCAGCGCGCCGCAGCCTGGTCGTCGGCGTCCTTGGCCTCGACCCAGCCGCCATCGGTGCCGTCCACGCGGTGCTCCTTCTTCCAGAAGGGTGCACGCGATTTCAGGAAATCCATCAGGAAATTGGCCGCTTCGAACGCCGCCTGCCGGTGCGAGGACGCCGCCACCACCAGCACGATGTTTTCGCCCGGTGCGATCTTGCCGTGGCGATGGATGACGGTCAGGCCTTGCAACGGCCAGCGCTGAAGCGCCTCGCCGGCGATCCGGCTGATTTCGGCCTCGGCCATGCCTGGATAGTGCTCGAGTTCCAGCGCCGACAGCTGGCCCTGCTCGTCGCGGCAAAGTCCTGAGAAGGACACCACGGCGCCGATGTCGGCGCGACCCCCGGTCAGTTTCGCGATCTCGGCGGCAACGTCGAAATCGTCGCGCTGGATGCGCACCGTCGGCGCGCCGGACATGGTGTCAGCCCCCGGTCATCGGCGGAAACAGCGCGATCTCGCGCGCGCCGGCTATCTTCTCGCGATGCTCGACATGTTCCTGGTTGATGGCGACGCGGATCACATCAGGATATTGCAGCGCGTGCTCATATTCCTCGCCACGCGATTTCAGCCAGCGCAGGAGGTCGGCCACCGTCTCGATACCGGCGGGCAGTTCGACATCCTCTTCCGGCTTGCCGATCCGTTCGCGCACCCAGGCGAAATAAATGAGCCGGGTGATCATCTCACTCGTCCATGATGTGCTTGAGGCCGGCGCGGAAATAGTCGTAGCCGGTGTAGAGCGTGACGAGGGCTGCGATCCACAGCAGCACCAGTCCGGTCTGCGTGGTCAGCGGGAAGATCTTGTCGCCGGCAGGCCCGGCCAGCAGGAAGGCGATGGCGACCATCTGGATGGCGGTCTTCCATTTGGCGAGCTGCGTCACCGGCACCGAGACTTTCAATGCCGCCAAATATTCGCGCAGCCCCGAAACCAGGATTTCGCGGCACAGGATGATGATTGCCGCCCACAACGACCAGCCTGCGATGCCGGCATGGCGGTCGGTGTCGGCGGCGAGCAGCAGCAGGCAGGTGGCGACTAGCAGTTTATCGGCGATCGGATCCAGCATCTTGCCGATGTTGGACGTCTGCTGCCAGGCGCGCGCCAGATAGCCGTCGAGATAGTCGGTGATCGAAGCCAGCAGGAAGATGATCAACGCCGACCAGCGGGCGAAGTCGCTCGATTTCAGATGCCCCTCGAGAAAAAAGCACAGCACCACCAGCGGCACCGCGACGATGCGGGCATAGGTAAGCATGTTAGGCAGGTTGAACGCGCGCTTGGCCATATCTCAGGGACTCTTTCTGCCTGCGTACTCAAATCAGAACCGGATGTAGGGGGTCAACAGGCGAGATTCGATTGGCCAGACGAAAATAGCGCGCGATTGCCGGGATTCGAGTGGCCTGCGAGAAAAGAACGGCTGCTGCCATTTGATCGGGACAGCGGCGTCACCGGCGCTCAGCTCTCATGGAAATGATTGTAGACGAGCTTGGCGACCTGCTCTGAAATACCGTCGACCTTGACCAGATCCTCGACTGCCGCGCGGCTGACCGCCTTCGCAGTGCCGAAGGCCAGCAGCAGCGCGCGCTTGCGGCCGGGACCGATGCCGGCGATCTCGTCGAGCGGGCTCTTGACCAATTCCTTCTTGCGCCGCGCGCGGTGCGAACCGATGGCGAAGCGATGCACCTCGTCGCGCAGCCGCTGGACGAAATAGAGCACGGGATCGCGGACGGGCAGCGAAAACGAGTCCCTGCCTCTGACGAAGAAACGCTCGCGGCCGGCATCGCGGTCCTGGCCCTTGGCGATGCCGATGGCCGCCACGCGATCCTCGATGCCGAGGTCGGCGAGGATCTTGCGCACCGCGCTCATCTGGCCCTGGCCGCCATCGATCAGGATGACGTCCGGCCAGGCCGGGAAGCTGCCGGAGATGTCTTCCTCGATGTCGTCGCCTGCTCCACCGGCTGCCGCGTCGTCGGGAACGACATCGCCATGTTCCTTCAGCAGCCGCGAAAAGCGCCGTTCCATCACCTCGCGCATCATGCCGAAATCGTCACCGGGCGTGATCTCGGTCGAGCGGATGTTGAATTTGCGGTACTGGTTCTTCACAAACCCTTCCGGCCCGGCGACGACCATGGCGCCAACGGCGTTGGTGCCCATAATGTGCGAATTGTCGTAGACCTCGATGCGCACCGGCGGCTTCGGCAGGCCGAAGGTCTCGGCAAAGCCGGCGAGCAGCCGGCCTTGCGTGGAGGTTTCGGCCAGGCGGCGGCCGAGCGCCTCGCGGGCATTCTGCAGCGCGTTGTCGGTCAAATCCTTCTTCTCGCCGCGCTGCGGCACCGAGATCGACACTTTACGGCCGGCGCGGGTGGACAGCGCTTCGGCCAACAGTTCCTGATCCTGGACACCTCGCGACAGCAGAATGTTCCGTGGCGTCGGCTTGTCGTCATAGAACTGCGCCAGGAACGAGCCCAGCACTTCCGCCCCCTCCAGTGCCGGGTCGGCCTTGGGGAAATAGGCGCGGTTGCCCCAGTTCTGGCCGGTGCGGAAGAAAAACACCTGGATACAGACCTGGCCGCCCTCCTGATGGATGGCAAAGACATCGGCCTCGTCGACCGTGGCCGGGTTGATGCCCTGATGGCTCTGCACATGGGACAGTGCAGCCAACCGGTCGCGATAAATGGCGGCGCGCTCGAAATCGAGCTCCTGCGAGGCCTGCTGCATGGCGGCAGAGATTTCGGTCTTCACCTTCTGGCTGCGGCCCGACAGAAAATCCTTCGCCTCGCTGACCAGCTCGGCATAGTCGCTATGCGAGATCTCCCCGGTACATGGACCGGCACAGCGCTTGATCTGGTAGAGCAGGCACGGCCGGGTGCGGTTTTCGTAAAAGGAGTTGGTGCAGCTCCTGAGCAGGAAGGCGCGCTGCAGCGAATTGATGGTGCGCCCGACCGCGCCGGCCGACGCAAAAGGTCCGAAATAGTCCCCCTTGCGCGAGCGCGCACCGCGATGCTTGTAGATGCCGGGCGAGACGTGATCGCCGGTCAACAGGATGTAAGGGAACGACTTGTCGTCCCGCATCAGCACATTGAAACGCGGCCGCAAGCGCTTGATGAGATTGGCCTCGAGCAGCAGCGCTTCGATTTCGGTGCGGGTGACGACGAACTCCATCGTCGATGTCTCGCGCACCATGCGGCCGATGCGGGCGGTGTGGAACCGGCCTTGCGCGTAGTTGGTCACCCGCTTCTTCAGGCTGCGCGCCTTGCCGACATAAAGCACGTCGCCGGCAGCGTTCATCATGCGGTAGACGCCGGGCGCATTGGGCAGCCGCTTGACCAATGTCTGGATGACCTCCGCGCCGACCATGCCGTCGGCGTCGCCGGCATGCGGCGCCCAGTCTATCGCTGTGAAGGCGACATCGGGCCCGGTGGCCTCGGGCTCGACGATCTCCTCGACCGCTTCATCCTCAAGCTCGATGTCGGGCGGCATATCGTCGGCGGCGCCGGCGCGCGTCTTGTGTTTCTGGTCTGCGGGACTCATTCCACCATGCCTGTCACATCCGGCGTCTGCCATGCAAGATGCTGGCCGCCGTCGAGCGCGATCATCTGGCCGGTCACCGAGCGCGCCTCCCAGAGATAGCGGATGGTGGCGCCGAATTCGGCCAATTGCGGGCCGCGCTTCAGAATCAGGCCATCGACCTGCTTTTGGAAATCATCATCGTCCTGGCGGGCATTCTTCAGCGCCGGACCGGGACCGATGGCGTTGACGCGGATGCGCGGACCGAGCGCCTGTGCCAGCATTTCGGTCTGCGTCCACAGGGCCGACTTCGACAGCGCATAGGAGAAATAGCGCGGCGTCGGCCGCCAGACGCGCTGGTCGATGATGTTGACGATCAGCCCCTCCTGCCCTTGCGGCAAGGCGCGGGCGAAGTTTTGCGCCAACAGCGCCGGCGTCTTCACATGGATGGCGAAGTGAAGGTCCCATGCCGCCCAGTCGAAGTCCTCGACGCTATCGTCGACGAACAGCGACGCATTGTTGACAAGAAGCGTGACCGGGCCGAGCGCTGCCGCGGCGCGGCCGACGAGATCGCCAACCGCATCCATGTCGGTCAGATCGGCGGCTACCACGCCGGCGCGGCCGCCTCCGTCCCTGATGTTCGCAGCCAGCGCGTCGGCCTCGGCGGTCGAGCGGTTGGCGTGGACGGCGACGGCAAAACCGTGCGCGGCCAGATCCTCGACGATCGCCTTGCCGATCCGCTTCCCCCCGCCCGTCACCAGCGCCGTTCCGGCGGCTTCGATCATCTGTCAATCCTCAATCTGCGCCTCAATTCGGCTGGCGGCACATTGTGACGCGTCCAGGGGTTAAATGCCGTTTCCACCTGGGGCAGGAATGTGGCGAAACGGCTTTTTCGCCGCCGGCACCGCCCCGGATTCGGGTCGGCAGGACCGCAATATAGGACGCTGAACCCGTTGCACCAAGCCGAGTGCAGTGCAGCATCGCCTGCGTACTGACATTTCGCTGTTGCGAAGATGCAACGTCAAGCTTCGGCCTCATTCGTGCCGGGGAATGACCCATTTTCAGGTTCGCTGCCGCCGCATTTTGACACGACATTCGGAACCGTTGAGTGCCAGATCCGTTTCACCCCCCGGACGGGTTGATGGCGCTCAGGACAAACAAGCCTACGTGTCTTGTGGCTTAAGGAGTAAACAACAATGCAAACCAATCTCAAATTCGCGCCGCTCGCGGTTGCGCTCGGGCTCTTCGCCCTCAGCGGTACCGCTTTTGCTGCCGATGTCGTCTCGGAAGAGCCCCCGGCGCCAGCCCCGATCGCCGAGCTCCCCGTCGCTTCCTGGGCCGGCCCGTATGCCGGTCTCAGCGCCGGCTACGGCTTCAGCGGTCATGCCAAAGTCCAGGACGGCGGCCCCGACATCAAGACCAAGGGCTTTGTCGGCGGCGTTTTCGGCGGCTACCAGTGGCAGCAGGAAAACTTCGTGTACGGTGCTGAAGCCGATCTCGGCTACAACGGCGTCAAGGGTGACAGCGGCGGCGTCAATTCCAAGGGCGGCTTCGAAGGCTCGCTGCGCGCCCGTCTGGGTTACGCCGTGACCCCGGAAATCCTGCTCTACGGCACCGGCGGCGGCGCCCTGAAGAACCAGAAGGTCTCGGTCCCCGGCGACAGCGACAGCAACACCATGCTCGGCTGGACGGCCGGCGTCGGCACCGACATCAAGATCACCGACAATGTGTTCGGCCGTGTCGAGTACCGCTACACCGACTTCGGTTCCAAGAGCTTCGACAGTGTCGGCACCAAGGTCAAAGAGAGCGACAACCGCGTCACCTTCGGCGTCGGTATGAAGTTCTAACTGTCGTTCAAGCCACGACACAAGAAAGCCGGGCCTCGCGCCCGGCTTTTTTTGTTTCGCCCGTCAGGCCGGCACAGCCACCTTCAGCCCCGGAAACTTCTCATCGAAACGCGCTGCCCAGCGGGTCAGGCGGCCGCGGCCCTTTTCCCATTTGCCGGCGAAGCGCAGAGAGAGGTAGCCGAGGCAGGCACGCAACGCCAGCTGGCCAAGCGTGATCTTCTTCGGCAGCTTCGGCGGATTGGCGTTGAGGAAATCGAGTGCGGCGGTGATCTTGGTCCACTGGCGATCGAGCCAGGGTTGATAGACCATCTCCTCCGGACGCGTGCGCCGCTCATAGACCATCGACAGCGCGCAGTCGCATATGCCGTCGGCCAGCGCCTCCAGCACTTCGGCCTCGAGGCGCTTGTCGGCATTGCGCGGCAACAACAGGCTCTTCGAAGCGCGGTTGAGATGCTGAGTGATCGCGCGGCTGTCGTGGATCGAGCGGCCGTCGTCGAGCACCAGCACCGGAATCTTGCCGAGAGGATTGGCTGACATCAGTTCAGCAGGCTTGTCCTCGGTCTTGACCGGCACGAGCTCGACGGCAATGCCGGCATGGAGTGCTGCCATGCGCACCTTGGAACTGTAGGGGGATGAGGACGCGTAGAGCAGCTTCGGCATGATCGGTTCCCTGTTTTCGGACGGCCAGTGCATGTCGCTCAAAAATGCGATTCCGGTCTTGAGAACGACGCGCGTAAAACAAAGGTCTAGAGCGTGTCGCCTGAACCCCATCGAATGCGACCGCCTTAGTGTTGGCCGATCTTCCCTGAGGGAGCAACTGCCAGAAGGGCAAAACCAGGCGGCCAATCCGCCGACAATGAAATCGCCATGCATGTCTTACAGAAGTGGCGTCAATTTCGAGAGAACGACATGCATCAAAACAAGACCTAAATCACAACAAAAAAGCTCCCGGGAATCTGCCAGTCGGCAAAGTTCCCGGGAGCTTTGAGATGGACCGCTGTTACTTCTTCTTGGCGGCTGGCTTTTTGGCCGGTGCAGCCTTCTTCACAGCGGCCGTCGACTTGGCGGCGGCGGCCTTCATCGGAGCCTTGGCGGCGGGTTTTGCCGCTGCCTTGGCTGCCGGCTTCTTGGCGGCGGGCTTGGCTGCTGCCTTCGCAGCAGGCTTCGCCACAGCCTTGGCGGCCGGCTTCTTGGCGGCGGGTTTCGCTGCTGCCTTGGCGGCGGGTTTTGCTACTGCCTTAGCTGCCGGCTTTGCCGCTGCCTTGGCAGCCGGCTTTGCCGCTGCCTTCGGTGCTGCCTTCTTTACTGCTGCAGGTTTCGCGGCAGCTTTCGGTGCCGCTTTCTTTGCCGGCGCTTTCGCCGCCGGCGCCTTCGTCGTGATCTTTGCCATGCGATGCCCCTTGCGTTTGTGCCGATGGCCGTGAGTGACCCGGCGAGCTAATGCATATCTGACTCGTGCGTATCTAGCCAGCGAAGCATTACATAGAATTTCGCAGATTAAGTTTCGGTTACGCTGAGAGCATGATCGCAATGATCGGCACAGAAATCGGCAAAGAATCTTCCCGCTTCGCAGCGAACTATTGCGAGAGAAATCTCTGATATCGCGACTCACACGATCTTCTCGTCAAGCTCACATTCTCTTGCAACGCCGTCGATCTCACGCGGTCATCGGCGGCCTATCAGATGGCAACAATCATCGCACAGCAGAGGCTGATCTTGCTTCATCCCAACGGTTGCAGGAACAGCACTAAACTAGACGCGAGCTTTTTACTCGTATATCGAAAGTGGTTGGATGAAAGCCAGGAAAGACAGCACTTGAAGGACAGCCTGTTGTGTGTCGGACGTCTCCCAGACGAGAAGGGGGATCGCCAGCTTCGGCGCAAGAGATGCCTAACGGAAATGGGAAACGAAGATCGGGGAATCCTCCTCCCAGGAAGCCGCGATCCCTTGGAAGCCAAGGGGTGCAGGCCCCTAAGCGCCAACCCGCTCGCGCACCTGCAGCCGGCGCGAAGGCTCGGCGTGGTGGAGGTGGACGGCAAACGTATCCCACGGCGGCGCAATTCCGATCTGCATCAGGATCCGCCCGATCTCGCCGCGGTGATAGCCGCCATGCGTGACGACATGTGTCAGCATTTCCTGGCGTGACATCATCGCCCTGTCGCCGTCGGTGAAGGTGAAAGGCACAGACTCTGACATGAGCTTTGGCGAGACGGCTTCGATATAGTCGAGATACCAACGATCCATCGCAGCGACATCAGCGCTCAATTCATCGAGTGCCGGTGTGTCCTCGGTGTTGTCGGACGCATAGCCATGACGCGTGCCGGAAAGATGCGCGGCGAATATCTTCGATACGACAAGGTTGTGGTTGATGAGACGGGTCGCCGTGTGGCGCTGATCGATATGCTCCTGCTGGTCGAGGCCCGCAAGCTTCTCCAGCAATTCACCATTCGCCCAGGCTTGATAAACGAAGAGGTTGCGGAGCAAATCCAGCGCGTCCATGGTCTATATCCTTTGCAAAAAATGTGAGTATGTTATCTATATTCTTGGCTGCTGGAGCAGACATGTCTACTCGCATTGCAAAGCCGCGCTCACGCATGCGCAAGCAGCCGCGCCAGGCGCGTTCGAGAGCGACGGTCGAGGCGCTCATCGAAGCCGGTGCTCATGTTCTGAGCGCGCTCGGCTGGGCCGGCTTCACCACCAACAAGGTGGCCGATGCGGCCGGCGTCAGCATCGGCTCGCTCTATCAATATTTTCCCGACAAGCTGTCGCTGGTCGAAGCAATTCGCCGGCGACATTTCGATCAGGTGCTGTCGGTGATCGCCGAATCAGCAGAAGGCGACAAGCCGCTCAAGCGATTCGCGCAGGAGCTGGTGCGCGGCATGATCGATGCGCACAGCATCCATCCGACGCTGCATCAGGTGCTGCTCGACGAGGCGCCGGGCGATCGCGGCTCACGCGCCGCCCATGCCTCGTTCCAGTCGCGCTATCTGGATCACTACACGGCGGCGGTGGCGCAATATCGCAGGCGCAGAAAGGACAATGAGACCGTGGCCCGGGTGCTGTCCTCAGCGGTCGAGGGCGTCATCCACAATGCCGCGCGGCGAGACATGCTCGACGCGCCGGAACTGCAGAAGCAGTTGGTCGAGCTGATCTGCGCTTACGTATCTGGTGGGAAGGCGATGTGAGGCAGCGGCAGCAGTTCGGAGATTGGCGAAACCGGAGCGACATCAGATCTCCCCCTTGCAGGAGATGGCAGGTGCAACGGCGGTTCTTATCCGACCTTAGCGCAGGACGCGGCAGCGGCCGTTGTAGACCATCCAGCGGTCGAAGCCCGAGACGCAGAATTCGACATTGTCGCCGATCGAGGCAAAACCCTGGCCTTCCTCGATCAAGTACCAGATGGTGCGGGCGCGGCCGTCGGAAAGGCTGACGGTGGCGCCGCAATAGCGGCGGCCGATTGGCCATTCTTCGCTGGCCGGGAGATAGCGATGCTGGTGGATGCGTTGGAAATCGGTGATCGAAACATCCGGCAGATGCGGCACGTGATGCACCTGGTAGGAGAAGCGGCTGGAGATTTTGCTTAGCACCCAGGCCTCGCCGCAAACGCCGCTGTCCTCGTCGGAATAGACGGAAAGATCGGCGGCCTGCGCTGGCTGGCCAAAGGGTGCGGCCAGCGGCGTGCAAAGCGAAATCAGGGCAGCAACAGCGGATTTGGCAAAGCGAGTCATGGCAGCCTCTCAAAGGTCGACTGCGCCCACTTTGCGGATTCGGCGGCGCGCGGTCAAGCGGTCGCCCTGACGATGGTTTCCCGCTCCGCAACCGGTTTTGCCGGTGCGAAGCTGCGAAACCACGTCCTGACCTTCGAAAAAGCTCGCCTTGCCCATTAGGAAAAGCGGCCTGCCCATGGCCGGCGGGCCGCCGAAACCCGGTTCAGCCTTGCCAGGCTGCGATTGTACATGAAGCCATAATCCTGTTGGGCGTTAATGTCGGCGGCGCCGCCATTTTTCGCCGCCGCCTCGTTCATCGCATCGACCGCCGCGCGGCTGTCGCAGGACACGGCAAGCATGACCTCGCTCGAGGTGGCCGGCGGGATGGGGCGATCGGTGAACTGACGCCATTTGGCGTGGGTGAGCAGCATGACGTTGATCGTTTCGCTCAGCACCATGCAGGCTGCGGTGTCGTCGGTGAAGTGCGGGTTGTTGTCGAAGCCGAGGGCTTTGTAGAATGCCATCGACGCAGCGAGATCGGCGACGGGCAGGTTGACGAAGATCATGCGGGGCATAGGGTCTCCTTGACAGTACACACTTGAAACCGGACCGGCGTTTCGCCGGACCATCCTCCGATGCCTTCTCTCAACGCACCGGTTTTGCTTTGCCGCGCACCCTCTCGGTCTGCGCCTTCTGCATCGCTTCGACCTCTTGATAAGCCGAGCAAAAACTGCATCTCGGCCGCCGAATATTCTCCAGCAATGCGGCGCCCGCCTCGAGGATCGGATGGTAGCAGCGCCGGACGAGTTCCTCGGTCTTCTTGCCCGCCGCGACCATGACCTTGCGCCTGTCATCGGGATCCGGCTGACGGCTGACGAAGCCGCGCTTTTCCAGCCGGTCGATCAACGTCGTGACCGCCGCCGGCGTGAGATTTGTCTCCCTCGCTACGAGGTTTGCCGGCCCCGCCGGCCGTGATTGATCGCACCGAGACAGCGGCGCTCGGCAGCGCTCAGCACATAGATTTCGGCGACGGTCCCATAGAACGTTTCGACGGCATCCTGCCAGCGCGACATCGCGAAGCCTATCGCGTTGACCAGTTCCTCTTCTGTCGATCTTGGCATTAGATTCGAAATCTAATAATTAGATATCTATGTATCTGATTCTGGGATTAGCGTCAACGCCGAGCCGATTAGATGTGCATCTCCATGGTTTCGGTTCGTTGAACACAGCTGAGCATTCGCGGATGGCGCCACCGTCAAAACCTCTAGCGACTTTGTGTCTTTGCCGCGGGCGTCGCCCGCTGCGAAGCGTCGCTACTCCCCGGCCAGCCATTCCAGCGACCAGTGCGCCGGCTTTTCGACCGCCAGCAATCTGTGCAGGACCGGCAGCACGATGCGCAGTTCGCGCTCCAGCGTGAAGGGCGGGTTGACCACCACCATGCCGCTGCCGTCGAGGCTTGGTTCACGCGATGCCGGCCGGATCTCGAACTCGATGTCGAGCAACTTTGGGACGCCGGATTGCTTGAGCGCCTTGCGGAAGGCGATGATCGCTTTGCGATCCTTGATCGGATACCACAGCGCGTAGATGCCACCCGGCCAGCGCCTGTGCGCTTTCTGCATGCCGTCGACCAGGCGGTCGAATTCGCCGGCTTCCTCGAACGGCGGATCGATCAGCACCAGGCCGCGCTTTTCCTTTGGCGGCAGATGCGCGCCAAGCGCCAGCCAGCCGTCGAGTTCGATCACCCTTGTCTGGAAATCGCCGGCAAACAGCGTCTTCAGCCTGGCGGCATCTGCGCCGTGCAGTTCGATCGCCGACAACCGGTCCTGCTTTCGCATGAGGTGCCTGGCGATCAATGGCGAGCCCGGATATTTCTTCACCCCGCCATCGGGATTGAGCGAACGCACCGCTTCAAGATAGGGGGCAAGCAGCGCAGCCGCCGATTTTTCGATCGGGGCGTGGATGAGGCGGCCGATGCCGCCTTGCCATTCGCCGGTCTTTTGCGCTTCCGCCGACGAAAGATCGTAGCGGCCAATGCCGGCATGAGTGTCGACGACACGGAACGCTTTGTCCTTCTGCTTCAGATAGTCGAGCAGAAGGCTGAGCACGACATGCTTGACGACGTCGGCGAAATTGCCGGCGTGATAGGCGTGACGGTAGTTCATGCCGCGCTCATGTCGAGGAGCCTCTGCCCCAACGCGGCGGTGGCGGCTTCGAGTTCGGGTTCTCCGGCCGGCGACCGCCGAAAGCCAGAGTAAGCAGGAAGCCGATCAGGCCGACGGCCATCAGCCCATAGCCAACCGGCCGTGCGCGTCGATCGATCTCACCGGCGCCGGAGCGCAGTATCAGATCCACTGCGCGTATCGGGATATCGTCGGCGTCGCCCGGGCCGGCGGTGAAGAGATAGGCGCCGGGACTGACGGTTTCGATCACGCCGGCCTCGTCGCGAAAGATCTTGTCGGGCAGTTGCGGGCTGACCTGGCGCGGATTGTCGGCGTGGTTGAATTGCAGCGTCGAGGCAAGCACCGTGCGCCCGGCTGTGGCGGCAGTCAGCGTCAGCACGGTGCGCTGCTGCGAGACAATGCGCTCGGCCTTTGCCCTCAGGTCGACCAGCACTCTGACCGGCGCGTCGCCAGCTTTCAGCGTCACCGTCACAGGCCTAAACCGTCCCTGGTCGTAGACGCGCCAGGCGCCGATCTCGTGGCCGGAGAAATTGCTCATGGCCCAGGGATACACGAAGCCAATGGCGGCGCCGGCAAGCAGTATCAGGACAAACAGAAAGCGCATTGAGGAGATCCGGGTGTTCGACAGATTGCCAATAACGCCCTGAAGGCCAAAAAGCGATGGCTGACGCAGCGGAGCCACCTTTGTGGAGTCCGTTGGCGGCACGCAAGCCATGTGGCACTTATGGCGAATGAAGCCTTCCGCAGAAGCATCGACTCGTCTTTTCCAACCGATGCCGGTGGCTCATGCCCAATAGCACCGTGCTGATCACCGGTGCCCGCGCGCCGGTGGCGCTGCACCTGGCGCGGCTGCTGCATGGCGCCGGTCGCCGGGTGATCCTGGCCGACAGCCCGGCCCGGCCGATCGCCGCAGCGAGCACGGCCTGCGCCGCCTACCATCGCCTGCCGCCGCCGCGCTTTGCCGCCGACGCCTATGCCAAGGCGGTCGAAGCGCTTGTCCGCGCGGAAGGCATCGAACTCGTTATCCCGACCTGCGAGGAAGTCTTTTATCTCGGTCGTCTCTGGCAGCACCGCGCCATGCCGGCCCGCCTCTTCGCACCCGAGATGGCGATGCTCGCCCGCGTTCACGACAAGCATGCCTTCATCCGGCTGGCGCAGAGCCTTGGGCTCGACGTGCCGGAAACGATACTGCTGCAAAGCGAGGCCGATCTCGACGGCGTTCGTGGCCAATCGCGCGAATTGGTGTTCAAATCTGTGTGGTCACGTTTTGCCCGTGACGTACTGCTGCGGCCATCGCCGGACGAACTCGACGCCGTCCGCCCCTCGCCCGCCGCTCCTTGGGTGGCGCAGCGCTACATCGCCGGTGAAGAGATCAGCGCCTATGCGGTGGCGATCGACGGTGAACTCAAAGCGCTGGCGCTCTACAGTTCGCTCTATCGCGCCGGCAAGGGCGCCGGCATCTGTTTCGAGCCAGTCGGGGATGCGGCTGCCCGGCGCTTCGTCGAAACCTTCGTCGCCGGCGCCGGCTGGACCGGCCAGATCTCCTTCGACCTGATGCGCGAGAATAACGGCACGGTGCTGCCACTGGAGTGCAATCCGCGCGCCGTGAGCGGCCTGCACTTCTTTCGCAATCCGCGGCGCTTCGCCGACGCTATCCTGGAGGATGGCGCCGAGGTGAAGCCCGACGTGACGGCGCCGCAGACGGTGCGGCTGGCGATGTGGATCTACGGGCTGCCGGCGGCACTGCGCTCCGGTGGTCTCGGCCGCTTCCGTCAGGCGATGCGCGAGTCTGATGAGTTGCTCGCCTGGCCGGGCGACCCCGCGCCGAAGCGGGCGCAATGGCGCACTCTGGCCGAGATCGCCGGGACGGCGATCAGCCAGCGCATCAGCCTTCAGGCCGCGTCGACGCGCGATATCGAGTGGAACGGGCCGGAGCAGGACTAGTCGAGTTGAAGCGGAACTTCCCGTTTTCAGCTGAGTGCGTAAGTCCTGCTAAGGTTGCCTAAACGGGATTAACTGGCTTTGCGGACAATTGCAGGCCAAGCGCCTTGGTTACGCCCAGCAATGTACTGAGGCGCGGATCGCCCTTTTCGCTCAGCGCCTTGTAGAGTGCCTCTCGGGTCACGCCGGCGTCCTTCGCTATGCTTGTCATGCCGCGGGCGCGCGCGACAATGCCGAGGGCGTGCGCAATATAAGTCGCGTCCCCGGTCTCGAACGCATCAGCGAGCAGTTCGGCTTGAGACTCAGCATCATCAAGATATTCGGCGGCGTCGAATGGTGTGGTTCTGAGGGTCATATCAAACTTCCTTTGCCATTTTCCTGGCTTTTCCGATGTCCCTGTCCTGCGAGCCTTTGTCACCGCCGCAGAGCAGGATAATGACCGTGTTGCCGCGCCGGACGAAGTACACGCGGTATCCCGGACCGTAATCTACGCGCAATTCTCCTATGCCATCGAAGAACTTGGCGTCTCCCAACAGCCCAGCCTGGACGCGGACAATCCGTTGGGTGATCTTCTTTACGGCGCGAATGTCCGTGAGCCCCCTGAGCCATTTTCGGAATTCGTCAGTGGATCGAACTTCGATCATCCGTGAACTATAATTTACAGCAGAACTGGAATCAAGTGCCGTGAACTTTAGATTACAACTCGATTTGGTGCACCCGCGGCTCTGCCGCCGCCGGTGGCATCTTGCCGTCGATGATCGCCGCTATGTCGCGGCGCAGGAAATCCAGCGGGCCGGTCGCCGGCTGAACCTGCGGCGATATACGGGCGTTGTCGCTGGCCGATTTCAGCACACGGCGATCCTGCTGCAGGGCAAAGGCAAAGAGCGGCCGGAAAGCAAGCGCCTTGAGTTCGCCGAACAGGCCCTGTCGCGGGCCGATCAGCCAGCCGACGCCTTCGACGGTCCGTTCGTCCGCCTGACGCAAATGGAAAGTGGTCGCCAGCGCCAAGCCGCCCTTGCCCCAATATTCGAGTTCGACGATGCCGGGATGGCGGTAGCGGCCGATGGTCTTGGCGCGCTCGCCTTCCAGCAGCCGGCTGACCAGCCCCTGTTGGCGGTCCTCGCCGGTGTAGCAGCTTTCGACCCAGCCCTTGCCGCCGGTCACCTCGACGCGCACGAGATGGCGCTTTGCGGTCAGGCCGCGCAGGACACCCTTGTGGGTGAAGTGGGTGTGAGTGGCGTCGAGAATGTTCTCGGCGGCGTCGAGCACCGTCGATCGCGCCGAGCTTCGCACCCGCTTCACGACGACATCCTTGCCTTGCATGCAATGGAGATAGGGCTCGCCCTCAGGCGTGCCTGCCGAGACGAAGACGACGCCGTCGCGCTCGATCGCGCTGTAGCGGCGGATACGGTAATGCGGGACGTCGCCGACATGGCCGGGAATGGCGGTGCAGCGCCCTTCCCCATTGTAGCGCCAGCCATGATAGGGACATTCGATCTCGCCACCGACGACCTTGCCGGTCGAGAGTTCGACCAGGCGGTGAGCGCAGCGGTCGAAGAGGGCGGCAATGCCTTTCGCCGAGCGGAACAGCACCAGTGGCGCGCCGTCGAACAGGATGCGCTTCGGCTTGGCTTTGATGTCGGCAGACCGCATCNCCGCCTGCCAATAGTCTTTGTCTTTCTGCTGCCGGGTGTCGCTCAAAGTTCAAATCTCCTGAGCAGGGGAATGCCGATCTTCGCGAGCACAAATTCCATGATCCGCACCGCCATGCGTTGGCGGCGCGGCAGATGGGCAGCATAGACGGCGTTGTATTCCACCGTCGCCACGGCGCCGCGCAAGCGTTTGAAGGCGGCGGCACCGGCGCTCATGTTGAAGAACAGGCTGTGCGCCATCGCATGATCCTGCGCCAGCGCCATCATCATGCGGTAAAGGCCTTCGCTCACCGGGAGGCCGGTGTCGTAGCCGACGATGGGCTGCGTCAGTGTCCTGCCGTTCTGAGACAAAGCGGCGACGGCGACCAGTTCACCGCCGGGACGACGCAGGCCTGCCAGTTGCAGGATGCCGCGACGGTGCGTCTCGCCGATATAGCGGGCGGTGTAGTGCGGGTTGAGCGGCGTGTATTTGTCGAGATAGAGCATCCGGTAGAGCGCTTCGGCGCGCGCATAGTCGGCCTCGGTGAAGTCGCCATTGCCGACCTGCTCGAAAGGCGTCGTGGGCAGCCGCTTGCGGTCGCGCTTCATGTCGTTGGTCATGGCCGAACCGTCGCCTGCGAAGATGTAGATCTGCCGCGCCGCCAGCATTCGAAAACCCTCCGCCTTCAGCGCTGCGATTGTCGAGGGATCGGCGATCTCGTTCAGGGAGCGGATGAAAACAGCGCGATCTGGAAAACGCGCGGTGAGATCGTCGCGCATCGCCGCGACCGCGTTGCGATCGAGCAGCGGCACCGGATTGGTCGAATAGAGCCAGTTGTTGACCTGAACCTGATGGTCAAGGCCGCTCATCCTGACCAGCGGCGCGCACAGGCCGATCAGCATCCGCATCGTTTTTTGCAGCAAGGGCGAGGAGACGAAATTGCGGGTCTCGACGATGGCATAGTCGATATAGGCGCTGGACGGGCAGCAGATGTAGCAGTTCGGCGCTTCGCTTCTGTCGTTCAGCGTCAGCGGAAAGGAGTGGCCGGCGATCTCGAAGGTTTCGACAGCCACTGTCAGATTGCGCACGAGGTCGCGCACCGGCACCTCGTTGAAAAGCTGAACGAAGGCTTCGACCTCACGCGGGTTGTTTTCTACCCGGTTCGTCTGATCGAGTGGCAACATAGCGAGCCGGTTCATGATGCCGCTCCCAGGTGGCATTCGACCCGACGCAGTTTGCGGCCGGTCTCCAACGGCAGGTCCCTGCGAACAAGGCTGACCGAAGCTGTCGCCTGGCGCGCCGCCAGCAAATTTCGCACGGACTGATGGGCGGCGGTGGCGGCTTCGTCGGCAAGCCCGGGGGCCAGGCTGAGTTCGATTGCATCTTCAGCGGTCTGGACCAGGCGGAAATCGTCGATGCGCCGGTCGGCCTTGAGCACCGCATTGCGTAGTATGTCGGGCGTGACGAGGAGCTGCCCGTGGGGCGAGGCGAGCCGGAAAGCGTCGTCCATGCGGCCGACGATCTCGTCCAGCGTGCGCAGCGGCGAGCCGCAGCGGCATGGCTTTTCGGACAGCCGCAGCAAGTCGTTCATCCGGTAGCGCGCCATGATCTGGGTCCGGCGGCGAAAGGCGGTGATCAGCGGCATGACCAGGCCGTCGCCGGCCGGTTCGAACTCGAAGAACACCGAATCCTCGGCCAGATGCAGCCCGCCCTGGCGGCAGGTGACGGCGAACAGCCCTTCGGTCGCCATGTAGATCTGGTCGACCTGACCACCAAAGAATGCCTCGATGACCGGCCGGTCAACCGGGTCGAGCGTTTCGGCGGCGCTGAAGACACGCTGCGGCTTGAGCCGAAAGCCCTCGGCCGCGAAGTGCCGCAGTATCTTCGGTGGCGCGATGATCACCGTCGGCGCGAAATCTTCGAGAGCGCCGCGCCAGCTCTCCGGACCGCGCGTCAGGTCGAAGAAGCGCAGGTCGATACGCCGCGATTTGCGCGCGCTATCGTAGAGCCCGGTGTTTTGCGGCAGGATCACCGCAACGCGCTGCCGGCGCCAGAGCAGATCGGGCACGGCTTTGGCCAGGATGGTGCCCAGCCAGCGGTATTTTTCCGCCTCGGAAATGACGAACAGGCCACGATTGCCCGACGTGCCGGTGCTGGAGCCGACAGTCAGCTCGCCAATGCGGCTATCGCCGGCCTGCGCCTTCCAGGCCTCGGCGGCCGAGACGCCATGAATGTTGAAGCGCTCGAAATTGCCCATCACCGTCGCCTTGTCGGTCACCGGCAGGTCGCCGAGAAGACGCGGCGCCTTGCCGTAGAACGGCGCGCGCGGCAGGTCGCGGTCGAGAAAGCGGCGCAAGGCTTGCGCCTGCCAGCGCTCGAAACTCTCGCGGCTTTTGCGCGAAACCCATTGCGTCAGCGCAAACGAGCGGATCGCTTCGGCCGGCCCGTTCACGCGCTCTCTCCGGCCACATCGTAGGCCGTCACCGCCGGATCATGACAAAGAACAACCTCGCCGCCGGTCGCCAGAAACCGACGCAACATTACGCTGGTCGGCTCGATCGCGGCGGCATCCTCGGCCAGCAGGGTTGCAGGCAGACCGGGAGTTCGGTTTTCCACCAATGCTCTGATCAGCCATTGCGCATCGACGGCGTAGAGCAGCGGCCGCTCCAGATTGGGGAACAAAAGGCCGAACTGGCCATCGGCATGGCCGGGCAGATCGACTGCGACGACGCTGCCGTCGCCGAACAGATCGGCGCCGCCTGGCACGCCGCCGCGAGGTTCGATCCGCCGCTTCGACGACAGCCCGTCGAGTCGGGCCTCGAAGTCAGACGGGAACAGTTCCTTGAAGACGCCATGGCGCAGATTCTGCAGGGAAGTCTTGGCCTTCGCCCGCGCCCAGGCGGTGTCATTGGCGATAAGCCGAGCGTTGGGAAACAGCGACAGGCCCGACATGTGGTCGGCATGGAAATGCGTGACAATGACGGTGCGGACGTCCTGCGGCGAGAGGCCGAAGCGCGCCAGTACCGCGAGCGGCTGCTCGGCTTCGTTGAGCTGGGGCCGGAGGATCGCACTGTAAAGACGCAGCGCCGTGCTGCGCTCGCTGCCTTGTGTCACATGCGGCGTGTAGCCGGTATCGATCAGTACGGGGCCGGCCTGTGGATGCATGATCAGGCCGTAGCGGACACGTAGCCTGACCTTCGCCCAGCTGCCGCCGCGCAGGATCAGGCGCTCGGCTGCGCTGACAGAGGCGCTGTTGGCGAAGACGATCTTCACGCTGCCCTCCTGCTTTCCATCGCCTTGCCGAATGTGCGATCGAGCCCTTCCTCGAACGACACTTTCGGCGCCCAGCCGAGGATGCGGCCTGCCTTGGAAAGATCGAGGCTCTGCGCATAGGCGAACAGGCCAAGACCGTAGCGCGTCACCGGCGGTTCCGGGCGGCCGGGCAATATATTCGCTACCGCCTCCGCTATCCCGGCCGTCAGCATGGCGGGCCAGAGCGGCATTCTGCGCCAGCGCGGCTGCACGCCGGCGCGGGCGCAGGCCGCCTCGGCAATGCGGCGGACCGGCACCACTTCGCCGCCGGAGATGTTGAATATCTGTCCCTCGGCAGCGCTCCCGGCGGACAGCGCGGCAAGCACCGCATCGACGACATCCTCTATATAAGTGAGATCGATGCGCGCCTTGCCGTCGCGAAACAGCGGCAGCGGGCGCTGCCGTGCCACCTGCAGCAGACGCGGCAGCAGCGTGCGATCGCCGGGACCGTAGAGGCCGCGCGGCCGCAGCACCACCGGGCTGATCTCAGGCGCCGCCAGCACGATCTCCTCGGCCTGCCGCTTGGTGCGGGCATAGTGATTGACCGGAGGGGGCAAGGCCGCATTCTCGGGAACTCCGAGCTGGTCGCGATAGGCGAAACAGACCGTCGGGCTGGAGATATGGACGAAGCGGCGCACGCCTTGCCCGCGCGCGAAATCGCTGAGGTTGCGGGTAGCTGTGACATTTGCCGTCTGGAAATCCGCCAACCTGCCGAAGGGCGCGGAAAGTGCCGCGCAGTGGATGATCGCATCGACGCCGTCGAGAGCGCGCGCGGCAGCTGCATCGAATGGTTGAGACAAATCGAGCCGAACGACCCGATGACCAGCGGCTTCGAGCGCCGCGCAGCGTTTGGCGTCCCTGCCAAGACCCAGCGCCGGTGTGCCCAGTGCAGCCAGCCGCGCCATGACATGCGCGCCGAGGAAGCCGCTGGCGCCGGTGACGAGGACGCGTCCCACGGTCATGCTTCCAGCGCCATGCCGCCGAACGACACGCCGGCCGAGGTGCCGAGGAACAGCACTTTGGCGCCGGGCACAATGCGTTGTTCGCGGCGCGCGACGTCGAGCGCAAAGGGGATGGAAGCGGCGATCTGATTGCCGTAGCGCGCCGCGATGTCGACCAGCTTTTCCCTGGCGAAGCCGGTCTGGCGCGCCATGTGGGCGAGCGCCAAAGGGCTCGCCTGATGCGGCACGACGAGGTCGACATCGTCGTGCCGCCAGCCGGCGCGATCGAGCAACTCCGCTACAAAGCCGTTGAAATGGCGTGACGTGACGCGAAACAGTTCCTTACCCTCCATGTGGAACAGGCTGTGGCGGGCGAATTCCTCAGGCTCACGATGAAAGTCGAACCGGGTGCCACCGGAGCCGATGCTGCAGGCCTCATAGGCGGAAGGGTAGGTGCGCATCAGGTTGGCCGCGACTCGACCCTCGGCAGGGGCTGCCTGTTGCAGCACGGCGGCCGCCGCGCCATCGCCGAAGAGGGCCGCAATTTCCGGCTGGCCCTGCCACGGCAGCGCGCGCGAGGCGATTTCAGACGAGAACACCAGCGCCGTCCGGCATTGCCCGGCCTCGATCAGGCGCGACGCGGTCTCGAAGGCTGTGAGGAAGCCGAGGCAGGTGCTGTTGACGTCGAAAGCGGCCGCCGACCCATCGGCAAGGCCGAGGCGCTGCATGACCAGCGGCGCCGTCGACGGCAACGGCTGGTAAGGCACGCCGCAACCGCCGATGACCAGATCGACACTGCCTGCCTCAAGTTCGGCATCGGCAAGCGCCAGACGGGCTGCGGCACAAGCAAGGTCGACCTGCGATTCGGCCTCGCAGACATAGCGTTCGATGATGCCGGTCGCGGCCTCGAAATGTCCATCGCCAAACCCCAGCCGCGCATCGAGGGCGCGCGACGTCACGCATCGAGCCGGCACGGCCCGCCCCGTTCCGATGATCCTGATCCGCATTCTCAGCCCGCCGCTTGAGTTGCGCTTTTCGCAATCCTTAGATCGGATCGTTCGGCGATAACAGCGTCGTTTTCAAGACGCGCCGGCAAAGCGCTTACGCCTTGCGCTCCCAGCGCCGGTCCGGCATCTGCTGCCAGTAGGTGACCGCGTGGCCAGCCTCCTTCAGCACCTTCCAATGCATCCGCGCACCTTCTACCTGGGCCGTGTCGTGACCGTCGAAAAGGAACACGGCGCGTTCATAGCCGGCGAGATCCGCGGGTGCGGCGCCATCGACGAGGAAGCGTATCTGCGCCTGGTTGGGGTTGGCGTCGCTTGTGGTGAGAAGGATTGGCTGTTCGGCCGGATGGGCTTCACGGTCGGTCGCGTGCGCGAGGAACGAATCGTCCCTGAACGTCCACAGATGCTGGTCGAGCGCGTCGCGCCGCTCTTCGGTGCCGGTCTGCACCACGGCTCGCCAGCCGCGATCGATGCTGCGCTCGAGCAGGCCCGGCAGCGCATCCTCCAGCGTCGATTCGGTCAGGTGGTAGAACAGGACATCGGCCATTCCCTGCCTTATCCCTCGTAATTGTCGCGCACCAGCCGGTCGAGCAGCCTGACGCCGAAACCCGAGCCCCAAGACTGGTTGATCTCGCTCGGCGGCGAGCCCATCGCGGTGCCGGCGATGTCGAGATGCGCCCACGGCGTTTCCTTGACGAACCGCTGCAGGAACTGCGCGGCGATGATGGCGCCACCATAGCGGCCGCCGATGTTCTTCATGTCGGCATTCTTGGAATCGATCAGCTTGTCGTATTCGGGCCCAAGCGGCATGCGCCACAGCCGCTCCTGCGTCGCCTGGCCGGCCGCCGTCAACCTGTCCGACAGTTCGTCATTGTTGGAGAACAAGCCGGCATAATGCTGGCCGAGCGCGACCATGATGGCGCCGGTCAGCGTCGCCAGATTGACCATGAATTTCGGCTGGAAGCGGTCGTTGCAATACCACAGCGCGTCGGCCAGAACGAGGCGTCCTTCGGCGTCGGTGTTGAGCACCTCGATGGTCTGACCCGACATCGAGGTGACGATGTCGCCGGGGCGCTGGGCATGGCCGTCGACGGCATTTTCCACCAGCCCGACGATGCCGACGACATTGGCCTTGGCCTTGCGCGTGGCTAGCGCCTGAATGAGCCCGATGACGGCCGCGGCGCCGCCCATGTCGCCCTTCATGTCCTCCATGCCGGAAGCCGGTTTCATCGAATTGCCGCCGGTGTCGAAGGTGACGCCCTTGCCGACGAAGGCGACCGGTGCGTCCTTGGCCTTGCCGCCCTTCCATTGCATGACAGCCATCCGGGCGCCGCGTGGCGAGCCTTGCGCGACACCGAGGAGCGAGCCCATGCCGAGCTTCTTCATGTCCTTTTCGGTGAGGATCTCGACCTCGACGCCGAGCGCTTCCAGTTCCTTGGCGCGGGCGGCGAATTCGATCGGGCCGAGCGTATTGGCCGGTTCGTTGACAAGGTCGCGCGCCAGAAGCACGCCGTCGATGACCGCAACCTCGTCGGCGAAGGCCTTTTTCGCCGCGGCAGGATCGGCGGTGTGGATGGTCACCTTGACCGGTTTCTTCGGCTCGGCATCGTCCTTGTCTTTCCTGGTCTTGTATTTGTCGAAGGAGTAGCTGCGCAGAATGATGCCGGCGGCAAGGTTCGCCGCTTGCCTGCCGCCAATCTTTGCGCCCGGCACATCGAGGATGACGGCCACCTCCGCTGCCTTGCGCAGGGACGCGGCGATGGTGCCGCCAAGCTTCAGCCAGGCAAAGTCATCGAGGCCGGCGACCTTGCCGGCGCCGACCGCCACCAGTCGGTCGAGCGATGTTCCCTGCGGCGCCAGCACTTCGACGACACCGGCGAATTTTCCGGAAAACTCCGCCACCGGAAACGCCCGCGCCAGCGTTCCTGAGGGGTCGCAGGCCTTTGCCGGTTCGCCAAGGCCACCATCGTCGGCCGCCAGCACGAAGATGCTGCCCTTTTTGGGTGCGGCAAATTTGGCGAAGGCGATCAATGGTCTCAAAGTCATCAGGTCCTGCTTTCGGGAAACGGCTCAGATTTTCAGGAAAAATGCATTCTCAGGGAAGATGCGCGACATTTGGTCGTTTTCCTTGGTTTGGCAAGACTTTGCCAGAATCAGGGCTCATATGCGCAGCGGAATCGATAACGATTCGTCGCGGCACGGCCCCGCTTTCCTGCCGCAACCTGTTGTTAACCATTGATGTTCTCCCTTTCTTATCCATTGCCGCCGACACTCCGGCCTGCGGGACGGGCGATGTGGGACGGAGAATCGGATCGAACCGCCTGAAACAAATGGCCAAACGCACCCAGTTGTACAGCCGCAGCCGGACGACTACCTTGTCGGCGGGCATGATGCCGTTCGGCAAATCGAGAAAAGCCTTACATGAAGGTCGTTGAACGCTACATCATGCGTCGCGCACTGGCGGTGTTTCTCGCTGCGCTGATCTGGACGCTGGCCATTGTCTGGACGACGCAGGTGCTTGCCCGCATCGACCTGGTCACCGACAGTGGCCAATCGGCGCTCACCTTTTTCGAGGTCGCGGGCCTCATCATCCCCACCATCATCCCGATCGTGGTGCCATTCGCCCTGGTGGTGGCGGTGGCCCAGACGCTCAGCGTCATGAACTCCGATTCGGAATTGGCCGTCATCAACGCCGCCGGCGCCTCGCGCTGGACGATTGTGCGGCCGGTCCTGCTGATCGCGCTGGCGGCCAGCGTCTTTTCCTTCGCGGTCGACAATGGCGTCGAACCCTATGCCAGGCAGAAGAACCGCCAGCTGATCGCATCCTCGCGCGCCGATCTCTTGTCGCTGATCATCCAGGAAGGCACGTTCCGCAAGATCGACGACGGGCTGTTCCTGCAGATAGGCGAGCGGCTGCCGGACAACCGGCTCGGCGGCATCTTCGTGGCCGATTCGCGCGAGGAAGGCGCCAATCTGATCTATTATGCCAAGAGCGGCAGCGTCGTCGAAAAGGGTGACGAGAAGGTGCTGATGATGAATGACGGCGTCATTCATCGCAAGACGCTGACCGGCGACCTGTCGGTCATCCGCTTCACGTCCTACGCCTTCGACCTTTCCGCCTTCATGTCGGCGGCGAACGATATCATGCTCCTGCCCAAGGACCGAACGACGCAATACCTGCTCAACCCGGATCCGAACGACAAGATCTTCCAGCGCAGGCCCGGCGCCTACAAGGCCGAGCTCGACCAGCGCTTTTCCGAATGGTCCTATTCGCTGGTGTTCGCGCTGATCGCGCTGGCCGTGGCAGGCGATGCGCGCTCACACCGCGAGGCGCGCATCCACCCGCTGATCACAGCCATCGCCATTGCGCTGTTCGTGCGCTGGCTGGGCTTCTTTGCCGCCGGCAAGGCCGACAAGATCCCGCAATACGCCTATATGGTCTATGGCGTGCCGGTCATCGCCTCGGCGGTCGCCATCTGGTTCATCGTCACCTCGCGAAGCATGGAACTGCCCGGCAGTTGGGCCGACTGGATGACGAATTTCGCCGGCCGCGTCAGCGATGGCTGGACGGCGCTCAAGCTGCGCCTCAATCGGCGCTACACATCCGGCCAGGGAGCCTGACGATGGGCTGGACCCTGGGCCGCTACTTCTTCTTTCGCTACGTGTCGATCACGATCTGGTTCTTCATCGGCCTTCTGGCGCTGGTGTTCCTGATCGACTTCACCGAGCTGTCCGGCCGCATCACCGGCCTGCCGGGCTTCACCTACGGCACGGCGGTCGCGATCTCGGCGCTGAGGATGCCGATGATCATGCTGCAGACGGTGCCGTTCGTCGGCCTGTTCTCGGCGATGGCGACGCTGGTGTCGCTCAACCGAAAATACGAGCTGGTGATTGCGCGCTCGGCCGGAGTGTCGGCCTGGCAGTTTCTGTTGCCCTGCTGCATCGGTGCGCTGTTATTCGGCATATTGTCGGTCGGCGTGCTCAATCCGATCGCCGCGCATGGCTTCTCATGGTCGGAGCAGATGGAAAACCAGCTGCGATCCGGCAATTCGAACGCGGTGGCGGCCGATGCCACGCCGTGGATCCGCCAGAAAACCAACTCCGGCGATACCATCATCGGCGCCCGCGCCATCCTGAACCAGGGCCTGGAAATGGCCGACACCGTGTTCTTCGTCCTCGATCCGCAGGGCAATATCGTCGAGCGCAAGGACGCGGCGCGGGCCTTTCTGCGCGACGGCTACTGGGAATTGCAGGACGTCAAGGTGTTCAAGGACGGCAACATCCGTTCCGAAACGACCGACCAGTTGCCGACCAACCTCAAGCCGGAATTCGTGCAGGAACGGCTGGCGCGCCCCGAAACCATCCCGTTTTACGACCTTCCCGGCAAGATTGAGGTTGCCCGCTCCTTCGGCCTCAAGGCAAATGCCTTCGCCATGCAGTTCGATTCGCTGGTGGCGTTACCGTTCCTGCTTGTGGCCATGACGCTGATTGCGGCAACAGTTTCAATGCGATTTGCGAGGATGGGGCAGTCGGCAACGATGATTCTGGGTGGCGTCCTCGCCGGCTTTCTGCTTTATGTCGTTTCGGTATTGGTCAAGGCATTCGGCGTGGCGGGATTCGTGCCCACAGCCGTGGCTGCATGGGTTCCGGTTGTCGTGGCTATGTTCTTTGGGGTGACATTCCTGCTATACAAGGAAGACGGCTAGTGAGGGAGGCGGCTTTGCGCAGCCATAGGCAGGCCGGTTTGGCGCGCCTCTATTCGGCGAGCGCCTTGGCATGCCTGCTCGCCTGTGGCGTGCTGACGGCCCCTGCGCTGGCGCAGGACGTCACCGACGTGGCAACGAAGGTTCCCTCCGGCTCCCAGATGCTGCTGGCGGCCGACACGCTCGTCTATAACAATGACAACCAGACGGTCACCGCCATCGGCGGCGTCCAGATCGACTATGGCGGCAACAAGCTCGTCGCCCAGCGCGTCGTCTATGATCGAAACACCAAGCGGCTGGTTGCCAGCGGCAATGTGGAGATCGTCAACAGCGACGGCACCAAGATCAACTCGCAGCATATCGATATTACCGACGATTTCGCTGACGGTTTCGTCAATGCGCTGCGCGTCGAAACGCCCGAAAAAGCCTATTTCGCCGCCGAAAGCGCCGAGCGCATGGGCGGCGTGCTGACAACGTTCCACAACGGCGTCTATACGGCCTGCGAGCCTTGCGAAGACAAGCCGGACAAGGCGCCGACCTGGCGGATCAAAGCCAGGAAGATCATCTGGAACGGCGAAAAGAAAACGGTTCGCTTCGAGAACGCGAATTTCGAATTCTTCGGTTTCCCGCTGGCTTATCTGCCGGCGTTCGAGATCGCCGACCCGACGGTCAAGCGCAAAAGTGGCTTCCTGATCCCCAGCATCGGCTACAACAATCGTCTCGGCGTCGGCGTCAAAGTCCCCTACTACTTCGCTTTGTCGCCGACCTACGACCTCACCGTTACCGGCAGCGGCTACACCAAGCAGGGTTTCCTCGGCGAGGCCGAGTGGCGCCAGCGCTTCAACAATGGCCAATACACGCTGAAGCTTGCCGGAATCAACCAGCAGGACCCTGGCGCTTTCCGTGATTTCGCGGCTTTCCCCGGCGGCTACAATGTCAATTCGGGGCCAGCAGGCGATCCGAACAAGTTCCGCGGCATGATGGGCACCAAGGGCCAGTTCGCCATCAATCCGCGCTGGGACTTCGGCTGGGATATCCTGCTTCAGACCGACAAGAATTTTTCGCGTACCTATACGATCGAAGGCTACAACGACGCCGTGCATCAATCGTCGGTCTACCTGACCGGCCTAAACGACCGCAACTATTTCGATGTGCGCGCCATGCGCTTCCAGGTTCAGGAGAACACACCGGACGGCAACGTCGCATCGCGCAGCGACAAGCAGCCCTGGGTGTTGCCGTCGCTCGATTATGCCTACATCCCCGACATGTCGGTGGCCGGCGGCCAGCTGTCGTTCAACGTCAATGCGCGCATCATCCGCCGCGACGATCTCGATCAGGCCTATTTTACCCCCTATGTGCCGGGCTCAGGCGTCCAGCGCGTGCGCGGCATCGAGGGCGACTCCGGTCGCCTCACCGCCGAGGCCGAATGGAAGCGTACCTTCACCACGGACGGCGGATTGCAGTTGACGCCCCTTCTGGCTCTGCAGGGCGACGTCGACTATCTCAACGCTTCTTCGGCTTCGCTGACTGCGGTAAACCAGATGGCAACGAATGTCGGTGCCTCCGACGACATGCGGTCCTCCTTCGCCCGGTACATGGCGACCGCCGGACTTGAAATGCGCTGGCCGGTGCTGTTTTCGATGGCCGGCTCCAGCCATATCGTCGAGCCGATGGCGCAGGTCTTCATGCGCCCGAACGAGCAGTATGTCGGCGGGCTCGCCGTTCCCAACGAGGACGCACAGAGCTTCGTCTTCGATGCCACGACGCTGTTCGAGCGCGACAAGTTCTCCGGCTACGACCGCGTCGAAGGCGGCAGCCGCGCCAATGTCGGGTTCCGCTATTCGGGCGCCTATGACAATGGCTGGGGCACCAACGCCATCTTTGGCCAATCCTACCAGCTGGGCGGGCGCAACTCGTTCGATTCACCGGATCTGGTCAATGCGGGCGCCGATTCCGGCCTGGAGACTTCAACCTCCGACTATGTCGGCCTTGTCGGCTTCAGCAGCCCGAGCGGCTTCTCCGGTTCGCTCAGCGGCCGCTTCGACGAGCAGACCTTCGAAGTTCGCCGTGCCGAGGTGAAGGCCGCCTATTCCGGGCTGCCGGTTTCGCTGAGCGCCAAATACGCCTTCATCCAGGCGCAGCCGCTCTATGGTTTCACCACCGACCGCCACGAAGTCACGCTCGGCGCCTCGACACACCTGGCCGAAAACTGGCGCGTCTTCGGCACCGGCACCTACGACCTGCAACAAAGCGTGCTGGTCAAGGACGGCGTCGGCTTTGCCTACAATGATTCCTGCTTCACCTACCTGATGACGTACTCGGAATCACGCGACATCAACACCAAGGAAGTGTCGCAGAATGTCGGCTTCAACCTGTCGTTCCGCACGCTCGGCGATTTCGGCTCGTCCCAAAGCTCGATCGACTCCATCCAGTAGAGCCGGCTGACGACATCGTTTTGCCGCATAAAGCGGGCACGGATTTCCCCAATATCGGGCTGGAATCGGCCAAAACCGGGCTAGAATTGGATGCTTTCGATGAGGAAATACCTGTTTTCGGCAGGATTCGCGCTCCTGTTGGCGGCGACCTCGGTCTCCGTCACCATGATAGTACCGCCGGCCTTCGCCAGTGAAATCAAGTATGTCGTCAACAACATGCCGATCACCACCGGCGACATCGCGCACCGGGCTGCCTTCCTGAAACTGCAGCGCAAGAAGGGTGACGCGGGTCAGGAAATGATCGACCAGACGCTGCGTATGGCGGAGGCCAGGCGTCTCGGCATCCGCATCTCCGACGCCCAGGTAGAGGCTGCCTATCAGCGCTTTGCCTCGAGCAACAAGATGCAGCTCAAGCAGCTCGACGGTGTCATGGCGCAGTCCGGCGTGACCAAGGAGCATTTCAAGGAATTCATCCGCTCCCAGATGGCGTGGAACCAGGCGCTGAGCGCACGCTACAGCGGCGGCGGCGGGGAGGTGAGCGAACAGGATCTGGTCAAGCGCATGCTCGAAAAAGGCGGCGCCAAGCCAAGCGCCACCGAGTACATGCTGCAGCAGGTGATCTTCGTGGTGCCGAAGGCCGAACGCAGTGCCACACTCGCCAAACGCAAGCGCGAGGCTGAAGCCATGCGCGCCCGCTTCAATGGCTGCAACACCACGCGTGAATTCGCCAAGGGTCTGATCGACGTCACCGTTCGCGACCTCCCCCGATTGCTGGCGCCGCAACTGCCGCCGGACTGGGCCGAGCAGATCAAGGCCACCAAGCTGGGCGGCGCCACGGCCGTGCGCGAGACCGATCGCGGCATTGAATTCATCGGCATCTGCTCGTCGCGAGAGGTTTCCGACGACAAGGCGGCCCAGATGGTGTTCCAGAGCGAAGGCAGCGGCGACAAGAACGCCGACGAGCTCTCGGCCAAGTATGTCGAAGAGCTGAAGGCGAAAGCCAAGATCGTTACGCGCTGAACCGGCCCAGCCGTGCATGAGACAGAGCTTCCGCTGGCGCTGAGCGTCGGCGATCCATCCGGCGTCGGTCCGGAAATCGCCATTGCCGCGTGGCAGAGCGCCCGCGGTTCCGGTGCCGCACCCTTCTATCTTCTCGCCGATCCGGCGCTGATTGCCGCGCGGGCGCGCCGGCTCGGCGCGGCGGTGGCAATCGCCGAGACGGTGCCGGCCCAAGCAGCTGGTGTCTTTCAACACGCCTTGCCCGTGGTGCCGCTGGCGGCCCACTTCACCGACGATCCCGGCCGGCCCGACCCGGCCAATGCCGCCGGTATCATCGAGGCCATCGATCGCGCCGTCGCCGACTGCCTTGCCGGTCACGCGGCCGCGGTCGTCACCTGCCCGATCGCGAAGAAGCCGCTTTACGATGCCGGCTTCGGCTTTCCCGGTCACACCGAATATCTGGCGCATCTGGCCTCGCTCCACACCGGCGGCACGGTGACGCCGGTGATGCTGCTCGCCGGCCCCGAATTGCGCACCGTTCCGGTCACCATCCACATCGCGCTGGCCGAGGTGCCGAAGACGCTGACGACGGAGCTGATCGTTGCCATCGCGCGCATCACCGCCGGCGATCTTGCACGCCGTTTCGGCATCGCCAGGCCGAGGCTCGCGCTTGCCGGCCTCAATCCGCATGCCGGCGAAAGCGGCGCCATGGGGACAGAGGACGAGCGCATCATTCGTCCTGCGGTCGACATGTTGCGGGCGCAAGGCATCGATGCCTTCGGGCCGCTGCCGGCCGATACGATGTTTCATGCGCGCGCCCGCGCCGGCTATGACGTGGCGGTCTGCATGTATCATGACCAGGCGTTGATCCCGGCCAAGGCGCTGGCCTTCGACGAGGCCGTCAACGTCACGCTTGGCCTGCCGTTCATCCGCACCTCGCCCGATCACGGCACAGCCTTCGACATCGCCGGCAAGGGCATCGCACGTCCCGACAGCCTGATCGCGGCGCTGATGCTGGCCCGCCGGCTGGCCGATACCGGCGCAAAGCCCGCAGCTGCATGAGCCACAAATCATGAGCCCAAATCATGAGCCCAAAATTCATGAGCATTGACGGGCTGCCGCCGCTGCGCGAGGTGATCGAGCGCCATGGACTGCAGGCAAAGAAGGCGCTTGGCCAGAATTTCCTGCTCGACCTCAATTTGACCGGCAAGATCGCGCGCGTCGCCGGGGACCTTAGCGACAGTACGGTAATCGAGGTCGGCCCCGGCCCCGGCGGGCTGACCAGGGCGCTGCTCGCTGCCGGTGCCCGCCGCGTCGTCGCCATCGAGCGCGACGAACGCTGCCTTGCGGCCTTGGCCGAGGTCTCCAACCACTATCCGGGCCGGCTCGAGGTGATCAGCGGCGATGCGCTGAAGACGGATTTTGCCGCTCTTGCCAAGACCGCGTCACAAGGCGGCCCGGTGAGGATTGCCGCCAACCTGCCCTACAATATCGGCACCGAGCTGTTGATCCGTTGGCTGACCGTGGCGGACTGGCCACCCTTCTATCAATCGATGACGCTGATGTTCCAGCGCGAGGTGGCCGAGCGCATTGTCGCCGGTGCCGGCAGCGATGCTTATGGCCGGCTCGGCGTGCTGGCGGGCTGGCGGACCGAGGCGAGGATCGCCTTCGACGTGCCGCCGCAAGCGTTCACGCCGCCACCCAAGGTAACGTCCTCGGTGGTGCATCTGGTGCCGCGCGCCAGCCCTTTGTCAACCGACGTGAAAAAACTCGGTCGCGTCACCGAAGCCGCTTTCGGCCAGCGCCGGAAAATGCTGCGGCAGAGCGTGAAGAGCCTGGGTGGCGAGGCACTGCTGACGCGCGCCGGCATCGATCCGACCCGGCGTGCGGAGACGCTCAGCGTCGAGGAATTCGTGCGGCTGACAAACGCGGTTTGACCGGCGGCGCTAGTCGGCCGTGGACCCAAATCGCATCCTGTGTGACAGCGACGACAAGCAGCATATAGCGGCATGCAGTTGCCGGTGAGTCGCCGAGCGTGATATTGTCGTCATATGAAAAAGAGTACCTCAAGCCTCCGCCCGACCCAAAATGGCCAGTTTGTCCTGACCAGCGGCAGGGGCGAAAAAATCAGCGCGATTGAAGGCTTGAAGCTATCGCAACGTATGGGCTTCATTCTGAAGGAAAGCCGTGAGCGCGGCCTGAGCGGGGATGAGCGCAGGGCGCTTATCAAGGACCAAGTAACCCGCAAGAAGTAGGATCGGCAGGTGGTCTATGCCGCTGAACATGATCCGCTGTGCTACCCAGGCACGACCGTTCTCCGCAACAGGCTGAATATCAAAGACCAGGCCCAACTCGATGAATTCGAGTTGGCACTTTTCCTGACCAGGGCCGACGAACATATCCCCGCAGGCCGTCTGGATTTCGAGCACTACAAGGCGTCGATCATCACCTGTTCCAGGACGTTTATGAATGGGCGGGAGAGGTTCGCGCCATCCCCATCGGCAAGGGGGGCAACTGGTTCTGCTATCCTGAGTATATCAACCAGGAAATGCATAGAATTTTCGGCGAACTCGCCGACGGTGATTATCTCTGCGAACTCGACCTCGACGCCTTCGCCGTTCGGGCCGCGCATGTTTTGGCCGAAATCAATGCCGTCCACCCGTTTCGCGAAGGCAACGGCCGCACGCAGCTTACCTTTCTGGCAATGCTGATGGAGAATGCAGGATTCCCATTCAATGCCGATATGCTCGGTCGCGAAAACGTCCTGAATGCGATGATTGAGAGCTTTGCCGGCGAGGAAACCCCATTGGCAGAACTCATAAAAGATATCGCCAGCCAGTAACAGATGTCCACAGCGTCATATTGCCAGATCGTTTGCCAAAGACGCCCTTCATGGGGACAGCCGGCCATCGGGGAACGACAGCTGCCTATTCCGTCTTCTCGTCCAGCAACCCCGAGACGAAATCGAACAGCCCGGGCCGGCGGTCGCGCCGCAGCCTTTCCGCCGTCACGATGCCACGCACTTCGGCGAAGGCGCGGTCGAGATCGTCGTTGACGATGACAAAGTCATATTCCTTCCAGTGCTCGATCTCGTTGCGGGCGTTCTTCAGCCTGGTCTCGATCACGTGCTCCTGGTCCTCGGCGCGGCGCTTGAGGCGCGACTTCAATTCCTTCATCGACGGCGGCAGGATGAAGATCGAGACGATGTCGGCGCGCATCTTCTCCTTGAGCTGCTGGGCGCCTTGCCAGTCGATGTCGAAGAGCATGTCACGGCCCTGCGCCAGCGCCAGTTCGGCCGGCTCGCGCGGCGTCGCGTAGCAATTGCCGTGCACCTCGGCCCATTCGAGCAACGCGTCGGAATCGCGCAGCCGCTCGAACTCGCGCGTGGTGCGGAAGTGATAGTGGACGCCCTCGATCTCCGAGCCGCGGCGTGGCCTGGTGGTGACCGAGACCGATAATTCCAGGCTGCCGTCGCTTTCCAGCAGGTTGCGCGCGATCGTCGACTTGCCGGCGCCCGACGGCGACGACAGGACCAGCATCAGCCCGCGGCGGCGAATGCGGGATCCGAGATCCCTGGCAACCATCGGCTTCTTGCCACCCATTCGGGTTTACTCCAGATTCTGGACCTGTTCGCGAAACTGGTCGACCACCGCCTTCAGTTCCAGCCCGATGGCGGTGACAGTGGCGGCGTTCGACTTGGAACACAGCGTATTCGATTCGCGGTTGAATTCCTGCGCCAGAAAATCGAGCTTGCGGCCGATGGCGCCGCCATTTGCCAGCAGCGCTCTGCCCGACGCCACATGCGTCTTCAGCCGATCGATCTCTTCACGGATATCGGCCTTGGTGGCCAGGAACGCCGCTTCCATGTGCAGCCGGCCGGCATCGAGATTGGCCGACGCATCCATCAGCAGCCGCACCTGTTCGGCGATCCGCTCGCGGATCGCCGCCGGTTCGCGCGACGGGTCGGCCTCGGCTTGAAGCGTCAGCGCCTCAATGGCGTCGATATGGCCGGAAAGCAGCGAACGCAGCGCTTCGCCCTCGTTCTGGCGTGCCTGCTCGAGACCTGTAAGCGCCGTTTCCAGCGCGGACAGGATTGACGCGTCGAGTGCTGCCCGCACCTCCTCGGTTTCGCTGGTTTCAGGGATATCGAGCACGCCGCGCAGGGAAAGCAGACCGTCGGCAGTTGCCGGACCAACACCGAACTGGTCCTGCAGCCGCTTGGCCAAGCCCGCCAGATCCCTGAGGAAGGCTTCGTTGACCACTGGCTGCGCCTGCTGGCCGGCGGCGCGACCGACGGTCAGCGTCGCCTGGAAATTGCCACGCGAAAAGCGCTTCTGCAGCGTCTGCCGCACAGTCGGTTCGAGCCGCTCGAAACCTTGCGGCAGCCGCAACCTGACCTCGACGCTCTTGCCGTTGACCGACTTGACCTCCCAGGCGATCGAGGCGCCGTCATGTTCGGCAACAGTGCGTGCAAATCCGGTCATGCTCTGCAAATTCATGATGCGGCTCGTGTCTCCCTGATGGTCCGATTCTAACAATTGCGCATGCGTTCGATATCACGGGCAGCGCGAATGTCAGAATCGCAATACCGGCAAGATGTTGATTTCCGCTGTCGTTTCGATCTCGCAGGGCTGAAATCGAGATTCAGAGGCACCCGAGCAAGACCGAAAACGCTTCGAACCCCGCTACTCGTTCAAAGCAGCAGCGCGTCCGCCTCTGTCCGCATCGCTTAAGGTCGATCCGTCTGAAAGCGCCGGCCTGCTACTGGGCGGCACCCGTATCGCCGGCATCACCGCTGTCACCGGCGGCATCGCCACTTGCGTCACCGTTGTCGTCGCCATCCGCCGGCGCATCGGTCTGGCCCGGAGTCTTGGCGCCCTTGGCGGCGGCTTCAGCCTGCTTCTTCTGCAGTGCCCGGTAGCGGGCAACGTTCTCATTGTGCTCGGCAAGCGTGGTGGCAAAGACGTGGCCGCCGGTGCCGTCGGCGACGAAATAGAGATCATCGGTCTTCGACGGGTTGGCGACGGCTTCGAGCGCGGCGCGGCCGGGATTGGCGATCGGCGTCGGCGGCAGGCCATTGATAAGATAGGTGTTGTAAGGCGTCTGTTTCTGGATGTCAGATTGATAAATCGGCCGGTCGGCGGGTTTGCCCTTGCCGCCGAACAGGCCGTAAATGATGGTCGGATCGGATTGCAGCCGCATGCCCTTGGCCAGACGGTTGAGGAAGACGGCGGCAACGCGCGAGCGCTCGTCGCCCCGGCCGGTTTCCTTTTCGACGATCGAGGCCAAGGTGACGAAGTCGTCGACATTGGCCAGAGGCAGGTCGGGCGCGCGCCGCTGCCAGACCTCGTCGACCAGCTTCTTCTGGTCGGCGAGCAGCTTGTCGACCATCTGTTGGCGCGTGGCGCCGCGGGTAAAGCGCAGCGTGTCGGTGGCGAGGCTGCCCTCAGCCGGCTTGGCGGCCGGCATGTCGCCGGTCAGCGCATCCTGCTCGGCGATGCGCTGCAGCGCCTGCTCGACCGTCAGGCCCTCGGGAATGGTCAGCGAGTACATCACCGACTTGCCGCTCTTCAGAAGCTCCATGATGTCGCGCATGGAGGCGCGCGGCTTTATCTCGTATTCGCCTGCCTTCAGCGCTGAATCATTGCCATAGACCCGCACGGCGATGCGGAAGATGCGGGCATCGCTGATCAGCCCACGCCGTTCGAGCTGGTCGGCAATATCCTGGACGCCGGTGCTCGGCTTGACCAGGAAGGTGTCGCCGGCCACCGACGGGCCCGGTTCGTTGAATGCCTGCTTGCCGAAATAGAGCGAAACGCCGGCGGCGAGGATCATCAACATCACCGCGGAGATGACGAAGTTCATGAACACGACGACTTGGCTGCGCGAGGCGCGCGAGCGCTTTGGTGGTGGTGTGCCGGCTTCCGGGCGCAAAGCTTCGGCCGCGGTCTTCGGCACGATCGGGCCGGTCTGCTGGTTTTGTCCGAATTGTCCGCTGCCGCCCGGATTGGTGTTCATTAGCGCCCTACCATCTGATCTCTTAGAGCGACCATGCGCCCGATTGGACTCACAGCGTGCCCTAACATTTCAAGCCTACGCATCGTGCTTTTAAAAAAGCGCCTTCGGTTTCAGGCCGATGCGACGAATCCCCAGCGGCAGAGTAGGCTTGAATATGGCAAAATTGACGACAGACCGCTGGCGCGCCGGTCGATACCGCAATCAGCCTGTATAACGCTGGAATACCAGCGAAGCGTTGGTGCCGCCGAAGCCGAAGGAGTTGGACAGCGCCACGTCGACCTGGCGATGCCGTGGCGTGTTCGGAACAAGATCGATCGCGGTTTCGCGTTCCGGGTTGTCAAGATTGATGGTGGCTGGCGCGATGTTGTCTCTGATAGCGAGGATCGAAAAGATCGCCTCGGCGGCACCCGCCGCACCCAGGAGATGGCCGATCGACGACTTGGTCGACGACATCGAGATTTTCGAGGCGGCGTTGCCGACCAGCCGCTCGACGGCGCCGAGTTCGATCGTGTCGGCCATGGTCGAGGTGCCGTGCGCGTTGATGTAGTCGACGTCGGCGGGCGTCAGCTTGGCCCGGTTCAGCGCCGCCGTCATGCAGCGGAAGGCGCCGTCGCCGTCTTCGGCCGGTGCAGTGATGTGATAGGCATCGCCGGTCAGGCCGTAGCCGGTGACCTCGGCATAGATCTTGGCGCCGCGCGCCTTGGCGTGTTCGAGTTCTTCCAGCACGACGACCCCGGCGCCCTCGCCCATGACGAAGCCGTCACGGTCGCGGTCATAGGGACGCGAGGCCTTCTCAGGCGTGTCGTTGCGGTCGGTGGACAGTGCCCGGCAAGCAGCGAAGCCGGCAAGCGATAGTCTGGTCACCGGCGATTCCGCGCCGCCGGCCAGCATCACGTCGGCATCGCCGAAGATGATCAGCCGGGCGGCATCGCCAATGGCGTGCGCGCCGGTCGAGCAGGCGGTGACGACGGCGTGGTTGGGGCCTTTCAGCCCATGCCGGATCGATACCTGGCCAGATACCAGGTTGATAATGTTGCCGGGAATGAAGAATGGACTGATACGGCGCGGTCCGCGCTCTTTCAGGATGATAGCGTTCTCGGCGATGCCCTCGAGGCCGCCGATGCCGGAGCCGATCATGACGCCGGTGGCGCAGCGCTCGGCTTCGGTGCTGGGCTCCCAGCCGGAATCCTTCAGCGCTTCGTCGGCGGCCGCAATCCCGTAAAGGATGAAGTCGCCGATCTTGCGCAGTTCCTTGGGCTCGAGCACGGCTTCGGGATTGAGCGTGCCGTTGGTGCCGTCACCGCGAGGAATGACGTGGGCGATCTTGCAGGCAAGATCTTCCACTTCGAACTCGGTGACGCGCTTGGCGGCGCTGCGGCCGGTCAGAAGTTCCTTCCAGCTGTGCTCGAAGCCCATGCCGAACGGCGAAACCAGGCCAAGGCCCGTGACGACGACACGCCTCATCGCAGGTCCTCCCCGGTGATGACTGCGGATAGTGTCAGGCCGAAGCCTTGTCGATGTACTTCACGGCATCGCCGACGGTCAGGATGGTCTCGGCCGCATCGTCCGGAATCTCGACGCCGAACTCTTCTTCGAAGGCCATGACGAGTTCGACCGTGTCGAGGCTGTCCGCGCCCAGATCATCGATGAAGCTCGCCTGCTCCGTCACCTTGTCGGCATCGACGCCAAGATGTTCGATGACGATCTTCTTGACGCGCTCTGCGGTGTCACTCATTTGGGGCATCCTCGTCTTTTGTTTGTCTGTCTTCGTTAACGGGCAGAATGCCGCTAATCAAGCTGAAAGATGGTCCTGCCGGAAACGCAACGATGCCGGACCGGTTTTTGCCCGAACCGCCGGGTTGCGGGCCGCATTACACGAAAAATGGCCGAGGTCCAAGGCGAAATGGTCTCTTTTCACAAGCCGGCCATGTCTTCTTATCACCCGGCAATATCCTGTCAGATCATGGCCATGCCACCGTTGACATGGATGGTCTGGCCGGTGACGTAGGCTGCCTCGTTGGAGGCGAGATAGGCGACGGCCGACGCCACTTCAACACTCGTGCCCATGCGGCGCGTCGGGATCGCGGCCATTATCGCGTCTTTCTGCTTGTCGTTGAGCTTGTCGGTCATGGCCGATTCGATAAAGCCCGGGGCGACGCAGTTGACGGTGATGTTGCGGGTGGCGATCTCCTGCGCCAGCGACTTGGAAAAGCCGATCATGCCGGCCTTGGAGGCGCAATAATTGGTCTGGCCAGGATTGCCGGTGACGCCGACCACCGAGGTGATGTTGATGATGCGGCCATGGCGGCGGCGCATCATCGGATGGGTCAGCTCGCGGGTGAGCCGGAACACGGCGGTGAGGTTCACCTCCAGCACGCTGTCCCAATCCGCGTCCGCCATGCGCACGAACAGGCCGTCCTTGGTGATGCCGGCATTGTTGACCAGTATGTCGACGCCTTCGAGTTCGGCTTCGGCCTTCTGGCCAAGCGCCTTGACCTCGTCACGGTCGGCTAGATTGGCCGGGAACAGCTTTACCCGGTCGCCGAGTTCGCCGGCCAGGGTCTCCAGTTTCTCGATGCGGGTGCCGTGCAGGCCGACAATGGCGCCTTGCGCATGCAGCACCCGGGCAATCGCCTCGCCAATGCCGCCCGATGCGCCGGTGACGAGCGCCTTGCGGCCGGTCAGTTCGAACATTTTCTTCTCCTGATCTTAAGGGAACACCCTTCCCACGGGAGGGGTTGAATCGCCAGTGGATTATGCAAGCGCGGCCAGCGCCGCCTCGACATCTGGCGGCGTGCCGACGGCGGATGTGGCGATGTCGCGGTTGATCCGCCGCGCCAGGCCGGAAAGCACCTTGCCGGCGCCGATCTCAAACAGCGTGGCGACGCCGTTGGCGCCGAACCACTCCACCGTTTCGCGCCAGCGCACGCGGCCGGTGATCTGCTCGACCAGGCGGCGCGCGATCTCGTCGGGGTCGCTGGTCGGGGCTACAGTGACGTTGGAGACGACGGGCACGACCGGTGCATTCTTGGTCACGTCGGCCAGCGCCTCGCGCATGACATCGGCCGCCGGCGCCATCAGCGCCGAATGGAAGGGTGCGGAGACCTGCAGCATCAGCGCCCGCTTGGCGCCCTTTTCTGTGCACAGTTTCGCGGCGAGTTCCACCGCCGCCCTGGCGCCGGAGATCACCAGCTGGCCGCCGCCATTGTCGTTGGCGATCTGGCAGACTTTGCCGGATCCCGTTGCGGCCTCGGTGCAAGCGGCTTCGACGTCGGGCTGTTCCAGTCCGATGATCGCCGCCATGGCGCCCTCGCCGGCCGGCACCGCCGCCTGCATGGCGTTGCCGCGGATGCGCAGCAGCCGGGCAGCATCGGCGACCGAAACGAAACCGGCCGCGGCAAGGGCGGAATATTCGCCGAGCGAATGACCGGCAACGTAGGCAACCTTGTCCTTCAGCGAAAAGCCGCGCGCTTCCAGCGAGCGGATCGCCGCCAGCGAGACCGCCATCAGCGCCGGCTGGGCATTGGCAGTCAGGGTCAGCGCCTCTTCCGGGCCTTCCCAGATCAGTTTCGACAGCTCTTCGCCCAACGCATCATCGACTTCCTCGAACACCCTGCGTGCCTCGGGGAAGGCGTCGGCGAGGTCCTTGCCCATGCCGACAGCCTGGCTGCCCTGTCCCGGAAAGGTGAATGCGACGGCCATTTGGGCGCTCTCCAGCGGCTGATTTTTCCTGCCTGTGACGCAAGGCGGACCGTCAAGTCAAGCCCGGAGGCGGCATTTCGGCTCTCGCTTGAACCGGAGCTGACCTCGAGTCCCTGTTCCCAAAGGCTTTTTGCCGATCACACCTGATGAAAACCGCTCACGAATCGTTTGCTGGCTCTTCTTATTTTCGCCACAGGCGCTAGCTTTTGCATGACAGTTCTATGACAGAACGGTGGCGCGAGTGGAAATACGCGTTGCTTGGGCCGGGGGAAGAGACGTGGCTAGGATCAGGAAGGGCGCGGCCGTACCCGCGCCACAATTCTTGGAAGACGATCCGTCCACCGGCTACCTGCCGGGGCGCAGATGGCCGGTCATCCGCTACGGTCTGGTCACGCTGCTTGCCTCCGCCATCCTGGTGTTCGCCATCGAATGGATCGTGCGCGGCGACTTCTTCGGCACGGTCGACTTCTTCCTGCAGCCATTCAAGCCGGGCTGGACCACCATCATTGTCTTTGCATTGGTGCTGATGGGACTGGACGCCGTGCTTGGCCGCAGTCACCAGAGCCTGATGATCGTGGCGCCGCTGACGCTGGCGCTGGCCTTTGTCGGGCATCAGAAGTCGCATTATCTCGGCGATCCACTCTACCCAACCGATTTTCTTTATTCGCGCCAGATCATGGCACTGATGCCGCTCCTGGTGCGCGAACGGCCCTGGACGGCGCTCGCCATGGCGGTCGGCATCGTCGCCGGCCTGTCGCTGCTGATCTATGGCTGGCGGTTGTGGCGCCGCAAGGTTCCGATCCTCAGCCGCAAAGGGCGGCTGGCGCGGCTGACGCTGGCAGTGCCGCTGCTCGCCTTCTTCGTCTCGATCATGGACTACGCCACCTTCTCGTGGACCCGCGACCGGCTGCAGATCATCCCGATCATGTGGGACCAGAAGGAGAACTACGCCTCCAACGGGTTTGCGCTGGCCTTCGCGCTCAACGTGCCGATGGCGCATGTCTCGGCGCCGGCGGGCTATTCCGACAAGGCGATCGACGCGATCGACAGGCCTGATGTGGCGGCCTCGGTACCGGATGAGAAACCCGACATCATCGTGGTGATGAGCGAATCTTTCTGGGATCCGACCAAGCTGCCCGGCGTCACAATCACGCCTGACCCGATCCCCAATGTGCGGGCGCTGCGTTCCGGCTATATGTTCTCGCCGGAATTCGGCGGCATGACCGCCAACATCGAATTCGAGGCGCTGACCGGCTTTTCCAATGCCTTCCTGCCGGCGGGCTCGATCCCCTACCAGCAATATGTGCGCACGCCGACGCCGTCGCTGGCGACCTTCCTGAAAAGCGAGGGCTACCGGGCGCGCGCCATCCACCCGGGCACCAACTGGTTTTGGAACAGAGGCGCCGTCTATGCCGATTTCGGCTTCAACGATTTCCGCTCGGAAGAGACGCTGCCGCCACTGGAAAAGCGCGGGCCGCTGGCTTCCGATGCCTCGATGACCGACGAGATCATCGCAGAGGCCGACGCCAGCGAGCGGCCGGTGTTCTTCTTCGCCGTCAGCCTGCAGAACCACGGTCCCTACGAGCCGTACCGCTATTACAATCCGACCCACAAGGTCGCGGCGCCGATCAGCACATGGGCGCGGGAATCGCTGCTCAGCTATGCCGAAGGCTCCGCCGATGCCGATCGCGGCCTCGAGCGGCTGATCGAATGGGCGAAGAAGCGCGACCGGCCGACGGTCATCGCCTTCTTCGGCGACCATCTGCCGCCGCTCGGCCCCGTCTATGTCGAAACCGGTTACCTGAAGGACAATGTCGCGCCGCGCAAGGAACCGACGCCGGCGGCGGCACTGGAGCATCATCAGACGCCGCTGGTCATCTGGTCTAACCGTACCGGTCCGGCGCAGGATATGGGCGCCGTGAGCCCGGCCTTCCTGCCCTACCACATCCTGACAACGGCCGGGATCACGCACCCCTACTACACCGGCTTCCTGGGCGCGCTGCGCGAACGCTATCGCGTCGTCGACCGCAATCTGCTTTTGACACCGTCAGGTGAGGCCACGCCGGACTGGGCGCGGCAGAAGGACGTTGATCCGGCGATCAACGATTACCGCCTGCTGCAATACGACATGATGTTCGGCAAGCGTAAGGCGGCTCCGGATTTCTTCCCCGAAACGATCAACGGTGGTACCCCGCATACGAGTTGATGCCTGGTATTTTTCCAACCCTGCGACGCCAGGACGCTGTCCGGAGCATGCGTTACCCTTGCCTTCCAGACAATTTGCTATATAGACGCCCGCAATCTGCCGGTCCTTGCTGGGGGCTGAACGGAGGGCCGGAGGTTTTACCCAAAACCTTCGTGTGAAGCCAGAAGCGCTTCCGCCTCCCGTGTCTCCGCTCTCGACCGTCTCGAAATGCTCCTTTCTTCCCCGCCCCTTCGGGATCAGCGGGTCAGAGAAGTTGCAGAGGCTTTTGCCGCGAGGATCCGGGAGAGAAACGAAGAAAGGCACTGAACCACTATGGCTTTATACGAACATGTGTTCCTTGCCCGGCAGGACCTCTCGCAGCAGCAGGTCGATGCGCTTGTCGAACAGTACAAGGGCGTCATCTCCGCAAATGGCGGGTCCGTCGGCCGGGTCGAGAACTGGGGACTGAAGTCCCTCACCTACCGGGTCAACAAGAACCGGAAGGCTTACTACACGCTTATGGACCTCAACTGCCCGCCGGCAGCGCTCAACGAGATGGAGCGCCAGATGGGCCTGTCCGAGGACGTGCTGCGTTTCCTGACCGTCAAGGTCGAGGCGCATGAGGAAGGCCCGTCGGCCATGATGCAGAAGCGCGAAGAGCGCTCGGAACGCGGCGGCTTCGGCGACCGCGACCGTGGTGATCGTGGTCCGCGCTCGTTTGGCGACCGTGACCGCGGCGACCGTGGCGATCGTCCGCCGCGCTCATTTGGCGACGCCGGTGGTGATCGTGGTCCGCGCCGTCCGCGCGAAGGCGTTGAAGGAGGTGCAGAATAATGGTCGACATCAATCAGATCCCGACCCGGCGCCCGTTCCATCGCCGCCGCAAGACCTGCCCGTTCTCTGGCGCCAACGCGCCCAAGATCGACTACAAGGACGTGCGTCTTCTGCAGCGCTACATTTCCGAGCGTGGCAAGATCGTGCCGTCGCGCATCACCGCCGTAAGCCAGAAGAAGCAGCGCGAACTCGCCAAGGCGATCAAGCGCGCCCGCTTCCTCGGCCTGCTGCCCTACGTGGTTCGCTAAGACTTTCGAGCAGGCGGTTCGCCGCCTGCTTCCTTCTCCCACGGCGACGGGCGCCGCAGGGGTAATTTGATGATGCATGTCGTTGTCCCAAAACCGGGACCACTCTTGGCGACGTGCATTGAAATCCCGAGTTGAGGTGAAAAGCCTCTAACTGCCGCGACAGGCAGGACAGCGACACCGGCGCCAAGGCGCTCAGAGCTTCCTGACCTGTTCCATTCAATTCGGCGCCGATCCCGCGGTCGGTGCCCAGACGAAGGAATAAGACCATGCAAGTGATTCTTCTCGAACGCGTTTCCCGCCTCGGCCAGATGGGCGATACCGTCAAGGTCAAGGACGGCTTTGCCCGCAACTTCCTCTTGCCGCAGGGCAAGGCGCTGCGCGCCAACGAAGCCAACAAGAAGAAGTTCGAAGGGCAGCGCGCGCAGCTCGAAGCGCGCAACCTCGAGCGCAAGTCGGAAGCCAGCCAGGTTGCCGAAAAGCTCGACGGCAAGAGCTTCATCGCCGTGCGTTCGGCCGGCGAGACAGGCCAGCTCTACGGTTCGGTGTCGACCCGCGACATCGCCGACCTGCTGACCGCCGAAGGGTTCTCGGTCAACCGCAACCAGATCCAGCTCAACCAGCCGATCAAGACTATCGGCGTCACCAATGTGGCGATTGCGCTGCATCCGGAAGTCGAGGTCACCATCAGCCTCAACATCGCCCGCACGGCCGACGAAGCCGAGCGCCAGGCCAAGGGCGAGACGCTGACCACCGCCGAAGCCATCTATGGCGATGACATCAACGACAACGCACGGCCGGAGAACTTCTTCGACCCGAACACCGAGTTCGAAGGCGGCGAAGAAGACAACGCCTGATCCCGCACGGGGCCTGATCGGGAAGCGAGGGGAGCAGCGCTCCAATCACTTCCTCGTCATCCAGCCTTTCTGGACCAATGCCCGGGCCTCTCGCCCGGGCATTTTTGTGCCAAATGGAACTTTTCGAACCCCTATATATTGTTGCAGAATTGGTCCGCCAGTCTGACCGTGAGGGGACATTTGGTGATGAATATTCTGTTGAAGCGCGTTCTCGACCGCCTGGTGCGTACGGGCAATCTGAAAGTCACCGGGCCGAAGGGCTCGACAGTGGTTTTCGGCGACGGCAGCGGCGAGCCGGTGCATATGCACATCAAGACCGCGCATGCCGAGCGCGCCATTACCTTCGATCCGATGCTGGCCGTGCCGGAAGCCTATATGGACGGCGAACTCGACATCATCGAGGGCGGCGTACTGGGTATGATGCGCATCGCCTTCCAGAACATGGGCAGCGGCGGTATCGACGCCACCTGGTCGAAGGCCATCGAGGGTCTGCGCCACGCCTTTCGCCGCCTGCAGCAGATCAACACCGCATCACGGGCGCGCCGCAACGTGCAGCGCCACTATGATTTGTCGGGTGACCTCTACCGGCTCTTCCTAGACGACGACATGCAGTATTCCTGCGCCTATTTCGAACAGCCGGACATGACGCTCGACGAGGCGCAGATGGCCAAGAAACGCCATATCGCCGCCAAGCTCAGGCTAAAGGCCGGCCAGACCGTGCTCGATATCGGCTCCGGCTGGGGTGGGCTCGGCCTCTATCTCGCCAAGGCTTTCGATGTCGACGTGCAAGGCGTGACGCTGTCGACCGAGCAGCACGGCGTCGCCACCGACCGGGCGCATGCGCAAGGCTTGCAGGACCGCGTGCATTTCGACCTCAAGGACTACCGCGAACTCAACGAACGCTTCGACCGCATCGTCTCGGTCGGCATGTTCGAGCATGTCGGCGTCAACCACTTCCGCACTTTCTTCGACAAGTCGGCGACGCTGTTGAAGCCGGACGGCGTCATGCTCTTGCACACGATCGGCCGCTCCGGCGTGCCGTGGGCGACCAGCGCCTTCATCCGCAAGTACATTTTTCCGGGCGGCTACATTCCTTCGCTGTCGGAGGTGATGCCGGCGATCGAGAAGTCGGGCCTTGTAGTCACCGACATCGAGATTCTGCGGCTGCACTATGCCGATACGCTGAAGCATTGGGGCCAGCGCTTTGCCGCCAACCGGGACAAGGCCAAGGCCATCTATGACGAGCGCTTCTGCAGGATGTGGGAGTTCTATCTGGCGGCTTCGGAAGCCGCCTTCCGCTGGCAGGATCTGGTGATCTTCCAGATCCAGATCGCCAAGAAGAACGACACGCTGCCGATGACGCGCGACTACATGGCCAAATGTGAAAAGGCGCTCGAAATGCGCGAAATGGGGCATCGTCAGGAGGCGGCGGCCGCCGAGCCTGCTGTCGCCAGGTCTGTGCCTGCCAGGTCCGTTGCTGTCAGGTCCGTTGCGGCCAAGCCAGCGCGCCGTCGCAAGGTGGCGGATCGCGAATAACGCCTCGATTGCGATTGCCGCTTGCCATTGACGGCTCTGACACTGAAAAAGGTCTCGTTCTCGCGAGACCTTTTTTAATGACCTGCCTGCCCACCATCGCCACCACCCTTGTCGAGTTCGCCCGCGCCTCGGTGCTCGCGCCACGCGGAGCCTGAGCGTGGAACTCCCCGCCTCGCTGCGACAAGGCGTCGAGCGCCTGCTCGAAACGATACCGCTGGCGGTGCTGCGCCAGGCGGCGAAGACGCTGTCTGACCGCTACCGCGCCGAATTGCGCGACGGCCGCCTGCACATGGCCGAAGAGATGGCGGTAAAAGCCTATCTGGCGACGCGGCTGCCGGCGACCTACGCGGCGGTACGGGCCGGTCTCGACGAACTCGCCTATGCGCGGCCCGATTTCCAGCCAACGAGCTTGCTCGATGTCGGCGCCGGTCCTGGCACGGTGCTTTGGGCCACTACAGACCTGTGGCCCGACCTCGAAGAGGCGGTTCTGGTTGAAGCAAGCGCCGCGGTGCGCAAGGTTGGCCAGTCGCTCGCCCTTGATACCATCGCCACCAGGATGGACTGGCGCGCCGGCGACGTGACCATCGACCTTGCCGATCTCAAGCCTGCCGATCTGGTCACCTGCGCCTATGTGCTGGACGAGATCGCGCCGGCATCGCTGCCGAAGCTTGTCGGCCGGCTCTGGCAGTTGACCGGCGACACACTGCTGATCGTCGAGCCCGGCACACCGGCCGGCTGGCAGCGCATCCTGGCAGTGCGCAGGCAATTGCTGGAGGCCGGGGCGCACGTGCTGGCGCCTTGTCCGCATGAGGCGCCCTGCCCGCTTGAGCCGCCCGACTGGTGCCATTTTTCGCGCCGCGTCGCCCGCTCGCGCCGGCACCGCCTGGCCAAGGACGCCGACGTGCCGTGGGAGGACGAGAAATTCATCTACGTCGCGGCGTCGCGGCAAGCCGCGCCTGTACGTCAGCCGCGCGTGATTGCGCCGCCGAAATCGGGCTCCGGCAAGGTGCTGCTCAAACTGTGCCAGCCGGATGGCGGCGCCGGCGAGACACTTTTCACCAAGCGCGAGGGCGAGCTGTTCAAGGCAGCGCGGCGGCTGGACTGGGGCGATACATTGGACGGAAGAAGCGGGTAATCACCGAGATTGTTCTTGCTCTGTTCCAACGACTCGGATAGAAGTCAGCGCCTTTCTGAGTCAACCGGAATCGGGGCGCGGAAACACTCTTCTGTGGACGGTTTGCCGCCCCTGTGAACAACGGGGCATCGAGGTTGATTGGTCGTGCGGTGATGCAGAAAGGTCAGCACCGATTTATCTCGTTCTGATATCGAGAAGCCGGGATCAAAATCGGGGACATCATGGCAGAGGCAGCGCGAAAATTCGGCGTGGCGGAGCAGCAACCGCTTTATCGTGAAGCGCCGAACAACATCGAGGCCGAGCAGGCGTTGCTCGGCGCCATCCTCGTCAACAACGATGCCTTCTACCGCGTCTCCGACTTCCTCAAGGCCGGCCATTTCTACGAGCCGCTGCACCGGAAAATCTTCGAGGTCGCGGCCGAGCTCATCCGCATGGGCAAGGTGGCGACGCCGATCACGCTGAAAACCTTCCTGCCGGCCGACGAGAAGGTCGGCGACATGACGGTGGCGCAATATGTGGTTCGTCTGGCGGTCGAAGCCGTCACCGTCGTCAACGCCACCGATTATGGCCGCGCCATCTACGATCTGGCCACGCGCCGGGCGCTGATCACCGTCGGCGAGGACATGGTCAACATCGCCTATGACGCGCCGGTCGACATGGCGCCGTCCGAACAGATCGAGGATGCCGAGCGGCGGCTGTTCGAACTGGCCGAAACCGGCCGTTACGATGGCGGCTTCGAGAGCTTCACCGACGCCGTCAAGACCGCCGTCGACATGGCCAACGCCGCCTATATGCGCGACGGCCATTTGTCGGGCCTCGCCACCGGCATGCGCGATCTCGACCGCCGCATGGGTGGCCTGCAGGCGTCGGATCTGATCATCATTGCCGGCCGTCCGGGCATGGGCAAGACATCGCTAGCCACCAACATCGCCTTCAACATCGCCGAGATGTATGAGCCGGCGCAACAGGCCGACGGCTCGTTCAAGGCAGCCAATGGCGGCGTCGTCGGCTTCTTCTCACTGGAAATGTCGTCCGAGCAGCTCGCCACCCGCATCATTTCCGAACAGACGGAAATTTCGTCGTCAAAAATTCGCCGCGGCGAGATTTCAGAGATGGATTTCGAAAAGCTGGTCGCCTGCTCGCAGACCATGCAGAAGATCCCGCTGTTCATCGACCAGACCGGCGGTATCTCGATCGCGCAGCTGTCGGCGCGGGCGCGGCGGCTGAAGCGTCAGCGCGGCCTCGACCTCATCGTCATCGACTATATCCAGCTGATGCAGGGGTCGAGCGCGAAATCGTCGCAGAACCGGGTGCAGGAAATCACCGAGATCACCACCGGCCTCAAGGCGCTGGCCAAGGAACTCTCCGTTCCGATCATCGCGCTGTCGCAGCTGTCGCGTCAGGTCGAAAGCCGCGAAGACAAACGCCCTCAGCTGTCCGATCTTCGCGAATCCGGCTCGATCGAGCAGGACGCCGACGTGGTGATGTTCGTCTACCGCGAGGAATATTATCTGAAGAACCGCGAACCGAAGCCCGGCACCGACGAATACATCAAGTGGGAACACGAGATGAACGAGATGCGCGGCAAGGCCGAAGTCATCGTCGCCAAGCAGCGCCACGGCCCGACAGGTTCGGTCAGCCTCGCCTTCCAGGGCGAGTTCACACGGTTTTCCGACCTCGCCGAAGAGCATCATATTGCGGAGAGGTTCGAGTAGTCTGTTGAGAAAGGCCTCATTCCTTCGCACCCCCCTCTGTCCTGCCGGACATCTCCCCCTCAAGGGGGGAGATTGGATGTCATGTCGGCTTTCGCCAATTATCAACGTGGCACGGTGGGCGCCGAGACCAAAGCTGCTGATCTCCCCCCTTGAGGGGGAGATGGCCGGCAGGCCAGAGGGGGGTGGTGCCCCACCAGCCTTTCTAGCAACGCTCGAAGCAGGCCGCGCCTGATGGCTAAATCGCGCGTCCAGTTCATCTGCCAGAATTGCGGCTCGGTGCATCAGCGCTGGGCCGGTAAATGCGATGCTTGCGGCGAGTGGAACACGCTGGTCGAGGAAGGCACCTCGGGCGGCATCGGCTCGGGACCGGCCAACACGCGCAATGCGCGCAAGGGCCGCGCCGTGGTGCTGACCAGCCTGTCCGGTGACATCGAGGATGCGCCGCGGATCATCTCCGGCATTGGCGAACTCGACCGCGCCACCGGCGGCGGTTTCGTGCGCGGCTCGGCGCTGCTGGTCGGCGGCGATCCCGGCATCGGCAAGTCGACGCTGCTTACCCAGGCCGCAGCAGCATTGGCGTCAAAAGGCCACCGCATCGTCTATGTCTCGGGCGAGGAGGCGGTCGCACAGATCCGGCTGCGGGCGCAGCGGCTTGGCGTCGCCGACACGCCGGTCGAACTTGCCGCCGAGACCAATGTCGAGGATATCCTGGCAACAATAGCCGACGGCAGAAGGCCGGACCTCGTCATCCTCGATTCCATCCAGACGCTGTGGACCGACATGGCCGACTCGGCGCCCGGCACCGTCACCCAGGTGCGCGCCTCCGCGCAAGCGATGATCCGCTACGCCAAATCCACCGGTGCTGCCATCGTGCTGGTCGGCCATGTCACCAAGGAAGGCCAGATCGCCGGTCCGCGCGTCGTCGAGCACATGGTCGACGCCGTTCTCTATTTCGAAGGCGAAGGCGGCCATCACTACCGCATCCTGCGCACGGTGAAGAACCGTTTTGGGCCGACCGACGAGATCGGCGTCTTCGAGATGTCGGACAAGGGCTTGCGCGAGGTCGCCAATCCGTCGGAGCTGTTCCTCGGCGAACGCCACGCAAAATCGCCGGGTGCCGCGGTATTTGCCGGCATGGAAGGGACACGTCCGGTGCTGGTCGAGATCCAGGCGCTGGTGGCGCCGTCCACATTGGGCACGCCGCGCCGTGCCGTCGTCGGCTGGGACGGCGCACGGCTGTCGATGATCCTTGCCGTACTCGAAGCCCATTGCGGCGTGCGCTTCGGCACCCACGATGTCTACCTCAACGTCGCCGGCGGCTACCGGATTTCCGAGCCGGCGGCCGATCTGGCGGTTGCCGCTGCACTGGTTTCGTCGCTCACCGGTCTTGCCCTTCCCGCCGATTGCGTCTATTTCGGCGAAATCAGCCTGTCGGGCGCAGTGAGGCCGGTTGCGCATGCGCAGCAGCGCCTTAAAGAGGCCGAAAAGCTGGGTTTTGGAAGTGCGGTTCTGCCCTTGGGCAGCGAGGAGGTTGTCGGGGGGATCGGGGCCGGCGCTTTCCAGCCGACCGAACTTGCCGATCTCGTCGCACGCATAGCCGGCTCACGGCGCAGCCGTGTCGACGTGGAAGATTGACGCGGCTCGCCCGAGCCGTGAAAAGACAATCTGAGTGGGGCGAAAGACATGCCGATTACGCTGCTGGACGGAATTCTCGTCGGCTTCACCCTGGTCTCGGCGATGCTCGCCATGGTTCGCGGCCTGTCACGCGAAATCCTGTCCGTCGTGTCCTGGGCGGCTGCCGCCGCGGCGGCATTCTTCTTCTACAAGCCGGTGCTGCCTTACGTTCAGCCCTATGTCGAAAGCGACAAGATCGCCATGGCGGCATCCGCCGGCATCGTCTTCCTCATCGCGCTGATCGTCGTTTCCGTCATCACCATGAAGCTTGCCGACTGGATCATCGATTCCAGGATCGGCGCGCTCGACCGTACGCTGGGCTTCCTCTATGGCGCCGCGCGCGGCGTCCTCGTAGTCGCCGTGGCGCTACTGTTCTTCAACTGGCTGGCCGGCGCCAAGGCCCCTGCCTGGATCGCCAACGCCAAGTCGAAGCCGCTGCTCGAGACCATCGGCGCCAAGCTGGAAAGCCTGCTGCCCGAAGATCCGGAAAACGCCATCCTGAAGAAGCTCAATCCGAATCAGCCGGCAGCCGAGACGCCTCCGGCGGCCGATGCACCGGCGGCGGATGCTCCGGCAACCGGTGACGATACGCCGGCGCCCGACGACGAGACCGACGCTCCGGCCGATAACGCACCCGCGCCCGCTGCTCCGGCTCCGGCCGCGCCGGCAAACTGATACGGACGGATGGTGCCGGACAGGCGCCATCCCGGCAGTTCCGGCCTGACTACGTTGCTTTCGCGGCGCTATCGCACTATATGGCCATTTTAGCGGAGCTTGAGCCCCATGGCAGTTTCGAAGGCAGACGCGGACGACGTGCTTTCCGCCGAAGCAGACGATCATTTCCACGACGAATGCGGGGTGTTCGGCATTTTCGGCCGGCAGGACGCTGCGGCCATCGTAACGCTAGGCCTGCATGCGCTGCAGCATCGCGGCCAGGAAGCGGCCGGCATCGTCTCCTATGACGGCACGCAGTTCCATGTCGAACGCCATGTCGGCCTGATCGGCGACACCTTCACCAAGCAGCACGTCATCGACAGCCTGCAAGGCAACCGTGCCATCGGCCACACGCGCTATGCCACGACCGGCGGCGCCGGCATGCGCAACATCCAGCCCTTCTTCGCCGAACTCGCCGATGGCGGCTTTGCCGTCGCCCATAACGGCAATCTCACCAACGCCATGACCGTGCAGCGCGCGCTGCAGAAGCAGGGCGCGATCTTCTCGTCGACCTCCGACACCGAGACGCTGCTGCATCTCGTTGCCACCAGTAAGGAACGCGATTTGAATTCGCGCTTCATCGACGCCGTGCGTCAGGTCGAAGGCGCTTTCTCGCTGGTCGCGATGACCTCCAAGAAGATGATCGGCTGCCGCGATCCGCTCGGCATCCGCCCGCTGGTGCTCGGCGACCTGGACGGCGCCTGGATCCTGGCCTCCGAAACCTGCGCGCTCGACATTATCGGCGCCCGCTTCGTGCGCGACCTGAAGCCCGGCGAAATGGTCGTGGTGACCTCGAAGGGCATCGAGAGCCTGTTCCCCTTCGAGCCGCAGAAGACCCGCTTCTGCATCTTCGAATATGTCTATTTCGCCCGCCCGGACTCCTCGGTCGAAGGCCGCAATGTCTACGAAGTGCGCAAGCGTATCGGCGCCGAATTGGCGCAGGAAAGCCCGGTCGAGGCCGATATCGTCGTGCCGGTGCCGGATTCCGGCACGCCGGCGGCAATCGGCTTCTCCCAGGCGGCAGGCATCCCCTTCGAACTCGGTATCATCCGCAACCACTATGTCGGCCGAACCTTCATCCAGCCCGGCGATTCGATCCGCCATATGGGCGTCAAGCTCAAGCACAACGCCAACCGCCGGATGATCGAGGGCAAGCGCGTGGTGTTGGTCGACGATTCGATCGTGCGCGGCACCACCAGCCAGAAAATCGTGCAGATGGTGCGCGACGCCGGCGCCAAGGAAGTGCATATGCGCATCGCCTCGCCGCCGACCAGCGCGTCGTGCTTCTACGGCGTCGACACGCCGGAGAAGTCGAAGCTTTTGGCATCGCGCATGTCGATCGAGGAAATGGCCGAGTTCATCCGTGTCGATTCGCTCGGCTTCCTCACCATTGACGGGCTCTACCGCGCCGTCGGCGAAGCCAGCCGCGACAATGAGCAGCCGCAATTCTGCGACGCCTGTTTCACCGGCCAGTACCCGACCCGCCTGCTCGACTTCGAAGGTCACGACAATGTGCGCACGCTGTCGCTGCTGGCGAACAACGGGGCGTAAAGCCCAACTGCTATCCTTGAAAGCGCTCGCATGACCCTCGACCTCTCCGGCCGCGTCGCGGTCGTTACCGGCGCCTCGCGCGGCATCGGCTACTTCATCGCCAAGGAACTTGCCGCCGCTGGCGCCCATGTCATTGCGGTAGCCCGGACCGTCGGCGGGCTGGAAGAACTCGACGACCAGATCAAGGCCGAGCGCGCGAAAACCGGCAAGGGCGAAGCGACGTTGGTGCCTCTCGACCTCTCAGACATGGCCGGCATCGACCGGCTGGGCGGCGCCATTCACGAGCGCTGGGGCAAGCTCGACATTCTGGTGGCCAATGCCGGTGTGCTCGGCGTCATCTCGCCGATCGGCCATGTCGAGGCCAAAACCTTCGAGAAGGTTATGACCATCAATGTCACCTCGACCTGGCGGCTGATCCGCTCGGTCGACCCGCTGCTCAGGCTGTCCGACGCCGGCCGCGCCATTCTCATGTCGTCCGGGGCCGCGCATTCGGCGCGCGCCTTCTGGGCGCCCTATGCGGCGTCGAAGGCGGCTGTGGAAGCCATGACGCGTTCCTGGGCGCATGAGACGCAGAGCCTGCCGCTCCGCATCAATGCGGTCGACCCCGGCGCCACCCGCACCGCCATGCGTGCGCAGGCCGCGCCCGGCGAGGATCCGGAAACGCTGCCGCACCCGTCAGAGGTGGCAAAACGCATCGTGCCGCTGGCGAGCCCCGAGATGAAAGAGACGGGGCTGATCTTCCAGGTCAAGAACAACCGCTTCGTCGCCTACCGGCAGCCGGAATAAACCGGGTTGTAGCGGGATTAAACAGGCCTCCAGTTACGTTTCTTCGAATGTAGGACATTCGAAACAGGAGGACCGACATGCGTAGACTTCTTCTCGTTGCCGCCGCCGCGATTGCCGCCACAGCCGGCGTGGCGCTGGCGCAAGACGCAAAGATGAGTTTCTTCGTCACCAGCGTCGGTTCCGGCAAAGGCGCCGATCTCGGCGGTCTCAAGGGTGCCGACGCGCATTGCGCCTCGCTGGCGGAAGCGGCTGGGGTTACCGGCAAGGAATGGCACGCCTATCTCTCGAGCGCCAATGTCGATGCGCGCGACCGTATCGGCAAGGGTCCCTGGGTCAACGCCAAGGGCGAGAAGATTGCCGATGACGTCGCCTCGCTGCACAGCGACGCCAACGCCATCAACAAGCAGACGGCGCTGACCGAGAAGGGCCAAGTGGTCAATGGCCGCGGCGACAAGCCGAACCGGCACGACATATTGACCGGCTCGAAGCCTGACGGCACCAAGCTCGCCGACCAGACCTGCGGCGACTGGACCTTGAGCGGCGCGGAGGGCGCGGCGATGATGGGCCATCACGACCGCACCGGCCTTGATGAGTCGGCGGCGGCGAAATCCTGGAACTCCTCGCATGCCTCGCGCGGCGGCTGCAGCCAGGAGGCGCTGAAAGGCACCGGCGGCGACGGCCTGTTCTACTGCTTTGCGACGAACTGAGAGACGTCTGGGAGCGGTTCGTTCACGGGTCTGTGATGATCCGGCAGGTCCCTCCCCCCTCGCCCTGCTTTCGCCATCAGCCGGGAGTTGCTAGGGTCGACCCGACTCCGACACTCAGCAAAGCGAGGAATTCCCATGGCTGCTCCCAGCGTAGCATTGGTCTGGTACCTGGTGATCGCCGGCCCGCAAGGCGGCATGGTGGTGCTGCCCAGCACCTTCGACACCCGCGAACAGTGCACAAACGCGATTACCGAATATCAGAAGCAGCCGACGCCGGCCGGCTGGGCGGTCAACTGCGTGCCGAGCGCCTCGCCGTTTACCGATGAGGGCGACGCGGAAGAGCCTGCTGCGCAGTAGCGCAATCTCCCCCCTCGAGGGGGAGATGGCCGGCAGGCCAGAGGGGGTCGCCTCGCGTAGAGTGCCAACCTCCTTCCGCACAAAGGGCGTCGCGTCCAGTCGGCCCGACCCCCTCTGTCGCCTTCGGCGACATCTCCCCCTCAAGGGGGGAGATCAGGCGCGCGCACTCACCGTCAGCTCCGGCTTGCTGTTGATGGTCTGGAAGACCACGCAATAGCGTTCGGTCAGCTTGATGAGCGAATCGATGCGCGCCTGCGGCTCATCCGTGTCGAGGTTGAAATTCAGCCGGATGGCGCGAAAGCCCACGGGGGCGTCCTTGGCCACGCCCAGCGTGCCGCGAAAGTCGAGATCGCCTTCGGCCTCGACGGTGGCTGCGCCAAGCCTGAATTCCAGCGCCGTCGCCACTGCCTTCAGCGTCACGCCGGCGCACGCCACCAGCGCCTCCAAAAGCATATCGCCCGAACACAATTCGAGCCCGGAACCGCCGGTCGCCGGATGCAGGCCGGCGACCGCCAGCGCCCTGCCCGTCTCGACCTTGCAGGCAATCGACTGGTCGTCGATGGAGCCTTTGGCGCGAAGCGTGATCAGCGCTCGCGAGGAATCGTCGCGATAAGCCTCCTTGATCGGTGCCTGCATGGCCTTGAGTGCGGTGGCGTCCATGTTGCATTCCTTTTCGAGTCCGTCGCGCTTTGATAGCACTGATATGCCGGCGAGACAGCGCCCCCCTCTGGCCCGGCCACCTCCCCACAGGGGGGAGATCTGCAGCTTCGCCGATGGCGCTTTCTACGCCGGCGATCAGCGAAGGCGGTCGCGACATCCAATCTCCACCCCTGTGGGGGGAGATGTCCGGCAGGACAGAGGGGGCTGAAGGAATGCTACCTCACGAAGAGTTACTTTGACTTCGACCGCCCCGGCCATACCTAAGCAGAGTCATTCCCGCGGAGACATCATGCCGTTCAAGCTGAAACTGATCTCGCTTACCCTGTTGGTGCTTGCAGCCTTCGCGCAGCCAGTCCTCGCCGAAACGCCCGAGCGCCCCGCACCGGCAGGCGGCGTGCTGTCGCTGCTGCCGGCACCGCAGACGACCAGCCATTCAATCACCATTGCCGGGCGCAAGCTGGACTATCAGGCAAAGGCCGGCACGCTGTCGCTGCTATCCGGCAAGGGCGAGGTCACCGCGGAAATCTTCTATGTCGCCTACACGCTGCCGCCACTGGCGGGCGCGGAGAAGGCTCGCCCCATCACCTTCGTCTTCAATGGCGGCCCGGGCGCGGCATCCGCCTATCTGCATCTCGGCGCACTCGGCCCGCGTGTCGTCGCGACCGGCGCCGATGGCCAATTCCTGCCGCCGCCGCAAAAGCTGATCGACAATCCCGACAGCTGGCTCGACATGACCGACCTCGTCTTCGTCGATCCGGTCGGCACCGGCTACAGCCGCGAGGCCCCCGGCCAGGACACGAAAGATTTTTGGGGCGTCAGCCAGGACGCCAGTTCGATCGGCGCTTTCATCCGGCTCTATCTCGCCCAGAACGGCCGCACCGGATCGCCGCTCTTCCTTGCCGGCGAAAGCTATGGCGGGTTCCGCGCGGCACTTCTCGCCAGGACCCTGCAGGAAGATGTCGGCCTGAGCCCCAACGGCATCGTGCTGATCTCGCCTGCACTGGAGTTCACGCTGGTGCTGCCCGACGAATTCCAGCCACTGCATTGGGCGCTGGAACTGCCCTCGCTGGCGGCGGTGCGCCTGCGCAGCGAAGGCCTCAGCGGCGAGGCGCTGCGCGAAAAGCTCGCCGAGGTCGAACACTATGCTATGGGTGACTACCTCACCGCTCTGGCCGGCGGGCTGGAACAGGGTGGGCGGCTGGCCAGCCAGCGCGTGGCCGAGATCACCGGCCTGCCGCTCGACCTCGTGCAACGCAATTTCGCCCGCATCCCGACCGCCCTGTTCGCGCGCGAATTCCAGCGCCCCAGTGGAAAAGTGCTCAGCCCGTATGACGGCACCATCGCCACCAGCGACATCGCCCCGGAGAGCGCCCGCAGCGCCGGCCCAGATCCGGTGCTCGACCGCAGCGTGCCGGCGCTGACCTCGGCCTTTGTCGGTTATGCGCGCGACGAGCTGAATTTTCGCACCGATGTCAGCTACAGGTTGCTCAATGGCGATGTGACCCACGCCTGGGACTATGGCGGCTCGCGGCAAGGCTATGCCGGGGTGATGGACGATCTGCAGCGGGCGCGCTCGCTCAACCCGGGGCTCGGCGTGGTGATCGTCAACGGCGACACCGATCTGGTCACTCCCTATCTGGCCTCACGCTATCTGGTGAGCCAAATCCCGACGCTCGGCGGGGCAAAACCTATCCGTCTCGACGTCATCGAGGGCGGCCACATGATGTATCTCAGGCCGGGCGGCCGGCGCGCCCTGAAGGAGGCCGCTTCGGAGCTCTACCAGGCAACACAGTGAACGGCGTGCCCACGCTGTCGGCCAGGCTGCGCCAACGCAAGCTTGCCACTGGCGTAGCGCCCCGCAGGCTTTCGCCCGTATAGCCTGCAATGGGAGCCTGTTGGGGCAGGCTTCTTCTTCGTCCTCTTGACAGCGCCGGACACGCCGCATGGCCGATATTGCCATTCTGGAAACCCGCGAAAGGGTGCTTGCCGGCATCCTGTTCACCGGCTGCGCCTATTTCCTGTTTTCGACGCAGGACGCCGCGATCAAGCTTCTGGTCGTCGGCATCAGCGTCTGGCAGATCATGTTCTTCCGCTCGATCGCTGTGCTTATCGGCTGTGCTGCAATCGGCGGACCGCCCATCTTTGCCGACACAATGCGCTCGCCCATCGTGCGGCCGATGCTGGTGCGCAGCGCCTTCACGCTCGGCGCCTGGCTCTGCTACTACAACGCGGCCCGCTCCCTGCAGCTGGCCGAACTCACCACCATCTATTACGCCGCCCCGATCATCGTCACCGTGCTGTCGGTGGTGATGCTTGGCGAAAAGGTGCCGCTGTTGCGCTGGCTGGCGGTGTTCATCGGCTTCGTCGGCGTCTTCATCGCCTGTGATCCCACTCGTCTCGGCTTGTCCGTGCCGATGCTCTTGGTACTGGCTGCGGCAGTGCTGTGGGGCATTGCCGTGGTGCTGTTGCGCAAGACGGCGCTGGCCGAGCGCACGCTGATCCAGCTTGTGCTCAACAATTTCTACTTCCTGGTGTTTTCCGCGGTGCCGGCGCTGTTTGTCTGGCAGATGCCGGACTGGCGCCAGTTGCTGCTTTTGATCAGCGTCGGCGCGCTCGGCGGCGTGGCGCAATTTATGCTGTTCGAAGGCATGAAGCGGGCGCCGGTGTCGATCGTGGCGCCGTTCGAATACACCTCATTGGTCTGGGCCTTCGGGCTCGGCTTTGCGATCTGGGGCGACGTGCCGCGTCGCGAGGTGTTTCTGGGGGCGGCGTTGATCGTCGGCGCCGGCCTGCTGATCATCGGCAACGAGCATTTCCGCAAGCGGCTATGAGTACCCCCGTACTGACAGCATGGTGGCAGGAGAAGACGGATAGGCTGCTGAGATGACGGAAGCGCTCGACGGCCCAGGCACCACAGATACCGCTGCCGAGCGTACGCTCGGCATTATGCTGGTGGCGGCCTCGGCGGCTTTCTTCGCCCTCACCGGCGTGCTGACCAAATCGATCCACGCCGACCCGCTGACCATCACCTGCTGGCGCGGCTTTGTCGGCGCGATCCTGATCACCTTCTATGTGCTGTGGCGCCGGCGCCGCTCCGGCGGGCCGGAAAGCTTGCGGCTTGGCTGGCGCGGCTGGCTGCTGGCCCTCGAGGGCGCCGCGGCCAGCATCGCCTTCATCTCGGCGTTCAAATTCACCTATGTCGCCAATGTCGCGGTCATCTACGCCACCGCGCCTTTCATCACCGCGCTGCTCGCCTTCGTGCTGGTGCGCGAGCCGTTCCGGGCGCAGACGCTTGCCGCCGCCGCCGTTTCGCTGTGCGGCGTAGCGATCATGGTCGGCTCCGGCTTCGGCAGCGGTCATCTGTTTGGCGATGGGCTCGCGCTGCTGATGACCGCCGGCAGTGCGCTCTACATGATCATGGTGCGCGCCTTCCGCGACACGCCGGTGGTGTGGGCGGGCGCAGTCTCGGCGCTTCTGCTGTTCGTGCTCGGCTGGTTCGTCACCGACCCCCTGGCGATTTCTGCTCGCGACGCCGTGCTGCTCGTCGCCTTCGGAGGATCGTTCGCAGCGGCGTCGATCCTGTGGACGGAAGGCTCGCGGCTGATCCCGGCGCCTGAGTCCGGCCTTCTCGGTGCCGCCGAAGTGCCGTTTGCGATCCTGTTCGCCTTCCTGTTCCTCGGCGAGATCGCGCCGGCCGCCAGCCTGATCGGCGGCGCCATAGTACTCTGCGCGGTTTTCGCCCATGCGGGGCGCGACTGGCTGGCTGCGAGAAAAAGTGCGGCAACCCAATAATTATTTTCCAAGTCATGGAACCATCATGCGGATCAGGCAGTTTTATGTGCGACGGGTCACCCCCCAAGTCCCCCCAAACCCCTCGACCCGTCCTCCTCAAAGCCGACCGTAAAGGTCGGCTTTTTCTTTGGACATCAGCCGGCAAAGCCGGGCAAGGCGAGGTTGTCGCTGAGCAGGATGGCAAGATCGCGTGCCGGCCGCTCAGCGCCCTGGCCGAGTTTTATCGCGAATTGCGCTGTCGGCACCGGCGGCAGGGCGAATTCGCGCGGTGCTTCGGCAATGCCTGAATGGGCAAAGCGGGCGGTGCGCAAGGTCAGCGCGATGCCGGCATTGACCGCCGTGCGCAAGCCGGCAAGGCTGGCGCTGCCGGCGGCAATGCGGTAGCGGCGGCCGGCAGCATCGAGGGCCGCGAGTGCTGCTTCGCGAAAGCCGCAATAGGGGTCGAGCAGCGCCAGCGGCAATTCCTCTTCCCGCACGGCAAGCCCTTTTTGCGAGCACAGCCACAGCATCGGCTCACTGAACAGCCCGACTTCGTCATTGGCCGGCGTCTTGGGCATGACAATGGCCAGATCGAGCTGCCCGGCCTGCAGCGCCTCGCCAAGCTCGGCCGAACGGCCAACGCGGAGTTCGACCCTGACGCGCGGATGGCTGGTCGCGAAGGCGCGCAGCAGCTCCGGCAGGCCGCTATCGGCGAAATCCTGTGTCGTGCCGATGGCGACGCGACCAGCGGCACGCGCGCCCTTGAGCGCCAGCCAGGCCTCGCTGTGCACGGCAAGAATGCGGCGGGCATGACCGACAAGATCCTCGCCGGCCGGCGTCAGCCCGCGCCCGCGCCCCTGCGCCACCAGCAGCGGTTCGCCGACGATCTCCTCCAGACGCTGCATCTGCGCGGTCACCGCCGAGGGCGAGCGGCCGACAGCAGACGCAGCCTGAGCCAGCGAGCCGCCATCGACAAAGGCAAGGAAGGTTTTGAGCAGATCGGGATCGAGCGCCTGCATAATTCGATAATACAGAACCTTTTGTTCGAAACAATTCGATTTTTTTGATTCCAAGATGATGGCATTGTCTCTCCAACGGCAAACAGACGCCGCTCAAACGAAGGAGAGAAAAATGCCCATCATCAACATCAGCGTCACCGGTAAGCCCGACGCCAAGCTGTCCGCCACAATCGCCAAGGAAATCACCGGCCTGACCGCAACCCATCTGCGCAAGGACCCGACGATCACCGCCGTCGCTGTCACCTATATCGACCCGCAGCACTGGTTCGCCGGCGGCAAGTCGCTGGCAGAGCATGGCGCCAATACTTTCTGGCTCGACATCAAGGTGGTCGACGGCACCAACACCAAGCTGGAGCTGGAAGCCTATCTGAAGGCGATCTTTGAGGCCTTCGGTAAGTTGCTCGGTGGCGTGCACGAGGAGAGCTATGCCTTCGTGCACGAGGTTCCGGCCGCAGCTTATGGCTATGGCGGCAAGAGCCAGGAGTTCCGGTTCATCAGTGGGCGGCTGAAGGCCACGGCCTGATTGCTACCCAGCGGGAGGATGAAGCCTTGTATCAAGCGCGAAATCCTCCCGGAGATGCAAGCTATAAAGGCCTGCCGCCCGGTTGGGATCGAACACCAGGTTCCAGCTGTGCTGGGATACCGCGCTGGGGATCAGAAAGAACGGATGCTTTGCCAGCAGACCATCGCCGAACTGCTGCTGTCCCGCGCCCGGGATGCCGGGACGCAGCCAGTTCGCGTTCGGAATATCGTCGGTTTGGACCACATAAATCTCTGATGGATCGACGATGTCGAATGCCGTCAGCACGTGAGGGACAGTATCCAGCGTGCGAAACCCCTTGTGGACCGCCACCTCCAAGATGGCGGTCGATGGGTCGATGGACGCATATACGGCTCTGATCCCTTTGCTGTTCCACCTTCCCCCAAGCTTGAAGGCTCCTTCGCCACTGTCCCAGCTCGCCTTGAAGCGTCTGTGATCAAGCCTCCAGCCCAACAACTGCCCTGTTCCGAGGGAGCCCGGCAAAGGCGTCACGCGTAGATACCATAGTCGAGCCGCTCAAGAAACTCCTGCACAAGCGCAGTGCCCGCCGCCGTGGCCAGCAGATCGATCGGCCGGCGATTGTCCAAACCCATGGCAGACTCGATCATCCATTTTTCCGCGTCTTCCTGAGTCCCGAGCACGGACGTGGCCTTTGTCAGGAGCTTGGCGAAGTTCCAGGTTCTGGAACCTTGCTCCCGACTGAGGGTCTTGGAGTGATCCGATTTGTGCCGCTGAAATGTCCGCTCGCTCATGCCGAATGCGGTCTCAAACGCATCGGCGGGATCAATGACCATCAGATGCCTGACGAGGCTTTCGAGCGCCTGGCCCGGAATTCCATGCAGGATCATTTCATGTGCCTCAAGAGGACTGGCTACCGAGAATCCAAGAACCTTCCGTCCACCAAACAGGTCGACCATTCGTTCGAACTCCGGCTCCATATGTGGTGCCTCGGCAAAACCCAGCGGGGAACTGGCCATATTACCTCTCCGTCACGTGTCGCTTTATTTACGACACGTGTCGCAACATTTCAAGGCCTGCGTTTGGGTCATTGCCTGGTGAGGTCAGGTGGAACACCGCTCCCTCGCACCCGCGCATTGACCTTGCTCCCCATTGCGCTACCCTCTGCTCTCGAAGCGGACGAAGAGCCGCATACCGGACCGTTGGGAGAGACGCGGCATGATCCTGACACTGGCGCTGCTTGCAGGCCTCGTGCTGGCCTGGCTGCTGATTGGCGCGATCGAGACGTTTCGTCTCGACCTGCGCTTTACCCAGGCGCTACTCTATGTGCCGTTCAAGCTCGCCTACCGGATCGATGACCGGCGCATCCGCATTGCCCGCAACGCGCCGACGCCGGTGATCTATGTGGTCTCGCACCAGTCACGCTTCGAGCCGGCGCTGATGCTGTCGCTGCTGCCCGACGACACGCTGCACATTCTCGACGAGGCCTCGGCGCGCTCGCCCTGGATGGAGCCTTGGCGCGAGCTTGGCCGCACCATCGCCTTCAACGCCGAGCATCTCTTCGTCAGCCGGCGGCTGGTCAGGGTGCTGAAGGGTAAAGGCCGGCTTGCCGTCTATCTGCCCGATGACGTCGAGCCCGATGTGAAGACGTTTCGCCTGTTCCGCGCCGTCACCCGCATCGCCATGCAGGCCGACGCCCGCATCGTGCCGATCTTCGTCACCGGCGCGCGCGACCTGCCGGTTTCCTTGACGCCAAAGAACCGGGCGCCGCGCCACTGGTTCCCAAAACTCTCGATCAGCGTGCTGGAACCAATGACGATTGCCGAACTGGTGGCGCGCAACCCCGACCAGGCTTCCAACACAAATGCGTTGTTCGACCGCATCGCCGAGGCGCGGCTTTATGGCAGCAACCTCGATCGCGGCCTGTTCCTGGCCATGCGCGATGCCGCGGATCGCACCGGCGCCTCGCACCCGATCATCGAGGATGTGATCAGCGGCTCGCTCAGCTATCGAAAAATGTTCATCGGCGCGCGCGTGCTCGGCCGCCGTTTCGAGGCGGTGGCGGCGCCCGGCGAAGCGGTCGGGGTTTTGCTGCCCAACGCCAATGGCGTGGTGCTGTCCTTCGTCGGCCTGCTCTCGGCCGGCCGGGTAGCGGCGATGATCAACTACACGGCAGGGCCGGCCAGCGTAACCGCCGCGGTGCGCACGGCAGTCATCCGAACAGTGGTTTCCTCGCGCGCGTTCGTCGAGAAGGCGGCGCTTGCCGACATCATCGCCGCGGTCGAGGCCGGCGGCGCCAAGATGCTGTGGCTGGAGGATGTGCGCGCAAGCGTCACCACACTGGAAAGGCTCGCAGCAGCGGTGCTCTGGCGGTTCCCGCTGCAGCGGCAGGCTGCGGCCAAGCCCGCCGCAATCCTGTTCACCTCAGGCTCGGAAGGCACGCCCAAGGCCGTGGTGCTGTCGCATCGCAATCTCCACGCCAACGCCATGCAGGCTGAGGCGCGCATTACCATTTCGCCCTCCGACATCCTGCTCAACGTACTGCCGGTTTTTCACTCTTTCGGCCTGACCGGCGGCACCATCCTGCCGCTGGTGACCGGGGTGAAACTGTTCCTCTACCCGTCACCGCTGCACTACAAGATCATCCCGGAGATCGCCCGCAAGGTGAAGCCGACCATCATGTTCGGCACCGACACTTTCCTTGCCAACTATGCCCGCACCGCCAAGGATGGCGATTTCTCCACCCTGCGCTTCGTCGTCGCCGGCGCGGAAGCGGTGAAGCCGGAGACGCGGCGCGTTTATCGTGAGCGCTTCGATGCCTCGATCATCGAGGGGTTCGGGCTGACGGAGGCCGCTCCGGTCGTCGCCGTCAACACCGCCATCCATGGTCGCGACGGCACGGTCGGACGGTTGTTGCCGGCGATGCGCATGAAGCTCGAACCGGTCCAGGGTATCGAGGGTGCCGGCCGCCTGTGGCTCGACGGGCCGAATTTGATGATGGGCTACATGACCGCTGACCGGCCCGGCGAATTGCAGCCGCTGGACGGCTGGCACGACACCGGCGACATCGTCTCGGTAGACCGCGAAGGCTTCATCACCATTCGCGGCCGGGCAAAACGCTTCGCCAAGATCGCTGGCGAGATGGTGTCTTTGGGTGCCGTCGAGATGCTGGTGCAGTCGCTGTGGCCGGAAGAGCGCCACGCCGCGGTGGCGGTGCCGGACAAGAGGCGCGGCGAGCGCATCGTGCTGGTCACCACCGCCGACGACGCCGATCCGGAAGAACTGCGCGCCTTCGGCAAGAAAGCAGGGGCGGCCGAGCTGATGGTGCCCAACGACATCGTCAAGGTCGAGGAGATCCCGGTGCTGGGTTCCGGCAAGACGGATTATGTCTCGACGCGGAACCTGGCGATCGAGAAGCTGGGGCTGGGCCTGGCGGCTTAGCGTATCTTCCTCCTCGAGGGGGAGATCGCCGGCAGGCCAGAGGGGGTCGCCTCGCGTGAAGCGCCGACGTCCTCTTCGCTCAAACGAGGTCGCGTCCGGGGCGTACCGACCCCCTCTGTCGCTTTCGGCGACATCTCCCCCTCAAGGGGGGAGATAACAACTACCCAATATCCGACGGCGGCACTTTTTCGCCCTCGCGCTTGGCGCGCTTCGAATACGCCCGCACGCTGAAAGGCAGGAAGATGAGATAGCCTGCGACAGAGGCGGTCAGCGTGTACCAGGGATAGGTCATCAACAGCAGGACGTATAGAACGACCGCCAGGATGATCGGCAGCACCTTGTCGCCCGGCACTTTCAGGCTTTTGCCGGAATAGACCGGCAGCCGGCTGACCAGCAGGAAAGCGACCAGCACAGTGAAGCCGGTGGCGACGAATGCCGTCAGGCGGTCCGGCTCGAGACCGAGCCGCAGGAAGGACAGATAGAGCGGCAGCATAACCAGCACGGCGCCGGCCGGCGCCGGCACGCCGACGAAGTATTCGCTCTGCCAGATCGGCCGGTCATGGTCTTCGTCGAGCACGTTGAAGCGCGCCAGCCGCAGGCCACAGGCGATGGTGAACAGAAGAGCTGCGATCCAGCCGAAGGAGCCGGCGCGGTCGAGCAGGAAGGCGTAGAGCACCAGTGCCGGCGCGACGCCGAAATTGACGATGTCGGCCAGCGAATCCATCTGCGCGCCGAATTTGGATGTCGCCTTCAACATGCGCGCCAGGCGCCCGTCTATGCCGTCCAGGAAGGCGGCGAGCAGCACCATCACCACGGCCGGCTCGAAACGGCCCTCGAAGCCGAAGCGGATGCCGGACAGGCCGGCGCAGATGGCAAGCACGGTGACCAGATTGGGCAGCACCATGCGCATCGGAATTTCGCGGATGCGCGGGCCGCCGCTGCCATGGGCCTCGAACTTTTTGAACGGCGCGCCCACCGCTTACGAAATCCTGACGAGCGGGGTTGCGGCGACGCCGCCGAATTCGGCGAGCACGGTTTCGCCGCCGACCGCCGTCTGGCCGACGGCGACGCGCGGCACCGCGGTCGAAGGCAGGAAGACATCGACGCGCGAGCCGAAGCGGATCAAGCCGAAGCGTTCGCCGACGGCAATGGAGCCGCCGGTCTCGGCCCAGCAGACGATGCGGCGCGCCACCAGGCCGGCAATCTGCACGGCGACAACGATGCCGTTGGGACTGTCTATGACCAGCCCGTTGCGCTCGTTCTCCGAGCTTGCCTTGTCGAGTTCGGCATTCAGGAACTTGCCCGGCCGGTGCTCGATTTTGGTGATGCGGCCGCGCACGGGAGCACGGTTCACATGGCAGGAGAAGACATTCATGAACACCGAGATGCGGGTCATTTCGGTGTTGCCGAGGCCGAGCTCGCGCGGTGGCACGGCCGGGCCGACCGCCGAGATGACGCCGTCGGCGGGACTGACCACCAGCCTGTCATCGACCGGGGTGACACGCTCGGGGTCACGGAAGAAATAGACGCACCAGGCGGTCAGGATCAGGCCGATCCAGAACAGCACCGAGGAGAAATAGCCGAGGAACAGCGTGCCCGCACCAAAGGCGGCAATGAACGGATAGCCCTCGCGATGGATCGGAACGAAGGCATTCTTGATCGAGTCGACGAGGCTCATTGGCTGGAGCTCATGGGCTGGGGGCGGTCCCTGTTTCAGGTCCGGCCTCAATACCGGAAAGGCTCCGCGGCCGCAACGCAACATTGGGCAAGGCCGCATCGGCCGCAGCCGGCAGGAACGGTCACGTGCTTGCCTGCCGGCGGCTTTGCCGCCAGAGTTCATACCGCCGCTGGCTCAGTGCGCGGCGAAAAGGCCGACCGCCCATGATGCCAAACACAGGCAAAGCGTACCTTGTTGCCATACGACTGGCAGCCATGGGTGCCGTTTTGACCGTATTCCTGGCAGCGAGCGACCACGCAGCGGCGCAAGGCAAGCCATCCTTCGATTGCGCCAAGGCCGCCAGCGTGGCGGAAAAGGCCATATGCGCCGATCCGACCCTGGCGCAGGCCGATGCCGAGGTCGCGAAGAATTATGCCGCGCTGCTGAAGAGGCTCGATGCTCATGCCGGCAAGGCGCTGCGGGACGACCAAAGCGATTTCATCGCCTATCGCGATCAGATCGCCGGTTTCAACGAAAGTTCGCCCAAGAACCAACAGGCTTTCGATCTCGGCGAATTCCTGCGCGACCGCGCAACCTTCCTGTCCGGCATACGCAAGCCGGCTGATGGCGGCTTGATCGGCACATGGAGCAGCGTGCGCGGCAGCGTCGACATCAAGGCTGTTGGCGGAGGCAAGGTCGAGATCTCGGAAGAGGTCGTTTCCAATCCAGTCTCGGGAAGTGGGTCATGCGAGATCGACGGCACGGTCGAGGAGCGCAATACGCTTCGACTTGAGGACACCGACGACAACGACAACCCAACCGGTTTTGTCTTTACCTTCCGACGCGACGGCGATGCGCTTGTCGTCGAGCAGAGCGGCGCCGGCAAGGATGGCAGATCGGATCCCCTGTCATGCGGTGCCAACGGCCATGCCGATGGCACGTTCTTCCTGAGCGAAAAACAGTAAACCTGCTGTCGGCAAAACCACCCCTCACCCGTCCTTGGTGAGACGGCGATCATGGTTCCTTGCCATGATTGCGCACCCAACAAGGAGTTACCCCAAAATGCTGAACCAGACGCGTCTCGTTGCCGCCGGCCTCGCGTTCGGGGAGTCGCCGCGCTGGCATGACGGACGGCTGTGGCTCTGCAATTGGGGCACCGGCGAGATCGTCGCCGTCGATGCAGACGGCGACAGCGAGATCCTGCTCAAGATACCAGCCACCCTGCCCTATTCCATCGACTGGCTGCCGGACGGGCGGCTGCTGGTCATCTCGGGTCGGGATGGCTTGTTGCTGCGGCAGGAGGCGGATGGAACGCTGGCCACCCATTCCGATCTTCGGTCGCTGTCAAACAGCCCGTGGAACGAGATCGTCGTCGACGGGCGCGGCAACATCTATGTCAATGGCGGCGGGTCGGCGCCTGCACCGGGCGAGCATTTCGGGCCCGGCACCATCGTGCTGATCACGCCGGACGGCTCGGTTCGACAAGTGGCCGAGAACATCGCTTTCGCCAACGGCATGGCGGTGACGCCGGACAACAGGACACTGATCGTGGCGGAGTCGCATGCCAACCGGCTGACCGCCTTCGATATCGCGGAGGATGGCGGGCTTTCCAACCGCCGGGTCTGGGCCGATCTCGATGGCTTTCCCGACGGCGTCTGCCTCGATGCCGAAGGAACTGCCTGGTATGCGGATGTTCCCAACAAACGCTGTGTGCGGGTGCGCGAAGGTGGCGAGGTGTTGCAGACAGTCGATGCCGATCGCGGCTGCTTTGCCTGCATGCTGGGCGGGCCGGATGGCACGACACTGTTCATCGTCGCCGCCGAATGGCGTGGTTTCGAGAACATGATCAGCGATGCCCGCACCGGCCAGGTGCTGAGCGTCGAGGCGCCAGCACCTGGCACGGGCTGGCCCTCCTACATCTCAGGCAGACGCTGATAGTTGGCGATATCGGCCTTCACACCCAGCCGGGCAATGGTCTCCTGCGGGTTGAAGCCCGCCCGCTCGTGGGCCGCCTTGACGATCGGCACGACATTGTCGACGGCCGCCTGGTTTTCCCATTCGACAATGGTGACCAGGTTGAACTCACCCGGACCCGAAAATTGCTCGAGCACGAAATCCTGGACGAAGCCTTGCTGCAGGCGCAGCAGTTCATGCGTTGCCCTGACCTTGCGAAGGATTTCTTCACGGGCCTCGGCAGGAACGACGAATTTGTCGACCCTGAACACGGCTGCCTCGGCAAGTTTATCCATTTGAATCTGTCTCCGTTCTTGAACGACTTGGGTTCGGTGGCTCAGGAACGGGTTTGCGATCTCAACTTAGGTTGAGGTCAAGGGGAAATTTTCGGTGGTGATGATGGCAACGACGCTGCATATCACCCCCCTTGAGGGGGAGATGGCCGGCAGGCCAGAGGGGGTCGGTTCGACTGGATGCGCCCCCCTTGCGACCGATGAAGGTTAGCGCTCCACGCGCTGCGACCCCCTCTGTCGCCTTCGGCGACATCTCCCCCTCAAGGGGGGAGATCGGCGCTCCGCCGCCTAGCTCACCTCCGAAGTCCGCCTGCGCACAACCACACCCAGCTCATCGCTCTCGCGTGCAACTCGAAGCCTCTCTTCGGCTTCTGTCGCTTCGCGCTGGCGGTCCCACATCGACGCGTAGAGGCCATGCTTTTGCATCAGCTCGGCATGGGTGCCGCGCTCGGCGATCTCGCCGTCCTTGAGCACGATGATCTCGTCGGCGGTGATCACCGTCGACAACCTATGCGCAATGACGATGGTGGTGCGGCCCTTGCTGACCAGGTCGAGGGCGGCCTGGATTTCCTGTTCGGTGTGGCTGTCCAGCGCCGAGGTCGCCTCGTCGAGCATCAGGATCGGCGGCGCCTTCAAAATCGTGCGGGCAATCGCCACGCGCTGCTTTTCGCCGCCCGACAGCTTTAGCCCGCGCTCACCGACCATCGAGCGATAACCTTCCGGCAGCCGTTCGATAAACGGGCCGATCTGGGCAAGCTCGGCGGCTTTCTGCATATCCTCTTCGCTGGCACCGATGCGACCGTAACGGATGTTGTAGGCGATGGTGTCGTTGAACAGCACGGTGTCCTGCGGCACCATGCCGATGGCGCCGCGCAGGCTCGCCTGCGTCACATCACGGACATCCTGGCCGTCGATCAGCACCTGACCGCCCTGGACGTCGTAGAAGCGGAACAAGAGCCGCGAAATCGTCGACTTGCCGGCGCCGGACGGACCGACAATGGCCACCGTCTTGCCGGCCGGAACCTCGAAGGAGACGCCCTTCAGAATCTTGCGGCTGGGGTCGTAGGCGAAGTGCACGTCGCGGAACTCGACCTTGCCGGCTGTAACAGCCAGTGGCTTGGCATCCGGCTTGTCGGTGATTTCCTGCGGCACATCGAGCAGGTCGAACATTTGCTCGATGTCGGTCAGCCCCTGGCGGATTTCGCGGTAGATGAAGCCGATGAAATTGAGCGGCACCGCAAGCTGCATCAGCATGGCGTTGATGAAGACGAAATCGCCGACCGTCTGCGTGCCGGCCTGCACCTCCAGCGCCGACATGCACATGACGATGACGGTGCCGAGACCGAAGATGATGCCCTGGCCGAAATTCAGCCAACCGAGCGAGGTCCATATTCTGGTCGCCGCCATTTCATAGCGCGCCATCGAACGGTCGAAGCGCTCAGCCTCCATACCCTCGTTGTTGAAGTATTTGACGGTCTCGTAGTTGAGCAGCGAGTCGATCGCCTTGGTGTTGGCGTCGGTGTCGCTGTCGTTCATGTCGCGGCGGATCGAAATGCGCCAGTCGCTGGCGCGAACCGTGAACCAGACGTAGAGCCACACCGTGGCCGCCACCACGACCACATATTTCCAGCCATAGGTGTAGGCGAAGATGCCGGTGGTCAGCGCGAATTCGAGGATGGTCGGCGCCGTGTTCAGCATGATGAAGCGCACGATCGTCTCGATGCCCTTGGTGCCGCGCTCTATGATGCGCGACAGGCCGCCGGTGCGGCGCTCGAGGTGAAAGCGCAGCGACAGCTGGTGCATGTGAACGAAGGTGCGGAACGCGAGCTGGCGCACCGCATATTGGCCAACGCGGGCAAACAGCGCGTCGCGCAGCTGGTTGAAGCCAAGCTGCACCAGCCGCACGACATTGTAGGCGACGACCAGCATCACTGGCGCCAGCAGGAAAGATGGCAGCGGCGGCGGCGATTTGGCGTCGCCGGCCAGGGCATCCGTCGCCCATTTGAAGAAATAGGGCCCGGCAACCAGCGTCAGCTTGGCAACGACCAGAAGCAGCGTCGCCCAGGTGACGCGTGCCCTGAGATCGGGGCGGTCGGCCGGCCACATATAGGGCCACAGATTGCGCAAGGTGCCGAAGGTCGAGCTATCGGAAACGGTTTTTTCTGCCACTTGTCTTGCCTTTGGGGTGAGAGGTCAGCGGCCGGAGCAGCAGGAGTTGACGAGTGCGGTCAGCGATGCGGAAACGTCGGCGAGCGCGGCGCGGTCGACTTCGTAGCGCGAGCGCTGACGGTCGGATTGGAAGCGGACCAGCCCGGCTTCGACCAGGATCTTCAGATGCTGGGACACGGTGGACTGCGCCAGATCGAGATGATCGACCACCTCGCGGCAGCAGCAGGAATTGCTGGCCGAGAGATGTCTAAGGATCTCGATGCGCGCCGGGTGCGAGAGTGCGGCGAAGCGAGCGGCAACGGCGCGGCTTTGGGGCGGTGCGCAGTTTGCGTGGTCTGGTTCAGTGAGCGAGTCTGCCATCGTTCATCGGCGATAGACGATGAACGGGTGCGTGGCAAGCTAACCCGATGGGTAGAGCGACCTAATCTCCCCCCTCGAGGGGGAGATGTCGCCGAAGGCGACAGAGGGGGTCGGTACGTCCTGACGCAACGTCGTTTGCAGCAAAGAGAAGGTCGGCGTTCTATGCGCGGCGACCCTCTCTGGCCTGCCGGCCATCTCCCCCTCAAGGGAGGAGATCAAGCGCTCGGCCGCTACTGCGTCTTCACCGGCGCCGTGTCACCTGCTCGCCCATCGCCTTGAGGTCGGCGGCTTCGCCTTCCTTGGACTTTTCCGGAACCTTGAACACCTGCCCCGGCCAGATGCGGTCGGGATCGCTGATCTGGTCCTGGTTGGCGAGATAAATGGTCGAGAAGCGCACACCGTGACCGTAGACGCGCCGTGAGATCCGCCACAGCGTGTCGTGCCTGCGGATGATGACCGCGCCGTCTGCATGTTCGAGCTTTGGCGCCACCGTCTCGGGCACGTCGGGCGTTGCCGCCGCGACGACGGCTGGAGCCTCAGCGGCGGGCGCTGCCGGTGCCGCAGGTGCCCCGGCAACCGCCGG
>NZ_AYXC01000013.1:0-152139 GCF_000502275.1 Mesorhizobium sp. L103C131B0 | reverse complement strand
GGCCGCGGGGGCGGCGGCGGCCAGTTGCGTCACGGGGCGGCGCCCGGGTGCGCCGCGGATGCGTCCGCCGGCACCGTCTCCAGCCCCACCAGCGCGATCTTCAGATAACCGGCGCCGCGCAGCAGGTTCATCACCTCCATCAGCTCGCCATAACCGACCGCCTTGTCGGCACGCAGGAAGATGCGGGTCTGCTTGTCGCCCTTGGTTCTGCCGTCGAGCACCGCGGCGAAAGCCTGGCGCGACACGCTGTCATTGCCGATCGCCAGCGTCAGATCGTCCTTCAGCGTCAGGAACAGCGGCGTTTCCGGCCGGGGTGCTGGCGTCGCCGTCGAACCCGGCAGATCGACATTGACGTCGACTGTCGCCAAGGGGGCAGCGACCATGAAGATGATCAGCAGCACCAGGATGACGTCGATGAACGGGGTGACATTGATCTCGTGGTTTTCTTCGAGATCGCCATCGATAGCCTCGCGAATTCTAGCCGCCATGGCCCATCACTCCGCCGCCAGCGCGGGCGCCTGCGGCACCGTGCGGAAATCGAGATCGCGGCTGACCAGCCGTTCGACCCCGGCCGAGGCATCGGCAAGAAGCTGCCGGTAGCCGGCTATCGACCGCGCAAAGACGTTGTAGATGACCACCGCGGGAATGGCCGCGACCAGGCCCATCGCCGTGGCGAGCAGCGCCTCGGCGATGCCGGGCGCGACGACCGCGAGGTTGGTGGTCTGCGCCTGCGAGACGCCGATGAAGGCGTTCATGATGCCCCAGACGGTGCCGAACAAGCCCACGAAGGGCGCCGTCGAGCCGATCGTCGCCAGCACGCCGGTGCCGCGCGACACGCGCCGCGCCGCCGCCGCCTCGATGCGCGACAGGCGCGACGTCACTCTTTCCTTCAGCCCGTCGCCGGTAACATGGCCGAGCGCACCGGCCGAAAGGGCAGTCTCTTCCTCGGCTGCCCGCACCAAAAGCGCACCGGGGCCGCCACTGTTGCCAAGCGAGCGCCCGGCCTGGCGCAGTGTGGCGGCATTGCCGATGGCGCGCGCAGCGCGCCGGGCGCCGAGCTTGCCGAAGAGAATCTCCAGCGATTTGGCCAGCCAGACCGTCCAGGTGACGAGCGAGGCGAAGGCCAACCCGATCATCACCGCCTTGACGATGATGTCGGCGGCCATGAACATGCCCCAGGGCGACAGATCGTGCGGCAGCGTCAGCGATATTGCCGAAGCCTCGGCCTGCGCGGATGCACCGGGCTGGGTTGCCGGCTGTGGCGCGGTCGGCGCCGCCTGCCCGGCAGTTGGCGGAGCCGGCGGGACAGGCGCAGCCGGTGCGGGCTGTTCGACTACAGTTGGCGCCGACTGGGGAGCTGCAGCGGGCACCGTCGTCACCCTGGGCTGCGTGTTTGGCCGCTCTTGCGCAGCAGCGCTGCCGGCCGACAGCATGACCGCGGCCAGCGCCGCCAACAAACCATTTCTGGACACGCTTCGTCCTCGCTTCGTCATTGCAAACCGATCGGCTGGCCGGTGACGGGATGCGGGAACCCCCCGATCTCGACCCCGAAAACTCCAGCCACGGATTCTGGCTTCTCTCAAACACGGGACGGCCGCTGGAAAATAATTCAGGCCGCCGAGTGCCCCTGCTTGACTATAAAACATGAATTTACTAGTCAACAAACAAGATGACTTTTTTGGCCAACGATTATGGGCGCGATGTCTCAACGGCACATCGTCTTGGCGTCGGTTCGCCTGGCGTCGTTGCACTGAGGGATGGACGGCCGCAGGGTTGCGGGGCCACGATGCCGGGCAGCAATTGAGGCAGGCTGCGATGATCAAGGCGACACCGTTCGACTTCCCCTATGACGGCCGGCTGGTGCCGGTAAACACCGCGCTGCTGGTCATAGACCTGCAAGAGGATTTCCTGTCGCCGACCGGCTATTTCGCCAGGAAGGGTTATGACCCCGCGCCGCTGCGCGCCATCCTGCCGACAGTCAACCGACTGATATCAGCGGCACGCGCGGCCGGCCTCACCATCATTTACACCAGGCAGGGATATCGCGGCGACATGGCCGACATGACGCCGTACGAGAGATGGCGCCGCAAGCGGGCGGGTCTCGAAGGCACCGACGTGCTGCTGCGCTCCGGCCCTGGCTTCCAGATCGTCGCCGACATCGACGTCGCGCCGCACGACATCATCGTCGACAAGACCTGCAACAGCGCCTTCACCTATACGGATCTGGAGCTTGTGCTGCGCGCACGCGGCGTCACCCATCTGATCTTTTCCGGCTGCACGACCGATGTCTGCGTGCACACGACGCTGCGCGAGGCCTGCGACCTCAATTTCCAGTGCCTGACCATCGCCGACGCCTGCGCCAGCGGCGACCAATACGCGCATGACGCGGCGCTGCATATGGTGACGGTGGAGGACGGGGTGTTTGGTGCGCTGACGGAATCTGGCGCGGTGCTGGAGGCGCTGGCAGTGCTGAGTGGTGATTAGACGCTGGCGGGACAGCACCCCTCTGCCCTGCCGGGCAGAGGGGTGTGTGACGGAACGCTACGAAATAGCTTTCATTCCACCCGCAAATTCACCCTGCGTGAATATCCGACCCGCCCCGCGAGGCAAACGCGCCGGGCTGCGGCACCTCCGCCTCCCGGCGTGCCAGCGAGTTGCGCAATAGCGCGATCGTCTCGCGGCCGACGCTGGCGATCTCGCGCGGCCGGTCGACACCGACGATCATGAACTCGCTGATGCCCAGCGCCGCATAGGGCAGCAGCGACAGGGCGATCTGCGCCGGTGGTCCGGAAAGTTCGACCGCCTTGTGGCCGACGGTAGAGGCGCCACCCTCCGAGCGGACCCGGACCGGAAGCGCAAAACGCAGCTTGCCGGCGCGGCCATGCTCGGCGGCGGCGCTGCGCGCCCGTTCCATCAGCTGGCGGATCTCGTCGAGCGAACCAGCCGTGAGTTCAAACACGTCGGCATGGCGGCCGGCGACCTTGAGCGCGGTGCCGGACTGGCCACCCATGCGGATGATCACGTCGACGCCATGCGGCCCCTTGCGCGGCACATAGCCACCCTTGATGCTGTAGAATGCACCTTCATGGTCGAAGGGCCGGTCGTTCGACCACAGCCGCTTCAGCAGCACCAGATATTCGTCGATGCGCTGCCAGACCACGGTGTGGCCGACCGGACGCGTCTCGGCATCGTCGTCATCCAGCGGCTCGCTCAGCATCCTCAGCGCCAGCCGGCCGCCGCTCCTGGCGTCGAGCGCCGCCAGTTGCCGCGCCGCAACGGCTGGCGCGATCACGCCGGCCCAGTGCGTCAGCACCACTTCCAGCGACGAGGTGCGGTCCAGCGCCTGGGCGGCGATGTCCATATTGGTCAACAGCCCGGCCGGGTCGTCGACGACGATGTTCTGGAAGCCGGAATCCTCGATCAGCGACAGCTTGGTCGCCGTCTCGACGAAATCATAGAAGAACGGTACGGCCGAACCGGCATCGGCGGCGTGCGTTTTACCGGGAACATGCGTGAACTCGATCGGCATTGCCATCTCCTCCATCACGTTGGATGTATGTCGCCCCCGGTTTTGAGACGACGACATGCGTAAAAACAAGCATCAGCGCCAAAGCGCGTCCGCGTTCGGTTCATCAACTCCGGTCACTCACTGAAAGCGCTAGGTCGCCACCCTTTCGGCCTGATCGGTCAGGGAATCAAGCCGAGCACGACTGCCCCGGTGAACACGAACGCAAGGGCAAAGACGAGATAGGCGAAAGCGCCGGCATAGGCCGGGCGGAAAGCCTGGCTATTGGCCAGCCTCTGGCTGGTGCGGTCCGTCTCGGCGTTCTGGATATAGGACATATCGACCTCCGTCTTGCGGATTAATCTATAAAATCAGTAGACTTTGTCGAGTGCTATTTTTTGGAGATATGTAGAATGATTTTCTCAGTAGTCCTTGTTATTTGGTTTGGCATTGCTGGGAGACCCCTGTTGGAGACAAGCGAGCGACAAGCTTGGCCGACGTCTGCATAGGCGATAGCATCGCCATTCCGGCGTAAATGCGGATTATTTCGATCGGGAACGGGGAACAGAACATGGGTACAAGACTAGCCGGCAAGATTGCAATCATCTCGGGCGGCGCGACCGGAATGGGCGGAGCGGCCTCGGAATTGTTCGCCGCCGAAGGCGCCAAGGTGGCGATCATTGACCGCAATGGCGAGGCGGCGGCAGCCACTGCGGCGGCGATACGCGCGCGGGGACATATCGCCGAACACTGGGTGGCCGACGTCTCGGACGAGGCGCAGGTCGAGGCCGCAGTGAAGGCGGCGACTGCCAGGCTCGGCCCGGCCACGGTGTTGTTCAACCATGCCGGCACCATCGTGATAAAGCCGTTCCTGGAGACGACAGTGCAGGAATGGGACTGGCTGCATGCGGTCAATGTCCGCTCGATGTTCCTGATGACGCGCGCCGTGTTGCCGGGCATGATCGCTGCCGGTGGCGGTTCGATCGTCTGCACCTCGTCGATCTCGGCTGTGGCGGCCACACCCATGGAGGTGCTCTACGACACCACCAAGGGCGCCTGCCACATGTTCGCGCGCGCCATCGCAGTCGAATTCCGCGACCGCAACATACGCTGCAACGCCGTCTGTCCCGGCTTCATCCGCACGCCGCACGGCCTGCGCGAGGTCGCCGATCTCGGCAAGCTCGGCGTCGACGTGTCGGACGCCGCATTGGCCGCACAGCAGGGCCGCATCGGTGAGCCGGAGGAAGTGGCCAAGGCAGCGCTGTACCTCGCCAGCGATGAGTCCAGCTTCGTCAATGGCACGCATCTGTTTGTCGATAATGGTTTTACGGCGATGTGAGTATCCCAGGCTTGGCGCCCTTCCTCTCCCCCGTCGATCGGGGGAGAGGAAGGGCGCCAAGTCCTACTCGCCTTACCGCTCTTCTCGTCGAAACGGCTTCAGCAGCGCCGACGGCGCAACCGCGTTGCGTGACATCACGGCCATCGCGACGATGGTGAAAATAAAGGGCAGCATCAAGAACGCCTCATAGGGAATATGCCCGAGGCCGCTCGCCTGCATGCGCAATTGTAGCGCATCGACGAAGGCGAACAGCAGCGCCGCGCCCGCAGAGCGCCACGGGTCCCAGCGGCCGAACACGACCAGCGCGATCGCCACCCAGCCACGGCCCGACACGACACCAAAGGTGAAGGCGTTGAACTGTGCCATGGTGAGGAAGGTGCCCGCAAGCCCCATCAGCGCACCGCCGAGGATGACCGCCTGGAAGCGCGTGGCGATGACGCTGACCCCAGCGGAATCAGCGGCGCGCGGGTTCTCGCCGACCATCCGCACCGACAGCCCCCAAGGCGTGCGGTAGAGCACGAAAGCAGCGAGCGGGATGGCAATGATTGCCAAGTAGACCAGCGCAAACTGGTTGAAAACCGCTGACCCCAGAACCGGAATATCCGACAGCAGCGGGATCGGCACCGTCTGAAAACCCTTGATGCTGGGCGGCACCGATTGCTGGCCGAAGGTCAGACGGTAGAGGAAATAGGCAAGGCCGGACGAGAACAAAGTAACGCCGATGCCGCAGACATGCTGGCTGAGGCCGAACGCCACGGTGAACAGCGCATGCAGCGCACTCATCGCCATGCCGGTCAACACCGCGGCCAGCACGCCGAGCCAAAGGCTGCCGCTGAGGCTGGCGGCGGTGAAGCCGGTCATCGCGCAGAGCAGCATGATGCCTTCGATACCGAGATTGAGCACGCCGGCCCGCTCGGAGAACATCTCGCCCAGCGTGGCAAATGCCAGCGGCGTGGCGATGCGGATAATGGCGGCGAGGAAGCCGACCTGAAAGATCTGTTCGAACACCGCGCTCATAAGGCGGCACCGACGCGGCGGATGCGATAGGCCGTGAACAGCAGCGCCACCAGCATGGCGAGCAGCGCCGTGCCCTGGATGACATCGCTGAGGAACGCCGGCACGCCGGTGGCGCGCGACATCGCTTCGGCGCCGGTCATCACGGCGGCCAGGAAGATCGCCGCCGGTACGACGCCGAGCGGATTGAGCCTGGCCAGCATGGCAACGACGATGCCGGAATAGCCATAGCCCGGCGAAATGTCGCTCATCACCTGGAAATGCACGCCGCCGACCTCGCCGACGCCGGCAAGCCCGGCCAGCGCGCCCGACAGCAGCGCCGTCGAGATCAGCACCCGCTCGACATGTATGCCGCCATAGCGGGCGGCTTCCGGGCTTTCGCCGGTGACCCTGATCCGGAAGCCGAGCGTGGTGCGCACGATCAGGAACCAGATCAACGGGGCCGCGATCAACGCGGCGATGACACCCAGATGCAGCCTTGTGCCTTCGAGCAGCACCGGGAAATTCGCCGAATCCTCGATCGGCGGCGAGATCGGATAGCCGCTGAACGAGTCCTTCCACGGCCCCTCGATCAGCGCCATCAGCGCATAGTAGATGACCGAATTGAGCAGCAGCGAACTGACGACGTCGTCCACCTTGAATTTGACCCTGAGCGTCGCGGGCACCAGCGCTACCGCGGCACCGGCAGCAGCGCCCGCCAGCGCCATCGACAAGATCGCCAGCGCGCCCGGCATCGGGATGGCGCCGACGAAGCAGCTGGCCACGGCGCCGGCCAGCAATTGGCCCTCGGCGCCGATGTTCCAGAATTTGGCCCGGAAGGCGACGGCCACAGCCAGCCCGGTGAAGATCATCGGGGCGGCGCGCACCAGCGTTTCGGTGATGGCATAGCTGTCGCCGAACGAGGCCGACAGCATCACGCCATAGGCCTCAAGCACGCCGGCGCCGGCCAGCGCGATGAGGCCGCTGCACAGGACCAGCGCTGCGCCGATGGCCAGCAGCGGCAAAGCGAGATTGAACCAGGCGGGGGTGGAACTGCGGGCTTCGAGGCGGAACATCAGCTATGCCCCTCCGCCGCCCAGACGGTCGCGCCGCCCTTCATCCGCCTGCCGGCACCTTCTCCCCGTATAGACACGGGGAGAAGGGATCTGGGCCCTATGCAACTCCCCTCTTGCAGCTGTGGTGATTGGCGAAACCATGGGTGAGAGCCCCTCTCCCCGTCTCTATACGGGGAGAGGATGCCGGCAGGCAGGTGAGGGGCAGCGCTGACGCTTAAAGTCAGCCAAAAGCGGGCAGTATTATTTGAGGTTTCTGCGAGGAACCGAGTGAGAAAGTCCATCTAGGCTCTGCCCTCCGCCCCGGTCATCAGCAGCCCAAGCCGCGCGATGGTCGCATCGGCGCTGTCCAGCGTGCCGGCGATGCGGCCCTCATACATCACCGCGATGCGGTCGCAGAGCACCAGCAGCTCTTCGAGATCCTCGCCGATGACGATGATCCCACAGCCCTTGGCGCGCATGTCGAGGAATTTTTCGTGGATGAAGCGGGCGGCACCGATGTCGAGGCCGCGCGTCGGCTGCGAGACGATCAGCACCTTCGGGTCGAAAGCCAGTTCGCGCGCCAGCAGCGCCTTCTGCAGATTGCCGCCCGACAGCGCGCCGGCGCGGGTCATCGGCCCGGGGCACCTGATGTCATAGGCCTTGATCTGTTCTTCGGCGAAGGCGCGGATCGCATCTGGCTTGAGCAGGCCCCGGCTGCTGAAAGCCGCAGTACCAATGCGCGGCAACACCATGGAATCGGCGAGCGGCAGATTGGTGACCAGCCCGGTCGTCATACGGTCTTCCGGGATGCGGCCAAGGCCGAGCGCCTGCACCTCGCGCGGCGAGAACCGCGTAACAGGTTTGCCGGCTATCGTCATCGCGCCGGCGTCGGGCGCGCGCGTGCCGGAAATCACCTCGGCCAGCGCCCGCTGGCCATTGCCGGAGACCCCGGCAATGCCGAGGATTTCGCCCGCGCGAACGGCAAGCGATACATCGCGCAGCGGCGTCCCCGAATGCCGTGAGGTGGAAATACCGTCGAGCGTCAGCACCGCCGCGCCTGGGATCGAAGGTCCTCTTGCCGGCGGCACGATCTCATGGCCGCACATCAGCTGCGCCATTTCTGCCGATGTCGTGTTCGCCGGATCGTCGACACGGCCGGCGACGCGGCCGTGCCGCAATACGGTGCAGCGATGGGTGAGCGCCCGCACCTCGTTCAATTTATGCGAGATGAAGATGATGCCGAGCCCCTGCGCCGCCATCGAGCGCAGCGCCGAAAACAGCCCGTCGACCTCGCCCGGCGCCAACACCGCCGTCGGCTCGTCGAGGATTAACAGCCTGGCGCCGCGAAACAGCGCCTTGACGATTTCGAGCCGCTGCTGCTCGCCGACCGACAGCGCGGAGACAGGCAGGTTGGGGTCCAGCGTCAGCCCATGCTGACGGCTGATGTCGGACAACCGGGCAAGTCCGCCGGCGCGGTCGATGCGGCCGGATTTGCCGGGAATGCCAATCAGAAGGTTTTCCAGGACCGTCAGCCTTGGCGCCAAATGAAAATGCTGGTGCACCATGCCGATGCCGGCGGCCAGCGCATCGGCCGAACTGGTGATCCGCACGGTCTTGCCCTGGATAAGAATTTCGCCGGCATCCGGCGCATAGGCGCCGAACAGCACATTCATCAGCGTCGTCTTGCCGGCGCCGTTTTCGCCCAGCAGGCCGAGGATCTCACCTGGGGCGACGCTTAGATCGACAGCCTCATTCGCCTTGACGGCGCCGAAGCTCTTGGTGATGCCGCGCATTTCGATGAGAGGGGCGGACAAGGATGCTCCTGCGGAGATACCCCTCCCCCTCGAGGGGAGGGTGCCTAGCGAAGCGAGGCGGGTGGGGTCACGTCAACTGCCTCAACCCATGACTTAGCAGGATGGAGCACTTCGCGGAGGACCCCACCCGGCCCTGCGGGCCACCCTCCCCTCAAGGGGGAGGGGGTGCGCCGAGCTAATCCGAAACCGGCGTGTTCTCATCCACATCCACCCGGAAATTGCCTTCCAGGATCTCGGCCTTCTTCTTCTCGACCAGATCCTTCACATCCGCCGGCAGCGTCTTGTCGAATTTATGGTAGGGCGCCAGGAACGACCCGCCCTTGGCCATGCGCGAGAAATCGCCATAGTCCTGCGCGGTGAAGACACCGGCCTTGACCAGCTTGATCGCCTGCTCGACTGTCGGATACATGTCCCAGACCGGCCCGGTTATGACCGTGTCGGGGCCGAGGCTCGACTGGTCGGACATGTTGGAGATGGCGAGGATCTTCTTGTCCACCGCCGCCTCGATGACGCCGAAGCGCTCCGCATAGATGACATCGACGCCGGCATCGATCTGGGCGACCGCCGCTTCCTTGGCCTTGGGCGGATCGAAGAACGAGCCAATGAAGGCGACCTTCTTCTTGATGTTGGGATTGACCTCCTTGGCGCCGGCAAAGAAGGCGTTGACCAGCCGGTTCACTTCCGGAATGCCCATGGCCGCCACCGCGCCGATCGTGCCCGACTTCGACATCTTGCCGGCGATCATGCCGGAGAGGTAGGCCGGCTCGTGGATCCAGTTGTCGAAGACGCCGAAATTGGGCTCGGCCGGCCCGGCGCCCGAGCCGAACAGCCATGCCGTCTTCGGGAACTGCTTTGCCGTGCGGCGCGATTCACGCTCGGCGGCGAAGGCGTCGCCCAGCACCAGCTGATACCCGCCTTGCGCATATTCGCGCATGACGCGGCTGAAATCGGCGGTCTGCACCTTTTCCGACCATTTGTATTCAATGCCGAGTTCCTTCTCGGCCTTCTGAAGGGCGACGTGGATCTGGTTGTCCCACGGCTCCTCGATCGGCGTGGCGAAGATCGCCGCCACCTTCAGCTTCTTGTCCTTGGCGAAGGCTGCACCCGGCAGCATGGCTGCGGCCAGGCCAAGTGCGCCGAGTTCCAGCACGTCGCGCCGCGACAGGCCGGTCGATTGCGATTTGTTTTTCCGGTTTTCCATCTAGTGCCCCTCTGTTTGACAGCCGTGTCGAGCCGGCTGTTCCGAAATCAGACGCGGAACTATGGAACGGGTGCGGACTTTTGTCCACATGGTCAAATTTGGGCGTGTCGCTGGCAGGAGCCGGCGCTAGCGTACCGCCTTCTCGCCACCGGCTACGGTGATGACGCCGACGATGATCAGCCCGGTCAGCAACAGCCGAACGCCGGCGCTGACGCCGAACGTGTTGAGCATGGTCAGAAGCAGCACCAGGAACAGCGCCGCGCCCCAGACACCGGGAACATTGGCCTTGCCGCCGGCGACCGAGGTGCCGCCGATGACGACGACGGCGATCGAGGCCAGCAGGTACTCGTTGCCGATATCGACATTGGCGCCGCGGAAATAGCCGGCGAGCAGCGCCCCGTCCATGCCGCCGAGCGCGCCCGACAGCGTGTAAGTGAGGAAGCGGGTGCGGCCGACATTGACGCCGGCAAGCCACGCGGCGCGGATGTTCTGGCCGATCGCCAGCACCGAGCGGCCATAGATCATGCGCTGCAAGGCGATGGCCGCACCGATGGTGAACAATACGGTAAGGATCGCCAGCACTGGAATGCCCAGGATTTGCCAGTTGGCAAAATCGGCAAAGCCGGGCGGCGGCTTGATCTGCAGGCCACGCCCATAGCTGATGTCGATCGACTGGATGATGAAGCTGGCCGACAGAGTGGCGATGATCGGCGGGATCCTCAGCGCCCAGATCAGGAGATAGTTGACGGCACCGATGGCAGCGCCGCAGGCGAGCGCGGCGAGCAGCCCGACCACGATCATGGAATCGCTGCCGCCCATGACCTTCATGGCGACGGCACTGGCGAGCCCGATATTGGCCGGCAGCGACAGGTCGACATTGCCTGGCCCGAGCGTGATGACGAACATTTGGCCGACGCCGACGATCACGGTGAACACGGCAAGCGAAAGTGCCGCCGTGATCATGCCGCCGCCGCCATAGCCGCCGGTGAAAGCGATGGTCGCCAGCCAGACGAACATCGCGCCGATGAACGACCAGATCCAGGGTTTGGCGACAAGCGATTTAACCAGCGTCATCGCTACCTCTCCCTGCGGCTGATCAGGACGCGGGCTGCCAGCACGATGATCAGGATGGCGCCGTTGGCCGCGACCTGCCAGTCCGGCGGAATGTGCATGAAGGTGAGCAGAGGCGATGCCGCCAGCGCCAGTGTCAGCGCGCCGAGCACGGCGCCGATCGGCGACACCCGGCCGCCGACGAACTCGCCGCCGCCGAGAATGACGCCGGCGATCGCCAGCAGCGTGTAGCCATTGCCGATATTGGCGTCGGCCGAGGTGGTGATGCCGATCAGCGCCATGCCGGACAGAACGCCGAATAGGCCGGTCAGCGCAAACAGCACGATCTTGGTTCGAAGCAGCGACCAGCCAGCGCGCCTGAGCGCCGCCGGATTGCCGCCGGATCCCCGCAGGATGACGCCATAGGAGGTGCGCATCAGCCCAAAATGCACCACCGCTGCGATCGCCAGCGCGGCGATGATAGGGAACGGAATGAAGGGCGGCTTGAAGGCCATCAGCGACAAGAGCCAGTCCGGCGCCTTGCCACCGGGCTTGGGCAGCACCAGAATGGCAAGTCCCTGCCAGACGAAGCTCATGCCCAGCGTCACCACGATCGACGGCAGATTGCGCAGATAGATCAGTGCGCCGAGCAGCGCATAAACGCCTATGGAGCCGAGCAGGATGATCACGCCGAGCAGCGGCGCGTCCTTCAGCCAGGTCGCGGTGACGCAGCCGACAAAGCCGACAAAGGTGCCGATCGACAGATCGAGCTCATTGCCGGCGATGACGAACATCTGGGCGATCGTCGCCAGCGCGATCGGAATAGCGAGGTTCAACATCAGGCTGAAGCCGAAATAGCTGATGGCGCGTGGGTTGAGCCAGGCGATGGCGATAACCACCAGCGCCAGCGACAGCGCCGGCAACAGGCTGCGCAGCAGGCGCGCGCGGGCCGCGCTGCTGCGCGGCGAGGACGTAGGGCCGGGAGCGACTGCCGTCATCTCAGGCCGCGTCGCCGAATGAGGACTGGATGATCTTTTCCTCGGTCAGCTCGTCGCGCGTGAGATTGGCGACGATGCGGCCGTTCTTGAAGACATGGATGTGGTCGCAATTGTCGAGCTCTTCGGTCTCGGTGGTGTACCAGAGGAAGGTCCGGCCCTTGGCCGCCTCCTCGCGCACGAGATCGTAGACCTCGAGCTTGGTGCCGATGTCCACGCCGCGCATCGGATCGTCCATCAGCACGATCTGCGCATCGGAACCCAGTGCGCGGGCAAACAGCGCCTTCTGCTGGTTGCCGCCGGACAGCGAGAAGATGTTGTTGGTCATGTCAGGCGTGCGGATGCCGATCTTCTGCTTCCAAAACTCAGCAAGCTCGGCCTCGCGCTGCGGCGAGATCAGCAACCCTTTGCGCAGCCGCGCCAGCGAGCGGATGCCGATGTTTTCGGCAATAGACCATTGCGGGAAAATGCCGTCCGATTGGCGGTCTCCGGCCACCAGCGCCACCGGGGCGGTCACCTCGATATCAAGCCTTCTACGCGTCGCGGCGGCAAAGATCGCCAGCAACAGGTCGGTCTGGCCATGGCCGGCAAGCCCGGCAAGCCCGATGATCTCGCCGGCGCGAGCGACAAGCTCCTTGCCGTCCTGCTGCCGCTCGGGCCGCGCCCGCACCCTGAGCGGGCCCGCCGCCGGCCTGGCGGCGATCTCCGCCGCGATCTTCTCGCGCGCTTCCGCGCCGCCCATGGTGGCCACCAGCCGGTCGCGGTCGAACGCTTTTGCAACGTCCGTGGCGACCACCTTGCCGTCGCGCATGACCACGATGCGGTCGGCATTCTGCAGCACCTCGCCCAGCACATGCGAGATCAGGATGCAGCTGCCCCCGGTGGCTACGAAACGGCGCACGAAGGCAAGCAGCTGGCCCGCAGTATGCGCGTCCAGCGAAGAGGTCGGCTCGTCGAGAATGACCAAGTCGAGCGGATCGCGCGTCACCGTGAAGGCGCGCGCCACCTCGACCATCTGCCGCCGGCCGATGGAGAGATCGCCGGCAATGTCGTCTGCCGAGATGCCGTGATCCGGAAAGATTTCGTCCAGCTTGGCGGCAATGAGAGCAGCCGCCTTGCGTCGCCAGCCGAAGCCGGTGAGCGCCGGATGGTTGATGCGCGTATTCTCCGCGATACTGAGGTTAGGGCAGAGCGACAGTTCCTGGAACACGCAGCGTATGCCGAGTTTCAGCGCGCGCGCCACCGAGTAGTCGGTTTCGGCATTGCCACGCACCGCGATCTCACCGCCATCGGGCTGCAGCGTACCGGCCACCATATGCATCAGCGTCGATTTGCCGGCTCCGTTGTGGCCGACCAGCCCGACGCATTCGCCTGATACAACATGGAAGTCGACGCCGTTAAGCGCCCGAACGGCGCCGAAATGTTTTTCGGCGCCGTTCAGCCTGATGATGTCCAAATGGGCGGCGCCGAAATGTTTTTCGGCGCCGCCCAGTCTGATGATGTCCGTATTGGCCTCAGGCATGCTCAACGATATCCGGTCGGTCATGCCGCTGGCAATGAATGCAATGCATCACTTGATATTGGCTTTGATCGCCGCGATTGCGTCTTCCTGGCTGTATTCGTGGGTGGCGACGCCGCCCTCCTTGATTTTCGGCAGCTCGGTCTCGAAATTGTCCTGGGTAAAGGCGAGATACGGCACCAAAAGGTCATGCGGAATGTCGGTGCGGCCGTCGAGCACCTGCTGCGCCACCCAGAAGGCCAGCGACGACACGCCGGGCGCGATCGAGGCCGACCAGGTCTGGTAGCCATCCTTGTCCTTCTGCTCCTTCCACCATTTCAGCTCGTCCTGGCGGTTGCCCATGATGATGGTCGGACGCGGCTTGCCTGCGGCGGCAAAGGCTTGTGCCGCGCCATAACCGTCACCGCCCTGGTCGACGATGCCGACGATGTCGGGCAACGAAGGCAGGATCGTCGCGACCGCCTTCTGCGCCGTCGTCTGGTCCCAGTCGCCGGTCACCGAACCGACGATCTTGAACTCGGGATGGGCGGCGACGCCTTCGAGGATGCCGGCATGGATGGCATCGTCGATCGAGGTGCCGGCAAGGCCGCGGATTTCCAGCAAATTGCCGCCCGTGGGCTGGAATTTGGCCATCTGCTCGACTTCCTGCTTGCCCATGTCCTTGAAGTCGACGACGACGCGGTAGGCGCAAGGTTCGGTGACGGTCCCGTCGAAGGAGACGACGACGATGCCGGCATCGCAGGCCTGCTTGATGGCGCCGTTCAGCGCATCCGGCGATGCGGCATTGATGACGATGGCGTCATAACCCTGTAGGATCAGGTTCTGCACCTGGGCAGCCTGGGTCGGCACTTCCTTGTCGGCGGTGGTGAAGATGTCGGCGGCGCCGACGATCTTATCCTCAACCGCCTTCTTGGTGACGATGCCGTAGCTGTCGAGCATCGCCTGACGCCACGAGTTGCCGGCGTAATTGTTGGAGAAGGCGATCTTCTTGCCGCTGGTGTCGGCAAGCGCCGTGCCCGAGGCGAGCATCGCCGTCAGAGCGCTCAGGACGAGCAGTGTCTTCATGTCATAATCCTCCCATAGATTGTCGGCCCCGCCGACTGTTGCAGATGGTTTTGGCGTTGTCTGCCTGTTTTTTATCTATTGTCAGACAAATTCAGATACGCCCGCTTGTCAACTGCGATCGGTTACGCTTTGGCGATCAACTTCAGGTGCGATGATTGAAAAGCCTTCGCCTGCTGGTCTAGGGAAGGGCCCAGGAGACCATGCATGGCAGCGACGCCGCCGACCCTTCCCCCCAGTGCACCCAAAAGAATGGGCGCGCCCGGAATTCCGGCGCGCTGGACGTCAAGCGCCAAGAGCGGCGTAGGTGCCGCGCTTTCAACGGCGAGTCGCGTCTGGTTCACGCTCGGCCATGGCATCGTCGATGAAATCTACTATCCCGGCCTCGACAGCGCCTGCACGCGCGACATGGGACTGCTGGTCACCGGTCCCGGCGGCTGGTTTTCCGAGGAGAAGCGTGACGCCACACATGCCATCGAGCCGTTCGAGGACGGCGTGCCCGCCTACCGGCTGGTCAACGCGACGGCCTGTTACCGGGTCGAAAAGCGCATCCTGGCGGATCCGGCGCGCCCGGCCTTGCTGCAGGAAACCAGCTTCACGGCACTCGAGGGCGTGGCCACGGACTACCGCGTCTACGCCCTGCTGGCGCCGCATCTGGTCAATGCCGGCATGGGCAACACCGCCTGGATCGGCGAGCACAAGGGCAAGCCGATGCTGTTTGCGTCCGGGCGCGGCACCTGCCTGGCGCTTGCCTCCTCGCTGCCCTGGGGCGACTGCTCGGCCGGCTATGCAGGCTTTTCCGACGGCTGGCAGCAACTCAGCCGCGCCGGCCGGCTCGATCCGGCCTGCCAAAGGGCGGAGGACGGCAATGTCGCGCTGACCGGCGAGATCGGCTTTTCCTTACGCAACAGCAAAGCCTTGCTTGCGCTTGGGTTTGGGGCAACGCCGGATGAAGCGGCCGAAAACGCCGCCGCCAGCCTGAAACGCGGTTTTGAGCCGGCGGCAAAGGCCTATGTCGCGAAATGGCGGAAATGGCAGGCAGGCCTGACGGCGCTCGACCACCATGATGCATCCGGCCTCAACACCTACCGCGTCAGCACAGCGGTGCTGGCGACACACCTGTCGCTGGCGAGGCCCGGTGCGGCCGTTGCCAGCCTGTCGATCCCCTGGGGGTTCAGCAAGGGCGACGACGACCTTGGCGGATATCATCTGGTCTGGCCGCGCGACCTCGTCGAAACCGCGGGCGGCTTCGTCGCCGCCGGCGATCCGGCGCAGGCGCTTGAGATCCTCGCCTATCTCCGTTCCATCCAGCAGCCGGACGGCCACTGGCCACAAAATGTGTGGCTCGACGGCTCGCTCTATTGGCCGGGCATCCAGATGGACGAATGCGCCTTCCCGCTGCTGCTTGCCGATGCGCTGCACCGCGCCGGCCATCTGCCGCGCGCCAAGCTCGCCGCCTTCATGCCGATGATCGAGAAGGCCATGTCCTATGTCGTGCGCAATGGTCCCGTCACCGGGCAGGACCGCTGGGAAGAGGATGCCGGCTACAGCCCATTCACGCTCGCCGTCGAAATATCGGCACTGCTTGGCGCCGCCGATCTGTTCGACGTCAACGGCAAACCCGAGCCGGCTAACTATTTGCGCGAGGTCGCGGATTGCTGGAACGACCAGATCGAGCGCTGGACCTATGTCAGCGGCACACCGGAGTGCCACGAGGCTGGCGTCGACGGCTACTACATCCGCATCGCGCCGGCCGACGCTTCAGGCGCCGCATCGCCGAAGGACGGCTTCGTACCGATCAAGAACCGTCCGCCGGGCGATACCGACAAGCCGGCCGAAGCGATTGTCAGCCCGGACGCGCTGGCGCTGGTCCGCTTCGGCCTCAGGGCCGCGGACGATCCGCGCATCGTCGGCACGGTCAAGATCATAGACGCGCAACTGCGCTGCGACCTGCCGCAAGGGCCTCTCTGGTATCGCTACACCAGCGACGGTTATGGCGAACACGCCGACGGCGCGCCCTTCGACGGCAACGGCCAGGGCCGGCCCTGGCCGTTGCTGGCCGGCGAACGCGCCCACTACGAGCTGGCCGCCGGTAACAAGGACAAGGCGGCAAGCCTGCTCAGGACATTCGAGGCTTCGGCTGGTGTGGGCGGTCTGCTGCCGGAACAGGTCTGGGACGGCGCCGACATACCGGAGCGCGAATTGTGGCTGGGCAAGCCGTCGGGCAGCGCCATGCCGCTGGTCTGGGCGCATTCGGAACACATCAAGCTGTTGCGCTCGCTCCGCGACGGCGCCGTCTTCGACATGCCGCCGCAAGGCGTCAAGCGCTATGTCAGGGACAAGACCGGCTCGCCGCTGAGGATATGGCGCTTCAACAACAGGCTGCGCACCATGGAAGCCGGCAAGACGCTGCGGGTTGAACTGCTGCAGCCGGCACTGATCCGCTGGAGCGGCGACCAGTGGCAGACCAGCCATGAAATCAACACGTCCGTGAATGTCTTTGGCGTCCATATGGCGGATCTGCCGGTGACCGATATTCCGCGAGGTAATACGATCGTCTTCACTTTTTTCTGGCCCGACGGCGACCGTTGGGAGAATGTCGACTTCACCGTCGGCATTGAGAACTAACTCGCCAGCAATTTCTTTCCTCAAGCGACTAGGACAACACCATGCAGATCGGAATGATGGGACTGGGCAGGATGGGCGCCAACATGGTGCGCCGCCTGATGCGCGACGGCCATCAATGCGTCGTCTACGACATCAACCCGGCAAGCGTTGCCGCCCTGGTTGCCGATGGCGCCATCGGCGCCGCATCGATGGAGGAGTTCGTCGGCAAGCTTTCCAAGCCGCGCAGCGCCTGGCTGATGCTGCCGGCGGCGATCACCGGCAAGATCGCCGACCAGGTGGCAGCATTGATGGAGCCCGGCGACATCATTATCGACGGCGGCAATTCCTATTATCACGACGCTGTCGACCAGGCGGCCGAGCTTGCGGCCAAGGGCCTGCACTATGTCGATGTCGGCACCAGCGGCGGCGTTTGGGGCTTGGAGCGCGGCTACTGCCTGATGATCGGCGGCCCCGATACGGCGGTCAAACACCTCGATCCGATCTTCGCCACGCTGGCGCCCGGCGCCGATGCCGGCGCCACGCCCGACAAGGCGGGCGGGACCGCACCCTTTGGCTACCTGCATTGCGGACCGAGCGGCGCCGGCCATTTCGTCAAGATGATCCACAACGGCATCGAATATGGCGTCATGGCCGCCTACGCCGAAGGCATGAACATCCTGAAATCGGCCAATGCCGGCAAAAGACAGCGCACTGCCGACGCCGAGACCAGCCCTTTGGAAAACCCGCAATACTATCAGTTCGACATCGACCTGCCGCAGGTGGCCGAGGTCTGGCGCCATGGCAGTGTGATCGGCTCCTGGCTGCTCGACCTCACCGCCGGCGCTCTGAAGAGCGACCCGGCATTGGCCCAGTTCGGCGGCCGCGTCTCCGATTCCGGTGAAGGCCGCTGGACGCTGAAGGCGGCGATCGACACCGGCGTGCCGGCGCCGGTTCTGTCCTCGGCTTTGTTCGACCGCTTCTCCTCGCAGGGCGAATCCGAATTCGCCGACAAGCTGCTGTCGGCCATGCGCTATGCCTTTGGCGGCCATGTCGAAAAGCCGAAGGCCGGCAAGTGAAGGCCGCAGGGGAGACTCGCAAGATGAGCCCGGAACGGTCCGACACGCTGGTGCTCTTCGGAGCAACCGGCGACCTTGCCCACAAGAAGATATTTCCGGCCCTCTACCAGATGGTAGCCAAGGGGACGCTGACCGAGCCGGTGATCGGCGTCGCCTTCGATGCCTGGGACATCAACCAATTGCAGGCGAGGGCCCGCGACGGCATCGTCAACGCTCTCGGCAAGATCGACGAAAAGATCTTCGCCAAATTCGCCAGTCTGCTGCGCTATGTCAGCGGCGACTACCGCGACGGCGCGACCTTCGAGAAGCTGAAGACGGCGCTCGGCTCGGCGCAGCGGCCGCTTCACTATATGGCGGTGCCGCCGACCATGTTCGAGACCGTCGTCCAGGGGCTGGAGCAATCCGGTACCGCGCATGGCGCGCGGCTGATGGTGGAAAAGCCGTTCGGCCACGATCTCCAATCGGCGCGCTGGCTGAACCGCGTGCTGCATCTGGTGTTCGAAGAGCAGTCGATCTTCCGCATCGACCACTATCTCGGCAAGGAGGCGATCCAGAACCTGCTCTATTTCCGCTTTGCCAATTCCTTTCTCGAGCCGATCTGGAACCGCAACTTCGTCGAAAGCGTACAGATCACCATGGCCGAGGACTTCGGCGTTGAAGGCCGTGGCAAATTCTATGACGATGTCGGCGCTATCCGCGACGTGATCGAGAACCATCTGCTCAACATCCTTTTGCTGCTCGCCATGGAACCGCCGGTCGGCCGCTCGGCCGACGATCTGATCGACGAGAAGGTGCAGGTGCTGCGCGCCATCCGCACGCTGACCAAGGACGACGTCGTGCGCGGCCAGTTCACCGGCTACCTCGCTGAACCCGGCGTGAAGCCGAACTCGCCGGTCGAAACCTTTGCCGCGGTGCGCTTCATGGTCGACACCTGGCGCTGGCAGGACGTGCCCTTCTTCATCCGCACCGGCAAGAACATGCCGGTGCATGTGACCGAAGTGATCGTGCGGCTGAAGCGGCCGCCGCTCGACGTCTTCGATCCGATCAAGCCCAGCGACGCCAATTACGTGCGCTTCCGCATCGACCCGCAGGTGGCGATCTCGATCGGCGCGCAGCGCAAGGCGCCCGGCGACGACATGGTCGGCGAGCAGGTCGAGCTCACCGCGCTCGACGATTCGAAGGGCGACATGCCGCCCTATGAGCGGCTGATCGGCGATGCCATGAACGGCAATGGCCAATTGTTCACCCGCCAGGATGCCAGCGAGCTTGCCTGGCGCATTGTCGGCCCGGTGCTCGGCGACACCACGCCGCCGCATATGTATGAGCCGAAGACCTGGGGGCCGGCCGACGCCATGGCCAGCTTCGGGCCGCCCAACGGCTGGATCAATCCGAGTTGAGCAATTCCAGGAAAGTGCGAGCGGTTTTTCCGTCCGGAATTGCGTAAAAACAAAGACTTGGAGCATTCCCCCGTTTCCCTGAAACGGGGAACGCGCCAAGTGAGCGGAGGAAACGACATGGCCAAGGCAGCCAGGCCCGCGAAGGCCAAGGCGGAACCGATCGTGCTGACGATCGATGTCGGCGGCTCGCACGTAAAAATCCTCACCAGCGCAGGCGGCGAGATGCGCCGGGCCGATTCCGGACCGGATCTGACGCCGCAGCAGATGGTCGCCACGGTGAAGACGCTGGCCGAAGGGCTGCCCTATGACGTGATCTCGATGGGCTATCCCGGCCCGGTCAGGCACAACAGGCCTTCGCTCGATCCCGCCAATCTCGGCAAGGGCTGGGACGGCTACGATTTTGCCGCCGCCTTCGGCAAGCCGGTCAAGGTCGTCAACGACGCGCTGCTGCAGGCGATCGGCAGCTACGATGGCGGGCGCATGCTGTTCCTCGGCCTCGGCACCGGCCTGGGCGCGGCGATGATCCTCAACAATGTCGGCCAGCCGATGGAGCTGGCGCATCTGCCGTACCGCAAGGGCGGCAGTTTCGAAGATTATGTCGGCGAGCGCGGCCTGGAGAAATACGGCAAGAAGAAATGGCGCAAATACGTTTTCGACGTCGTCGGGCGGCTGCGTGCGGCGCTGCAGCCGGATTATGTCGTCATCGGCGGCGGCAATGTCGACAGACTGGATGAATTGCCCGCCACATCCAGGCGTGGCGACAATACGCGCGCCTTCGAGGGCGGTTTTCGACTATGGCGCGACAAGGCGCTGATCGTCTGATAGTATTAAAATTCAGTATAGTTGTTCAAAATGACGTGCGGCGCGATACGAAGTCATTGCGTTACGCAGATTTGGCGATTAGATCGGTGGCACCGGATGGAATCATCTGGCGCAACCGCACATATGCGGCAAGACAAATGACTAGAGCGGATTTCCGGCTCCGCTGGGACCGCTCTGGGAGTTTCCGCCACCCCCCTAGCGACGGAGAGATAAATTGGCCGACGACAGCAACGACTCTGACAAGGACATCGACCTGCTCGAGCTTACCGCCCATATCGTGTCCGCTTACGTCGAGAAGAACCGCTTGCCCGTTGCCGGCCTGAGCGATCTCATCGCCAGCGTTGCGGCGTCGATCGGCGGGCTCAGCCAGCCGCCGGCCCCAGTGGCGGCGCCGCAGATCCCGGCCGTCAATCCCAAGCGGTCGGTGACGCCGGATTACATCATCTGCCTCGAGGACGGCAAAAAATTCAAATCGCTGAAGCGCCATCTCGGCGTCCATTTCAACCTGACGCCGGAAGCCTATCGTACCAAATGGGGCCTGCCGGCCGACTATCCGATGGTTGCCCCCAACTACGCGGCGTCGCGCTCCGAGCTGGCCAAGTCGATCGGCCTCGGCCGCAAGGCTGCAGTGGCCGCGCCGGCGAAAGCCAAGGGTCGGAAGGCCAAAGTTCCGGCCTGAGTGGGATCAGCGCCTCGGCCCTGAGCCAATCGTTTGGACGACTGGAACAGAAGCCTGCCGGCGAATGAGCCTTGGCAGGCTTCGTGCTTTTATGGCTTGTACCTCTGAGTGTCAGGACTTTGGGGGAGCAGCCATGAACTACGCCAGAATGGTGATCGAGAAAGAGGCGCCGGAGGAATACGGCTACGATCGCATTCGGTTCAATCTCTCCGAAAGCTCGATCGCCGATCAGAAACTCTCCGACGTCGGCCTGTCGCTGCCGGATCTCACGCTGTTCTACGGCGAGCATCGCGGCGACAAGGAGTTGCGGGCGCTGATCGCGGCGCAGGATTCCGGCATTTCGCCTGACGATGTTCTTGTGACCGCCGGTGCGGCGGGCGCGCTCTTCATCATTTCGACCTCGCTTCTGTCGGAGCGCGACCACCTTGTCGTGGTCCGGCCGAACTACGCCACCAACATCGAGACCCCCAAGGCGATCGGCTGCGCCATCTCCTATGTCGATCTCGATTTCGACGCAGGCTTTGCCATCGATTTCGGCCGCGTCGCCGCCAGCATGCAACCGAACACCAAGCTGATCAGCGTCACCTGCCCGCACAACCCGACCGGCACGATGATGGGCCGGGCCGATCTCGACGCGCTGATTGCGCTGGCCGAAGCGAGCGGCTGCCATCTGCTGGTCGACGAGACCTATCGCGACCTCTCCTATGGACAGCGCCTGCCGGCGGCGGCTTCTCTCAGCCCCAAGGCGATCAGCGTCTCGTCGCTGTCGAAAGCCTTCGGCATTCCCGGCATCCGCATTGGCTGGCTGATCACCAGCGATGCCGAACTGCAGGAGCGCTTCCTCGCCGCCAAGGAGCAGATCGGCATTTGCGGCAGCGTCATCGACGAAGGCATTGCGCGCGGCATGCTGGAGCGCCGCGACGCTTTCCTGGCCGCGCTGCTGCCCGAGATGGCGAAACGCCGCGACATCGTGCAAGCCTGGATCGACCGCGAGCCGCTGGTCGACTGGGTGCGGCCACAAGGCGGCGTCGTCGGATTTCCAAGGCTCGTTGTCAGTCCAGACTTCGACCTCGACCGTTTCTACGTCAATCTCTTGGAAAACCACGGCACCTATGTCGGTCCCGGCCACTGGTTTGATATGCCCAAGCGCTTCTTCCGCGTCGGTTTCGGCTGGCCGAAAGAGGCGGAATTACAGGGCGGCCTCGACGCCATTTCCGCCGCGCTGAGGCAGTAACGTCCGCGTGCAATCGGGCGAGCGGCTTGAAAACCGCTTGATCCGGGCCCGATTTTCACGCATACGCGCCCCGAACTTTGATAAGTTTCATTGGCCGGAACAGCGCCCATTTCCGGGAAGTGCCCCGCCGGCCAATGCAAGCAACGGGGCCTGTATCCATGACATCCCATTCCCATACACCGCCTGACCGGCGTTACGCCGCCTTCCGCCATCGCTCCTTCCTGAGCTATTGGGCGGCGCGTTTCCTGACCACCTTCGCCACCATGATCGTGTCCGTCGCCGTCGGCTGGCAGATCTATGATCTGACGCGCGATCCCTTCGATCTCGGCATTGTCGGCATCGTCCAGTTCCTGCCGTCGCTGCTGCTGGTGCTGGTCACCGGCGTTGTCGCCGACCGTTTCGGCCGCCGCCTGATCATGGCGCTGGCGACGGTAGTCGAGGCAGGTTGTGCGCTTGTCCTGTTGTACTTCACGCTGCGCGGTCTCGTCAGCCCGCTGCCGATCTTCATCGTGCTGGCTATGTTCGGCCTGGCGCGCGCTTTTTATGGGCCGGCCTCGTCGTCGCTGTTCGCCAACCTTGTTCCGCCGGAAGATTTCGGCAATGCGATCGCCTGGAACTCGTCCGCCTGGCAAACGGCGACCATTGTCGGCCCGGTCGCCGGCGGCCTGCTCTATGGCGTCTCGGCCGAAGCCGCTTACGCCGTTGCGTCCGTGCTGATGCTGGTGGCCGGTCTGCTGATCTTCACCATTCCGAAACCGGCCCAGCAGAGCGCCACCGACAAGCCGACGATGGAGACGCTGTTTGCCGGCTTCCGATACATCTGGAGCGAGAAGATCGTCCTGGGCGCCATCTCGCTCGACCTCTTCGCCGTGCTTCTGTCCGGTGCCTCGGCGCTGCTGCCGGTCTATGCCCGCGATATTCTGGAACTCGGCCCGTGGGGCCTCGGCCTGCTGCGCTCGGCGCCCGGCATCGGCGCCATCTGTGTCGCGGTCTGGCTTGCCGGGCATCCGCTGCGCGACAATGCCGGCAAGATCATGCTCGGCTTCGTCGCCGGGTTCGGCGCCTTCACCGTGCTGTTCGGCGTCTCGACCATCACCTGGCTGTCGATCCTGGCCCTTGCCGGCCTCGGCGCCACCGACATGTTCAGCGTCTATATCCGGGAGACGCTGATCCAGCTGTGGACACCCGACGAGGTTCGCGGCCGCGTCAACGCCGTCAACCAGGTCTTCGTCGGCGCCTCCAACGAAGTCGGCGAGTTCCGCGCCGGCACCATGGCGGCGCTGATCGGCACCGTGCCGGCGGTGGTGATCGGCGGCGTCGGTGCGATTGCCGTCGCCGGACTGTGGGCGGTGCTGTTTCCGCAACTGCGAAGGGTGCGGCATCTCAACAGCCGCAACTGATCGAGTAAGCCGCAGGATCCGGCGCTCGGTCCACATCAGCTTGCGCCGATGACGGCTGAGATGGGCCGGAAGCGGATGGGCCGGTTCTGGGCGAACTAGCCAGATGGCGGGGCAGCCACAGGGTGGACATTTCAGTCCGTATGGAAAATGATCATGTTGCCATGCACAATACTGCAGTGCTCTGGTCTCGACGAGAAACCTTAAATATAGAAGAGAACCACCCGACCTCCGGGTCCAGCTAGCGGGGACGCAAATGGACACTTCAGGGAATCGGCAATCGCATCGCGACGCAAGCGGGCGACCCAGCCGATCGGTCGGCTGGCTGGCCCGCTCCGCCGTCCCAGTGGCATTCCTGCTCGGCATGGCTTTCAGCAGCAACGCGTTTTCGCAGGACCAGCAACTGCCGGTGGTGACGGCGGCCAAGCCGGTGGTGCGTGAAATCGTCGAAGACGACGAGTTCGTCGGGCGCTTCGAAGCCGTCGACGAGGTCGCCATCCGTTCGCGCGTCAGCGGCTATCTGGACAAGATCAGCTTCCAGGACGGCGCACTGGTCAACAAGGGCGACCTGCTCTTCACCATCGACCAGCGTCCGTACCAGGCGGCCTACGATGCCGCCAAATCGCAAGTGGACGTCGCCAAGTCTCTGCTCGAATTCTCCAAGATGCAGCTGGATCGCGCCGATGAGCTCGCCAAGACCGGCAATATCTCGGCCGCGACGGTCGACGACCGCCGGCGGGAATACCTTTCGGCGCAGGCGCAGATGCAGGGCGCGACGGCGGCGCTGACGACGGCCAACCTGAACCTGGAGTTCACCGAGATCAAGGCGCCCTTGTCCGGCCGCATCGACCGCCGGCTGGTGTCGGTCGGCAACCTCGTGCAGCCGGATTCCACCTTGCTGACGACCATCGTCACGCGCGATCCGATCGACTTCTATTTCGACGTCGATGAGCGCCTGTATTTCAGCTACGCCCGCGACGCGAAGGAGCGCGGCGGCAGCATGCAGGAAGGCGCCGGCGGGCTCGAGGTGGTGGTTCGCGTCGCCGACCGCGCGGAGGCGGTATTCAAGGGCAAGCTCGATTTTGCCGAGAACCGGATCGACAACGCGACCGGCACCATGCGGGTGCGTGCAAGGTTTGCCAACGCCGACGGCGTTCTCCAGCCAGGCATGTTCGGGCGCATCAACGTGCCGGGGTCGCTGCCGCATAGCGGCGTCCTGGTGCCCGACGAGGCGGTCGGCGCCGATCAGGATCGCCGCATCGTGTACCTGGTGGATGAGGCTGGGATGGTGTCGGCGAAGCCCGTGCGCACCGGCCCGCTTCTCGACGGCTACCGGGTGATCCGCGCGGGCCTGACCGGCGACGAGACGATCATCGTCAACGGGCTGATGCACGCCAGGCCCGGCACCAAGGTGAAGGTCGAGATGGTGACGTTGCCGCCCAAGGTCGAGACCGCCGGGTTGCAGCAATGAGGTTCGCCCATTTCTTCGTCGACCGTCCGATCTTCGCATCGGTGGTTTCGATCGTCCTCCTGATCCTCGGCGGGATTGCTTATACCCAGCTGCCGATCGCGCAATATCCCGAGATCGCGCCGCCGACCATCGTCGTTCGCGCCCAGTACCCGGGCGCCGACGCCGAGACGGTCGCAGCGACGGTGGCAACGCCGATCGAGCAGGAGATCAACGGCGTCGAGGGCATGCTTTACATGTCGTCCTATTCGTCCGGCGACGGAGCGATGGCGCTGACCATCACCTTCAAGCTAGGCACCGATCTCGACCAGGCGCAGGTGCTGGTACAGAACCGCGTCTCGGTCGCCGAGCCGCGCCTGCCCGAAGAAGTCCGCCGCCTCGGCATCACCACCATCAAGAGCTCGCCCGACCTGATGATGGTCGTGCACATGCTGTCGCCCGACAATACCTACGACCAGCTCTACGTCTCGAACTACGCCCGCTCGCGGGTGCGCGACATACTGCTCAGGTTGGACGGCGTCGGCGACCTCATCATCTTTGGCGAACGCGAATATTCGCTGCGCATCTGGCTCGATCCGGAAAAACTGTCCGCCCTGGGGATGACCTCGGGCGATGTGGTGCAGGCGCTGCGCGACCAGAACGTCCAGGTGTCGGGCGGCTCCATCGGCGCGCCGCCGACCAATACCGGCACGGCGTTCCAGTACACGGTCACCACGCAAGGCCGCTTCAACGACGCACGCGACTTCCGATACGTGATCGTCAAATCGGCCGAAGACGGCCGCCTGATCCAGCTGCAGGACGTGGCGCGCATCGAGCTCGGCGCCAAGGATTACGTCACCAACTCTTATCTCAACGGCAAACCGGCGGTGGCGCTCGCCATCTTCCAGCGGCCAGGCACCAATGCGCTCGCCGCAGCCGCGGAGATCCAGGACAAGATGAAGGAGCTTTCCCAGGACTTCCCGAAGGGGTTGAGCTACGACATCGTCTACAATCCGACCGAGTTCGTCGCCGAGTCGATCCAGGAGGTCTACAAGACGATCCTCGAGGCGATGGTGCTGGTCATCATCGTCATCATCGTCTTCCTGCAATCGTGGCGCATGGCGATCGTGCCGATCGTGGCGATCCCGGTGTCGCTGATCGGCACGCTGGCGGTGCTTTACGCCGCCGGCTTCTCCCTCAACATGCTGACGCTGTTCGGCCTCGTGCTGGCCATCGGCATCGTCGTCGACGATGCGATCGTCGTGGTCGAGAACGTCGAGCGCAATATCGCCAGCGGGCTGGCGCCCAATCCGGCGTCGCACCTGACCATGGACGAAGTCGGAACGGCGGTCATCGCGATCTCGCTGGTGCTGATAGCGGTGTTCGTGCCGACAGCCTTCATTCCCGGCATTTCCGGGCAGTTCTACCTGCAGTTTGCGATCACCATCGCGGTGTCGACGGCGATCTCGGCATTCAATTCGCTGACGCTCTCGCCGGCCTTGGCCGCGCTGCTGTTCAAGCCGCACCACACTGCTGCGGCGCCGCCGCGCTTTTTCCTGGCGCGGTTCGGACGGGCGCTCGCCGACGGCTTCAATCGCGGCTTCGACAAGGTCGCCCATTGGTATTCGAGCATCGTGCGCGTGCTGGTCGGCTCGCGAATAGCGATCGCCGCCACGCTGGCCGTTTTCGCGGCCCTCATCTACGCCACGGTCTGTATGGTTCAGACGGTGCCGCGCGGTTTCATTCCGTCGCTCGACCAGGGCTATGCGATCGTCGTCGTCCAGTTGCCGGACGGCGCCTCGCTATCGCGGACCGATGCCGTCATCCAGCAGGCGTCGCAGATCATCCAGAAAACGCCGGGCGTCGACTACGCGGTCGCCTTCGCCGGCTTCTCCGGTGCCACCTTTACCAATGCCAGCAACGCGGGCGTGATCTTCGCCAGGTTCAAGCCGTTTGACGAGCGACTGGAAGCCGGCCAGTCCGCGACCCAGGTCATCGGCAATTTGTTCGGCAGCCTGCAAAGCATCAAGGAAGCCTTCATTATCGCACTGCCGCCGCCGCCGATCCGCGGCGTCGGCAATGCCGGCGGCTTCAAGCTGCAGATCCAGGAGCGCAACAGCGCCGACATGCGGCAGATCCTGGCGCTTGCCTATGAAATTGCCGGCAAGGCCAACAAGACGGCGGGGCTGACCGGCGTGTTCACCACCTTCTCCGCGTCCAGCCCGCAATTCTTCCTGGCGATCGATCGAGACAAGGCGCGCATCCTGAACGTGCCGATCCCCAACATCTTCGAGACGCTGTCGATCAATCTGGGCACCGCCTACGTCAACGACTTCAACGCTTTCGGGCGCGTCTACCAGGTGCGCGCGCAGGCCGACCAGGCGTTCCGCCTCGATCGCGCCGACATCTTGAAACTGAAGGTGCGCTCGGCGACCGGCGCGCTGGTTCCGCTGGGCACGTTGATCGAGATCCGCGACGTCACCGGCCCGGCGCTGGTCCAGCGCTACAACATGTACGTCTCCGTGCCGCTGCAGGGCAACGCCGCGCCCGGTGTTTCCACCGGCGATGCGCTTGCCAAGATGGAAGCGATCACGGCACAGACGTTGCCGGCCGGTACCTCCTACGAATGGACCGAACTCGCCTATCAGGAGCGCAACACCGGCAATGCCGCTGTCTATATCTTCGGACTGTCGGTGCTGTTCGTGTTCCTGGCGCTGGCGGCGCAATATGAAAGCTGGGTGCTGCCGTTCGCCATCGTGCTGGTGGTGCCGCTCGGCGTGCTCGCGGCGTTGCTCGGCGTGTCGTTCCGAGGGCTGGACAACAACATCCTCGTGCAAATCGGCCTCATCGTGCTGATCGGACTTGCCGCCAAGAACGCGATCCTCATCGTCGAATTCGCGCGGCAGGCGCAGGAACGCGGCCTGTCGGCCGCCGAGGCTGCCGTCGAAGCCTGCCGGCTCAGGCTGCGGCCGATCCTGATGACCGCCTTCTCGTTCATCCTCGGCGTCGTGCCGCTGATGATCGCGACAGGCCCGGGCGCGGAAATGCGCCAGTCGCTCGGCACCGCGGTGTTCTCCGGCATGCTCGGCGTCACCTTCGTCGGCCTGTTCCTGACGCCGGTGTTCTACGTCACGCTAAGGTCGCTGTTTTCACGGCGCAAGCCGCATGCCGAGGCCGAGCCTTCGGCACCGGCAGAGGTGCCGTCGGAGACGGCCGCCGAGTAGTGTTACACGGGCAGTTCGTGGCGCTGCCGACTATTTCGTTTTGGTGTTGAATTCACGGTTTGCGGCATAGTCGATAGTGAAGGTGCCCGCAGGAGCGCGAACGCCCTGCTTCACGTTGGATATGGTGACTGTCGAGGTAAGGCCCCTCTCGTCAGTCAGGGTCCATCTGCGTAGATCGAGCGATTCCCTGTCAAACACCATAGTGATATTCGAATTGCCGAAGGCCGACTTGTCGGCCAGCCTGATGATCACCTGGGCGCCATCGTCCCTGATACTTTTGAGGCGATTGCCGGAAAAGTTGACCTGATTGTCGAGGAGCAGCTTGAGCGGCGTCTTCGAGAGAGCATAAAGCCGCGATGTCTTGAGCTTCTTGTTATAGACCACCAAGGATTTTCCATCTGCAATTACGCTGACCCCTGATTGGCCTGCATAGTTGAACCGGATCTTGCCCGGCCGCTGGAGGAAAAATTTCCCTTTGGTCCTTTCCGCTCTTGGGCCCGACTGGACAAAGTCCCCGGACATGGACTTTACCGATGAGAAGTGATCGGCAATCGTCTTCGCTTCTACAGGTGCGGCCAAGGCCGCGGTCGAAAGTTCGGCGTTTATCGCGACAGCGCTGACAACGGCTAACCAGAAAGCCAGCAGTCTTTTGCTGTTATATGCCATTCAGTTATCCTACCCCGAGCAGGCGCGTGATCGAAAGAGATCACGCGCCTTTGAGATCAGTAGCCGTCCGGGCACTGAGCAACGTAAACTCGACCGTTCCGACCGCGATATCTGCACTGGCCGGCTTCGCTGGCGTGCCCGATGACCGCCCCGGCCAGCGCTCCGACCGCACCGCCAACAACCGCCCCTTTTACCGGGTCGCCGGCCACTGCTGCGCCTACAGCTGCACCACCCAAACCACCGACGGCAGCGCCTTGTTCGGTGCGGGAGCATGCCGCGAGCGGAATGAGTAGGCTTAAAATGAGCAGCGTCTTCTTCATTGGTTCTCTCCTGGGGCCGTTATTAGCCGAAGCTTAAATGCGCCACGGAGTTTTTCGATCCATCGGAGTGTTTGGGGCGCAATCCAAATCTGCGGGAACGGGCTAAGGTCCCGGATCCATCGTACACGCCTCCCATAGGTAAGTCGTCTTTGGGCAAGCTCGGCCGTTCAGAGTAGTTGGATTTGCTCTATCCCTCAGTAGGCTTGCCGAAGATCAGGCTCAAAAATTCGCTCAGCCAGCGCTTGAGGTGCATATCCCAGATCAGCCGGCCGCCGAGATGGTCGCGGCCGGGCTGCGCGCCGGGCAATTCGAAACGGTGCGCGCCGCGCACCACCCAGCGCTGCATCATCAACCGGGTCAGTTCGCCATGGAACTGGATGCCCCAGGCATTGTCGCCATAGCGAAAAGCCTGGTTGGGGTAGGTTTCCGCCGTCGCCAGCAGCGTCGCATCCCTGGGCAGCGAAAAGCCTTCGCGGTGAAACTGGTAGACCATGTCGGGCCAAGGCAGCAGCTTCTTGCCGGCTTCGGTCGGCTTCAGCGGATACCAGCCGATCTNCCAGCCCCTCGCCATGCCCCTCGACCTTGCCGCCGAGATGATTGGCCAGCATCTGCGCGCCAAGGCAGATGCCGAGGAAGGGCCGGTTCTCCTTTAGCGGAACATTGAGCCAGTTGGTCTCGCGGCGGACGAACTCATCTTCGTCATTGGCGCTCATCGGCCCGCCGAACACCACGGCGCCGGCGTGTCCCTCCAGCGTCTCCGGCAGGCTGTCGCCGAGAGGCGGCCGGCGGATGTCGAGGTCGAAACCTTCCTCGAGCAGCATGTGGCCAACCCGGCCGGGGCTCGAAGTCTCCTGATGCAGCACGATCAGGACTTTTGGTTTCGAGCTCGGTCTGGGCGGCATGGAAAGGCGGAATCCTATTCGTCGCTCGACGTTCCGCTGGCGTCGGGCGCGGCGGCCGCCGCCTTGCGGCGCGCCTCGACGCGATCCTGGCGCTCGACGCCGATCAGTTCGGCAACGCGCCAGACGGTGTTGTCCTCCAGTTCATGCAGTTCGCCGTCGGCATAGACGATTTCCCACATCAGGCCGATGAAAGCCTTGCGCGCCTCGGCGTCGAGATGGCGCTTCAAGACGCTGGTGAAGGCATAGAGGTCGATCGCCTCATTGTCGGCGCGCTCGCCGGCGGCAGCCAGTGCATCGAGCTCGTCGCCGCTGATCGAATAGCTCTGCGCCAGCACCTGCTTGAACCGCTCCCACTCGACATCCTGGCGCACGCCGTCGGCATTCATCACATGATAGAGCAAAGCCGACGCCGCAACGCGCGGATCGTCCGCATTGGCGCGAGCCCCAGCCCCGGAGGGCAGGTCTTTCAGAAAGGCCAGGACGCGTTCGAACATGGTGCTCACTTCACATTATTGGAGCATGATCTTTTCCAAAAACCGGTATCCACTTTTTGGGATCATGCTTCAGGGATCAAAACAGGCGGAAGCGGCGCGGTGACTTCTCCGCTTCGTCATCGGGGTCGACGCCGGGGTCGTCGGGCAGCCGCGCCAGTTCCTCGGCAGGTTCGACGGGTTCGGCGTCGTTTGGTATTGCGGCGAAAGCGGCGGCGGTGACCGGCGTGACCTGGTCATCGCCCACAGCGGGCTTCGGCTCGATCGGCGCCTCGCTGCTCGTCCTGGCGATGGCCGGATGATCGATCACTTCGGCTTCCTTTGCCGGTTTGGCAGGTGCCGCAAGCACCGGCACATCGGCTTCGTCTTCATGGCTGTCGATGAGCTGGCCCAGCCGCTCCATCGGCGCGCGCCAGGCGAAAGCATCGAGCTTGCCGCTGACCGGCGATACCGGCGCCCAGCGTTCGGAGACGACGCCGTCGGCGACCCAGGCCGGATCGCGCGGCGCCCTGACCGCCTTGGACAGCAATTGCCTGATCTTGCCCTGGTCGCCGGTCTCTGCCTCCTCGATATCGGCCAGCAGCAGGTAAGCGCCTTCCCGGCGATCCATGCGGATCGCGGCTTCCGCCTCGCGGCGGGCGGTGGAAAAATCCTGCGCATCGAGCGCGGCGCGCGCCACCGTCATCGACGATTCGGCATTGTTGCGCTTCAGCTCCTGCAGCTTCTTCGCCCGGTTGAGACGATCGACCACGGCATCTCCCGGCCTTGCATGGGTGTAGAGCTCGGCGATCTCGGGATGCGGCTCCGCCTTCCAGGCTGCCTCAAGGATCTTCGAGCCTTTGCGCACATCGTTCTGTTTGAACAGAAGATTGGCGGCTGCAACCGCGGCCGGCGCGAAATCGGGCGCGAGCTTGTTTGCCTCGAGTGCCGCTGCCTTGGCTGCATTGGGGTCGCTGTCGGTCAGCGCCTGCGCCTTGGCGGTCAACAGCACAGCGCGGCGGCGATTGGCGGCGTCGCGTTCGATCTGCCTGGTCGACTTCTGCGCCTCCACCAGCTTCAGCGCGCCGTCCCAGTCGCCGCGCCCGGTCAGATCTTCCAGCGTCGATTCGGCGGCCCAAGCCAGTTGCGGTGCGACGGAAGCGGCGCGGCCGGCATAGTGACGCGCCGCGTTGCGGTCGCCGAGCCGTTCGGCTTCGAGATAGAGCCCGCGCAGGCCAAGCAGCCGCATTTCGGGGTCGTCGAGCATGGCCTCGAATTTTTCGCGCGCGCCCTCATGGTCGCCTTCGAGCAGCGAGGCTTGCGCTTCGAGCAGCTGGATCAGCGGCTCCTGGTCGGAGCGGATCAGTTTGGCGGCTTCCTTGGACATCTTGCGGGCCAGCGCGCCGTCGCCGGCGCCGGCTGCGATCATGCCGGTCGACAGCGCCTGATAGCCACGGTCGCGGCGGCGCACGCGGAAATAGCGCGAGATCGTGTACGGGCTGTTCCACAGCGACTTGATCAGCCACCAGACGATCATCACCGCTGCGACGACGGCAACGATCGCCACCGCCGCCACCATCAGGCTGACCTGGTATTGGTAACCGTTGAAGGTGACGACCATCTCGCCGGGACGATCGGCCAGCCAGGCAAAGCCGAGGCCGAGCGCGAAGACGGCGGCGAGAAAGATGAGAATGCGGATCATCGTGTCGTCCTCATGCCTTCATCGCACCTGCATCAGCGCGTCGACCTGCGTCTCGACGTCGATGCGCGCCTTCAGTTTGCCGGCAAAGTCGGCGCCAGCAGCCTTGACCGCATCCGGCAGCGTCGCGTATTCGCTGAGCGCCTTGGCGTAGTCGCCCTGATTGACCGCCACTTCGATGCGCGCCACGGTTTCCGGCGCGCCGGCGCCTTCGACGCCGCCGATCGGCCGGACCTTGACCAGCGATTCGGCGCTCGACAAAAGGTTCTGGAAGAAGCCGGCATTTTCATCGACCGGCGTCGCCGCCGCGACCATCGCATTGGCCGCGGCGTCGGCCTCGCCGGCGATCTCGGTGCGGGTCGGGACGCCCTTTTCAGCGTAGGGGCGCAGCGCTGCAATCTGCGGTGCATCGGGCGAGATCGCCGCGAAGGTCTCCAACTCGGCGGCGAACGGCGCGCCGCGGTCAAGCGCCGCCTTCAAGGCCGAAGCGGCGATGGCCATCGCGATCTTTGGCTGCGAGGCCTGCGCATCGACCTTGCCGGCGAGCTGCGTCACCGACTGCTCCAGCGCGGCGATCTTGCCTTCCTGCGTCTTGGCTGCCTCACCGGCCGATTTCACCAGTGCGTCGAGGCCCGCCAGTCTTTCATTGAGCGGCGCGAGATCGACGGGCGCTGCACCACCGGCCTGGCCAAGGGCGGCGACCGCGGTCTCGATCTGCTTGACCTTGTCGCCAAGCGAGGCAAGCCCGGCATTGTCGCCGGCGCCGCCCCTTTCGACCGCCGATTTCAGCGATGCGACATCGGCCTTGACCTGATCCAGCGCCGAAGACAGCCCGTCGACCTTGGCCGTTGCGGCGCCATTGCCGCTGGCTTCCCTGAGGTCGGCGATTTCGCGCTTCAGCGAAGCGATCTCGCCATTGACGCCGTCGAGCGAGACCGTGCCCGCCCCTGAGCCCGGAGCGCCAAGCACGCCGGCAAACTGCAGCCCGCTGGCGGCAGCCAGCGCGATGACACCGCCGATGATGCCGGCGGCAATGCCGCTCGTGCGCTTCGGTTGCGCGGCCATGGGCTGGTTCCCGGCTGTCCTTGGGGTTTCCTTGGGTGCACCCGGCTTGGGCGAGGCATCCTCGAAACTGTAGTCGGAGGTTCTGGCGCGCGGTGGCGCATCCGAAGCGGTGGGGTAAGGCTGCTCCGCCTGGGTGGACGCCTTGGCATCGGCGCTTTCGGGAGCGGCCTGCGCCGCGGCGTCGGAGTGCTCCCACGGCTCGAGATCGGCTTGATCGGCATGAACGGGCTCGTCAGGCGTCTCCGGCTGCGCATTGGCCATGGCAGCGGCATCCTCGGCCGCAACCGACCCTGCCGGGGCCTCGACGTCGTCCGAGTTGGCGACATCCGTCTTGGCGGCATCCGCATCGGCAATGCGCGAGACAGCGCCGGGTTCGAGTTCGATGGTCACCGGCTCGCGGTGGCTTTTCGAATGTCGCATCTTCGGCGTCTTGACCATGCCTGGGCTCCGCAATCCTGCTTCGTCTGGGCGCCCGACGGCGCGTGATGGTTTGAAAAATGGTCTAGCACATCATCATCAGGTGAAAAGGGGCGGCGTGATGACACGGCGCTCAGTCGCCGCGGTGCAACAGCTCAAGCAGCGCCTCCTCCTGCGGTTCCCGCGCAATGCGTATTTTTTTGCCGGCGGCATTGTCAAACGCCGCTGCCACGCGCTCGGAGAGCGCAAAAGCCTGCATGTTTTCAAAGAGATCGCGCAGTTCCGCCCGGCTGGCCAAGGCCTGCAACGCTGCCGCCGCCTTGGCTGAATAGAGCAGCACCGCGTCGACCGCCTGATCGGACAGGCGTGTACGGATTTCAGCATCGGAATAATCGAGCGAAATCGTGTCGTAGGTTTCGACGGTGCGGACCTCGACGCCGGCATTTCGCAGCCGCGCCTCGAATGCCGGAAACCGCACGCGCCCTGTGAGATAGACGACCGCCTTGCCGGAAAGGCCGGCAGCAATCGCCTCGGCCAGCCGCTCGGCGTCGCCCGCCCCTTCGCTGACCGACAAGAACCCTGCCGAACGTGCCGCTTCAGCCGTCCTGCGTCCGACGGCATGGCAAGGCAAGGCGGCGAGCGCACGAATGAGTTCTTTCGGCGCATGCCGCACGGCATTGGCGCTAGTCACAGCGACGGCCACGGCATCGTCGCTCGCAGCATCGGCGCCAACCGGCAGTGTCACCGTTTCGGTCAGCGGCAGAAGGAGCGGCTCAAATCCCAATTCCTGCAGCCGCCGCATGGTTCGCGACGCCCCGGGTTGCGGCCGCGTCACCAGGACACGCATATCAGACCCAGCCGTCGAAGAAGGTTTCGCCCGCTTTGACCCGCACCATCCTAGCTGCGTCCGTGCCGATGTCAGCGGCATCCAGCGCCAAGCCTTCGGCTTTGACCTCATGCGATTGCGTGCCATCGGGCGAAATGATCAGCCCGGCGAAAACCAGCCTGCCGCCCGAGATCGTCGCATAGCCGGCGATCGGCGTGCGGCAGGAGCCGTCGAGCGCCGCCAGGAAGGCGCGCTCACAGGCCAGCGCCTGGCCTGTCGGCACATCATGGATGGCCACCAGCATCTTTTCGACCTCGCTGTCGCCGATGCGGGTTTCGATGCCGATTGCGCCTTGTCCCGGCGCCGGCGGAAAGGCATCGAGCGGCATCAGATCGGTGACGACATGGCCGAGCCCGAGCCGCTTCAGCCCGGCATAGGCGAGGATCGTGCCTTCGGCGACGCCTTCCTCCAGCTTGCGCAGCCTGGTCTGCACATTGCCGCGGAACATGACCACGTCTAGGTCCGGCCGCATGCGCCGGATCAGCGCCTGGCGCCTGAGCGAAGACGACCCGACCTTGGCGCCTTGCGGCAAATCAACAATGCGCTTCACCGCCTTGCCGATGAAGGCGTCCCGCGCATCCTCGCGCGGCAGGAAGGCGGACAGCTCCAGCCCGACCGGCAGCACTGTCGGCATGTCCTTGGAGGAATGCACGGCGATATCGATCGTGCCGGCCAGCAGCGCGTCTTCGATTTCCTTGGTGAACAGCCCCTTGCCGCCGGCTTCCGACAGCGGCCGGTCCTGGATGCGGTCGCCGCTGGTCGAAATGACGACGACCTCGAAGGCTTCTGCCGGCATGCCATGCGCTTCCATCAGCCGCGCCTGCGTCTCATGCGCCTGGGCGAGCGCCAGCGGGCTGCCGCGTGTTCCTATTTTCAAAGTTTGCATGGCGCGCGGTCCGTGATAACCCCCGGCTGGCTTTGCGTTTCCGGCGCTCTCCCTAGCGAGGCCCGCCTCTACTAACTAGGAAAGTCCGGCGACACAATCTCTGGAGACAGCGACGAATTGATCCGCGTTCTGGGCATTGAGACGAGTTGCGACGAGACCGCCGCCAGCGTGGTGACGCTGGACGGCGATTCCGTGCCGGTGATTGCGTCCAACATCGTGCTCAGCCAGATCGAGGAGCACGCCGCCTTCGGCGGCGTCGTGCCGGAGATCGCCGCGCGTGCCCATGTCGAGGCGCTGGACGGCATTGTCGAGGCCGCTCTTGCGGATTCGGGCGTAGCCCTGGCCGACATCGACGCCATTGCCGCCACTGCCGGCCCCGGCCTAGTCGGCGGGCTGATCGTCGGCCTGATGACAGCCAAGGCGATTGCAGCGGCCGCCGGCAAGCCGCTGATCGCCATCAACCATCTCGAAGGCCACGCACTGACCGCAAGGCTGACCGACGGGCTCGATTTTCCCTATCTGCTGCTGCTGGTCTCCGGTGGCCACACCCAGATCGTCGCCGTGCGCGACGTCGGCGACTACCAACGCTGGGCGACGACCATCGACGACGCGCTCGGCGAAGCTTTCGACAAGACGGCCAAAATGCTCGGCCTGCCCTATCCCGGCGGCCCGAATGTCGAAAAGGCGGCAATCTCGGGCGATGCGACGCGATTTGCCTTTCCACGGCCGATGAAAGGATCTGCGCAGCCCGATTTCTCCTTCTCCGGCCTCAAGACCGCGGTGCGCCAGGCGGCGACCGCCATCCAGCCGCTAAGCGAGCAGGATGTCGCCGACATCTGCGCCTCGTTCCAGGCGGCGGTAGCCGACTCACTTGGCGACCGCGTGGCCCGCGCGCTGGCCCGCTTCCGCGACGAATTTCCGGACAAGGCCGAGCCGGCGCTGGTCGTTGCCGGTGGAGTCGCCGCCAACAGAGCGATCAAGGCGACGCTGCAGAAGCAGTGCGCCGAGGCCGGCTTCGCCTTTGTCGCGCCGCCGCTCAAACTGTGCACCGACAATGCGGCGATGATCGCCTGGGCCGGCATCGAGCGGTTGCGGGCAGGCCTGTCGCAAGAGAACGGCTTCGATTTCGTGCCGCGTTCGCGCTGGCCGCTGGACAGCATTTCGGCCCCGATGGTCGGCTCTGGCCGGCGCGGAGCGAAAGCATGAGCGCCAGCAAGACAAGCGGCAGGGACAGAACCGGCTGGCGCGTCGCCGTGCTTGGCGGCGGCGCCTGGGGCACGGCGCTGGCGCTGGCGATGCTGCGCGCCGGTCACGATGTCCGGCTCTACGCCCGCGACGAAGAGACGGTTTCCGCGATCCGCCGCGGCGAGAACCCGCGTTATCTCCCCGGCATCGCCATTGAAACAGGCATTGCGGCGACGAGCGATATCGGCACGGCCCTGACCGATGCCGATTGCGCGCTGGCCGTGGCGCCGGCGCAGGCGCTGCGCGCCATGCTGACGACGGCGAAGCCCCATATGCCGAAAGGCATCCCGCTCGTTCTCTGCGCCAAGGGCATCGAGCGCGACACCGGCGCGCTGCTGTCGGCGATCGTTGGTGACATTCTGCCCGAAACTCCGGTTTCGGCCTTGTCCGGTCCGAGCTTTGCCGCCGACGTCGCCAGGGGTCTGCCGACCGCTGTCGTGGTTGCTGCACGCGACGACGCCTTGGCGGCCGAGCTTGCCGCGCGCTTTTCGGCGCAGAATCTGCGCTGCTATTCCAGCGACGATTTGATCGGCGTCGAGATCGGCGGCGCTTTGAAGAATGTCTTCGCCATTGCCGCTGGCGCCGTCACCGGCGCCGGGCTCGGCGCCAGCGCGCAGGCCGCCATGGTGACGCGCGGCTTCGTCGAACTGCGCCGCATCGGCGCGTCCTTCGGCGCCAAGCCGGAGACGCTGATGGGGCTTTCCGGCCTCGGCGACCTTTTGCTCACCTGCTCTTCCGCCCAGTCGCGCAATTTCGCCTATGGGCTGGCGCTGGGGCAAGGTAAGCCCTTGTCGGGACTGCCACTCGCCGAAGGCGTGCCGACGGCGGCGATCGCCGCCCGCATCGCCACCGAGCGCGACATCGACGCGCCGATCATCGCTGCGGTGTCGGCGATACTGGACGGCACGATCACCATTCGGCAGGCTGTGTCCGCGCTGATGACGCGACCCCTGAAAACCGAAACCGACCTCTGATCCCCAAACAAACCGGAGTTTAACATGCTGTTTGCGTTGATTTGCAAGGACAAGCCGGGCAGCCTGCAGGTGCGGGTCGATACGCGGCCGGTCCACGTCGCCTTTCTCGAACGCCTGAACGCCGACAACAAACTGGCCTTTGCCGGCCCGTTCCTCGACGCCGAGGGCAAGCCCAATGGCAGCCTCGTCGTCGTGGAAGCGCCCGACCTCGCCGGTGCGCAGGCGCTGTCGGCTGCCGACCCCTACGCCAAGGCCGGGCTGTTCGAAAGTGTCGAAATCCGCCAGTGGAACTGGACCTTCAACAAGCCGGCGGCTAGTTAGTTCCGGCGGCGCCTAGAGCGATCCCAGGAAAAGTGTGTAACGGTTTTCCGTCCGGAATTGCGCAAAAATAGTAGTTGGAGCAAAGACATGAACTACTGGCTGTTCAAATCCGAACCTTCGGTCTTCTCCTTCGAGGCGCTGAAGGCCAAGGGCAAGGCCGGCACGCAGTGGGACGGCGTGCGCAACTATGCAGCGCGCAACAACATGAAGGCGATGCAGATCGGCGATCTCGGCTTCTTCTATCACTCCAATGAGGGGCTGAACGTCGTCGGCATTGCCGAGGTCTGCGCGCTTGCCCATCAGGATACCAGCACCGACGATCCGCGCTGGGAATGCGTCGACATCCGAGCCTTCAAGGATGTGCCGAACCCGCCGACGCTGGAACAGGTCAAGGCCAATCCGAAACTCGCCGAGATGGCTCTGGTGCGGCTTGGACGGCTTTCCGTACAGCCGGTGACGCCGGCCGAATGGAAGGAAGTCTGCCGCATGGGCGGCCTGACGCCGGCTCCGTGACGGCCCTCACGCCGAACAGCGCGAAAAAGTTCATTCTCGACAACACGGCGCTTATGTCGCCGCCGCATGTGCCGGAGATTGTCCTCAATCTTGCCGACGAAGCGCATGACCTCTGGCAGCGCACGGAGAACGAGCTGATCGAAATCGGCCTGCCGCCGCCGTTCTGGGCCTTTGCCTGGGCCGGCGGTCAGGGCCTTGCCCGTTACGTGCTGGACAATTCGTCGGATGTGCGGGGCAAACGCGTGCTCGACTTCGCCTCCGGCTCCGGCCTTGTCGCCGTCGCCGCCGCCAAGGCGGGTGCGGCGCACGTGATCGCCGCCGACATCGACCCGTTCTGCGAAACGGCGATCCGCCTCAACGCAAAGGCCAATGGCGTTGCCATCGACTTTTGCGGCACGGACTGCATCGGCACCGACGCCGGCTGGGACGTGGTGCTGGCCGGCGACGTCTTCTACGACAAATCCTTCGCCGACACGCTGATGCCGTGGTTTTCGACACTGAAGGCGCGCGGCGCTGACATCCTCGTCGGCGATCCGGGCCGCTCCTACATGCCGAAGGCGGGACTGGAGCCGCTCGCAGTCTACGAAGTGGCGGTGACGCGGGCGCTGGAGGACGCCCTGGTCAAGCGCACCACGGTGTGGCGCTTCGCTTGACGGCATTGCCGAACAGGCGTTCCATCGCGCATTGATTTGAAGAATACGGATGTCGTTATCCCAGAACCGTCAGGCTTTGGGCTGCATGCTTGAGGGGAGGACTTTATGGATTTTTCAGTGGTGAACTGGCTGGCGGTGGTTGTCGCGGCCGTCGCGGCGTGGCTGTTTGGCGCCGTCTGGTACACGGCCCTCAGCAAGCCTTGGATGAGGGCGGCCAGGATCGATCCGTCAACGTCAAAGAAATCGATATTGCCCTTCATCATCTCCTTCATCGCCGAGCTGATCATGGCGCTGGTCTTAGCCTTGGTCGTCGGCGCGATGACCGGCGGCGAGCCGGTCCTTGTCGCAGGGCTGGTCTTCGGCTTCGTCCTCTGGCTGGGTTTCGTCGCCACGACGCTGACGGCCAACCATCGCTATGAGAATTTCGGCTGGGACCTGACCCTGATCGACGGCGGCCACTGGCTCGGCGTGCTGTTGATCATCGGCGCGGTGATCGGCTGGTTCGGGACGCCGGTCGCCGGCTGAGGCCTGCAGAAGTCGTCAGGTCTGCGTCCTGGCGACTTCGTCGAGGATCCATTCACGGAAAGCGATGATGCGCGGATCGTTGGCAGTGCTCTCGGGATAGACCAGGAAGTAGCCGAACTCCGGCCCCACGCGCAGACCGAGTTCAAAGGGCTGCACCAGCCTTCCCTGGGAAAGGTCGTTTGCCACCATGGCGAACTCGGCGAGCGCCACGGCATTGCCGTCGAGCGCCGCCTGCACGGCATCGGTAGAGGTTCCAAACACGATAGTCCGGCTGTCGTCGAAATCGTTGATGCCGGCCGCGGCCATCCACATGCGCCAGTTCGGCCATGTCACGCCTTGGCGCGACCATTCGATATGGGCAAGCGTGTGGTTGAAGAGGTCGCGCGGTTCGCGCAGCGGCGGGCCGGAGGTCAGCAGGCTCGGGCTGCACACCGGAATGAGGATGTTGTCGAACAGGCGATGGGCGCGAAGCCCCGGATACTTGCCAACCCCGAACCGGATGCCGACATCGACATCGTCGAGTTCGAAATCGCGCACTTCGTAGCCGATGTCGAACCTCAGTTCGATATTGGGCTGAAGTTTGCGAAAATCATCGACGCGCCGCATCAGCCATTTTGACGCGAACTGCGCGTCGAGCGTTACCTTCAGCAATGCCGTGCCGCGCGTCAGCTTGCGCGCCCGCGACACCGCCCGGTTGAGCAGGTCGAGCGCATCGATCGAGGCCTCGAACAGCACCGTACCTGCCTCGGTCAACCGGATGGTACGACTGGTTCGCGTGAACAGCACCAGCCCGAGCTGATCCTCGATTTCCTTGATCTGGTGGCTGACCGCCGCCGGCGTCAGCCCGAGCTCGTCGGCAGCGCGGGTGAAATTGAGGTGGCGGGCGGCGGCTTCCAGAGTCCTCAGCGCGCGCGTTCCGGGCAACAGACGGGACATCAACGTATCCTCAAATAAAACTTCACGATCCGAAAAGAACTACTCGTTTCTCTCATGGATTTCAATGCGGCATGATGCATCCATCGAAACACCATCAAGCCGGATTTGATATCCGGCGGAACACGGGAGCGCATCATGTCCATCTTCGTTTTGAACTCGCCAGCAGCTCGCTCGAACTGGTTGCATGCCGTAACGGACTGGCTTCGCCAGGCGAAAGTCGCCATCAACCTGCCGCGCCAGGACGTGGAGGATCTGTCGGATCGCCAGTTGCGCGACGTCGGCGCGCAGCGCAAGGACGTGACGCGGGCCGTGGACCGGGAACTCGGCCGGCTTGGATTGCTGGACACTGGGTGGCAGAAGCCGAGAAGGCGTTAGGCAATGGTGAGTAGTGAGTAGTGAAGGATTGAAACGGCGCCGACACCAGCCTACTCCCTACTCCCTACTCCCTACCTCACCACCCTCACCACCGTCCGGTCCGACACCAGCGGCAACAGCCGCGCCATTGTCCGCGCTGTCACCGCCACGCAGCCTTGCGTCGGTGTGAAGCCTGGGCGCGCCAGATGGAAGAAGATGGCGCTGCCGCGGCCGCGCCGGCGCGGCGCCATGTTCCAGTCGAGCACCAGGCAGGCGTCATAGAGGCGGTCGTCGCGCCGCATTCGCTCATGGCTGGCGCCATAGGGGATTTTCACCGGCCGGTTGTAGTTGCGGTCGTCCGGCACCTCGCACCAGCCGAGATCGGCGCCGATCGGCGCCATCGCCAGCCGGGTTTTGCGGCCGGCCGCGAAATGATCGCCCCGAAAATATCCTGACAAAATCCGCATCTCGCCAAGCGGCGTCGCACCGTCGCCTTCGCGCTTGTTGGCTGAGATGCCGCCGCGTCCGAGCGCGCAGGCAAACACCTTGCTGCCGGCCTGCAATATCCCCTGGCTGGGGTTGCCCGGCCTCGCCCGAACCACCAGCACACGCAGCCCTTTCGGCAAAATTGCGCCGGCTGCATTGCGATCGCGTTTTTTCTTGTATGATCGTGTCACGGAACAAATCACTGTGATCGGACTGTTGCGCCGGTCAGCTTCCGCATAAATGGGGGGCGGTCAACTGAAAATTCTTTTCAAAACAATGGATTGATCCATGACATCACGTACCATTCTGATCGTTGACGACGATGACGACCTGCGCGGAACCCTCGTCGAGCAACTGGCCCTTTACGAAGAATTCGACGTCTTGCAGGAAGCGACCGCCGCCAAAGGCGTCGCCGCGGCGCGCGGCGGGCTCATCGACCTGCTCATCATGGACGTCGGGCTGCCCGACATGGATGGCCGCGAGGCGGTGAAGATCCTGCGCAAGGGCGGCTACAAGGCGCCGATCATCATGCTGACCGGCCACGATACCGATTCCGACACAATTCTGGGCCTCGAGGCCGGCGCCAACGACTATGTCACCAAGCCGTTCCGCTTCGCCGTGCTGCTCGCCCGCATACGCGCACAACTGCGCCAGCACGAGCAGAGCGAAGACGCCACCTTTTCGGTCGGGCCCTACACGTTCAAGCCCAGCCAGAAGCTTCTGATCGACCAGCGCGGCGGCAAGGTGCGGCTGACCGAGAAGGAAGCCTCGATCATCAAATATCTCTATCGAGCCGACCAGAAGGTGGTGACGCGCGACGTCCTGCTCGAGGAAGTGTGGGGCTACAATTCCGGCGTCACAACGCACACGCTCGAAACTCACGTCTACCGGCTGCGCCAGAAGATCGAGCGCGATCCTTCCAATGCTGAAATTCTTGTGACAGAAAGCGGCGGCTACAAGCTGGTTCCTTAAACTTTTCATTGTTCAATAAGCGGTCGGGGCGGGACTGTTTCGGGGAGGATCCGGCTGGGGGAGCCTGGATCGGCCCGCTGCGCAGATTGAAGTGTTAGAGCGTCCTTTGCGCGTTCAATTGGACACGCGGCGCTCTAAGGGAGGGATTGGACTGACCGTTCGGGGACGCAGCTAGAGATGGCGCTGGATGACGACATCCGCATCCTGTCCGCCGTGAAGCTCTTTGAGGGTTTCACGCAGGAACAGCTGCGCCTGCTCGCCTTCGGCGCCGAAGCCACCCATCTGCAGGCCGACCGCAAGCTGTACCGCGAGGATGACGAAGCCGACTCGGCCTATATCGTGGTCAGTGGCCGCATCGTGCTCTACCGGGAGCAGGATGGCGACCGCATCCCGATCGGCACCGCCGGCCCCGGCACGATCCTCAGCGAACTGGCGCTGATCGCCGACTCAAGACGGCTGACCAGCGCCTCGGCCGAGACCGATTCGGAAGTGATAAGGTTGAGCCGCAAGATGTTTCGCCGCATCCTGGAGGAATATCCCGAGGTGGCGGTGAAACTGCACCAGCGCATCCTCGATGATTTCCAGGCCATGATCGCCCGCATCGAGAAGCTGGCGCCAAGGTTTGGCGGGTAGGTCCCCGCGACCGCGCTCACGCTTGGGTGTGTCGAGATTCAGGTCAGGCCGAGTCGAAAATGGCTGATACCGAGAACCGGAGCGGAGCGTACTCAAAGTACGCGAGCACCGGAAGCGCAGGTATCGGCCATTTGCAGGCCGGCCTCACCTGAATATCGGCCCGCCTAATCCAGGTCGAACCGCGCAATCACCGGCACATGGTCCGAGGGCCGCTCCCAGCCACGCGCCTCTCGCAGGATCTCATAGCCGGCAAAGCTCGGCACCAGGTTCGGTGACGACCAGACATGGTCGAGCCGGCGGCCGCGGTTCGAGGCTTCCCAGTCCCGCGCGCGATAGCTCCACCAGGTGTAGAGCTTCTGCTCTGGCGGCACGTCGAGCCGCATCAGGTCGACCCAGTCGCCGGCGATCCGCATCGCGTCGAAATTTTGCGTCTCGACCGGCGTGTGGCTGACGACGTTGAGCAATTGCTTGTGCGACCAGACATCGTGCTCCTGCGGAGCGATGTTGAGGTCGCCGACCAGGATCGAGGCCGACACCTCGTCATGCGCGGCGCGGATGGCGTTCATCTCGGCAACGAAATCGAGCTTGTGGCGGAACTTGCGGTTGATCTCCGGATCGGGCTCGTCGCCGCCGGCCGGCACGTAGAAATTGTGGACCAGGATTGCCTTGCCGCCGGCCTGCACCTTGACCGACAGATGCCGGCTGTCATCGATCTCGCAGAAGCGCCGTTTCTCGACAATCTCGATCGGCCGCCGCGCCACCGTCGCAACGCCGTGATAGCCCTTCTGGCCATGGAATGCGATGTGCTCGTAGCCGGCCTTGCGGAACGCCTTTTCCGGAAACAGCTCGTCGGGAACCTTCGTCTCCTGCAGGCAAAGCACATCGGGCGCCTGCTCCGTCAGCAGCCGCTCGACGATCGGCATGCGCAGGCGCACGGAGTTGATGTTCCAGGTGGCGATGGAGAAGGGCATGCGGCGGTCCGAACAAGGTCGCCGATCTACTGCCAGCCTAGCGCCACAAACACAAGCCAGCCTTTGCGGGCGGCGGCTCTGATTCAGATCAGGCCGAGTCGAATGGCGGTCTCCGAGAACCGGAGCGGAGCGTACTTAAACCACGTGAGCACCGGAAGCGCAGGAGATCGCCATTGGCAGGCCGGCCTCACCGCATCTAGCGCTGGTTGGTGTTCAGCTCGCGGTTCGCCGCATAGTCGATGGCAAAGGTGTCCGCAGGGAAGCTGACGCCTTCCTTGGTGTTGTAGATCATCACCGTGGTGTCCTTGCCCTGCGCGTCGGTGATGGTCCACTGGCGCAGATCATAGGATTTCGGATCGAACATCATGGTGATCTTCGAATTGCCGAACACCGACTTGTCGGCAAGCTGGATGGTGGTGAGGTCGCTTTCTTCCTTGATCGATTTCACGCGGCCCCCCGAGAGGTCGATCTTGGTGTCGAGCAACAGCTTCAGCGGCGTCTTCGACAACGGATAGAGATCGGACGTTTTCAGCCGCTTGTTGAGGATGACCACCGACTTGCCGTCGGAAATCACCCGGAAATTGGACTTGCCGTCATAGTTGAAGCGAATCTTGCCTGGCCGCTCAAGGAAGAACTTGCCGCCGGTCTGCTGGTTGTTGGGGCCGAACTGGACGAACTCGCCGCTCATCGATTTGACCGAGGAGAAATGGTCGGCGATCTTTTGCGCCGTCGGCGGCACCGCCGCCTGCGCCGAGGCCAGGAGCTGGAACCCCGGCACGACGTTGATGGCCGCGGCGCCGGCAAGCATCAGGCCAAGGCCGAGCAACTGGCGACGGTTTGGAGCGAAATCGCTGATCGCGGAAAGATCGTTTTTCATGCCGGTCACTCTCGTGTGGTGTGTGTCTCGTTGCAGTCCGTGGACCCCCAGTTAGACTTAAGTTTGGCGGGCCGGACAGCGCTCAGTCGCTGTAACGCGCCAAAAGGTTCAAGGTTGCCGCCGGGCCGTATCGGCTGATCAGAACTTGTCGTCCTCGGTCGGCACCAGGATTTCGCGTTTGCCGGCATGGTTGGCCGGGCCGACAATGCCTTCCTTCTCCATCTTCTCGATGATCGAGGCGGCGCGGTTGTAGCCGATGCCGAGCCGGCGCTGGATATAGCTGGTCGACGCCTTGCCGTCGCGCAGCACGACCGAGACCGCCTGGTCGTAGGGATCGTCGGAATCCTCGAAATTGCTGTTGCCGCCACCACCAGCGCCGCCCTTGCCCGACGGCTCGTCATCGTCCTCGCCGTCATCCTCGGTGATGGCGTCGAGATATTCGGGCACGCCCTGCAGCTTCAGATGGGCGACGATCTTCTCGACCTCGTCGTCGGCGACGAACGGGCCGTGCACGCGCTGGATGCGGCCGCCGCCGGCCATGTACAGCATGTCGCCCATGCCGAGCAGCTGCTCGGCGCCCTGCTCGCCCAGAATGGTGCGGCTGTCGATCTTCGACGTCACCTGAAAGGAGATACGGGTCGGGAAATTGGCCTTGATGGTGCCGGTGATGACGTCGACCGACGGACGCTGCGTCGCCATGATGACATGGATGCCGGCCGCGCGCGCCATCTGTGCCAGGCGCTGCACCGCGCCTTCGATGTCCTTGCCGGCGACCATCATCAAATCGGCCATCTCGTCGATGATGACGACGATGTAGGGCATCGGCTCGAGATCGAGGTTCTCGGTCTCGTAGATCGCCTCGCCGGTCTGGCGGTCGAAGCCGGTCTGCACGGTGCGCGAGATTTTTTCGCCCTTCTTTTCAGCCAACTGCACGCGCGCGTTGAAGCCGTCGATGTTGCGCACACCGACCTTGGACATCTTGCGGTAGCGGTCCTCCATCTCGCGCACGGTCCATTTCAACGCCACCACCGCCTTCTTCGGGTCGGTGACCACCGGCGTCAGCAGGTGCGGGATGCCGTCATAGACGGAGAGTTCGAGCATCTTCGGGTCGATCATGATCAGCCGGCAGTCCTGCGGCGTCAGCTTGTAGAGCAGCGACAGGATCATGGTGTTGATGGCGACGGACTTGCCGGAGCCGGTGGTGCCGGCGACCAGCACATGCGGCATCTTGGCGATGTCGACGATCACCGCCTCACCATTGATGGTCTTGCCCAGCGCCAGCGCCAGCTTGGACTTGGTCGTCTCGAAATCGCGGCTGGCCAGGATCTCCCGGAGATAGACGGTCTCGCGCTTGGCATTCGGCAATTCGATGCCGATGGCGTTGCGGCCGGGCACCACGGCGACGCGGCAGGCAATGGCGCTCATCGAGCGGGCGATGTCGTCGGACAGGCCGATGACGCGCGACGATTTGATGCCGGGCGCCGGCTCCAACTCATAGAGCGTGACCACCGGGCCGGGCCGTACCGCGATAATCTCGCCCTTGACGCCGAAATCCTCCAGAACGCCTTCGAGCAGGCGCGCATTCTGCTCCAGCGCGTCCTTGGACAGGCTGGCGTCGCGCACCACGTTCTTCGGCTCCGACAGGAAATGCAGCGACGGCATTTCGAATGTTTCCGAGCCGATCAGCGAGGTCTGCGCCTCGCGCTGGAAGCGCGCGCCCGGAGCGGGACGCGGCGCAGGTGCGGCGACGCGGGTCGCTGCATCGGAGCGGAAGTTCTGCACCTTGGCGTTCGTCGCGGCACGGCGCTGGACCGGCTCGTCGTCGAGTTCGACCTCCTCGTCGCCATTGTCGAAACCGGCATCGAGGACGTCGTCATCGTCCGGATCGACGGAAACGCTGCGGTCATTGACCATGGCGGCGAAGAACTCCGGCTCGACGCGGGCGCGGCCATCCGGGCTCATCCGCGCTTCGGCGAATTCCGCCGATTCGACCCGTTCGGCGGCGCGGCGCCATGCGGTGGAGCGCTGCTCCATCTCCGGCTCGAACTCGTCGCGCTCCTGCTGGCGGCGCACAGCCCGGCGATGCATCCAGGCGCGGAAAGACAGCCACCAATGGGTAATGGCGCCGAGCGCCAGTATCCCTTCGTCGCCCTCGTCGTCGTCTTCGTCGAAGAGCAGGTCGTCCTCTCGGGGATCGGGCTCCGCGGTGCGCTCCATGACGGCAAAGCCGTTCTTGCGCGCAATCAGCGCCGAGCCATAGGCAAACAGCCACAGCGCCGGCGCAATGAGCACCATGGCAATGATGCTGGCAACGATGCCAGTCGGGTAGCCGCCAATGACCAGGCCCGGAACATTGAGCACCATGTCCCCGAGCACGCCACCGAGGCCGGTCGGCAACGGCCACGTCTTGGGCGGCACCACGCAGCCGGCCATCGCCGCCGCGAGCAGCGCGAAGCCGAACCAGGCAACGCCGCGCTTCGGCAGCCTATCGACGCCGCGCGCCGAAAACAGGAGAAAGCCCCAGATCACCGCCGGCACCAGGGCGGCGACCGCGGCAAGGCCGAAGAACTGCATGGCGAGGTCGGAGAATACCGCGCCCGCATAGCCCATGGCGTTGGTGACGATGTTGTCGGTGGCGTGCGAGAAGCTGGGATCGGCGACGTTCCAGGTCGCCAGCGCCGCGACGCCAAAGGCGACCAGCGCAAACAGGCCGGCGCCGACCAGCCGCCCGACCTGGCGCCGCGCGAATGCCTGGATGCCGTGCCCCGTATCGGTCAGCGCGAGCGGTGCTGAAGCCCCTGAACGCATGCTTCGTTCCCCGTCTGTCATGGACTGGCCGGGCGCATGACGCACTCCGGCAGATTCGGATGTCAGACTATCGGGGGGAAGGTTAAGGCCGCATTAACTATACGCACCCAGAGCCACGATCTTGCTCACTCCACTGTAGGCAGTCTCAACAGTTCGGAACCAATCCGGTCGACGTCTCCCCGCCGGCGGCCATCACTAGAACGTGATTGCGCAGGGACCGAGGCCTGCCAGCACGGTTGCCAAAAAGAGAGGCCCGGAATGACCCGGGCCTCAAAGCGTGAACTCCTTTCGGGAGCGTCACGACGGGATGGGAGAATGCGGGGCGGCCGAGGCCGCCCCGCAAGGCTTACGAGTGGTAGGCCGCTTCGCCATGCGAAGTCAGGTCGAGGCCTTCGCGCTCGGCGTCGGCTGTCGGACGCAGACCGATGATCAAGTCGACGACCTTGTAGAGGATTGCGCTGCCGATGCCCGACCACAGCAGGGTTACCAGGACGCCTTTGCCCTGCGCCAGCAGCTGCGTGGCCGTGCCGGCATAGCCGGCGGCGAAGTCGGCCGTCGAATAGTCGACGATGCCGGCGCCGCCGAGGGCGGGATTGACCAGAATGCCAGTGCCTAGCGCACCGATGATGCCACCGACGCAGTGGACGCCGAAGACATCGAGGCTGTCATCATAGTCGAACGTGTTCTTCACCACCGAGACGAAGAAGTAGCAGACGAAGGTGGCAACGATGCCAAGCACGATAGCGCCCATCGGGCCGGCAAAACCTGCAGCCGGCGTAATCGCGACGAGGCCGGTGACCGCGCCCGAAACAGCGCCGAGCATGGAGGCTTTGCCGCGCAGCAGCGATTCAAGCACGATCCAGGCCACTGCCGCCGCCGCCGTGGCGACGAAGGTGTTGATCATCGCCAGCACCGCATAGGCGTTCGCTTCGAGGTTCGAACCGGCGTTGAAGCCGAACCAGCCGACCCACAGCAATGAAGCGCCGACCATGGTCAGCGTCATCGAGTGCGGCGCCATGATGTCCTTCTTGTAGCCGATGCGCTTGCCGATCATCAGCGCGCCGACGAGACCGGCAATGCCCGCATTGATGTGAACGACCGTGCCGCCGGCGAAGTCGATGGCGCCGAAGCTGAAGATCAGGCCGGACGGGTCGGCATAGGCGCTCGGGCCGCCCCAGAACCAGACCATGTGCGCGATCGGGAAGTAGATTAACGTCACCCATAGGATAACGAAAAGGATCAAGGCGGAGAATTTGACGCGTTCGGCGAATGCGCCGACGATCAGGGCGGGCGTGATGCAGGCGAAGGTCATCTGGAAGACGACGAACACCAGTTCAGGAATGGCGACGCCCTTGCTGAAGGTTTCCGAAAGCGTCGATACGTTGACGCCGGAGAGAAACATCTTCGAAAGGCCGCCGACGAAGGCGTTGCCCGGGGTGAAGGCGAGGCTGTAGCCGTAGAAGACCCAGATGATCATGACCACGCTGGTGATGGTGAAGACCTGCATCAGCACCGACAGCATGTTCTTGGTACGAACCAGGCCGCCGTAGAAAAGCGCAAGGCCGGGAATGGTCATCAACAGCACCAGCACGGTGGAAATCATCATCCACGTGGTGTCGCCCTTGTCGACGGTAAAAGCCGGCGCTGCTGGCGCTGCCGCCGCGACGGCGGGAGCCGCCTCCTGCGCGAAGGCAGCAACCGTGCCCAATGCTCCGAGCGCTAAGGAGCCCAGCAGCGCGGAGCGCGCCACTGACTTCAAGGTGGAAGGTATATTCATTGAACTCTCCATTGGAATACGTGTTCGCCGCTCAAAGTGCGTCGGTGTCTGTTTCGCCGGTACGGATGCGCACCGCCTGATCGATGCCGAAGACGAAGATCTTGCCGTCGCCGATCTGGCCGGTCTTGGCCGCCGCCGTGATGGCTTCGACGGCCTTGTCGACCAGGTCTGTGCTGACCGCGACTTCGATCTTGATCTTCGGCAGGAAACTGACCGCGTATTCCGCCCCGCGATAGATTTCCGTGTGTCCCTTCTGACGCCCGTAGCCTTTGACTTCGGTGACGGTCAGGCCCTGGATGCCGACGGCGGTGAGTGCTTCGCGCACCTCGTCGAGCTTGAACGGCTTGATGATTGCCATCACGATTTTCATAAGGTTTCACCCTTTGCTGTTGCGGTCCCCCGCGTTTGCACACCTTCACCGATCCCAAAAAGCCCGGAGAGTGCCCAACAGGATTCAAGCTCCGTGCCAGTTGCCGAAGCAGGGTGTTAACTCATTGTAAATAAACGGATTGCTCGAGTCCCGGCGGCACGGTGCGCACTGTCAACGGACAGTCACTGATTAAAAAGTAGGCAATTTTTCGAAAATGCCTATTCGGCAGGCGGCCGTTTCAGCCGGATCAGGCCTTCCTGGGCAACCGAGGCGATCAGCGTGCCGTCGCGGGCAAACAGCGAGCCGCGGGTGAAGCCGCGCGACCCCTGCGTCGAGGGGCTGTCCTGCGTGTATAGGATCCAGTCATCGAGCGGATGGCTGCGATGGAACCACATCGCATGGTCGAGGCTCGCCGCCTGGATGTCGCGGTCGAAAATGGCGCGGCCGTGCGCAAAGGTCGAGGTGTCGAGCAGCGTCATGTCGGAGAGGTAGGCAAGCACCGCCGCCTGGATGCCGCGGTCGGCCGGCACCGGGCCGGTGGTGCGGATCCAGATGTTCTGCTGCGGCTCCAGCTTTTCGCGGCTGGTGTAATGCTTCAGCATCACCGGCTTCATCTCAATCGGCCGGTCACGCTCCCAATAGCGCTTGATGCCGTCCGGCACCGCCTCGCCGAACTTGCCCAGCAATTCGCGCTGCGACAACAGGCTGTCGGGCGGCGGCACGTCGCGCGGCATCGGCAGCTGATGCTCAAGGCCAACCTCATCCTGCTGGAACGAGGCTTCCAGCGAAAAGATCGCCTGGCCGTGCTGGATCGCCACCACGCGCCGCGTGGTGAAGGAGCCGCCATCGCGGATGCGGTCGACCTCGTAGACGATCGGCACCTTGGTGTCGCCGGGCCGCATGAAATAGCCGTGCAGCGAATGCACGTGGCGCTCGGGCTCGACGGTGCGCTGCGCGGCGACCAGCGCCTGGGCAATGGTCTGGCCGCCGAAAACGCGCTGCCAGTCGAGCTTGGGGCTGCGACCACGGTACAGATTGTGTTCCAGCTGCTCGAGGTCGAGAATGCTGAGAAGCTCGTCCATGGCCGCCGTCATGCTTCGTGACCTCGCCGTAAGATGCTATGGCGGTTTCCGACAGGAATGGCGGGCAGTCAAGGCCGGAATGCCCCAGTGGGCGGGGATGGTCGAGACTTCGAAAGGAATTGACATGGCGAACCGCAACACGGACGCAAAAAACCCGCTCGACGTGCTGGTCGCTGGCGCCGGCTATGTCGGCCTCGCCGCCGCCGTGTCGCTGAAACAGGCGCGGCCGGGCCTCGCCGTGGCGGTCGTTGATGCTGCCCCCGCCGGCGTCTGGCAGAAGGACCGCCGCGCCTCGGCGATCGCCGCCGCCGCCTGCCGCATGCTCGACCAGCTCGGCGTCTGGCAGGAAATCGTCGGGCAATCGCAGGCGATCACCGAGATGATCGTCACCGATTCGCGCACCGCCGATCCGGTGCGTCCGGTGTTTCTCACCTTCGATGGCGAGGTCGCGCCGGGCGAACCGTTCGCCCACATGGTCACCAACAAGGACCTGAACGGCGCCTTGCGCCGCCGCGCGCAAAAGCTCGGCATCGACATCATCGAAGGTGTCGCGGTCGCATCGTTCGACGGCAATGGCGCCGGCATCACCGTGCATCTGGCCGACGGCGCGGCGATTAAGGCGCGGCTGCTGGTCGCCGCCGACGGCGTCAATTCCAAATTGCGCGACATGGCCGGCATCAAGACGGTGAAATGGGAATATGGCCAGTCCGGCATCGTCTGCACGGTGGCGCATGAGCGCCCGCACAATGGCCGCGCCGAAGAGCATTTTCTGCCGGCCGGCCCGTTTGCAACGCTGCCGCTCAAGCCCACCGAGGACGGCACCAACCGTTCGTCGCTGGTCTGGGTCGAACGTTCCGAGGATGCCGAGAAGCTGGTCTCGGGCGACGACCTCGTCTTCGAGCAGGAGCTTGAAATGCGCTTCGGCCTGAAGCTCGGCGAAATCCGCGTCACCGACAAGCCGCGCGCCTGGCCGCTCGGCCTGACCATCGCGCGCGCCTTCGTCGCCCCGCGCGTAGCACTTGCCGGCGACGCCGCGCACGGCATCCACCCGATCGCCGGCCAGGGCCTCAATCTCGGCTTCAAGGATGTGGCGGCCCTTGCCGAAGTGGTGGTCGAGGCCGATCGCTTGGGACAGGATATCGGCGCGCTCGACGTGCTCGAGCGCTACCAGCAATGGCGCCGCTTCGACACGGTGCAGATGGGCGTCACCACAGATGTGCTGAACCGGCTGTTTTCCAACGACATCGGCCCGCTGCGCCAGCTCCGCGACATAGGCCTCGGCCTTGTCGAACGGATGCCCAGGCTGAAGGAGTTCTTCATCCGCCAGGCGTCGGGGTTGTCCAACGGCACACCACGGCTGCTCAAGGGTGAGGCGATTTAGGCCGGGAATGAGTGCCGCTTTGTCATAGACGCGGCTCGGCTCCTGACATCAGCCGCGCAATGTTGGCGCGGTGGCGCACGATCACGTAGATGCCGCCGGCGATGACCAGCAACCGGTAGGGCAATGGTTGTCCCATGCCGCCGACGAGGGCGATCGCGGTGAGCGCCGCCAGCATCGAACTCAGGGACACAATTCGGGAAACTGCCAACACCACGGCAAATGCCGTCGCCGCGCCTAGGCCCACAGGCCAGGACATCGCCAACAAAACACCCAACCCCCGTCGCAGCCGATTTGCCGCCGGTGAAATTCAGCCAGATCGAACGGCTATGCCCAAGCAAAACAGCGAGTCCGGCCAAGCATACAATCCAAGGAGCCCAAACGGGCATATCAGATATTGCCGACGGCGGCGTTGCGGAGGACCAGAAACAAAACCAACGGGCAAAGATGACCGCTGCCGCCCCTTTCAGCACGTCCACCAGAAGCACCACCAATGCTGGCCATTTCCCGAGTGTGCGCAATACATTTGTCGCACCGGTGGACTTGGAGCCGTGCTCCCGGATATCGATGCCCTTAAGCAGTTTCCCCGCCAGATAGCCGGCAGGCGTAGAGCCGATAAGGTAAGCGGCAGCCGATCCTACCACGCTCGCTATCCAGAATGACATGCGCCCGGGCTGTTTCTCAGTTGACCTCAAACCCCAGCTTCTGCCGCAGTCGCAGCATGCGTTGGTCGGCGACCTTGAAACTCTGCTCGCCGCTCTTGGCAACACGATCCAGCATCTGCAGCAGATCTTCGCGCTCATGCGGATCGAGGCGCTCGCGCAGGAAGGGCGCCAGCTTGTCGATGACGATCGTCGTGTCGTCGATCTGCGCCGCGGCCCATTTGGCGTAGACGACGGCTTCATCGGTCTTCTTCTGGTTGTCCGCAATCTGCGAGATCACCTCGCGGATGACCGTTTCGCGCTTCGGCAGGATCGGGCCGTGCTCCGCTGCCAGTGCGGTGATCAGCGTTGCCGCCGCCACCACCGGATCGTCGATCGCCGTCAGCGGCGACAGCGCCGCCTGCTTGCGCAGCTTCTTGCGCCTTATGTTGCCCTGGACGCGGCCGACGACGTCGGCGACCTCGCGCGCGGCTTCGTTCATGGCCTTCATGCGATACCACCAGAACGCCCCGGCTCCCAGCACGCCGAGAATAGCAATCAGGAAAGGCATGTCGAATTCCCCCGAAAATTGCGGCGACGATAGGAGAACTCCGGCGTTGCTTCAACACGCAAGAATTGTATCTGATGAGAAAACAGAGCTGGCCCCCTAATCATCCAGACGCCGAGATCGGACGTCCTGGGTTCAGGTCGCTCGTCACGGGCACTAATGATGCAACCGCTTAGCGATAACGCTGACTTCGCATCGAGCGCGGTGCCCATCATGACGATCCGTTCGGCCACTGCAATGCGGCTGTCGGCGCGGTGACGCCGGCCTGGGACGATCCGATGTTCCACCCGTTCTCTACGGGTCGGGGCAAGGGGCGGAATACCGCGCCGGCTTCTACGGCCTTGCCGGCTGGCACAAGGAAGGCCATATGCTGCGCGCGCTGTTCGAGGGCGTGATGTTCGAGCATAGGCGCCACATCGAAGTCTTGAAAAAAGCCGGCGTCGGCTTCGACAGAGCCGTGCTATCCGGCGGCGGCTCGCGCAGCGAACACTGGCCGCAGATCTTCGCCGACGGGCTTGGCGTGCCGATCACCGTCCCCGAAGCGCGCGAGACCGGCGCGCTTGGCGCGGCAATCGGCGCCGGGGTCGCGGCCGGCCTGTTCGCCGACTACGAGGCCGGCGTTGACGCCATGACCCGGTCAAGCGCCACCTACCGTCCGAACCCGGCCATGCAGGACCATTACAACAGGCGTTATCGCGCCTATTGCGGCCTTGCCGATACGCTGCGATCGTTCTGGGCCGAACAGGCGGCAGAACCGAGTAGAACACCGCCGAGTAAACCACCGCAATGACCCAACGGCTCGATGGCGACTACGACTACATCATCGTCGGCGCAGGCACGGCGGGCTGCGTGCTGGCCAATCGGCTGAGCGAAAACCCGGCGACGCGCGTGCTGCTGCTTGAGGCCGGCGGCAGCGACAATTATCACTGGGTGCATATCCCGGTCGGCTATCTCTATTGCATCGGCAATCCGCGCACCGACTGGATGATGAAGACTGCCCCCGAAGCCGGCCTGAACGGCCGCTCGCTGGTCTATCCCCGCGGCAAGGTGCTGGGCGGCTGCACCTCGGTCAACGGCATGATCTACATGCGCGGCCAGGCGGCGGACTACGATGGCTGGCGGCAGATGGGCAATGTCGGCTGGGGCTGGGACGATGTGCTGCCCTACTTCCTCAAATCCGAGGACCATCATGGCGGCAAGACCAAGCTGCATGGCTCCGGCGGCGAATGGAAAGTGGCGCGGCAACGCCTGGCCTGGCCGATCCTGAACACGGTGCAGGAGGCGGCCAAGGAATTCGGCATCATGCCGCGCGAGGATTTCAATGACGGCGACAATGAGGGGTCGGGTTTCTTCGAAGTAAACCAGAGCAAGGGCGTGCGCTGGAACACGGCCAAAGCATTCCTTCGCCCGGCGCTGCGGCGGCCCAACCTTCGGCTGGTCGTCAACGCGCATGTAGAGACGGTGCTGTTCGAGGGCAAGCGTGCTATCGGCGTCCGCTACCGCGCCGGCGGCCAAACCATCGAGGCAAAGGCCAGGAGCGAGGTGCTGCTGACCGCCGGCTCGATCAACACGCCGAAACTGCTGGAGCTTTCCGGGGTCGGCGAGCCGGATCGCCTCGCCGCGCTCGGCATCGATGTGGTTCACGCCAGCCCCGATGTCGGCGAGAACCTTCAGGACCATCTGCAGATCCGCACTGTCTACAAAGTGTCGTCGGCGCTGACGCTCAACACGCTAGCCAACAGCCTGAGCGGCAAGGCGAAGATCGCGCTGCAATATGCCTTTGGCCGCTCGGGACCGATGTCGATGGCGCCGAGCCAGTTCGGCATGTTCTCGAAATCCGATCCGTCGATGGCGACGCCGGACCTGGAGTACCACGTCCAGCCCTTGTCTACCGACCGGCTGGGCGACCCGCTGCACCCGTTCCCGGCAATCACCATGTCGGTCTGCAATCTGCGCCCCGACAGCCTCGGCTCCGTGCATACCACGACGCGCGACCTGGCCGTGCAGCCCGAGATCCGGCTGAACTACCTCTCGACGGTGCGCGACCGCGAGATCGCGCTGCGCTCGGTGCGCCAGGCGCGCAGCATCATGACCGCCAAGGCGCTTGCCGGCTTCCATCCGGAGGAAATCCTGCCAGGCCCCACCCACCAGTCCGATGATGACCTGCTGCACCAGATCGGCTCGATCGCCACGACCATCTTCCACCCAGTCGGCACCTGTAGGATGGGCATCGATGACCGCGCCGTCGTCAGCCCGGACCTGCGCGTGACCGGTATCGAGGGGCTGCGGATCATCGACGCCTCGATCATGCCGCGCATCGTCTCCGGCAACACCGCCTCGCCAGTGGTGATGATCGCCGAGAAGGCGGCGGATATGATCCGCCGGCCTGCATGACCTCGCCGCTGCCGCCTACGACCCCGGCACGTCGTAGATCGCCCTGACCTCGATCGTGCCGATTTCGGCCAGCGGAATTTTGCCGGCGATCTCGAGCGCCTGTTCGAGAGTGTCGGCTTCGATCATGACGAAACCAAGCAACTGCTCCTTGGTTTCGGCAAACGGACCGTCAGTGATCAGCCGCTTGCCTTGGCGCCGCCGCACCGTCTTCGACGTCTTCACCGATTGCAGCGCCTGCGCGATGATCAGCTTGCCTTGCTGGTCCAATGACCGGTCATAGGCCATCGAATCGGCGTCGAGCTTGGCCAGACGCTCCGGCGTCATGGCATGGAGGTCCTTTTCCTCGCCGTAGACCAGACAGACATATTTCATTTCCAGCTCCCTTGCTGTGACGACCCATAGGCGATCACGGTGCCGGCGGCATCCTTGCCGGCAGCAGCGTGGTCGAGCACGCAGACCGCAATGCCGATCACGGCGACCGCAGCAAGCAGCCGGCCGAAGCCGGAAGATCGCGAGCACTCGATCTCGCGTAGACGCGCGCTTTTGTCGGCGTCGTTCCAATGGGCAGAAAACAGATTGTTCATCTTGGATCTCCATCCGCCACGAGAATCCGTGGACGCTCGCAGGACGGCCGGCGCCGATGCAAGTCGACATTTTTGCACGCACATTTTTCAGAAAAGATTTGCAGGGCTCGCCGGCGTCGCATCCGGCCGAAACAGCGCGGTGGTCTTCCCCTGCCGCCGCGCTATAGTTGGAGGGAACGCCGCGTGGCCGGCGCTGTCGCTGTAATCAAGGAGAATCTTATGGACCGCACCGCAAACGCCGTCTGGAAAGGCAATCTGAAGGAGGGCACGGGCACGCTCGACAGCCAGAGCGGCACCTTGAAGGGCACGCCCTATTCGTTCAAGGCTCGCTTCGAGGACGAGAGCGGCAAATCCGGCACCAATCCCGAAGAGTTGATCGCGGCGGCACACGCCGGCTGCTACGCCATGCAGCTGTCGCATTTCCTGGCCGAGAACGGCACGCCCGCCACCGAGCTCGACGCCAAGACAGTGGTGACGCTGGTGCCCGGCACCGGCATCACCGGCAGCGCCATCACCCTGATCGGCAAGGTACCGGGCATTGATGCGGCGAAGTTCAAGGAACTGGCCGAGAAGGCCAAGGCGGAGTGCCCGGTTTCGAAGGCGCTGGGGGCCATCGCAGTGTCGCTCGACGCGAAGCTGGGGTGATCCGCCGATTTTGCCCGGGGTAGCGATTCTTCGCGCCCCCCTCTGCCCTGCCGGGCATCTCCCGGGGAGATTGGAAGCTCGGTAGCTGGCACTCTTCTTTCGACGTTCGTGATTGGCGAAGGCCGGCGTGACATCTGATCTCCCCACTTGAGGGGGAGATGGCCGGCAGGCCAGAGGGGGGTGCTGTCCCGCCGACGTCTCGGATACTATTAGGCGCCCAGCGCATCAAGCCGGGCGCGAAGGGCTGCGACTTCCTGCTCCAGAGCCTCCAATCTTGCTTCCAGGTCGGAAGCAGGCAAGGCCGGCGCACTCCGCTGCATCGATAACGCCGCGACGTCCACCGGTCCTGCGAGCAGATGCACAAAACGGTCCTCGCGCTGCCCCGGCCCGCGCGGTATTTCCTGGACGAGCGGCGGTCGGCGGCCGATCAGCATGTCGAGTTCAGCGCGCAGGTCTTCGATCGACGAGAACCGCGCCATGCGCTCAGCTCGCGCCAGCAACTCATGCGCCGTCTGCGGCCCGCGCAGCAAAAGCAGGCCGATCACCGCAGTCTGCGGCGTCGTCAGCGAGAAGCGCTGCGCCATCTGATGCCCATAGCGCTCGACGCGCGAGCCGAACATCTGACGCACCAGCCCCTTCTGCTCGAGCAGCTTCAGCGTCCGATGCACCTCTGTCGGCTCGAGCGCCATCACAGGCTCGCGCGCCGTCTTCTGGTTGGCGGCTGCAAGTGCTGCATTCAGCGTCAGCGGATAGACATCCGGCGTCAGCTCCTTCTTCTCGATCAGGCAGCCGAGCACACGGACTTCGACCGGATTAAGGATTGGAAGCTCTTCGCTCATTGGGTTGAGTATCCTTTCTAGCGCCGGCGAGACAGCGCCCACCTCTCTGTCTACCGAATATCTCCCCACGCGGGGGGAGATCGGCAGCTTCGCCGACAGCGCGCCATCCTTCAACCTTGGAGATTGGCGAAAGCCGCGATGACGGCCAATCTCCCCACCCGTGGGGGAGATGTCCGGCAGGACAGAGGGGCGCGCGAAGGATCGCCGCGTTCGAGATTGCCGCGAGCGAACTCGCCTCAACTAAACCCGCCGCTCCACCATCATCTTCTTGATCTCGGCAATCGCCTTGGCCGGGTTGAGCCCCTTCGGGCAGGTCTGGGCGCAGTTCATGATGGTGTGGCAGCGGTAGAGCCGAAACGGGTCTTCGAGATCGTCGAGCCGTTCGCCCGTGGCTTCGTCGCGGCTGTCGATCAGCCAGCGATAGGCCTGCAGCAGCGTCGCCGGGCCGAGATAGCGGTCGCCGTTCCACCAATAGCTCGGGCACGAGGTCGAGCAGCAGGCGCATAGGATGCACTCGTAGAGCCCGTCGAGCTTCTCGCGGTCCTCGTGGCTCTGCAGCCACTCCTTGGCCGGCTCCGGCGACACTGTCTTCAGCCAGGGCTGGATCGAGGCGTGCTGGGCGTAGAAATTGGTGAGGTCGGGCACCAGGTCCTTGACCACCTGCATATGCGGCAGCGGGTAAACTTTGACTGCGCCGGAAATATCGTCGCAGCCCTTGGTGCAGGCCAGCGTGTTGGAGCCATCGATGTTCATGGCGCAGGAGCCGCAAATGCCTTCGCGGCAGGAGCGGCGCAACGCCAGCGTCGGGTCGATCTTGTTCTTGATCCAGAGCAGCGCGTCGAGCACCATCGGCCCGCAATCGTCCATGTCGACGAAATAGGTGTCGATGCGCGGGTTCTCGTCATCGTCGGGCGACCAGCGGTAGATGCGGTATTCCCGCAGGTTGGTGGCGCCCTCCGGCTTCGGCCAGGTCTTGCCCGGCTGCACCTTGGAGTTCTTGGGAAGCGTGAGTTCGACCATTACCTCAGATCCTTTCGGATGACGGGCTTCGGCACCATGGTCAGTATACCCTGGCCTTCGGCGCGATCTTGGCAAGACTGATGCCGCCGTCCTTTTCCGCCACCAGCGGCTCGGTGTGCACGGGACGATAGCTGAGGCTCACCTGGCCGTCCTCGCTTAGCCGGGCCAGCGTATGCTTGCGCCAGATAATGTCGTCTCGGGCCGAAAAATCTTCGCGCGCATGCGCGCCGCGGCTCTCCTTGCGCGCCTCGGCGCCGTAGACCGTGGTGATGGCGTTGGCCATCAGATTTTCCAGCTCCAGCGTCTCGACCAGGTCGGAATTCCAGATCGTCGAGCGGTCGGAGACTTTCAGGTCCTTGAGCTCGGTCCATATCTGCGAAATGCGCTTGCAGCCGTTTTCGAGCGACTCCTGTGTGCGGAACACGGCGGCGTCTTCCTGCATCGCCTTCTGCATTTTCTCACGCAGAACGGCGGTTGGCGTCGAGCCATTGGCGTGGCGCAGCCGGTCGAAGCGGTCCATGATGTTTTCGACCGAGGCTTCGTTGGGCGAAGGGATCGCCGAATTGCGGTCGATGACCTGGCCGGCGCGGATTGCGGCGGCGCGGCCGAACACCACCAGATCGATCAGCGAGTTCGAGCCCAGCCGGTTGGCGCCGTGCACGGAGGCACATCCGGCCTCGCCGACCGCCATCAGCCCGGGTGACACCCGGTCAGGATTCTCGACAGTCGGGTTCAGCACCTCGCCCCAGTAATTGGTCGGCACGCCGCCCATATTGTAGTGCACCGTCGGCAGCACGGGGATCGGCTCCTTGGTCAGGTCGACGCCGGCGAAAATCCTGGCCGATTCCGAAATGCCCGGCAGCCGCTCATGCAGCACGGCCGGATCGAGATGGTCGAGATGCAGGAAGATATGGTCCTTGTTCTTGCCGACCCCGCGGCCTTCGCGGATCTCCAGCGTCATGCAACGCGAGACGACGTCGCGCGAGGCCAGGTCCTTGGCCGACGGCGCGTAGCGCTCCATGAAGCGCTCGCCCTCGGAATTGACGAGATAGCCGCCCTCGCCGCGCGCGCCTTCGGTGATCAGGCAGCCGGCGCCGTAGATGCCGGTCGGATGAAACTGCACGAACTCCATATCCTGCAACGGGAAGCCGGCCCGTGCCGCCATGCCGCCGCCGTCGCCTGTACAGGTGTGCGCCGACGTCGCCGAGAAATAGGCGCGGCCATATCCGCCGGTCGCCAGCACCACCATCTTGGCGGAGAAGCGATGGATGGTGCCGTCGTCGAGGTTCCAGGCGACGACGCCGGTGCAGGTGCCGTCCGGTTCCATGATCAGGTCGAGCGCAAAATACTCGATGAAGAACTGTGCATTGTTCTTCAGCGACTGGCCGTAGAGCGTGTGCAGGATGGCGTGACCGGTGCGGTCGGCGGCAGCACAGGTGCGCTGCACCGGCGGGCCGTCGCCATAATTCATCATGTGTCCGCCGAACGGCCGCTGGTAGATCTTGCCCTCTTCGGTGCGCGAGAACGGCACGCCGTAATGCTCGAGCTCGTAGACCGCCGCCGGTGCCTCGCGCACCAGATATTCCATGGCGTCGACGTCGCCCAGCCAGTCCGAACCCTTGACGGTGTCGTACATGTGCCACTGCCAGGAGTCCGGACCCATGTTGGACAGCGACGCGGCAATGCCGCCTTGTGCCGCCACCGTGTGCGAGCGGGTCGGGAACACTTTGGTGATGCAGGCCGTGCGCAGGCCCTGCTCGGCCATGCCGAGCGTGGCGCGCAGGCCGGCGCCGCCGGCGCCGACGACCACCACGTCGAACTTGTGGTCGACAAAGGTATAGCCGGTGGCCGATTTCGCGTCCTTGGCCAAATCAGCCTCCGAATGCCAGTTTGAGCAGGGCGAAGATCGAGGCGACGCCGACCGCTATGGTGAAAAACGTGCTGAGTGCGATCAGCGCCAGCTTCATGCCTTCGGCATGCACGTAATCCTCGATAATGACCTGCATGCCGACACGCATATGGGTGAGACCGGAAACGAGCACCAGCGCCAACACCAGCGCCACGAACGGACTGGCGAGCGCCGCCCGCACCTCGGCGAAGCCGGCGCCATTGAGCGCGATCAGGAACCCGACGAAGAACAGTATCAGCGGGATGTTGGCAATGGCCGTCAGCCGCTGTCGCCAGAAATGCCCGGTGCCTTCGCGGGCCGAGCCCAGACCGCGGACCTTGGCCAGCGGCGTGCGCATATCGTTGTTGTTCGTGCCGCTCATCACAAGGTTCCCCGCGCCATGTAGCCGGCGACCCAGATCAGCAGCGTGAGCAGGATGGAACCGGCGAGCGTCGCCCAGGCGATCTTCGATGCCGTGTGTTTCTCCAGCCCGGCGCCGGTGTCCCAGACGAGATGGCGCACGCCGCCCAGCATGTGGTGCATCAGCGCCCAGGTGTAGCCGAACAGGATGAGCCGGCCGAGCCAGGTGCCGAAGGCCCAGTTGATCCAATCGAAAGCGCCTTGCGAACTCGCCGCCGCCATCAGCCACGCGGCGACCAGCAGCGTGCCGAAATACAGCGCCCCGCCAGTGATGCGATGAATGATTGACATCGTCATGGTGATCGGTGGGCGGTAAATCGTCAGGTGCGGCGAGAGCGGCCGTTCACGTCTGGCGGTTCGGGTGGCTGGTGATTTGCTCATGGCTGCCCCAGTTCGATGTCCGGAGCCGCGGTGGAAAGCGGCACTTACCGCCTCGATATATGACTTCAGACAGCCGGTTTCTAATGCTCTTTTTGCACCGCGTCAAAGCCGGAAAATCGTTTTGAAAACGTCATTTAGTCTGACAAAAGGCTGCTGTTTCGCTTCAATCGATTTGGCCACCGTCGAAAGCCGGCGCACCGTTCGCTGCAGTGCGGCATTTCCTTTGCAATCGACGCCAGGCTATCGTTTGCAGGTCTGTGGTGTCGAGCCCCTCTTCATCACCAGCGCCTCGCGCGCGTCGATCACGATTGCGTCATGCGACGCCGCTTCCTGGTAGCGGCTGGACTGGTTGGCGGGTGATGCGGCAAACTCCTCGGTCGTGCCGTCTGGCCTGACAACGCGCAGCGCCGTGCCGAGGTTCTGGATGGTGATCACACCGCCATTGCCGCATCTGTAAGTCGCCGTGCCGACAGCAGACCGCGGGGCCGTAAGGTCGGTGACGATCTTGGCTGGCGGTGCGGCAGGTGCTGCAGGAGCCGTTGCGGAAGCCGGGGGCGCCACAGGTGGGGCGGACTGCTGAGCCGGCGCGGGCGCGACAGCGGGTGGTACGGTATTCACCGCCGTCGGCGCGCCGTTCTGCGGCACGCAGGCTGCGGCAGTCAGCAAGGGGATCGACAACAGCGTCACCCGAAACGTCCGGCGTAACGCCATATGCTGTCCTCCTGCGCGGCTAACTAGCCGCGATGTTCCACCAAGATCAAGCTCACCCGACGTCAGCGTAGTTGTGTGCGTCGCGGCCGATGGTGCGGGCAAGCATGGCCGAATGATGACGCCCGGGTTTCCATCCCGTCGGATATTAACCATGTTTGGCGAGAGATCGCCGCCGGATGCGCCTGCCCTCTTAACAAAGGTTAAGAAAAGGTTAATTTCCGATTCGATCGGGTCCACAGCAGAGAGGACACCATGCTTTCGAATTCAGGAAGAGCGCGCCTTGCGGCGCTTGTGCTGGCGACAGCCAGTCTCGGCTTCGCCGCCCCGGCAATGGCCTGGTCGCGCCATCATGACCGCGTCTATGCCGATTCCCTAGGCAATCTCGTCATCGACAGCGCCGCCGGCTACAAGCGCATCATTGTCGGCCAAGGCAGGCTGGCCAAGAAATTGTCCGACTACACCAGCGCCGGGCAGCCGGAAGCGGAACCGGAAGTCCTTTATGAAGACGAGGCGGATCACATCTCCAGGCGTGGCTGCTACCAGCCGCCGGTGTTCGTGAAGGGCCGCTCCTATATGTACGGCCTCTCCGATGGCGAAATGCCCAACCTCAGCCCTTGCCGCTGATGATCCGGCACGGCCGAGAGGCCGTTTAAGCGAGACGCTAACCGACGCTGCCTGTATCCGGGATGAACACCGTTTCCGCCCGCTCATAGGACAATCGCACACTGTCGCGGCCGTTCTTCTTGGCCTTGTAGAGCGCTTCGTCGGCGCGCCGCATCAGCGGCTCCAGCCCTTCGTCGCCGGTGCGCGCCGCGACGCCGAAGCTCGCGGTCACCCTGGTGCCCGGCGGCAACCCGTCGACACTGCCGGCCGAATAGTGCGTGCGCACGGCTTCGGCAAACAGCCGCGCCGTGGCAAGATCGCTCAGCGACAGAAGCACAGCGAACTCCTCGCCGCCGATGCGGCCGGCAACCGCACGCGTGCCGGCGGCCGCGCGAAGCTTGGCGGCGAAGTCGGCGATCACCTGGTCGCCCGCGGCATGTCCGTATTTGTCGTTGAGCGCCTTGAAGTGATCGAGATCGGCCAGCACCAGCGCGACCGGCACCTTGGTAACAGCGCAATGCTGCAGCACCAGCAAGGCGCGCTCCTCGAAACCCCTGCGGTTGAGCAGGCCAGACAGCGGATCGGTGTGCGTCTCGGTCTTCAGCGCCTTCATCACGTCGAGCGCAGCTGCCGAGAACAGGCAGAGCGCGATCACCAACGACAGCAGCGCGTGCGTCAAAAGCGCCGTCGTCCAGTAGGACGAGCCATAAAACCCGTCATAGCTGGTGAACGGCCCGTGCGAGATGACGACGAGCAGCGTGCGGCCGATGAAGTTCAGCCCGGACAGCAGCGACAATACGAACAGGATTTTTTCCGTCGGGCCGTTCTTGCGCACGGCGCGCAGCTCGGCGGCGACCAGCAGGCTGAGGCCGCCAAAGCCGAAATTGATCGACAGGATGCGCCAAGTCAAGTCCGGCTGGACGAACAGGAACCAGCAGAATGCGACCATCCCGCCACCCGCCAGAATGCCGATCGCGATATAGGGCACGCGCCTGCCGTAGCGCGAGATGATCGCACCGACGAGGCAGCAGGCGGCGAGCGTGAAGCAGAGGTTGGAGACCAGCTTGGTCAGCACCATGCCGCCGGGCAGCGTGAAATACTGCAGCAGGAAGCCGGGCGCGGACACGCAATAGCTCGTGCCGAGCACAGCCAGATAGGGCCGGTGGCGCTGATAGAACCACAGCACGAGGAACGCCGCGCCGAGCGCCAGCGCGATCGTCGGATTGAGCAGCGCTATGAACAGGCCGGTGTCCAAAGGACGGTGACTTCCCCGCTTGACGTCAGGGAAGACCTTAGAGCGCAAGCCCCAACAAGCGGTTAAGCCGGGACGAATATGCAAGTCGCCACTCATGAAGCTGGTGCACGGAACCGGGACCTGAGGCCGGCGTTTCCTGACAGCAATCAAGGAGAAGTTGTTCATGGCCGACACGATCACGCTGACCGATCACGAAGCAATTCGCTCATGGGCCGCAGGGCGCGCCGGATTTCCGGCGATCGTCGATGTATCGCCCGAAACCGGAACGCAGCCGTTGCTGAGGCTCGTCTTCGGCCAGCACGCCTATCAGGACCAGGATCAGCCTGAACGCCCGGTCAACGCAGGCGGCTACGAGCTGGTCGAATGGGACGAGTGGTTCAAGATCTTCGACGAGCGCGAACTGGCGCTGGTGGTCGCGACCGACGAACCCGGCAGCCGGGAGGAATTTCATGAAATCATCCGGCGTGCCGGCTAGGGCATAATACCCCAAGGGTCTTAGAGCGGCGCGCTTTAAACAAAACCCCGAACGGTTTTGCCGTTCGGGGTTTTGCATACGCTCAGATCAGGCTTGAACCAGTCTGCGCTATTTCCAGTCGCGGATGTCGACGAAATGGCCGGCGATCGCCGCCGCCGCCGCCATTGCCGGCGATACCAGATGGGTGCGGCCCTTGAAGCCTTGCCGGCCCTCGAAATTGCGGTTCGAGGTCGAGGCGCAGCGCTCATGCGGCTTCAGCCGGTCGTCGTTCATGGCCAGGCACATCGAGCAGCCCGGCTCGCGCCAGTCGAAACCGGCGGCAATGAAGATCTTGTCGAGACCCTCGGCCTCCGCCTGTTCCTTGACCAGACCGGAGCCCGGCACGATCATCGCATCGACATGCGCACTCACCGTCTTGCCTTCGACCACCTTGGCCACCGCACGCAGATCCTCGATGCGGCCATTGGTGCAGGAGCCGATGAAGACGCGGTCGAGCGTGATGTCGGTGATCTTCGTGCCCGGCGTCAGCCCCATATAGTCGAGCGCGCGGATCTTTGACGTCCGCTTGTTCTCGTCCGTGATCTCTTCCGGATTGGGAACGACGCCCTGCACCGAAACGACGTCCTCGGGCGAGGAACCCCAGGAGACGATCGGCGGCAGCTTGGCCGCGTCGAGCACGATCACCTTGTCGAAATGCGCGCCCTCGTCGGACTGCAGCGTCTTCCAGTATTCGAGCGCGGCGTCCCACGACGCGCCCTTCGGCGCGCGCGGCTTGCCCTTGACATAGGCGAAGGTGGTTTCGTCGGCCGCGATCAGGCCGGCGCGCGCGCCGCCCTCGATCGACATGTTGCAGATCGTCATGCGGCCTTCCATCGACAGCGCGCGGATCGCCTCACCGGCATATTCGATGACATAGCCGGTGCCGCCGGCGGTGCCGATCTCGCCGATGATGGCGAGGATAATGTCCTTGGCGGTGACGCCTTCCGGCAACTGGCCATCGACACGCACCAGCATGTTCTTGGCCTTGCGCTGGATCAGCGTCTGCGTCGCCAGCACATGCTCGACCTCGGAGGTGCCGATGCCATGCGCCAGTGCGCCGAAGGCGCCATGCGTCGAGGTGTGGCTGTCGCCGCAGACGATCGTCATGCCAGGCAGCGTGAAGCCCTGCTCCGGCCCGATGATGTGGACGATGCCTTGGCGGATATCGTTTTCGGAGTAATATTCGACGCCGAAATCCCTAGCGTTCTTGGCCAAGGCCTCGACCTGGATGCGGCTTTCCTCGTTCTTGATGCCGAATTTGCGCTCGGGCGAGGTCGAGACATTGTGATCGACCACGGCCAGCGTCTTTTCCGGATGCCGGACTTTTCTGCCGGTCATGCGCAGACCTTCGAAGGCCTGCGGGCTGGTCACTTCATGGACGAGATGGCGGTCGATGTAGAGCAGACAGGTGCCATCATCCTGGCGATCGACGACATGGTCGTCGAAAATCTTGTCGTAGAGGGTGCGCGGTGCGCTCATGTGCGTAAATCCGTCGATTTGCAAAAAGGGGAAGGGCAGACGCGCCGAAGCCTTCGGCCCGGCGAAAGCGGCTTAGCTAAGTCGGCTGGTGAGCGCGCCGGAAATGCGCGAAGAGAAACGCGACGGCAGGCGTTTTCGGTCCTGCAGCACGAAACCCTTATAGGCCGGATCGCCAAAAAGCTCTTCCATGGCGTGGCTCATACCAATGTTTTCGGTTTTCGGCAATTGCGGCGTGTTTTCGCTTCTCCCCTTGTGAGAGAAGGCGAAGAGGGCGGCGCTCAAAGCACCTCGAACACAAAAGTCTTTACCAACGCATCCGGCTCGGCGATCGCATAGCAGCGGAACCATGGGCTTTGCTCGACCGGCTGCCATTTCCCGGCCCGTTCCAGCCCGTCGAACACGTCCTGGAAGCCGCCGCTTTCGAAAACCTGGTCGCGCACGGTGAAGATGGCGTGGCCGCCTTTCCTGGTGATGCGGACAAGCTCGTGCAGGCCGGACGCCGGCGCATGGCCGATGGTGAACACGCCAGTCGAGAAGAAGGCGCGGAAATGCCCGTCTGGCCAAGGCAGCGGCCCGCCGAGCATTGCCTGCTTCAGATCGCCATAGGCATTGCGGCTGCCGGCGATCTTCAGCATGTCGTCGGAGAGGTCGAGCCCGGCAATGTCGTGATAACCCAGCGCCTTCAATGACGGGCCCGACAGGCCGGTGCCGCAGCCGGCGTCGAGCAGCGGTCCTTCGCCCACCTGCACATGGCGCGCCACCCAGGCGGTGATCAGGAACGGCAGCAGATAGCCTAGCGAAGCGGTTTCGCTGTCATAGGTCGCGGCCCAGTCCGCATAGGCCTTGGCCAGCCCTTCCGGCGTGTCGGCCGAATAGACGGTGCCCAGCGCCGCATTGGCCTTGTCGATCGTCATCGCCTGCATCCTCCGGAATCCTGTCCTCCGCCATCGTAGCCGTGCCCGCGTCGGACTTCTATTCCTGCTGCGCCCGCCGCAGTCGTTGCTCCAGCCCCCGCAGTGCCAGCGACAGGCTGACAGTGAGGATGAGATAGATATAGGCGACGATCGAATAGGTCTCGAAGAAGCGGAACGAGCCGGCGGCGTAGATCTTGCCCATCTGCGTGATGTCGGCGACGCCGAGCACCGAGACCAGCGAGGAATCCTTGACCATGGCGACGAAGTCATTGCCGAGCGGCGGCAGGATGGTGCGGATCGCCTGTGGGAACACGATCAGCCGGAAGCGCTGCGTGCGCGTCAGCCCGAGCGCCTTGGCAGCCTCGATCTGGCCTTTCTCGACTGACTGGATGCCGGCGCGGAAGACCTCGGAGATGAAGGCGGAATAACCGATGGTCAGCGCCATGATCGCACGCCACAACAGCGACACGTCGCGCACCAAAAGCTCGCCGAGATAGCCGGCGTTTTGCAGCGGCGCGGTCAGCGCATTCCACGCAGCCACGAAGGCCGGCGCGCCGGCGAAGGCGATCCAGAACAACAGCACCAGGATCGGCACGCCGCGGATGATCTCGACATAGAAACGAGCGATCTGCTTGAGCCAACGCGACCCCGACAGCCCCATCAGCGCAATGCCGAGCCCGACGGCGGAAGCCAGCGCGAAGGCGACCACGGTGACAAGAATGGTGATGCCGATGCCTTTGGCGACGGTGGCAAAAACCTGGGCGTAGAGATCGCTGGCGGCAATGCAGAGCGCAGCCACGATGGCGAGCGCGATCGCAGCGGCAAGCCACCAGGGGAAATCGGATTTTGGGGTTGAGGCGAGCATCAATGCCCAACGCTGGTGAACAGCTGCGCTCGCAAGATCTGCCGATCTCCCCCCTTGCGGGGGAGATGTCCGGCAGGACAGAGGGGGGTGCTGTCCCTCCAACCTGTCAAACGGTTACAGTCACAACCTTTGGCCTCTTTGGAAAAGCTCAAAACAAAAGGGAGGCGATCCTTCACACCCCCCTCTGCCCTGCCGGGCATCTCCCCCGCAAGGGGGGTCAGCGGCCGTCGCGCCAAGACGGCCTACTGCCCCATCTTGTAGTCGAGAAACCACTTCTTGTTCAGCGCCTCGATCGTGCCGTCGGCCTTCAGCGCCGCGATCGCCGCGTTGACCGGCTTCACCAGGTCCGAGCCCTTCGGGAAGATGAAGCCAAAATCCTCGGTGCCGAGCGGGCCGCCGATCAGCTTGAGCTTGCCGCCGGAGGCATCGACATAGCCTTTGCCGGCGGTGCCGTCGGTCAGGACGACATCGACGTCGCCGGATTTCAGTGCCTGCACCGAAGCGCCGAAGGTCTCGAACTGCTTGATGCGCGGGTTCTGCTCATTGCCGTCGAGCACGCTGTAGACGGCGGTGTAGAACGGCGTCGTTCCGGCCTGCGCGCCGATCAACCCGTCCTTGAAGGCGGCGAAGGTCTTGGCGTCGGTGAAGCGGCTTTCATCGGCGCGCACCAGCATGAACTGCTCCGAACGCATATAGGGGTCGGAGAAATCGACCTTCTCCTTTCGGTCGTCCTTGATGGTGATGCCGGTCATGCCAATGTTGTACTGGTTGTCGGAAACCGCCTGGATCATCGCGTCCCAGGAGGTGTTCTGGTACTCCACCTTGAAGTTCAGCCGCTTGGCGATTTCGTCCATCGCGTCATACTCCCAGCCGATCTGCTTGCCGGTCTTGGCGTCGATGAACTGCAGCGGCGGATAGGCGTTTTCCGTCACCACCACGACCTTCTTGCCGCCGAGATCGGGCAGCGCATCGGCCGCCCATGCAGCGACGGGCGCGAGGAAACAGGCCGCGAGGGCGGCCAGCAGCAGCTTCGATTTGGTCATGACACGCTCCAGGATGAGAAGCCCGCTTGCAGCCGGGCTCGCATGAAAATCCAGGCGCGACTTTAGCCGTCCGCAGACGGCTTGCAAGCCGGTCCGGTGCTCAGCGTCCGGTGAAAGCGGATTCCAATGCCTTCAACCAACGCGGTTTTAGAACGCCCCGTGGTCGGAATTTATTCCGTGATTGCGCCGCCGGCAAACCAGGCCCCTCCTGGACACGGGAACCCGTCAGATGACGGATCAGGATGGTGACGTAGCCTCACGCAGCTTGGCGACAAATCCGGTCAAGGTCCGGTGCAGCGACTTCAGCTCCTCGACTTCCAGCGGCATGGCGCAGGCAAGGCCTGCGGATACGTCCTTGATGCGGGCGCGCAGCGCCTGGCCCTTGGCAGTCGGTTCGACCAGCACGCGGCGCTCGTCGGCCGGATCGCGACGGCGGGTGACGAGACCAGCCGCTTCCATCCGCTTGAGCAGAGGCGTCAATGTCGCCGAATCCAGCCCCAGCGCCTCGCCGAGTTCGCCGACCGTGCTCGGCGCATGCTGCCACAGCGCCAGCATCGCCAAATATTGCGGATAGGTCAGGCCGAGCGGGTCAAGCAGCGGCCGATAGAGCTTGGTCATCAGCCCGCTGGCCGAATAGAGCGCGAAGCAGAGCTGCTGGTCGAGGCGCGGAACGGCGATCTTCCCGGCGGTGTCCGCCGGGACTTCGCTGGCCCTGGTTTCGGTCTTCGTCGTCATGCTGCCTTTGCCGGAAGCGCCACGGTCGAAAGCGCCACCTCGATATTGCCTTTAATCGCATTGGAATAGGGGCAAATCTGATGCGCTGCCGATACAAGCGCTTCCGCCGCCGCCTGATCAAGGCCTTTGGTCTCCGCGGCCAGTGCGACACCAAGTTTGAAGCCTTCACCATTGGGAAGCAGGCTGACGGTGGCGCTCACCGCCGCATCGTCCAGCGGCAGCTTCTGCTTGCGCGCGACGAAGCGGATGGCGCTTTCGAAGCAGGCGGCATAGCCGACCGCGAACAGCTGCTCGGGATTGGTGGCGCCACCCTGTCCGCCGAGCTCCTTCGGCAAAGCGAGGTCGACCTTCAGCAGGCCGTCGCTGGTCTCGCCGTGGCCGGCGCGGCCGCCGGTGACGCGAGCCTGTGTGGTGTAGAGTGCCATGTCAGTTCTCCATTTGCTTTGTATACGATCATTTAGTGTACAAGATAATTCGAGTCAACAGCCGTGGCGCAACTCTCGGCCGGCAATCGTTCACAGTCTGGTGAAACGAAAAAAGGCGGCCGAAGCCGCCTTTTCAAAATCCTTGGTCGAGATCTTATTCGGCCGGGGTCGCTTCCGCGGCCTTTGCAGCCTCGTCGGCGGCCTTGGCGGCTTCGTCGGCGGCCTTCTTCTCGGCGGCTTCCTGCGCGGCCTTCTCGGCTGCCAGCGCCTGCACGGCGGCGATCTTCTCGGCCTCGATGCGGGCCTTCTCAGCGTTCAGCGCGTCGCGCTCCTCATCGTTCAGCTTGCGGGCGCGCACGCCGGTGTTTTCCGAAATACGGGCCGACTTGCCGCGACGGTCGCGCAAATAATAGAGCTTGGCGCGGCGCACCTTGCCGCGGCGCACGATCTCGACGCCCTCGACCATCGGCGAATAGACCGGGAACACGCGCTCGACGCCTTCGCCGTAGGAGATCTTGCGGACGGTGAAATTTTCCTGGAAGCCGGCGCCGGCGCGGGCGATGACGACGCCCTCATAGGCCTGGACGCGGGTGCGGGTGCCTTCGGTCACGCGGACCTGGACGCGCACGGTGTCGCCGGGCTGGAATTCGGGAAGCTTGCGCTTGGCTTCGATCTTGGCGGCCTGTTCGGCCTCGAGCTGACGGATGATATCCATGTCAGTAATCCACTTCTTGTTCTTCCGACAGTCAGAGCGTCCGACACTCGCCTTGCAGTTCCTATGACCGCTCGGCTATGCCTTTTGTCCAGAGACATCTTGTCTTCGAAACATTGGGCAGGGGCGACTACACCGTCATTGTTGACGGGTCCGGGAGATTTTTCTCGCCAGTACGGGCGGGCACATACAGCTATTTCGAGGCTTTGTCACGCCTTGGCCCTGTCTTTTTTGGTCGCATGCCACCACGCAATCGTCCAGTGCGGGGTTGCGCCGACCCTTCAAGCTTCCTAATCCGGGGGGCAGCACTCTTGTCCGGCGGCCTCACAATGTCTGTTTTCGACGCAGTCCTGCTCTTCCTCGCGGGTTTTCTGTCAGGCGCCGTCAACGCCGTTGCCGGCGGCGGCACCTTCATCACCTTCGGCGCCATGACGCTGGCCGGCCTGCCGCCGATCGTCGCCAACGCCACCTCTTCGGTGACGCAGTTTCCCGGTTACATCACCTCGACGCTGGCTTACTGGACCGACATCAAGCATTTCTGGCGCGGCGCGCTGCTGCTCTGTCTTATCTCGGCTTTGGGTGCGCTGGCCGGTGCGCTCATCCTGCTGGCGCTCTCCAACCCGTCGTTCCGCGCCTTGGTGCCGTGGCTGCTGCTGGCCGCAACCGCCTTGTTCGCCGCCGGGCCGTGGCTGAAACCGGCGCCGAAGCCTGGGCATGAAGCCACGGTCGGCTCGCTGGCCGGTTCGCTGGCACAGTTCACCACCGCCATCTATGGCGGCTTCTTCGGCGCCGGCATGGGCGTGATGATGCTGGCGACGCTCGGCCTGACGCAAGCCGGCGACTATCACCGGCTGAACGCGCTGAAGAACATGCTGGCCGTGGTCATCGCCGCCGTTGCCATATTGGTCTTCGTCTCCGGCGGCGTCGTCGCCTGGCCGCAGGCGATTGTCATGATCCCCGGCGGCGCGCTCGGCGGCTATGCCGGCGTCTGGATCGCCAAGCGCGTGCCGCAAAACGCAGTACGCGGCTTCGTCATCGCCGTCGGCCTGTTTCTCGCCGTCTACTATTTTGCCAAGGGCTGAGCGGCGAGCAAATCCGGCCGGCGCTCCCTGGTCAGCTTCTCGGACTCCGCACGCCGCCAGGCGGCGATCTTCTTGTGGTTGCCGGAGACCAGCACGTCGGGGATCGGCCTGCCCTCGAACTCCTGTGGCCGCGTGTAATGCGGGTGTTCGAGCAGGCCGTTCTCGAAACTTTCTTCCTCGCCCGACACCGCATTGCCCATGACGCCGGGCAACAGCCGCACAACGGCGTCGATCAGCACAAGCGCCGCCGGCTCGCCGCCCGACAGGATGAAATCGCCGATGGAGACCTCTTCCAGTCCACGCGCCTCGATCAGCCGCTGGTCGACGCCCTCGAACCGGCCGCAAACGATGACGGCGCCTGGCCCGCCAGCCAGTTCGCGCACGCGCGCCTGCGTCAGCGGCTTTCCACGCGGGCTCATCAGCAAACGCGGCCGCGGATCGCCCGCCGGCGACGTGTGGTCGATCGCCTTGGCCAGCACATCTGCGCGCATCACCATGCCGGCGCCACCGCCGGCCGGCGTGTCGTCGACGGTGTGATGGCGATCGCTGGCGAAGGTGCGGATCTGGATAGCTTCCAGCGACCATGTCCCGACTTCGAGCGCCCGTCCGGCCAGCGACAGGCCTAGCCCGCCCGGAAACATCTCGGGATAGAGCGTCAGCACCGACGCCTTGAACGTCACCGGTTGCCTCCGGCTTCGCTCGGCCCGCGCGGTCGGCCCTTCGTGTCGAAATCTTCTTCGCGCGGCGCGTCGCCATCCTCATCTTCGACAAGGCCGGCGGCTGCCGGGTCGACGCGGAGAAAACCTTCGGCGATCGAAACCTGAGGCACGGCGACCTGGGTGAACGGGATCAGCACGCCCTTGCGCCCGCCGAGCGTGACGTCGAGAATGTCGCCGCCGCCGAAATTATGCACCGCCACCACCTTGCCGATGACCGCGTCCTTATCGTCGCGGACTTCAAGTCCGACGAGATCGGCGTGGTAGAATTCGTCCTCCTCGCCATCGTCGGGGAGCATCGAGCGGTCGACGAACAGCTCGGTTCCGGCCAGCGCCTCGGCGGCGTTGCGGTCGGCAATGCCCTTGAAGCGCACCACCACGACGGTGTTGGCGGGCCTGATGTCGATGATCTGGAAGGCGCGGCCGTCCTTGGCATAGAGCGGCCCATAATCGGCCAGCGCCATCGGCTCGCCAGTGAAAGTCTTCACCCGCAATTCGCCCTTGATGCCGTGGGCGGCGCCGATCACGGCCATTTGCACGGGGTTCTGGGGCTTCGACATGGCTGATATCCTTTGCCCTGCTCTAACGCCCTACCGGCGTCATTTCAATGATCGCCCGTGGCCATTTCAATGACAGGTTCTTCACCGCTTCCTAACCCGGCTGCCTGACAATGGCGGCATGCAGGAATTTCTCATCCCGGCAAAACCCGACCTCCAGGCAGCGCGCGAAAGCTGGCTGAAGATGCTGGCGCGCGAGCGCCGGCTGGCGCCGGCGACCGTCGAAGCCTATGAGCGCGACACGCGCCAGTTCCTGCATTTCCTCACAGGGCATTGCGGCGGCTCGCCTGGTCTTTCCGACATCGCCACTCTGCGCCCGGCCGATCTGCGCGGCTTTCTTGCCGCGCGGCGCAACGCCGGCGCCGGCGCCCGCACGCTCGGACGCGGCCTCGCCGGCATCCGCTCGCTGCTGCGCTTCCTCGAACGGCGCGGTCTCGCCAATGCCGCCGGTGCCGCTGCGTTGCGCGCGCCGCGCCAGCCGAAATCGCTGCCCAAGCCGCTGACCGCCAGCGATGCCAAACATGTCGTGTCGGTGGAAGGCCAGCTGGCTGAAGAGCCCTGGATCGCCGCCCGCAACGCCGCCGTGCTGACGCTGCTTTATGGATCGGGCCTGCGCATTTCCGAAGCGCTGGGCCTCAGCGCCGCCGACCTGGCATCGGAAGCCGACACCGTGCTGCGCGTCACCGGCAAGGGTGGCAAGACACGGCTGGTGCCGGTGCTGCCGGTGGCGCTCAGGGCAATCGCCGAATACCGAAAACTGTGTCCCTACCATCTCGATCCCAAGGGCCTGCTGTTTCGCGGCGCCCGGGGCGGGCCGCTCAACCCGGCCATCGTCCAGCGCGACATGGCCAGGCTGCGCTCGGCGCTGAACCTGCCCGACACCGCGACGCCGCACGCGTTGCGCCATTCCTTCGCCACCCATCTGCTCGGGCGCGGCGGCGACCTGCGCACCATCCAGGAACTGCTCGGCCACGCCAGTCTGTCGACGACGCAGGTCTATACCGGCGTCGACACGGCAAGGCTGCTCGAGATCTACGAATCTGCCCATCCCCGCGCGTGACACTGTATAAGTCCAGGACAATTTCCCCACGCCGGTTAACCGTTTCGCCGCTTTTCAGTCCTAGAACCGCACCATGAAAAGCGCCCTTGCCATCGCCGACCGCGCGGCCCTTGTGTCGCTGAAGCTGCTCGTCGCGCTCAACGCCCTGTTATTCCTGTCTTTTCTCGTCGCGCTGCTGCTTGCCATGGGCAAGGCGCATGCCGAAGCCCCGGCCTGCGCCGGCGCCGATCTGCTATCGGCCCTGCAGAAGGAAGACCCCGCCGCCTATGCCAGGATCGAGACGGAAGCAGCAGCGACGCTGAACGGCAAGGGCCTGTTGTGGAAGTTGGAGAAATCAGGCGAAAAGCCGTCCTTCCTGTTCGGCACCATGCACATGACCGACCCGCGCGTGACCACTCTGCCGCCGGCAGCCAGGAAAGCCTATGACGCTGCGGGCACCATCATCATCGAGACCACCGACGTGCTCGACAAGCAGAAGATGATGGAGGCCATGCTCAAGGAACCCGAGCTGATGATGTTCACCGACAACACGACGTTGTCGTCGCTGTTGTCGCCGGAGGATGCGGCGGTGGTGAACAAAGGGCTCGATGCGCGCGGCATTCCGCCGGCGAGCGTCTCCAAGATGAAGCCGTGGCTGCTGTCGGCCATGGTCGCGCTGCCGGTCTGTGAGGTCGCCCGTCAGGCAGGCGGCGCACCGGTTCTGGACGTCAAGCTGGCGCAGGACGCCAAGGCCTTGGGCAAGCCGGTGGAAGGGTTGGAGACCGCCGCCAGCCAGCTGCACGCCATGGCCTCGCTGCCGCTTGCGTTCCACATCAAGGGGCTGGTCGAAACCCTGAAGCTCGGCGACAAGATCAACGACATCAACGAAACCATGATCGTGCTTTACCAGCGCGGCGATACCGGCACCTTCTGGCCGCTGTTACGTTCGATCTCGCCCGACGACGAGGACGCAGGTTACGCCGAATTCGACCAGACGATGATCACCGACCGCAACAAGGTCATGGCCGACCATGCCGCACCTATCCTGGCCAAGGGCAACGCCTTCATGGCCGTCGGCGCCATGCATCTTCCCGGCCCCGAAGGCCTGGTCGAGGATTTTCGCAAAGCCGGCTATACCGTCATCGCCGTCGACTGAGCGGCACCCGTCTTGAATACCGAATCAGGTAAGGCCCGGCTCTGTCCGGTGCGCAACTGATTCGCAAAGCGAAGGTGGTTGGCCCTATTTTTGGCGGAAAAGGCCAGCTAAGCTCGTTCTACCTCGTTCGTGATTGATTTTGCGGGGGAAATACAGGCCAACAAGCGGTTGCGAATCAGAATTTTCCTGCGTTCGTCAATTTGAAGGCCTAGTATGAACCCGTTCAACGGTTGCGCGTTGAGGGGTGTTGATTGATGCTTTTCATCCACGGAGGACACTTTTATGGCGAACCCTAACGATCCAGCGCCCAGGTCGGGTGGTGGCAGCGGCTGGCTGATTGCGCTGGTCGTCGTCATCCTTGCGATTGTCGCGTACTATGTTTTCGGCAGAAGCGGCGAACATCCTGCGCCCGCAGAGCCGCCGGCAGCCAGCACACCGGCGCCCGCACCTGCACCGGCTGAGCCGATGAAGCCCGCCGAACCGGCTCCCGCACCAGCCCCTGCGCCCGCACCGGCTCCTGCGCCAGCCCCGGCGCCCGCGCCCGCTCCGGCGCCGAGCCCGTAATCTGGCCAACTGATCTGGCATCTTGATTCCAGCCAAGAACGGCCCGCTGAAAAGCGGGCCGTTTTGTTTGGGTGCCTATCAGCGAGCGTCGCGATTTCTTCACCGCCCCTCTGTGCTGCCGGACATCTCTCCTCAAGGGGGAGATCGGCTGTCTCACGAACAGCGCCGGGTTAGAAACGTGAGAAACTTGAAAGCTCGCGACGCGGCGGTGAAGTCCAATCTCCCCCCTTGAGGGGGAGATGGCCGGCAGGCCACAGGGGGGTGCTGTCCCTCCAGCGTTTCCTTAAATATGGATCGGCTTGAAGAACGTCGCCAGCGCCGCTTCCTTGACCGCTTCCGACATTGTCGGATGCGCGTGGCAGGTGCGGGCGAGGTCTTCCGAGGAGCCGCCGAACTCCATCAGCACCGCCGCCTCATGGATCATCTCGCCGGCGCCGAAGCCGACAATGTGGACGCCGAGCACGCGGTCGCTGGCTTTGTCGGCGAGGATCTTCACGAAGCCGTCCGTGTGCAGCATGGCGCGCGCGCGGCCGTTGGCGGTGAACGGGAATTTGCCCATCTTGTAGTCGATGCCGGCCTTCCTCAGCTCTTCCTCTGTCTTGCCGACCGAAGCGATTTCCGGGCTGGTGTAGACGACGCTCGGAATGACGTCGTAATTCACATGGCCGGCCTGGCCGGCAATGGTCTCGGCCACCGCCACGCCTTCATCCTCGGCCTTGTGCGCCAGCATCGGCCCGGCGATGACGTCGCCAATGGCGTAGATGCCGGCCACGTTGGTCCTGAGATGCCCGTCGGTCTTGACCCGGCCGCGCTCGTCGACCTCGACGCCGGCTTCCTTCAGTCCAAGGCTGTCCGAATATGCGCGGCGTCCGGTCGAGATCAGCACCGCGTCGGCCTCGATGGTCTCGGCCGCCCCGCCCTTGACCGGTTCGAAGGTGACGGTCGCGCCCTTCTTGGCCTTGGCAACGCCGGTCACCTTGGCGCCGAGCTTGAACTCGAAACCCTGCTTCGAAAGCAGGCGTTGGAACTGCTTGGAAACCTCGCCGTCCATGCCGCCGAGGATGGTGTCGAGGAATTCAACCACGGTGACCTTGGCGCCGAGCCGCGCCCAGACCGAGCCGAGCTCCAGCCCGATGACGCCGCCGCCGACCACCACCAGATGGCCAGGCACTTTCTCCAGCGACAGCGCGCCGGTCGACGATACGATCACCTTCTCGTCGATGTCGACCTTGACGCCGGGAATGCCGGCGACATCGGAGCCCGTGGCAATAACGATATTTTTCGTCTCGATCTCCTCGACCTTGCCGTCCTCAGCCGTCACCAACACCTTGCCGGCCGCAACCACCTTCCCGGTGCCACGGAAACTATCGATCTTGTTTTTCTTGAACAGGAAGGCGACGCCATTGACGTTGGCCGAAACGGTCGCGTCCTTGTGCGCCATCATCTTCTTCAGATTGAGTTTCGGCGCCGGTATCTCGACGCCCAGCCCATCGAAGGAATGGCCGGCCTCGGCGAACATCTCCGAGGCATAAAGCAGCGCCTTGGATGGGATGCAGCCGATGTTCAGGCAGGTGCCGCCGAAAGTGGCGTTCTTCTCGACCACCGCGACCTTGAGCCCGAGCTGTGCCGCCTTGATGGCACAGACATAGCCGCCCGGTCCCGACCCGATGATAACGACATCATAAGCCATGTTCGTTTCCCTTAGCTTGGGGCTCAGCGGCCGCCGCTTACATTCAGGATTGCGCCCGTCGTGTAGGACGCTTCATCCGACAAAAGATAGAGAACGGCATGCGCGACTTCATCCGCCGTGCCGGCTCGTTTCATCGGCAGCATGTCGCGGAACCGCTCGACCCGGTCCGGCTGGCCGCCCGAAGCGTGGATCTCGGTGTCGATGATGCCCGGCCGTATCGCATTGACCCGCACGCCTTCGGTCGCGACTTCGCGCGCCAGTCCGAGCGTGAAGGTGTCGATCGCCGCCTTGGACGCGGCATAGTCGACATATTCGCCTGGCGAGCCGTGTAGCGACGCAGCCGACGAGATGTTGACGATGGCGCCGCCCTGGCCGCCATGCTTGCTCGACATGCGCCGCACCGCTTCGCGGGCGCACAGAAACGAGCCGATGACATTGATGCGCATCATGCGCTCCAGCCGCGCCAGGCTCATCTCGTCGACACGCGCCTTGACGTCGACGATTCCGGCATTGTTGACCAGGGCGTCGAGCCGGCCATAGGCGCTATCGACGGCTTCGAACACGGCGACGATGTCAGCCTCGACGCCGACATCGCCCTTGACCGCTATCGCTTCACCGCCACCGGCCTCGATCTCGGCGACCAGCGCCTGGGCCGCGGCCTCGTTTGCGGCATAGTTGACCGCGACGCGGTAGCCGGCCTTCGCCGCAAGCCGGCAAGTGGCCGCACCAATGCCGCGGCCGCCGCCGGTGACCAGAAGAACTTTCTTCGCCGCGCTCATTCCTGGCAACCTTTCAGCAAAAACACATCCCACGGCAGTTTCGAAAAACCGATGGAGCCAAAGGCGGACGACATCTGCAACGATGGACCCAGATCGGGGAAGATCAGGCTCTGCGGCGCGTCCGTGCCTTCCGCCGCCAGGAGCGCGATGTTGCCCTTGTCGTCGGCGCTGTAGACGACACCCTGCCACACCGTGCAGCCGGCAAGCTCGTCACCGGTCAATGCCGGCCTCGCTTTCGGCATCGCCATAGACAGCAAGCGCCAGCGGGCAGGCGGCATGCGCCTCGTAACCCGCTGCGAGAACAGCCAGCCCGGCCATAAATCCGATCATTGGCGAAGCGATGTTTGTCATGAATTGCTCGGGCTGCTCTCGCGGCCGTCGGCGTTTTCGAGCACCTCGAAATCGGTCATCAAGACCAGCGGCTCGCCGGCCGCATCCAGTCCCCAGAAGGAATAATAGTTCCCATCACCGAAGCCAGTGTCGAACATGGCTATATTAAGCGGATTTCCATCAACCGGATTATCCATGCGGAACTTGTCGAACGAGCATGCAACGTCAGCAAGATAGCTGTCGAGTTCCTCCTGCTCGGACATCAGCGTCAGAACCGACTTGTCCATGAACGAAGCAACATTATCATCGACAATAAATCCAGACTTCCAGGACGATGTGCCGACGTCGCGGACGAAGGCAGCCAACTCCCACCGCACCGGCAAGCCAGTGCCAAACCGCAATACCGCTGCAGCAACACGGCCTTGCGCCTCAAGCAACGTGACTGGATAGCATCCCGGCCTGACCTTACGGCTAAACACAGGCCGTTCCAGCCCGGTAATCAGTGGATCGCAAGCGATGATTTCGCCGGTCGGTAGCTCAAGCTCACCGATCGCGGTGACGATGATCTTCCGCTCCGCCATTTCGGCTTCGCTGAGAGCGAAGACACCGAGATTGCTGCTCGCCGGCGCCGAATCCCATTCAGTCGATGTGGCCGGCGGAGAGATGGCGGCGGAAGCCGCCGGCCGGGAACGCCTCAATACGCTACCCGCTACTCGACCGAGCTTGAACCCAAACCGCGCCAGCCAGCCGCTCATGACGGATCAGCTCCGATCACAAATCAAGCACCAGCCGTTCGGGATCCTCCAGGCTATCCTTGACGCGGACCAGGAAGGTCACGGCTTCCTTGCCGTCGACGATACGGTGATCGTAGCTCAGCGCCAGGTACATCATCGGCCGGATCACGATCTGGCCGCCGACCACGACCGGCCGGTCCTGGATCTTGTGCATGCCCAAAATCCCGGACTGCGGCGCATTGAGGATCGGCGTCGACATCAGCGAGCCGTAGACGCCGCCGTTGGAGATCGTGAACGTGCCGCCTTGCATGTCGGCGACCGAGAGCTTGCCGTCACGCGCGGCGATGCCCAGCCGGCCGATATCCTTCTCGATCTCGGCAATCGACATTTGGTCGGCATTGCGCACCACTGGCACGACGAGACCCTTTTCGGTGCCGACGGCAACGCCGATATGGGCATAGTTCTTGAAGATGATGTCGGTGCCGTCGATCTCGGCATTGACCGAGGGGATTTCCTTCAATGCGTGCGTAACCGCCTTGGTGAAGAAGCCCATGAAGCCGAGCTTCACGCCATGCTTCTTCTCGAAGATGTCCTTGTACTTGGTCCTGAGCGCCATCACCGCCGACATGTCGACCTCGTTGAAGGTGGTCAGCATGGCGGCGGTCGACTGCGCTTCCTTCAGCCGGCGCGCAATGGTCTGGCGCAGCTTGGTCATGCGCACGCGCTCCTCGCGCGACGCATCGTCGCCCGAAGACGGCGCACGCACAGCGACCGGAGCCGGTGCGGCCTTCGGAATTTCGGCCGGCTGCGACGGCGCGCCCTTGGAAATCGCGTCGAGCACATCGCCCTTCAGCACCTGGCCGCGCTTGCCCGACCCGGAAACCTGGTCGACCGACAGATTGTTCTCGGCGATCAGCTTCGCGGCAGCTGGCGCCGGCGGCATGGTGCGCGGCTCGACCGGCCCGGCGTCGCCGGCTATCTTGGCGGTCTCAGCCGCAGCCTGCCTGGTCGTGTGCGCTGCGTCCGGGCTCGAAGCCTGCGACACCGCTTGCGGCTTGGTCTCCTGCTTGGACGCCGGGGCGGCCGTGGCGACGCCTGCCGAGATCGAACCCAGCAACGCGCCGACGCCAACGGTCTCGCCTTCCTTGGCGGTGATCTCGCCCAGCGTGCCGGCGGCGGCAGCAGGCACCTCCACCGTCACCTTGTCGGTTTCGAGCTCGACCAGCGGCTCGTCGACGGCAATGGCATCGCCGACCTTCTTGAACCACTTGCCGATGGTCGCCTCGGTGACGGATTCGCCGAGAGTGGGAACGCGGATTTCGGTAGCCATTGTGCCTGTTCCGTTTCTTCTCTGTCTGTTCTGTGTGCCGAGTTCTGTCTTTATGTTTTACGCAATTCCGGACGGAAAACCGCTCACACTTTTCCTGGAATTGCTCTATTCGCCAAGCGCGTCTTCGAGCAGGGCGGCGAGCTGCGCCAAATGCTTCGACATCAACCCGGTCGCCGGAGATGCCGCCGCAGGACGTCCGGTGTAGCGCACCCGCTGATGCTTGGCGTCGATGTGCGCCAGCACCCATTCCAGATACGGATCGATGAACGACCAGGCGCCCATGTTCTTGGGCTCTTCCTGGCACCACACCATCTCGGCATTACGGAAACGCGACAGTTCGGTGATCAGCGCCTTGGCCGGGAACGGATAGAGCTGTTCGACGCGCAAGAGATAGATGTCGTTGATGCCGCGCTTCTCGCGTTCCTCGTACAGGTCGTAATAGACCTTGCCCGAGCACAGCACGACGCGGCGGATCTTGGAATCCTTGGTGAGCTTGATCGTCTGGTTCTGCAGCAGCTGGGCATCGTCCCACAAAAGCCGGTGGAACGAGCTTTCGCCCGAAATCTCCGGCAGCGTCGACACTGCCCGCTTGTGGCGCAGCAGCGATTTCGGCGTCATCAGGATCAGCGGCTTGCGGAAGTCGCGCTTCAGCTGCCGGCGCAATATGTGGAAGTAGTTGGCCGGCGTGGTGCAGTTGGCGACTTGCATATTGTCTTCGGCGCAAAGCTGCAGAAAGCGCTCGAGCCGGGCCGAAGAATGCTCCGGACCCTGGCCTTCATAGCCATGCGGCAGCAGGCATACCAGGCCTGACATTCTGAGCCACTTGCGCTCGCCCGACGAGATGAACTGGTCGAACACCACCTGGGCGCCGTTGGCGAAATCGCCGAACTGCGCTTCCCAGAGCGTCAGCGCCTTCGGCTCGGCCAGGCTGTAGCCATATTCGAAGCCAAGCACCGCCTCTTCCGACAGCATCGAGTTGATGACTTCGTAGCCGGCCTGTGCCGCCGACAGATTGTTGAGCGGGATGTAGCGGGTCTCGTCCTTCTGGTCGTAGAGCACGGAATGGCGCTGCGAGAAGGTGCCCCGTTCTGAATCCTGGCCGGAGAGCCGGATCGGATTGCCGTCGAGCAGGATGGCGCCGAAGGCCAGCGCCTCGGCCGTCGACCAGTCGATGCCTTCGCCGGAGTCGATCGCCTGGCGGCGGTTTTCGAGGAAGCGGATGATGGTCTTGTGCGCCTCGAAACCCTTCGGCACCTCGGTCAGTTTCTTGCCGATGTCCTTCAGCACCTTGACCGGCACCGCGGTTTTCCCGCGGCGCTGTTCGTCCTGGTTGTCGGCGGTGCGCAGGCCGGACCAGGCACCGTCCAGCCAGTCGGCCTTGTTAGGCTTGTAGTGCTGGCCGACTTCCCATTCGGATTCCAGATGGGCGCGCCAGTCGGCCTTCATCTTGTCGAGTTCGGCCTGGCTGATGTGGCCCTCGGCGATCAGCCGCTCGCCATAGATCTGCACCGTCGTCTTGTGGTTGCGGATGTTGGCGTACATGATCGGCTGGGTGAAGGCTGGCTCGTCGCCCTCATTGTGGCCGAAGCGGCGATAGCAGAACATGTCCACCACCACCGGCTTGTGGAACTTCATGCGAAATTCGATCGCCACCTTGGTGGCATGCACCACCGCTTCCGGGTCGTCGCCATTGACGTGGAAGATCGGCGCCTCGATCATCTTGGCGACGTCGGACGGATAGGGCGACGAGCGCGAGAAGCGCGGATTGGTGGTGAAGCCGATCTGGTTGTTGATGATGAAATGCAGAGTGCCGGCGACGCGGTGGCCGCGCAACCCCGACAGGCCGAGGATTTCGGCAATCACACCTTGGCCGGCAAAGGCGGCATCGCCATGCAGAAGCAGCGGCAGCACCTTGGCGCGCTCTTCCAGCGGCACGATCTCCTCGCGGCTGCGGCCGAACAGATAGTCCTGCTTGGCGCGCGCCTTGCCCATCACAACCGGATCGACGATTTCCAGATGCGAGGGATTGGCGGTCAGCGACAGATGCACCTTGTTGCCGTCGAATTCGCGGTCCGACGAGGCGCCGAGATGGTACTTGACGTCGCCCGAGCCCTCGACCTCGTCAGGAGCGGCCGAGCCGCCCTTGAACTCGTGGAAGATGGCGCGGTGCGGCTTGGCCATCACCTGGGACAGCACGTTCAGCCGGCCGCGATGCGCCATGCCGAGCACGATCTCCTTCATGCCGAGCTGGCCGCCGCGCTTGATGATCTGCTCCAGCGCCGGGATCAGGCCTTCGCTACCATCGAGGCCGAAGCGCTTGGTACCCTTGTACTTGACATCGATGAACTGCTCGAAGCCTTCGGCCTCGACCAGCTTCTGCAGGATCGCTTTTTTTCCCGTAGCGGTGAAGGAAATCTCCTTGTCGGCACCCTCGATGCGCGCCTGGATCCAGGCCTTCTCCTCGGGATCGGAAATGTGCATGAACTCGACACCTAGCGTCGAGCAATAGGTGCGGGTCAGGATCTCCAGCATCTGCCGGATGGTGCCGAATTCGAGGCCGAGCACATTGTCGAGGAAGATCGGCCGGTCGTAGTCGGCTGCGGTAAAACCGTAATTTTCCGGCGACAGCTCGTTATAGTCCTCAAGCGGCTTGGCGATGCCGAGCGGGTCGAGATTGGCGTGCAGATGGCCGCGCATGCGGAAGGCGCGGATCATCATGATGGCGCGCACCGAATCGCGCGTCGCCTGATGCACGTCGGCATCCGATAGCACGACGCCATTGGTGACCGCCTTGTCCTTGACCTTCTTTTCCAGATGCTTCTCGACGATGCCCCAATTGCCGTCCAGCGCCGACACCAGTTCGCCATTGGCCTGCAGCGGCCAGGACGGCTTTGCCCAGGAAGCGCCCTTGGCGTTCTTGCGCACATCGCCGGCGTCGTCCTTCAGCCCGGCGAAGAAATCCTGCCATTCGGGGTTTACTGACTCTGGATCATCCTCATAGGAGGCATACAACGCGTCGATATAGTCGGCATTGCCGCCATACAGGAAAGAGGTGAGCGAAAATTGGTCGTTGGCCTGATCTTGTCTTGCCATTTTTGTCTGCNCATTGCCGCCATACAGGAAAGAGGTGAGCGAAAATTGGTCGTTGGCCTGATCTTGTCTTGCCATTTTTGTCTGCGGAGCCTGGCTCCGTCTCCTTTTCAAAAGCGAATAGTGAGTAGCGAATAGCGAGTAGGGATTTTTTCCGGGTCGCGCCGTTACTCTCTTTTCCCTATTCGCTATTCACTACTCGCTACTCACTTGGCCTTGATCGCCTCGACCAGCGTCGTGCCCAGACGCGCCGGCGATGGCGATACTTTAATGCCGGCCGATTCCATCGCCGCGATCTTGTCTTCCGCGCCGCCCTTGCCGCCGGAGATGACCGCGCCCGCATGGCCCATGGTGCGACCGGCCGGCGCGGTGCGCCCGGCGATGAAGCCCGCCATCGGCTTTTTGCGGCCGCGTTTGGCCTCGTCCTTGAGGAACTGCGCGGCGTCTTCCTCGGCCGAACCGCCGATCTCGCCGATCATGATGATCGACTTGGTCTCGTCGTCGGCGAGGAACATCTCGAGCACGTCGATGAACTCGGTGCCTTTGACGGGGTCGCCGCCGATACCGACGGCGGTCGTCTGGCCGAGGCCGACATTTGTGGTCTGGAACACTGCCTCATAGGTAAGCGTTCCCGAGCGCGAAACAACGCCGACCGAACCTTTGCGGAAGATGTTGCCGGGCATGATGCCGATCTTGCATTCGTCGGGGGTGAGCACACCAGGGCAGTTCGGGCCGATCAGCCGCGAGGTCGAGCGGTCGAGCCGCGCCTTGACCCTGACCATGTCCATCACCGGAATGCCTTCGGTGATGCAGACGATCAGCGGGATCTCGGCTTCGATGGCTTCGAGGATGGCTTCGGCGGCGCCCGTCGGCGGCACATAGACGACCGAGGCGTTGGCGCCGGTCTTTTCCTTGCCCTCGGCGACCGAGGCGAAGATCGGCAGGTTTTCGCCCTTGGCGCCGGTCCAGGTCTCGCCGCCCTTCTTGGGATGGATACCACCCACCATCTTGGTGCCGTGATAGGCCAAAGCCTGTTCGGTATGGAACGTGCCGGTCTTGCCGGTCAGGCCCTGAACCAGCACCTTGGTGTTCTTGTCGATGAGAATGGACATCGGAGCCCTTTTCTAAAAACCGTTGATCGAGGAAGGCGAAACGCGCCGGTAGACGCCGCTCACCATGTCTTGCCAGCTGTCGCTGCCGGCAGGTTTGAAATGCAGTCGCATCCGGTAGGCATCGGCATTGTCGAAAATATAGGTCACGCGCGCTGAGCCACGCGGCGACGACCGCTCCAGGACCAGCTCATCGCCGTTCCACGTTCCTGTGGCCGGCGTGGCCGGCACAAAACCCATGGAGTCGAACTGGTGCATGGTGAAGAGCCTGTTTGGCTGGTCGAAGCCGAACACGCTGTGCGAGCCAAACGAGACCGTGCCGTCGCGGCGCTGGCGATAGCGCTGGACCACGAACAGGCCGCCGAACTGTGGCTCTGTCAGCACCTCCGACGTCGCCGGTCCGCCATCGGCCCATTGCGTTTCCGCCACCTCTTCCTCGCCGCGCCACGCGCCGACGAGTGCCTGCAGGCGCTGGTGATCGGCCGAGAGCGAGGAGAACGCGTTCATGGTCAGAGCCGCTTCAGGTCGGAGACGGTGAGGTCGCTCTTGGCGTTGCCGGTGTTGAGCGTCGTTGCCGGCTCGAACATCAGCACCACCGGCTCGGCGGTCAGCGAGCGCGGCCGGTGCTCGACGCCCTTCGGCACGACGATGAAATCACCCTCGCCGAGTTCGACCGGACCGTCACGGAAATCGATGGCGATCCTGCCCCGCAGGACGAGGAAGGCTTCGTCCTCATGCTCATGCGCGTGCCAGTCGAAGGTCCCGCCGAACTTGGCGACCTTCGCCTGGCTGTCATTGACGTCGCCGGCGATATGCGGATCGAAGACCTTGGTGATCGTTCGATCCGCCGCCTCGACCAGGTTTATCTTGCGCGGAGGCATTCGCCTTCAGCCCTTCACCGCCGCCACGATCTTCTTGGCTGCGTCGTCGAGATCGTCGGCCGACACCACGTTGAGGCCGCTGTCGTTGATGATCTTCTTGCCGAGTTCGGCATTGGTGCCTTCGAGGCGCACCACCAGCGGCACTTCCAGACCGACTTCCTTGACCGCGGCAATCACGCCCTCGGCAATGATGTCGCACTTCATGATGCCGCCGAAGATGTTGATCAAGATGCCTTTGACCGCCGGATCCCGAGTGATGATCTTGAACGCCGCCGTCACCTTCTCCTTCGACGCGCCGCCGCCGACATCGAGGAAGTTGGCGGGCTCGGCGCCGTAGAGCTTGATGATGTCCATCGTCGCCATCGCGAGGCCGGCGCCATTGACCATGCAGCCGATATTGCCGTCGAGCGCGACATAGGCGAGGTCGTATTTCGACGCCTCGATCTCCTTCTCGTCCTCTTCGGTGGTGTCGCGCAATTCCATCAGTTCGGGGTGGCGAAACAGCGCGTTGTTGTCGAACGACACCTTGGCGTCCAGCACGCGCAGGCGGCCGTTTTTCATCACGATCAGCGGGTTGACCTCGAGCAGGCTCATGTCCTTCTCGACAAAGGCCTTGTAGAGGATCGGGAACAGCGTGCCGGCATCCTTGGCGGCATCGCCGTTTAGTCCCAGCGCTTCCACCAATATGTCGACGTCGATGGTCGTCACGCCGGCCAGCGGATCGATGGCGCGGGTGATGATCTTGTCCGGTGTGTCGTGGGCGACGCCTTCAATGTCCATGCCGCCCTCGGTCGAGACGACGAAAGCGATGCGGCCGACCGAGCGGTCGACCAGGATCGACAGATAAAGCTCGCGCTCGATGTCGGCGCCGTCCTCGATATAAAGACGGTTGACCTGCTTGCCGGCGGGGCCGGTCTGCTTGGTCACCAGCGTGTGGCCGAGCATCTCATTGGCGTTGGCAACGACTTCGGCAACCGACTTAGCCAGCCGCACGCCGCCCTTTGCGTCGGGCGACAGTTCCTTGAACTTCCCCTTGCCGCGGCCACCGGCGTGGATCTGGCTCTTCACCACATAGAGCGGGCCGGGCAGCGCTTGTGCCGCGGCTTCCGCTTCGCTTGCCTTGAACACCGGCACGCCTTCGGCCACCGGCGCGCCAAAGCTCTTCAGCAGCGCCTTGCCTTGATATTCATGGATGTTCATCTGGATGGTCTCCGGAGGATTATTTCGAGGCGAGATGCGGGGCGATCTTGACGCAGGCCTCGGTCAGGCCCTGCACCGTCGCCACCGAAGCGTCGAACATCTTCTGCTCGGCCTTGTTGAGGTCGATCTCGATGATGCGCTCGACGCCGCCGGCGCCGATGACCACGGGAACGCCGACATAGGTGCCCTTGACGCCATACTGGCCCGAGAGATGCGCAGCACAAGGCAGCACGCGCTTCTTGTCCTTGAGATAGGATTCGGCCATCGAAATTGCGGAAGCCGCCGGCGCGTAGAAGGCCGAGCCGGTCTTCAAGAGGCCAACGATCTCGGCGCCGCCGTCGCGGGTGCGCTGCACGATCTGGTCGAGCTTTTCCTTCGAGGTCCAGCCCATCTTGATGAGGTCCGGCAACGGAATGCCCGAAACCGTGGAGTAGCGGATCATCGGCACCATGGAATCACCGTGGCCGCCGAGCACGAAGGCGGTGACGTCCTCGACCGAGACCTTGAACTCCTCGGCCAGGAAATAGCGGAAGCGCGCGCTGTCGAGCACGCCGGCCATGCCGACGACATGGGTCTTGGGCAGGCCGGAAAACTTCTGCAGCGCCCAGACCATGGCGTCGAGCGGGTTGGTGATGCAGATGACGAAAGCCTTGGGCGCGTATTTCTTCAGCCCTGCGCCGACCTGTTCCATGACCTTGAGGTTGATGCCCAGCAGATCGTCGCGGCTCATACCCGGCTTGCGCGGCACGCCGGCAGTGACGATGCAGACATCGGCGCCCTCGATCCCGGCATAATCATTGACGCCGGTCAGCCGGGAGTCAAAACCATCGACCGGCGAAGACTGCGCGATATCGAGCCCCTTGCCTTGCGGGATGCCCTCGGCAATATCGAACAGCACCACGTCGCCGAGGTCCTTGAGGCCGATCATGTGAGCGAGCGTGCCGCCGATCATGCCGGAGCCGATGAGCGCTATCTTGTTGCGTGCCATGTGAGGAAATTTTCCCTTTGTCTGTGACGACGCCCAAAATCCCTGGCGATCTGTTGACGGCGTCGAGGAAGAGGCCGGAATGCTATGGTCTCAGCTAGATTTCGCCGCATCCAGTAGCCCCGGTGGAATATATATTCAATCGATTATTTTCGAGTGAATGATTTCAATCGGTTAGAAACATTGGGACTTACGTAAACGTCAAAGTTTGTAGGCCAGCTTGGGAGATTTTACACAATGAACGCGGAAATCAGAAGACTATATCCAGGCGATGACGCCCTTGTGAAGCGCATCGCCGAAGACGTGTTCGATGAACCGGTCCGGGCAGACAGGCTTGCTGCCTACCTCGCCTCATCATCAGGTCATCTCATGATCGTGGCATTGGCCGACGGCGTCGTCGACCAATGCCCCACAATCATCCACCGCCATCCCGACAAGATCAACGGACTCTACATCGACGAAGTCGGCGTCTCACCCGCCTACCAGCGCCAAGGCATCGCGCGAAAAATGCTCGACGCGATGTTCGCGCTCGGCCGCGAGCAAAGGTTGCGGCGAAGCCTGTGTTGGAACCGAGCCGGACAATGTTCCATCGCGCGGGCTTTATGAAAAACGCAGGGAGGAGCATGGCCAGGCGGAGGCGTTTGTAATGTATGCGTATGACCTTTAGGCGTCGGCGGGACAGCGCCCCCCTCTGCCTTGCCAGGCATCTCCCCCACGAGGGGGGAGATCGGACGTCACGCGACCTTTCGCCAATCTCCAATGGCCGCAGGAATGAGCGGAGCGCCGAAACCGCCAATCTCCCCCCGTGTGGGGGAGATGTCCGGCAGGACAGAGGGGGGCGCGAAGGATCACTACATAATGACCTCTTCGAACCCTCAGACCTGCACTTCCGCCTTCGCCTTTTGCCGTTCCGCCCAGTCCTCCAGCCAGTCGCGGCTTTGCATCTCGATCAGCCGCGAGGCCGTGCGCTCGAATTCGAACACCTCGTTGCCGCGCCTGGCCGTATAGAGCTCAGGGGGCGAGGCATCGGCGCTTACCACCAGCCGCGTGTGATGATCGTAGAGCGTGTCTATCAGGAGGATGAAGCGCTTGGCCTCGTTGCGCTTGCCTTCGCCCAGCACCGGTACGTGATCGATGAAGACGGTCGAGAAGCGGCCGGCAATGGCCAGAAAATCGCGCGCGCCGAGCGGCTTCTCGCAGAGGTCGGCGAAGGAAAACCGCGCCGCATTGCCGGCAGCAGCCGGTATTCTCACCTGCCGCCCCTTGAGCGTCAGCGCGGTCTCGGCCGTTGCCGCCCCGTGCGTCATCGCCTGCCAGGCTTCGTCGAGCATACGATCGGCTTCGGCATCCGCCGGCGTGACATAGACCGGCGTGCGGGCGAGCTTTTCCAGCCTGTAGTCCTTGTCGGCATCAAGCGTCAGCACATGGGCGTGGCGCTCGAGAATGCTGATGAAGGGCAGGAAGAGCTGGCGGTTCAGCCCGTCGCGATAAAGGTCCTGCGGCGCGACATTCGACGTGGCGACCAGAACCACGCCATTGGCGAACAGCGCCGAAAACAGCCGCGACAGGACCATCGCATCGGCAATGTCGGTGACCGAAAACTCATCGAAGCACAGCACCCAGGCCTGTTCGGCAAGCTGAAGCGCGACCGGCGGGATCGGGTCGTCCTCCTTGACGTCGCCGTTCTTGCGCGCCTGCCGGTGCTTCTGGATGCGGTCCTGCACATCGGCCATGAAGTCGTTGAAATGAACGCGGCGCTTGCGCCTGACCGGCAACAGCTCGAAGAACATATCCATCAGCATGGTCTTGCCGCGACCGACGCCGCCATGAATGTAGAGGCCCTTGACGACCTCGCGCGTCTCGCGCTTGCGGGCAAACAGCCAGCCGAGCGCGCTCGACTTGTGCGCCAGCCGCTTGACCGAGATCTCGTCGGTCAGCCGGTCGAGCGCGGCGGCGATGCGCTCCTGCGCAGGATCGCGCTCGATGGCGCCGGTTGCGACCAGATGGTCGTAGCGCTGCCTGACGGTCGCATGGGTCTGGAGGCCGTCACGCAGATGCATCGGTCACGTCGCTTACTTTGAGCGGATTGCTCCAGGAAAGATCAGGGTGTGTTGAGGTTCAGGTCAGGCCGAGCCGAGAATGGTGGCTCCTGAGAACCGGAGCGGAGCGTACTTAAGTACGCACCGGAAGCGCAGGAAGCCGCCGTTCGCAGGCCGGCCTCACCTGAATATCAGCATACCCTGCCTACCTTGTAAGCGATATCGGCAAGCCGTTGGTAGTCTGGCCGTCGAATTTCGAACCGCCCGAGGAATAGAGCCGCGCCAGCGTGCCGCCATTCTCGTCATAGAGCGTCAGCTGCTTGCCGGCGACGTTCCACGATTTGATGCCGTCGATGGGCGGCGGGCAATGCAGCGGCCCGGCGCGGAAGCCGGCGCCGAATTTGGTCTGCGGCGTCGCCACCTTGCAGCTCTGTCCGGACACGCTGGCGTTCCAGACGCCGGCAACGCTCGCAGCGGTAAGGTCGGAGGCTCCGGCCGGCGCCGATCCGTCCGGCGGCAGCGAGGCGACCTGCGCGCCTGCCGGCGCGGTCGGGAATTGCGATGGGTCGGTGGTGCCCGGCGCTGCCGGGGGCGGCAGTTGGCTTCCGCTCACCGTGCCGGCGGGCGCGGGCTGCAGCGGGGCGGGCTGCTGGTCATCCATCGATGAAAAACGCGAGGTCGAACAGCCGCTCGCAACGAGCGCTGCCAGCGATACGGCCATCAGCCCGCTTCTCGAAAAAATCATTCAAACCTCCGTCGGATCCGGCTGGGGGGAAGCCGTCCGCACAATCTCACCCCTCACCAAGATGGAGAAGGTGGCGAAATTTCAACCCGATATGGTTAAAATAGGGTTTGCACCACGAATTGTTGTAAATTTGTCGCAAAATGGCTGGCGGACAAAAGGCATGTCTTCGCTCTAGCGCGGTTCCAACCGGTACATTGGTTGCGAAAGCGGCACCGGAGCCCGCAGCAGGTCGGCGCATCGGCGGTCGAGCGCAACTGCCGGCGCAAAACTGACTGAAGCGCTTGAGGCGCAAGGCCTGGCGCGTGAGCGGTTTCGCGCCCTGCGTCCGGGCGAGGTTTGGGACGTTCCCGAGATCGAGCGCGGCTGGAGTCTGCATTTGGCCGTTTACGGCACTGCCATTTTAGCCGATTGTCTATCGCAATAGGGGGAACAGATGAAATCAATCTTGGCAGTTTTGATCGCGCTGGTAATTTCGACGCCGGCCGCTTTCGCGGGTGAAATCACCGATCGCGCCGCTGAAGCCGAAAAGGCACTGCAGGCGGGTGATGGCGCCGGCGCGCTGGACAAATTCCGCAGCGCCGAGGACGCTCTGTGGCAAGCGATGCCGCTTGGCGTGCAAAATGTGAAGCATATCCTGTCGGCCAGCGGGTTCGGCGCCTACGCCGAGCGCCCGAACCATGTCTACAAGCCGGGCGAAGAGATTGTGCTTTATATGGAGCCGGTCGGTTACGGCTACGGCTCGGATGGGCTCGGCAACAACCAGATCGCGCTTTACGTTGACCTTACCGTGCTTTCCCAGTCGGGCGAGAAGCTGGGAACCGTCGAAAAGCTTGGTCGGGTCCAGCTCGCCTCGCGCTCGCATAACCGAGAGATGTTCTTCAAATTAAACGTCTCCCTGGATGGCGTTCCCCCCGGCAAATACCGCGCGGATTTCCTCATGCACGACGAGAACTCGCCAAAGACGGCGCCTTTCACGACCGACTTCGAGATTGCCGAATAGCGCGCCCAGTCGGAAAGAGCCTCGCGGCAACGGAACCAGAGCGCCGCAGATGCGTTCTTAAGCCGGCTGCAGGCCAGTCAATTTGCGAGGCATTGTCCATGATCAAATGGATCATCATTCTTCTGATCGTTGCTGCCGCCGCCAGCCTGCTCGGCATGCCGGCGCTGGCCGGTGCCGCCGCCACCGGCGCGCGCCTGCTGATCGGCATCGTTCTCGTCATCTTCCTGCTGATCGTACTCGGCGTTTTCGCGGTAACCTAGACGCAGCCCACACTGGTAATTCCCGCCCGTTTCCGCCATATAGCGGCGAAACGTACAGGAATTACCTCAGATCATGGCAGGCACTGCCCCCTTCGCCAAGATGAACGGCATCGGCAACGAAATCATCGTCGCCGACATGCGTGGCCGTGCCGATAGGGTCACGGCGGCGTCGGCTGTCGCGCTGAACGCCGATGCGGCGACCAGGTTCGACCAGATCATGGCGATCCACGATTCGCGCACGCCGGGCACCGCCTTTTACATCGACATCTTGAATTCCGACGGCTCGGGCGCGCAGGCCTGCGGCAACGGCATGCGCTGTGTCGTCCAGGCGCTGGCCGCCGAAACCGGCCAGAAGACTTTCACCTTCGAGACCCGCGCCGGCATCCTCAACGCCGTCGAACATGCCGACGGCACCATCTCGGTCGACATGGGCACGCCGCGCTTCGGCTGGCAGGATATCCCGCTGGCTGAGGAATTCCGCGACACCCGCATGATCGAGTTGCAGATCGGCCCCATCGACGCGCCGGTGCTCCATTCGCCTTCGGCTCTCTCGATGGGCAACCCGCACGCCATCTTCTGGGTCGAAAACGATGTCTGGTCCTACGAACTCGAGCGTTTCGGCCCGCTGCTCGAAAACCATCCGATCTTCCCCGAGCGCGCCAACATCACTATCGCCCAGGTAACGTCGCCGGAGACGATGATCATCCGCACCTGGGAGCGCGGCGCCGGCCTGACCAAGGCCTGCGGCTCGGCCGCTTGCGCTTCCGTCGTCGCCGCTGCCCGCACCCGGCGCACCGGCCGCAGCGTTACGCTGATGACGCCCGGCGGCGGCTCGCTGCATGTGGAATGGCGCGACGACGACCACGTCATCCTGACCGGTGCCGCTGAATGGGAATTTTCCGGCAGTTTCGATCCGTCGACCGGCACCTGGGCCCGCGACACCGAAAGCGCGGCCTGATGTCTGCACTTGCCGATACCAAGGGCCTCAACTCCCAAGGCATAGACGTCGTCACCTTCGGCTGCCGTCTCAACACCTATGAATCCGAGGTGATGCGGCGCGAGGCCGAAAGTGCCGGCCTCGGCGCGCTCAAAGGCGGGGCTATCATCTTCAACACCTGCGCCGTCACTTCGGAAGCGGTGCGCCAGGCCAGGCAGTCGATCCGCAAAGCCCGCCGCGAAAACCCGGCGGCGCGCATCATCGTCACCGGCTGCGCCGCGCAGACCGAACCGCAGAATTTTGCCGCCATGGACGAGGTCGACCTCGTGCTCGGCAATGAGGAGAAGCTGAAGGCGAACTCCTACCGCGCGCTGCCGGATTTCGGCGTCAACGACACCGAGAAGGCACGCGTCAACGACATTTTCTCGGTGCGTGAGACCGCCGGCCATATGGTCGACGCCATCGAGGGCCGGGCGCGCGCTTTCGTGCAGGTGCAGAACGGCTGCGACCACCGCTGCACCTTCTGCATCATCCCCTATGGGCGCGGCAATTCACGGTCGGTGCCGATGGGCGCCGTGGTCGAGCAGGTCAAGCGTCTGGCCGGCAACGGCTATGCCGAGATCGTGCTGACCGGCGTCGACATGACCAGCTTCGGCGCCGACCTGCCGGGCGCGCCGAAGCTGGGAAAGCTGGGAAAGCTGGTGAAGACCATCCTGAAGCAGGTGCCTGATGTGAAGCGGCTGCGGCTGTCCTCCATCGATTCGATCGAAGCCGACGACGATCTGCTCGACGCCATCGCCACCGAACCCAGGCTGATGCCGCATCTGCATCTGTCGCTGCAGTCGGGCGACGACATGATCCTGAAGCGCATGAAGCGCAGGCATTTGCGTGACCAGTCGATCCGCTTCTGCGAAGATGTGCGCAAATTGCGCCCGGCAATCGTCTTCGGCGCCGACATCATCGCCGGCTTCCCGACCGAGACCGAGGAAATGTTTCAGAATTCGATAAAGATCGTCGAGGAATGTGGGCTGACGCACCTGCATGTCTTCCCGTTTTCGCCGCGCGAAGGCACGCCCGCCGCGCGCATGCCGCAGGTCCGCCGCGAATTGGTCAAGCAGCGCGCGGCCCAGCTGCGCGCCGCTGGTGAGGCTGCGTATCGCCGCCATTTGTCGTCACTCCCGGGAACGCGCCAGTCGATCCTGGTCGAGCGCGACGGCCTCGGCCGCACCGAAGGGTTCACGCTTGCGGCGCTCGACACGGGCGCGCCGGGCGAGATCGTCGAGGCAGACATCACCGGCCATGACGGCGCGCGCCTGATAGCCTCGCCCCTCACTGCCTGCGCCGCCTGAGACGATTGAAGCATGGCCGGTTTTTTCAAGAACATATTTTCGTTCGGCAAGAAGGAAGTCGTCGAGGAGCGCATCGACGAAACCGCTCCCCTGCCGCCGATCAAATGGGATGCGCTTGAGGCGCTGAAGCCGGCGGCCGAGCAGGTCGTTCCGGAGTTCTTGAAGCGCGAGGAGCCCGAGCCGCCGACGCCCCACCCTCGCCTCGATGGGGAGGGTCGCCACGAAGTGGCGGGGAGGGGTGAGAGCGCCGACGCCGACGCCACTCACCCCCACCCCCAAGCTTCGCTTGGGGCCTCCCCCATCGAGGGGGAGGTAAAGCCTGCGCCGCAGTCGGCGCCAGAAGAACCGAAGCCCGAACCCACGCCGACCATCCCGCCCGCGCCGGAACCGGTCGTCCCATCCGAGCCGGAACCGTTGCCGGAGCCCGCGCCGGTAGAAGAACCGCAGCCTGAGCCGGAGATACCCGAGCCGCCTGCACCGGAAGAAGTTCCTGCGCCGCCAGCCGTTCCGGAGCCGGCTCCCGAGCCGCAGCCCCAAGAAGTGCCGCCGGCGCCGGCCGAGCCGGAGATCGAACCATCGCGTCCGGAACCGCAGCTGGAGCCCGCTCCCGTCGAAGTGCCGACGCCTGCCGAGACTCCCGCAGAACCGGCCGCCCCGATCGAAGTGCCGCAACCGTCCGCGCCTCCCGCACAGCCTACCTCAGAGGTCAGCGCCGCCCCTCATCCACCTGCCGGCACCTTCTCCCCGTATAGCCACGGGGAGAAGGACGAGGCGACCCACCCTCCCCTCGATGGGGAGGGTCGACGCGAAGCGGCGCGGTGGGGTGACAGCGCTGACGCCAGCGCAAATCACCCCCACCCCCAAGCTTCGCTTGGGACCTCCCCCATCGAGGGGGAGGTAAAGCGCACTCCGGTCGAAGCCACACCCGCGCCGGTCGAAGTCCGGGCTGCCACGGCGGGGGTTGCGCCCATGCCTGAACCGGGTTTTCCGCCGACACCACAGCCGACACCGTCAGTCGGCAAAGTCACCGTCACCAGAAAGGTCGAGCAGAAAGCCGAGCCGCAAAAGGCGCCCGAACCGGCGCCGCGACGCTCCTGGTTCCAGCGCATGCGCGACGGGCTTGCCCGCTCCTCGAAAGAACTCACCGGCAACATCGCCGGCGTCTTCACCAAGCGCAAGCTCGACGAGGAGACGCTGCAGGATCTGGAGGACGTGCTGATCCGTGCCGATCTGGGCATGGAAACAGCCTTGCGCGTCACCGATGCCCTCGCTGCCAGCCGCTACGGCAAGGATGTCTCCGACGCGTATGTCCGCACCATCATGGCGGCCGAGGTGGAGAAGGTGCTGGCCCATGTCGCCATGCCGCTGGAGCTCGACCTGTCGCATAAGCCGCATGTCATTCTGGTGGTCGGCGTCAACGGCACCGGCAAGACCACGACCATCGGCAAGCTCGCCGCCAAACTGACCGATGGTGGCCTGTCGGTGATGCTGGCCGCCGGCGACACGTTTCGCGCTGCGGCCATCGAGCAGCTGAAGATCTGGGGCGAGAGGACGAAGTCGCCGGTCATCGCCTCGAAGATAGGCGCGGATGCCGCCGGCCTCGCCTACGACGCTTTCGAACGCGCCAAGGAGGCCGGCTCCGACGTACTGATCATCGACACCGCCGGCCGGCTGCAAAACAAGACCGAACTGATGGCGGAGCTGGAAAAGATCGTGCGCGTGCTGGGCAAGCTCGATCCGGAAGCGCCGCATACCGTGCTGCAGACGGTCGACGCCACCACCGGCCAGAATGCGCTCAATCAGGTCGAGATCTTCCGCAATGTCGCCGGCGTCAACGGCCTGGTGATGACCAAGCTGGACGGCACGGCGCGCGGCGGTATTCTGGTCGCGATCGCGGCAAAGCACAAACTGCCGGTCTATTTCATCGGCGTCGGCGAACAGGTCGACGACCTCGAACCATTCTCGGCCGGCGAATTCGCCAGGGCGATCGCCGGCGTAGCGTAACAGGCAATGATCCCGAAGAGCTGACGGCTTTTTGGACAAGATCATGCGTCAGAAGGAAGTCATGAACCCACCCATCCTCGAACGCGACCCGTCCGACCCGCGAAAGAAGAAAGAAAGCGTCAATCCGCTGCTCAAGCTGGTGCTGGAACTCGGGCCGCTGATGGTGTTCTTCTTCGCCAATGCACGCGGCGCCTGGCTGGTGCAGAAATTTCCTGTCCTGGCCGAATTCGGCGGGCCGATCTTCGTCGCCACCGGCCTGTTCATGGCGGCGACCGCGATCGCGCTGATCGCCTCCTGGCTGCTGCTGCGCACCTTGCCGATCATGCCGATGGTCTCGGGCGTCGTCGTCTTCATCTTCGGCGCGCTGACGCTCTATCTGCAGGACGACGTGTTCATCAAGATGAAGCCGACCATCGTCAACACCCTGTTCGGCGGCGTGCTGCTCGGCGGTCTGTATTTCGGCCGATCGCTGCTCGGCTATGTCTTCGATTCGGCCTTTCGCCTCGATGCCGAAGGCTGGCGCAAGCTGACTTTCCGCTGGGGCCTGTTCTTCCTGTTCCTGGCTCTTGCCAATGAAGTGGTGTGGCGGAATTTTTCCACCGACTTCTGGGTTACCTTCAAGGTCTGGGGCATCATGCCGATCACCCTGTTGTTCACCTTCAGCCAGATGCCGCTGATCCTGCACCATTCGATCGAGGATAAGGCCGAGAAGGTGGAAGAAGCCGGCAAGTAGAGCAATTCCAGGAAAAGTGTGAAGCCGTCCGGAATTGCGTCAGAATAAACGGAGACGGCCATGGAATTCGTCACCACGCGCGATGAACTGAGGACGATCTACAAGACCCCGCGGCCGACCGACACCTCGATGCGCAAGGAACTCAGGGCGCTCGACGGCCACTGCCGCTCTTTCATCGGCAAGAGCCCTTTCGTGCTGATCGGTTCTTCCGACGGCGCCGGCAACGCCGACGTGACGCCGAAAGGCGACAGACCGGGCTTTGCCCTTGTCCTCGACGACAGGACCATCGCCATTCCCGACCGGCCCGGCAACAACCGGCTGGACACGCTGGAAAACATCCTGCTCAACCCTTCGGTCGGGCTGCTTTTTCTCATCCCCGGCATGAACGAGACGCTGCGCATCAATGGCGACGCCCGCATAACCGTCGATGCCGGTTTGCGCGAGCGCCTCACCGTCGACGGCAAGCAACCGCAAAGCGTCGTCGTGGTGAGCGTCAAGGCCGCCTACATGCACTGCGCCAAGGCCTTCATGCGCTCCGAATTGTGGAAGCCGGACAGCTGGCATGACCGCGCGACGTTGCCGACGCTCGGTCAGATCCTGTCCGATCAGATGGCGCATGCCGAAACTGCCGACGATTTCGACCGCTCGCTGGACGAAGCCTACAGCAAGACCCTGTGGTAGATTTCGGGTACGATTCGCCATTGCGGTCCTTTGCCGGTTTTCCCTAGCCCTGTTTCCCCGTGATCGAACTCCTCGCCATCTCCGGCAGCCTGCGCGCCGCCTCGACCAATTCGGCGCTGCTGGCGGCGCTGTCCGCGAACGCGCCTTCGGATTGCCGCGTAACTGTCTATGACGGGCTCGGCCTGCTGCCGATCTTCAACCCGGATGACGAAGGCGAGCGCACACCGGCCGAGGCCATGCGGCTGATCGAGGCCGTCACCAGCGCCGATGGCATCATCGTCTCCTGCCCCGAATATGCCCATGGCGTGCCCGGCGGCATGAAAAACGCTCTCGACTGGCTGGTCTCGCGCGACGCCGCAGTCGGCAAGCCCGCCATGCTGGCCCACGCCTCCGCGCGCTCGCTCTATGCCCGCGCCGCGCTGGCCGAGATCATGCGCACCATGTCGTTCGCGCTTTGTGAGAATGCGGTTCTGGAGATTGCCTTGCTCGGCAAGAAACCGCCGGAGATAGAAGCGATCCTGGGAGAGGACGAGAACCTGCGGGCCATGCGCGAAGCGGTGCAGGTTTTCGCGAGTTTTATACGCGCAAACGTTGCCTCGTCATCCTAGGGCGGAGCAAGGAGCGAAGCGACGCGGCGCAGACCCTAGGATGACGAACGAAAGGGTGCGGCGCACCCCAACGTGCCGCTGTGCTACCCCTTCCGCAACGTCTCGACATCGGTCACACCGACATACCAGTCGCGCGCGTTGACCTCTTCGAACACCACCCAGACGTCGTCATTGCTAAGCCCGGTGGCGTCCATGATCGCCGCCGTGACCTTTTTGGCAATGTCGGCCTTCTTGCCAGCGGGATCAGCGGCGATCACTTCCTTGACGATGCGGATGTTGACGAATGGCATGACGTCCTCCCCTTGAATTGTGTCTGATACCGCCGCCGCTGGGCGGCTTCGAAATCCGCTCCGGCGAACCGCTTGGCGGTGGTTCCGTCAGCCGCAGCGCAACGGGCGCCGCGGGAATGCGCAGAAACGCCATCAAGGGCCGCCAGAGAAGCGTTTGCAGCAGCCTCAATACGTCTTCGCCCCGTTCACCATCAGCCGCACCATGTAGAGCGACGTCGTGCCGGCGATGTAGAGGCAGTTCAGCTTGTTGCCGCCGAACACGCAATTGGCGGTCACTTCCGGCACCTTCACCTTGCCGATCAGCGTGCCGTCGGGATCGTAGCAATGGATGCCGTCGGCGGCACTGGTCCAGATGCGGCCGGCCTCGTCGAGCCGGAAGCCGTCGAACAGGCCGGCCGTGCAGTCGGCGAACACCTTGCCGCCCGACACCTTCTTGCCGTGCTTGCCGACGTTGAAGACCCGCATATGCGCGGGGTTCTGCGCGCCATGGGTGCGGCCGGTGTCGACGACATAGAGCTGGCTTTCATCCAGTGAAAAGGCAAGCCCGTTCGGCCGGACCATGTCGGTGATGACGGCCTCGACCTCGCCCGTATCCGGATCGACCCGGTAGACATTGCAAGCGCCGATCTCGCTTTCGGCCTTGTCGCCCTCATAGTCGGTGTCGATGCCGTAGCTCGGATCGGTGAACCAGATCGAGCCGTCGGATTTCACGACCGCGTCATTGGGCGAATTCAGCCGCTTGCCTTTCCATTCGGCCGCGATGGTGGTGATCGAGCCGTCATGCTCGGTGCGGCTGACGCGGCGGCCGGAATGCTCGCACGTCACCAGTCGGCCCTGGCGGTCGACGGTGTTGCCGTTGGAATTGCCGGAGGGCTGACGGAAGACGCTGACATTGCCGTCGGTCTCGTCATAGCGCAGCATGCGGTTGTTGGGGATGTCGGACCAGACGACATAGCGGCCGGCGGCGAACCAGGCCGGCCCTTCCGCCCACTGACATCCGGTAAACAGCTTTTCCACCTGGGCGTTGCCGTTGAACAGCCGCGCGAAACGTGGATCGAGAATTTCGTAATAGTCTGCGGTCGCCATGCATTTCCTCCGGGCATCACGTGACGCGCGGATCAAGCCAGCCTGCGGGCGCGATGGCAAGGTGGCGCAGGCGCAATTGTAAGACAAAAGGTGCCCGGCCGGCATGGCCCGCCAGCCTGTCCGGCCGTTTATGGTGCTGTTAGCGCTGTATTAACCTGCTATGCGCCCTGCGCAATGGTGCATTGCAACATCTTCTTTTTGCATCGCACCATTCCTATGTCATGTTGCGAACGACCAAGGGAGGAACAAATTCACCGCTGATATGCGGTACGAAAGGACCCTTGCTATGGCTTTTGACAACCTCTTCTCCCGCGCGCGCACCTCGATGGCCAAGCGCCGCCACTACAACCGCCTCGTCGCGGAAATCGAAAACCTGACGAGCCGCGATCTGGCCGACCTGCGCGCCGACCGCTCGGAAATGCTCTACCAGGTTCACAAGCAGATCTACGGCTGAGCTTTCAGACGGCAGCGGGGCACGACCCCCACCCGGATTGCCAAACCGAATTGCATGAGCAATTCGGGCAATCCGACCTCTCCCCTCGGGGAGAGGAGCTAGCCTGTGCCGATGCTTCCCTCTTCCCCCACGGGGAGGAGGGGGCCGCGTAGCGGCCCGATGAGGGGGCATGGCGCCAACGTCAGCCCGGTGCCGCGAGCGCCTTTTCAATCTGCGGCAACAGAACATCCCTCGCCGACTCCCCTGTCAGCGGCCCGACATGCTTGTAGGCAATCTTGCCGTCCTTGCCGATGACGAAGGTTTCCGGCACGCCGTAGACGCCCCAGTCGATGGCCGTGCGGCCGGCCTGGTCGACACCTATCGCCTGGAACGGATTGCCGAGATCACCAAGGAACCGGCGCGCGTTTTGCGCTTGGTCCTTGTAGTTTAGCGCGGCCATGACGAAGCGCTTGTCCTGCGACAGCGCCAGGAGCACCGGATGCTCTTCCCGGCACGGCGCGCACCACGATGCAAAGACGTTGACCAGCGTTACCTTGCCGGCGAAGGCTTTTGAATCCAGCCCGGGCAGGTTTGATCCTTCCAGCGCCGGCAGGTTGGTCTGCGGCGCCGGCAGGCCGATCAGCGCCGACGGCACTGCCGCCTCGTCGCGTCCCGACAAAAGCTGCGACAGGAACAATCCGGCGAGGCCGAGAAAAACCAGCAGCGGCAACAGCACGATCAGGCGGCGGCGCGGCGACGCCGGCGTTTCGCTTTCCGTGCTCATGGCTTGCTGGCCCCAGTGCTGGCCCCAGTACCGGCTTTGTCCGAGCGACGCCGCACGCCGGCCGCTTCGAGGTCTGCCAGTTCGCGCTTGCGGGTCCGCTGGTCGAGCAGGATCCAGCCGATCAGCCCGGCCAGCACGATCACCGTAATGCCATAGGCGGCCGCGACATAGAGTGCGTGTGCACTCATGCGCTTCGCTCCCCTTCCACCGTCACTTCGTCGTGCTCGATCATGGGCTTCCCATGGCTTTGCGGCTTTCTTAGCTTTGCGGCTGGGGCTTCGCAATTGATCGTCGCGCCGCAGCGGTCATATCAATCCGTTCCATGCCGCAGCGCCAGTGCTGCCGCCACCGGACCCAGCACGGCAAGAAACAGCGTCAGCGCGGCAAGAATGAGGAAGGGCTGCAGGAATGGATCAGGATCGGCCACCGCGCCGTAGCTCGCCGACACCCCGAAGATCAGCACCGGGATGGTCAGCGGCAGCACCAGCACCGAGATCAGCAGCCCGCCACGCGGCAGCGCCACCGCCACCGCCGCCCCGACCGCGCCGATGAAAGTGATCGCCGGCGTGCCGACCAGCAGCGTGAGCGCGGTGGCGCCGATGCTGAGCGGCTCCATGTTCATGAACAGACCGAGCAGAGGAGCGGCGACCACCAGCGGCAGAACGCTGCCCATCCAGTGCGCCAGGCACTTCACCAGCACCGTCAGCGCCAGCATGTGGCGGTCATTGCCGAGCACCAGAAGATCGAGAGAACCGTCTTCGCGATCGGCCTGAAACAGCCGGTCGAGGCCGAGCAGGCAGGCGAGCAGAGCGCCGATCCAAAGGATCGCCGGACCGATGCGGGCGAGCAGCTTCAGGTCCGGTCCGACACCGAAGGGGATGGTGGCGATGACGGCGAGGAAGAAGATGACGCCGGTGAGCGCTCCGCCGCCGGCGCGGACGGAGAGGCGGATGTCGCGCAGGAAGAGGGCTAGCATTGCCAAGCCGCGCCTGCGGTTTGATCGCCATCTTGCCGAAGGTGGCGTTCCTTCACACCCCCCTCTGTCCTCCCGGACATCTCCCCCGCAAGGGGGGAGATTGGCAGCTCCACTGCTGACGCCTCTTTTTCAATGCCGGTGATTGGCGAAAGCCGGCATGACATCTGATCTCCCCCCCTGCGGGGGAGATGCCCGGCAGGGCAGAGGGGGGTGGGCGGGAATGCCGACATCACCCTGTTGCTCCCATCCTCAATGCCTGTGCTCCATCCAATCCCAGTGGCAAATGCGTCGCCGCGACAATGATTCCACCTTCTGCGCAATGCCTCGTCATCAGCCCCGCAAACCGCGCCTCCGAGGCCTTGTCCAGCCCAGCCGTCGGCTCATCCAGCAGCCACAGCGGCTTATGACTGACCAGCAATTTCGCAATCGCCGCCCGCCGCCTTTGCCCGGTCGACAGATATCCGAAAGGCAGATGACCGATGCCGCCGAGACCAACCGTCTCCAGCGCCTCCCCCACACCCGACTGCCCGTCGCCGTTGAAATCGCGCCAGAAGCGCAGATTCTCCGCCACGCTGAGCGCCGTCTTCATTGCATTGAGGTGGCCGAGATAGTGGACCGCCGAAGCGATCGTCGGAAACGTCTCGCCGCCGCCCTCGATGCGCACATCGCCTTGCGCCTTCGGCAGCAGCCCGGCGATGACCCTGAGCAGCGTCGATTTGCCCGAGCCGTTCGGCCCGGTGACGACCAGCACCTGGCCCTTGTCGAGCGCAAAACCGATGCCGGAAAAGACCGTCTCGCCGCCGCGTTCGCCGCCCAGATTTTCGGCAATCAGCCGCATGCCTGCCCGTCCCGAAAACTCTACCGCGCGATAGCTGCCGCATCGCACAAATTTGCTCCGCAACTGTCTAGAACTATTCCAGAAAATTCTCTATATGCGGGACATCCGTGCCAGCGGTCGGCACGGGAACAGAATTTGCGCCGAACCAGCGCACGCGCCGCCTTGAACGGCTCGGGTTGGCTGGGAACGGACAGCGGAAATGGCCGTACCCGCACCTTTGCGCGTGATTGCATGCCCATCGGCGTCCGTTCCCTTTCAGGCTGAACAGACAAGGACGGACCGCACGTGTCAAAATCCCTCGACAGTTTCAATTGCCGCCGCACCCTCACCGTGGGTGGCGCGGACTATGTCTATTACAATCTGGTCGAGGCCGAGAGGAACGGCCTCACCGGCATTGCCCAGCTGCCTTATTCGATGAAGGTGCTGCTGGAAAACCTTTTGCGCAATGAAGACGGCCGCTCCGTCACCAAGGACTCTATCCAGGCTGTTGCCGGCTGGCTGACCGACAAGGGCACCGCCGGCGTCGAGATCGCCTATCGCCCGGCGCGTGTCTTGATGCAGGATTTCACGGGCGTCCCGGCGGTGGTCGACTTGGCCGCCATGCGCGACGGCCTCAAGGCGCTCGGCGGCGATCCGCAGAAGATCAATCCGCTGGTGCCGGTCGACCTCGTCATCGACCACTCCGTCATCGTCGACGAATTCGGCACGCCACTGGCCTTTGCCAGGAATGTCGAGCTCGAATATGAGCGCAACGAAGAGCGCTATAAATTCCTGAAATGGGGCCAGCAGGCGTTCCGCAATTTTCGCGTCGTGCCGCCCGGCACCGGCATCTGCCATCAGGTCAACCTCGAATATCTAGGTCAGGTCGTCTGGACCAACACGGAAGACGGCGAAACGACCGCCTATCCCGACACCTGCGTCGGCACCGATTCGCACACCACCATGATCAATGGCCTTGGCGTGCTCGGCTGGGGCGTCGGCGGTATCGAGGCCGAGGCGGCGATGCTCGGCCAGCCGGTTTCCATGCTGTTGCCCGAAGTCATCGGCTTCCGCCTTACCGGCAAACTCAGGGAAGGCATCACCGCCACTGACCTGGTGCTGACCGTCACCCAGATGCTGCGCAAGAAGGGCGTCGTCGGCAAGTTCGTCGAGTTCTTCGGCCCGGGCCTATCCAACATGACGCTGGCCGACCGCGCCACCATCGGCAACATGGCGCCCGAATATGGCGCCACCTGCGGCTTCTTCCCGGTCGACGGCGAGACCATCCGCTACCTCACAATGTCGGGCCGCGAGGAAAGCCGCATCGCCCTGGTCGAGGCCTATTCCAAGGCGCAAGGCATGTGGCGTGACGCCGGCTCGGCCGACCCTGTCTTCACTGACCTGCTCGAACTCGAGCTCGACAGCGTCGTGCCGTCGATGGCAGGTCCCAAGCGCCCCGAAGGCCGCGTTCCGCTCGAAGGCATTCCGGCCGGCTTCGCAAAGGCGATGGAAACCGAGTACAAGAAGGCTGCCGAAATCCACAAGCGCTATGCCGTCGAAGGCACCGACCATGATCTCGGTCATGGCGATGTCGTCATTGCCGCCATCACGTCCTGCACCAACACCTCCAACCCGAGCGTGCTGATCGGCGCCGGCCTCTTGGCGCGCAACGCCAACCGGCTCGGCCTCAAGCAGAAGCCGTGGGTGAAGACCTCGCTGGCGCCGGGCAGCCAGGTGGTCGCCGAATATCTGGAAAAGTCCGGCCTGCAGAAGGAGCTCGACCAGATCGGCTTCAACCTGGTTGGTTTCGGCTGCACCACCTGCATCGGCAATTCCGGCCCGCTGCCGGCGCCGATCTCCAAGACCATCAACGATAAGGGCCTGATCGCCGCCGCAGTGCTCTCCGGCAACCGCAACTTCGAAGGCCGTGTTTCACCTGACGTGCAGGCGAACTATCTGGCGTCGCCGCCGCTGGTGGTAGCCCATGCTTTGGCCGGCACCGTCACCAAGGACCTGACCACCGAGCCACTCGGCGAAGGCCGCGACGGCAAGCCGGTCTATCTCAGGGATATCTGGCCGAGTTCGGCCGAGATCCAGGAGTTCATCGAGAAGAACGTCACACGTGAGCTGTTCGCCCGCAAATATGCCGACGTCTTCAAGGGCGACGAATACTGGCAGAACGTCAAGGCGCCGGAAGGCCAGACCTATGCCTGGGACGACAACTCGACCTATGTGCAGAACCCGCCCTATTTCGCCGGCATGACCTCCGGTTTCGGCAAGATCGGCGACATCAAGGGCGCGCGCGTGCTCGGCCTGTTCGGCGACAAGATCACCACCGATCACATCTCACCGGCGGGTTCGATCAAGGCCGCTTCCCCGGCCGGCAAATACCTCACCGACCATGGCGTCGGCGTTGCCGACTTCAACCAGTACGGCACAAGGCGCGGCAACCATGAGGTGATGATGCGCGGCACCTTCGCCAACATCCGCATCCGCAACCATATGCTGGGCGAGAACGGCCGCGAGGGCGGCTACACCATCCACTACCCGTCGAAGGAAGAGGAATCGATCTACGACGCGGCGATGAGGTACAAAAAGGAAGGCGTGCCGCTGGTCATCTTCGCCGGCGTCGAATACGGCAACGGCTCCTCCCGCGACTGGGCAGCTAAAGGAACGAATCTCCTCGGTGTCCGTGCCGTCATCGCCCAGTCCTTCGAGCGCATCCATCGCTCCAACCTGGTCGGCATGGGCGTCATCCCCTTCGTCTTCGAGGAAGGCACCTCATGGGCCTCGCTCAACCTCAAGGGTGACGAGCTGGTCGAGATCGACGGCATAAGCACCATCAAGCCACGCCAGACGATGATCGCCAAGGTGACCTATGGCGACGGCACCGTGAAGAACGTGCCGATCATCTGCCGCATCGATACGCTGGACGAACTCGACTACTTCAAGAATGGCGGCATTTTGCAATACGTGCTGCGCGATCTGGCCGCGTAGCGGCCAGGGCTTAGGCAGTAGGGATTGGGCGGTAGCGGGGAACGACATCCCCTACTCCCTACTCCCTACTCCCTACTCCCTACTCCCAGTCTTTCCAAAGCATTGCCCGACCCGATCGAAGCCCCGCCCTGTACGACAGGAGTAAAAACCGGCTGGGCTCAGCAAGATCTGCCCCACGCTCCTGATGCCATGCTCCCGATCGAACCGGGCGGTGAAGTGCTCCCCCTGTGATGGCCATACCCATGGTTGCGGCAGCAAAAATTTCACCGCAACGTGACTTCCCGTTGACTGTCGCTTCTGCCACAAATCTGGGCAACCAGAACAAGGCCGGCGTCACCGGCGGGAATCGGAACGATCATGGCACCTCGACACCCTCTCCGGCTTGCGGCTTTTGCGCTGGCCTTCTCGGCGCTTGCCGGGACCGGGTTCGCCGAGGAATCGGGAACGACCCAGACCGACAAACCGCAGATTGACAGGCCCTTGGGCGTGGTCGAGCTGTTCACCAGCCAGGGCTGCAATTCCTGCCCGCCGGCGGACGCTTTCTTTGCCGAGCTGGCGGCCAAGGACAACGTCGTCGCGCTCGCCTACCACGTCAATTACTGGGACTATCTCGGCTGGCAGGACACGCTGAGCAGCAAGGACAATACCGACCGGCAATATGACTATATGCGCGCCTTCGGCACCCGCTCCGTCTACACGCCGCAAGCCGTCATCAATGGTCGCAGCCATGTCAACGGCGCCAGCCGCAAGGAGGTCGACGGCGCGCTTGCCCGCATGGAGAAATCCGGTGAAGGCATGCGGGTCAGCGTCAAGGTCAGCCGCACCAGCGATCGCGTCATGATCGATGCCGGCGACGCCGGTAGCGGCCCCAGCGACGCCCATGTCGTCATCGTCTATTTCGAACCACCGCAGACGGTGACTATCGCCAAGGGCGAGAACACCGGCCGCAGCATGACCTACTGGAACGCCGTCACCGGCATCCAGACCGCCGGCATGTGGCACGGCAAGGCGCAGCGCTACGAATTGCCGATGACCGAGATCGCCAAGAAAGGCGGCTGCGCCGTGCTGCTGCAATCGGTTGGCAAGGACGGCCTGCCGGGGCCAATTCTGGGCGCGGCGTTTATTCACAAGCCTTAAGAGGCTGGTCCATACCTTTTGATATCGGCGGGACAGCACCCCCCTCTGGCCTGCCGGCCATCTCCCCCGCAAGGAGGGAGATTGGCAGCTTCGCCACATCCGCCATCCTGTCCCACGTTTGAGATTGGCGAAAGCAAACGCGAAATCTGATCTCCACCCTTGCGGGGAGATGTCCGGCAGGACAGAGGGGGGTGTGAAGGATCACGACGACAAGTGTCTGGTGCCGCCCAACAAAAAAACCGACGTCAGCTTGCTTCTGACGTCGGTCATTTAGGCTTTGGGATCGTCGCACCCGGTCTCTCCCTGGGGAAAGTCCGAGGTTGGTTCGATCCGACGCAGACCCGTGGGCGGGGGGCTTGGGGTTTACGAGCCGGTGCCGGACCGAACCGTCTCAGGCAACGCCGGTAAATTCGTCGGACATTGGGGCATGAGCGCGGATAAAAAAGGGCGGAAATGTGGCGAGGCATCACCAATTCAAACACCGCGTTTTATAAAAGTGACTGGACGTTGCGAAAACAGCGCGGTCCCGGGATGGTTGGCCGGGCCTTGCAATTCCACGGCGAACACGCCAACTTCTGCAAGCGAGATTCATTTTCAAAGGGATCGCGGGATGACCGATCGCAGCGGTGGGACGGAGGATGGGGACGCATCCGCAATATTGATCCCGCTGCACGAGGCGCGACGCGAACGCCTCGACCAGCCGGTCCGTTTCGACCGGCGTGAGCTCGATGAGATCCTGAGGCTGTACGGACGCATGGTCGCCGCCAACGAATGGCGCGACTATGCCATCGATCATCTGTCTGATCGGGCTGTGTTTTCAGTCTTCCGCCGGGCCAGCGAAGTGCCGCTGTTCCAGATCGTCAAGGATCCGAAACTGGCGCGCCGGCAAGGCGCCTTCGCCGTCATCGCCGCCGGCGGCCGAATCCTCAAGCGCGGCCAGGAACTCGGTCGCGTGCTCAACGTCTTCGATGCTAAGCTGAAGATTGTCCAGGCCTAATTGAGAATTGGGGAATTGAAGAATTGAAGAATTGAAAAAAGAGGATGTAACGGTCGAAATACCGCCGGGTTTGTTGCTATTCAAATCCTCAATTCTTCAGTTCTTCAACTCCTCAATTCCCGCTCCTCAGGCTCTCACGAAACTTCCGCTCCGGCAGCGAATGCGGATCGGGCGGAACCGTTGCGCCGCCATTCAGCGACAGCTGCATGAACACCGTGTCAAGCCAGCGCCCATGCTTGTAGCCGGAGCCTTCCAGGCGACCGGAATGGCGAAAGCCGAGCTTTTCATGCAGCCGCACCGAGGCGCTGTCTGCATGGCCGTCACCGATCACCGCGACGATCTGGCGAAAGCCCGCCATACGGCAGGCTTCAATCAGCGCCTGCATCAGCAGCAGCCCGACGCCCTGGCCCTTCGCATCAGGCGCGACATAGACGGAATCCTCTACGATGAAGCGGTAGGCCGGGCGCGGCCGGAACGCGCCGGCATAGGCGTAGCCGAGCAGCGCGCCATCTCGTTCCGCCACCAGATAGGGAAAGCCCCCCGCCGTCAGGCTGTCGAAGCGCCCACCCATCTCAGTGCGGCTGGGCGGCTCGAGCTCATAGCTCGCGGTGCCATGCGTCACGGCATCGCCGTAGATCTCGGTGATTCGGCCGAGGTCGCCTTCCAAGGCCGCGCGGATGGAAATAGTGCTCATGATTTATGCAGACGATTCATCTGCCTCCATGACAGCAAAGGCCGGCACAAAAGAAAAGGGCGGCCGTTGGCCGCCCTCTTGATATCCGCTGGTCCAGTTGCCTGATGGGAAGACCGCCTAGCGGCGATCGCCCATGAACTGCAGCAGGAACATGAACAGGTTGATGAAGTCGAGATATAGCCTCAACGCGCCCATGATCGCCTTGCGGCCGGCAACGTCGGCCTGATCGCCTTCGTAGTACATTTCCTTGATGGTCTGCGTGTCATAGGCGGTGAGCCCGGCGAAGATCAGCACGCCGATCGCCGAGATGGCGAAGCCGAGCGCCGACGACTGCAGGAAGATGTTGATCAGCATGGCGATCACCAGGCCGACCACGCCCATGACCAGGAACGAGCCCAACGCCGAAAGGTCGCGCTTGGTCGTGTAGCCGTAGAGCGACAGCGCGCCGAAGGCGGCCGCCGTGGCAAAGAAGGTCTGAGTGATCGAGGCGCCGGTGTAGACCAGGAAGATGGTCGACAGCGAAAGGCCGACCAGGCCCGAATAGACCCAGAAGGTGGTTTGCGCCGCGGCCACGCTCATCGACTGGATCCTGAACGACAGGAAGAAGACGGCGGCGAGCGGAGCCAGGATGACCACCCAGCGGAAGGCGCTGGCATAGATCAGCGTGCCGAAAGCGGTCAGCTGTCCGTCGCCGGTGACGGCGAGCTGGAAAGCGCCCCAGGCGGCGACGCCGGTGATGAGGAGGCCAAGCCCCATCAAATTGTAGACCTTGAGCATGTAAGTGCGCAGGCCTTGGTCGATGTCGGCGCGCGCGCCCGGCACGGCCGAAGTCTGGTAGTTGCGAATGGGCTCAGCCATTGGAATCCTCTGTTGCTTCTGCCCCGTACGGTGTCAGGCCCTTTCGGACCTGGGCGCCGCTGGCGGGGCTCCAGCATGCCTGTGGCGAAATATGATGGTTCTTGACGTCAAGAACAAGACCGTAACGGGCTGCAACGCTTGGTGAATCTCCGGAAGCCGGTTTTCTTGGGCTTCCATGACTGCACATTACCAAGATTTAATCGGAAACGGCAGATTCGGCCAACCTTGCCGTTTTGGGCCTAGAGGTCGCGCAGCACCGGCGCCGCCTTGTGCCCGAGCACCCGCCAGGTGCCGGCAAGGCCGATGCCGACTGTGATCACCAGCGCAAACACCAAGGTCGCCACTGCCACCTCCGGCATGAAATGCGACGGCAACGTCATGATGCGGGCAACGATGTACCAGGCGGCGATGCCGCCGGCAGCCAACGCGAACACCGCGGTGGCCAGGCCGATCAGCATGTATTCCAGCGAAAACGCCGTGATCAGCGTTCGCCTCGTGGCGCCCAGCGTCTTCAGCACCACGGCATCGTGGATGCGGGCGCGATTTCCCGCGGCGAGCGCGCCGGCAAGCACCAGCACCGAAGCGATCAGCGCCACGCCGGCCGCCGCCCGGATCGCCGTGCCGAGCTGGCCGACCAGCCGGTTGACGACGTCGAGCGCGTCCTTGACCCGAACTGTCGTCACCGCCGGGAGGGCGCGGGTGACGGCGTTGAGCAGGCGGGCATCCTCTGCTGCCGTGGCATCCTTTTCGGTCAGCGTCGCCAGCCAGCCATGGGGCGCGCCTGCAAAAGTGTTGGGCGAGAACACCATGACGAAGTTGATGCCCATCGTCTCCCATTGCACCTCTCGGAAATTGGCGATCCTGGCCGTCACATTGCGTCCGAGCACATTGACGGTGACGGTATCGCCGAGCTTCAGGCCGAGCGCCTTGCCTTCATCGTTGGAGAACGAGACCAGCGGTTCGCCGCTGTAGTTCTCCGGCCACCAGCTGCCCTCGGTCAATGTCGCATTGGCCGGTTGTTTGGCGTCGTAGGTCAGGCCGCGATCGCCGCGCAGCACCCAGGCGCCTTCCGATGGCACATTGGCCTTGTCGACACTAACGCCGTTCAGCGCCATCACCCGGCCGCGCAGCATCGGCACCTTGACCAGCGTTCCCTTCGGCGCCTCATTGCCGATCAATGTCGAGAAGGCATCGACCTCGCTATTCTGGATGTCGACGAAGAAGAAATTCGGCGCCCGTTCCGGCAGACTGCCGGAGATCTGCTGCCTGAGATTGCCGTCGATCAGCGCCAGCGTCACCAAAAGCGTCAGCCCGAGGCCCAGCGACAGCACGACGGACGGCGTCAGCGCGCCGGGCCGGTGGATGTTGCCGATGGCGAGCCTGAGCGCGACCGGGCGCACACGCGGGCTTTTGCGCGCCACCCACTGCACCAGCGCACCGACCAGGCGCAACACCAGAAAGGCAAAGACCGTCGCGCCGACGAAGATCAAGGCGATGCGCCGGTCGCCGGAAAACAGGATGGCGAGCGCCGCCAAAGCGACCGCGATGCCGACCGCCGTGGCAAGATAGGGCAGGCGTGGAAAGCCGCGGCCCTCAAAACCCATTTCGCGAAACAGCGCGGTCGCCGGCACATCGCGGGCGCGGCCGAGCGGCAACAGCGCGAAGGCAAGCGTCACCAGCAGCCCGAACAGCGCGGCAAGAGCCAGCGCACCGGGATAGAAGCCGCCTTTAGCCGGCACCGGAATGACCGACTGGAGCGCAGCGCTGGCAGCAAACGGCATGGCGGCGCCGAGGATGAGGCCAAGCGCGATGCCGAGGCCGGCGATCATCAGGATCTGCACGAGATAGACGGTGAAGACGAAGCCGCCCGAGGCGCCAAGGCTCTTGAAGGTGGCGATGACGCCGCGCTTGCCGTCGAGATAGGCGCGCACCGCATTGGCAACGCCGACGCCACCGACGACCAGCGCCGTCAGCCCGACCAGCGTCAGGAATTGCGAGAAGCGCTCGATGTTGGCCGACAGCGCCGGCGCCGCATTGGAACGCGTGCGGATCGACCAGCCGGCTTCAGGGAAATCGCTCGCCGCCCGATCCTGGATGGTCTTGAGATCGGCCTCGCTGGCGCCGGCCGGCAGCCGAACCTTGTAGGCATTCTCGACCAGGCTGCCTGGCTGGATCAGCCCAGAGGCGGCAAGCCCCGCGGTCGAGACCATCAGCCGCGGCGCGAAGCCGAAACCGTCCGACACCGCATCCGGTTCGCTCACCAGCCTGGCCCGCAATTCGAATGTCGCGCTGCCGACCTTCAGCCGGTCACCGATCTTCACATTCAGCCGGTCGAACAACAGGTCGGGCGCGGCGGCGCCAAAGACGCCTGATTTCTCGCCGAACAAATCCTTTCTGCCAAGCCGCGGCGCGGTCTCGATCGCGCCATAGAGCGGATAGGCGTCGTCGACGGCCTTGGCCTCGACCAGCGCCTGGTCGGAGCCGTCATCCAGCCGCGCCATCGAGCGCATATTGGCGCTGTGCGACACAGTGCCGAGGCGGTCGAGGAAGGTGCTTTCGGCTGGCGTCGCATCGCGCTGGTTAAGCTGGAAGCGCAAGTCGCCGCCAAGCAGCGTCTGGCCCTGGTCGGCAACGCCTGCGGTGATCGCCTGCGCCACCGAATTGACCCCGCCGATTGCAGCGACGCCGAGCGCGATGCAGGCAAGGAAGATCATGAAGCCGGACAGTCCGCCGCGCATCTCGCGCAGCGAAAAGCGGAACGCGAGCTTCAGCGTCTGCGACAGTGGCATCAGGCCGGCACCTTGACCTGCGCTACCGGCGCATCCTCGATGCGGCCGGAGCGCATCGACACCTGGCGCGAGCAGCGCGCCGCAAGGGCCGGATCGTGCGTGACCAGCACCAAGGTCATGCCGCGCTCGGCCGCCTTGGCGAACAAAAGGTCGGCGACCTGCCGCCCCGTCGCCTGGTCGAGATTGCCGGTCGGCTCGTCGGCAATCAGAATGCGCGGCGACGGCGCCAGCGCGCGGGCGATCGCCACGCGCTGCTGTTCGCCGCCGGAGAGTTCGCCGGGATAGTGGGTGACGCGGTCGCTCAGGCCGACGGCCGCCAACTCCTGCGCGGCGACGCCGAACGGATCGGCATGGCCGGCCAGTTCCAGCGGCACCGCGACATTTTCGAGCGCCGTCATGTTGGGAATGAGATGGAAGGACTGGAAGACGATGCCAATGTTTCGGCCCCGAAACGAGGCGAGCTGGTCCTCGCTTTTGCCGTTCAGCAATTCGCCGGCGATCCTCACCGTCCCCGAATCGACCCGCTCCAGCCCGGCCAGCACCATCAGCAAGGTCGACTTGCCGGAACCCGAAGGGCCGACAACGCCGGTCGCCTCGCCGCGCGTCACGTCAAGGCTGACGCCTTTCAGCACATGCACAGACGAAGCCCCTTGGCCCAGGGTCAGGGATATGTCTTTAAGCGCGATGACGGCTTCTGTCACAATTAAAGCGTCCTATATCAGGATGAAGGCTCTGCTTGCCGAAAGCCGTCGCCGGAAGAATTCCTCGGGTATATGGGGGCTGCCACATGTCTTTCAAACGCTTGAATGCCGCAGGGCTCGTCCTTTTCGTCACCCTTTGCGGCGCCATTTCGTCTGTGCGCGCCGAGACGTTCACCATCGTCGGCTTCGGCGACAGCCTGATGGCCGGTTTCGGCCTCGGGCCTGGCGATGGCTTTACCGACAAATTGCAAGCTGCGCTGCGCGCCAAAGGCCATGACGTCACCGTCGCCAACGCCGGCGTTTCAGGCGACACCTCGAGCGGCGGCTTGGCGCGGCTTGACTGGTCGGTGCCGGATGGGACAAGGCTGGTTATCCTCGAACTCGGCGCCAACGACATGCTGCGCGGCGTCTCGCCCAGCATTACGGAAAAGAACCTGGACGACATGCTGGCGAAGCTGAAAGCGCGCAAGATCGCGGTGCTTTTGGCCGGCATGCGCGCCGCTCCCAATCTCGGCGCCGACTACCAGAACGCCTTCGATGCGATCTACCCAAAGCTGGCCGCGAAATACGATGTGCCGCTCTATCCGTTTTTTCTCGATGGCGTCGCCGGGCAGTCCGGCCTGCAGTTGGAGGATGGCCTGCATCCCAATCCGAAGGGCATCGCAGCGATGGTCGAGCGCATCATGCCCGCCGTGGAGAAGGCGATTGCGGCAGTTGAGGGTGGCGGTTGAACGCCGGTCTGACGAGAATAACGCGGCGTTCGCCTCGCGCGAACTTTGAAACAAAAGACCGGGCTGCCGATGACCCGAGTCATCCATGCTGCGCTCGAAGAGCATATGCAGCATCTGGGTAATGCAAGCGCCGAGGCGGCACGGCAATAGTGCTTATTCATCGCTTGGAGGCGCCTGTTCGTAAAAATGCCTGCAACCAACAAACCACTTGCCCCGTTTGACTATCGATGATTCGCTAGGGGCACAGTTCGATTCGAGGAAGGGAGGCTCACCATGCCGCGTCTTTTCACCGCCCTCGAAATACCCCGTGACGCCGCTCTTTCGCTGTCCCTGCTCAGGGGCGGCCTGCCCGGAGCCCGCTGGATCGATGTCGAAAACTACCATCTGACGCTGCGCTTCATCGGCGACGTCGAAGGCCATATCGCCGACGAAATCGCCAACGCGCTCGACCGGGTGCACCGCCCATCCTTCTCGCTCACCCTGTCCGGAGTTGGCGCTTTCGGCCAGAAGAAGCCGCACGCCGTCTGGGCCGGCGTCTTCGCCTCGCCCGACCTTTCGGCGCTGCAGAGCGAAATCGACCGCATCTGCCAGCGGCTCGGCCTGCCCGCCGACCCGCGCAAGTTCACCCCGCATGTTACGCTGGCACGCTTGCGCAATTCGAGCCCGCTCGACGTCGCCCAGTACCTGTCGGCGCGCGGCAATTTTGCGACGCTACCGTTTCGCGTCGGCCGCTTCGTGCTGATGTCGTCGCGCGATTCGGTCGGCGGCGGTCCCTACATTGTCGAGGAGGCGTGGCCGCTCTCCGGCGTCGACGCCCGCGCCACCAATCTCGTCGCCAGCGCCTCCGACGCTTCGCGGATCATGCGGTAGACCGAAGCGAACGCTTCGGCCCCGTCATAATAGGGATCCGGCACGTCGCGGGTTTTGCCCTGCGCAAACTCTGCCAAGAGATGAATACGTTCCCGCGCACCGGCCGGCGCCAACGCCTTGAGGTCGCGGACATTTTGCCGATCCATGCCGAGGATCAGGTCGAAGCGCGAAAAATCCTCCGGCCTGACCTTGCGTGCCCGCTGCCCTGATATGTCGAGGCCGTGGCGGGCCGCAATCGCGATCGAGCGCGGGTCGGGCGCTTCGCCGAGGTTCCAGCCGCCGGTCGCCGCAGAGTCCAGCACGATATCGTCCAGCACCATGTCGCGGCCGCGTTCCGCCAGCACGGCGCGGAACACGCCTTCGGCCAGGGGTGAGCGGCAGATGTTGCCGAGGCAGACGAAGAGTATGGAATTTATCGGCTTTACGCTCATTCGATATGCGCCGTTCGTGCATTTGGAAGCCCAAAACGCAAAGGACTTTTGGGCGACTTGCATTATGGTGAGGGTCGATATCTGGGATAGCACGGGAAATCATCATGACGAGAGAGAAACTCAGCAAGGACGCCATCGCCGCCGCACTGGCCGAACTGGCCGGCTGGTCGCAGGCAGCCGATGGCGCCTCCATCAAGCGCAGCTTCGACTTCAAGAATTTTTCCGAAGCCTTCGCCTTCATGACCCGCGTCGCGCTGGCCGCCGAGAAGATGGACCATCATCCCGACTGGTCGAACGTCTACAAGACTGTCGACGTGACGCTCAACACCCATGATGCCGGTGGTGTCACTGCGCTCGACATCGCGCTGGCCAAGAAGATGAATGGGTATGCTGGCGGCTGAACGCTGGGGCGGCAACGCCAAATCGGCGCCATCCTCTTGCAGTGGACCGGGACTTTCACCACATTTTCCGTGGCGGCCGCGCGCAACGCGTAGCGCGACGGCCGGCAAGGAGAGGATTGATGGCGCAGCAGCCCGGTTTTGATTTCTTCGGCTTCGGCAGCAAGCTCGGCGACGAGAGTGAAGTGCGCGCCAAATTCTGGCGCACGGCCAAGAAGGCCGCCCGGCAGATTCCGTTCACGGAAGAGGTCGTCGCCGGCTATTATTGCGCGCTCGACAGGAAGACGCCTTTGCGTGCCAAGGGCATATTGCTGGCAGCGCTTGGCTATTTCGTGCTGCCGGTCGACGTCATACCCGATTTCGTCTTCGGCCTCGGCTTCACCGACGACATCGCCGTGCTGACCGCCGCGATCTCCGCGGTAAGCGCCCATATCACCCCTGCGCACCGCAAGGCCGCCAAGGAGGCGATCGCCGACAAGAGCTGAATCGGCGTCGCGTTGGCAACTTGGTTCAGAAGAAATCCTCCGCTCAAACAGGACGATAGCGGCTGGGCTTCGGGTTCCGCTGCGGCCGTTGGAAAAGTCAAACTCTTGCCGCTTTCGTGGCCTCCAAGTCGCCGCAGGGACATTGCGAAAGCCGTTTTTTCAAGAAGCGGCGCGGAAATGGCGGTGGTTTCCATGGGTGAATGTCCTTTTCCGAGGGAAATTCACCGTTTGGTAACCCAGATTAAATCAAAATGAAGCGACGGGCAGGACGCCAAGCCGGCCTGCCCCGCACCATTTGGAATACGGGAAAAGCGATGCGCGGATTGATTGCACTAGTCTCGAGCCTGGTCCTGGTGGCTTTTGCCGCGCCGGCGCTGGCGCAGCAGGCGACCAAGATCGGCCAGCACAATGCCTGGGGCACCTACAGCTACCAGGCGCAGGGCGGCAAGGTCTGCTATGTGCTCACCGTGCCGACCGACAAGCAGCCGCCGACGCTCGATCACGGCGACATGTTCTTCTTCGTCAGCCAGCGGCCGGGCCAGCAAGTGTCCTACGAGCCGCAATTCATCGCCGGCTACACATTCCAGGAAGGCTCCAAGGCCACCGTCACCATCGACAAGAAGACGTTCTCGATGTTCACCCGCGGCAAGTCGGCCTGGGTCGAGAACGCCGCCGAAGAGCCGGTGCTGATCGCCGCCATGAAGACCGGCACCGACATGAAGGTCTCGGCGAAGTCTGGCCGCGGCAATCCGACGACCTATGTGTTTTCGCTGAAAGGCATCTCGGCCGCGCTGACGTCGATCGCCAAGTGCAAGTAGGCTAGCGCGGTTCCCGCCGCATGACTCTCGCCGCAACCTGTGCTATGCGCCGCGCTTCTTTTCGGCACGATGGATGAAATCGGCCGCAATTCGCTTATATTGGCGCTGATATGACCCTTTCCTTCGATCTCACCACTGAGGGCGCACGCGACGCGTTGCGCGCTCGCGCCACGCCCGAGAAGCCGTCGCTGATCGGCCTGACCCGGGCCGAGCTCGGTGAAGCCCTTGTCAGTGCCGGCATCGTGCCCGAGCGCCAGGCGAAAATGCGCGCCCAGCAGCTCTGGCACTGGATGTATGTGCGCGGCGTCTCCGATTTTGCCGGCATGTTCAACATCTCCAAGGATCTGCGCGCCGAACTCGACAAGCATTTTACCGTCGCCCGGCCCGAAATCGTCGAGGAGAAGATTTCCTCCGACGGCACGCGCAAGTGGCTGTTCCGCTTTCCGCCGCGCGGTGCCGGCCGTCCCGTCGAGATCGAGACCGTCTACATCCCCGAAGAAGGCCGCGGCACGCTCTGCATCTCCTCGCAGGTCGGCTGCACGCTGACCTGTTCGTTCTGCCACACCGGCACGCAGAAGCTGGTGCGCAATTTGACGGCGGAAGAGATCCTGGCGCAATTGCTCACCGCCCGCGACCGGCTCGGCGATTTCCCCGACCGCGACACACCCGACGGCGCCATCGTCCCTGCCGAGGGCAGAAAAGTCTCCAACGTCGTCATGATGGGCATGGGCGAGCCGCTCTACAATTTCGAGGCGGTGAAGAAGGCGCTGCTGATTGCCTCCGACGGCGACGGACTGTCGCTGTCGAAGCGCCGCATTACGCTCTCGACCTCCGGCGTGGTGCCCGAGATCTTCCGCACCGGCGAGGAGATAGGGGTCATGCTGGCGATCTCGCTGCACGCCACCAATGACGATCTGCGCGACCTGCTTGTGCCGATCAACAAGAAGTATCCGCTGAAGGAACTGATCGAGGCCTGCCGCGCCTATCCCGGCCTGTCCAACGCCAAGCGCATCACCTTCGAATATGTGATGCTGAAGGACGTCAACGATTCCATCGAGGACGCCAAGGGGCTGATCAAGCTGCTCAAAGGCATTCCAGCCAAGATCAATCTGATCCCGTTCAACCCGTGGCCGGGCACCAACTATCAGTGCTCGGACTGGGAGACGATCGAGAAGTTTGCCGACTACATCAACAATGCCGGCTATGCCTCGCCGATCCGCACGCCGCGCGGCCGCGACATCCTGGCCGCCTGCGGGCAGCTCAAATCCGACTCCGAACGCATGCGCAAGGTCGACCGCCTGGCGCTGGAAGCCATGATGATTGCGGGGCATGGCGAGGCGTGAGCCGCCTCTTCGCCTATATCCTCCGTTTCGCTGTCATCCTGTTCGGCTATGTCGTCGCCTCATTGGCGGCGAGCGCCTTTCTCAACGTGCTGTTCCTGGCTTCCGTCGGTTATATGCCGGACGATGCGCACCCAGCGGCGGCCGCGGCGCTGTATTTTTCGATCCCGTTCGTGGCGCTGTTTGTCGCCTATTTCGCTTTCATACCGGCGGTGGTCGCAATCCTGATCTCCGAGGTCCTCAGCCGCCGCGACTGGCTGTTCTATGCACTCGCGGGCGGCTTGGTGGCCGCGGCCTTCCTCGGCTTCGTCCACCAGAACGTGGATTTCGACGTCACCGAACCGCGCGCCATCGCCGCGGTGATCGGCTGCGGCATGGTCGGCGGCATCTTCTACTGGCTAAGCGCCGGCCGATGGGCCGGAAGCTGGTGGCAGGCCGCTACTTCGCCTGAGCGGTCAGGATCTTGAGCGCGAAGGCCGAAAACACACCGGCAAAGAGATAGTCGACGACCCGCGTTACGCGCGGGCTGGCCTTCATCGCCGCCGAAAACCTTTCCGCGGCAAACACCATCGGCGCCGTCACAGGGATCGACAGCACGATGAACATGAGGCCGAGGGAGAACAGTTTTCCCGGCGCGTTCGGATCGTGAGCCGAGACGAACTGCGGCAGAAACGTCATGAAGAACAGGATGATCTTCGGCTTGAGCAGGTTGACGCCGAGTCCGGCGGCCCAGCTGCGGAACAGCGAAATCTGCGGCCCGTTCTTCTTCTGCGGTGAAAACGCCGAGCCCTTGGTCATCGCCTGCCAGGCCAGGAACACCAGATAGGCGGCGCCGAAGATTTTCAGCACCAGGAAGGCCATTGGCGAGGCGACGATCAGCGCCGAGATGCCGACCGCCACCAAAGTTGTATGGATCAGCGTTCCGAACAGAGCACCCGCCAGCGAGGCAAAGCCGGCGGCGCGGCCCTGGCTCAGTGTTCGCGAGACGAACAGCGTCATATCCGGCCCCGGCGTGATCGCCAGGATCATGGTGGCGATGGCGAACTGGATCAGTGTTGTGGTGTCGGGAATGAAGGACATCGGTGGCCCCTGGCGAATGATCGTCGGTCTATAACGCAGCCTCCCCGCTCACGCCAGCAACTGACTGGCGTCGCATCTGGTCCAGCGGCTGCGGCGGCCGGCGCCCGTTCATCCCTTGCGCTGGCCGGAAATGCCGTGATACCTCGCCCGCGAAACTCACGCGCGGAACCGCCAAAATGTCCCCAGCAATGCCCAAGACAAAAGACGTCAAGAAGGTCGTGCTCGCCTATTCCGGCGGTCTCGACACCTCCATCATCCTGAAATGGCTGCAGACCGAGCTCGGCGCCGAAGTCGTCACCTTCACCGCCGATCTCGGCCAGGGTGGCGAGCTGGAGCCGGCGCGCCAGAAGGCTGAGATGATGGGCATCAAGGATATCCGCGTCGTCGATGTGCGCGAGGAATTCGTCTCGGATTTCGTCTTCCCGATGTTTCGCGCCAACGCCGTCTATGAAGGCACCTACCTGCTCGGCACCTCGATCGCCCGCCCGTTGATTTCCAAGCACCTGGTCGAGATCGCCCAGGAGGTCGGCGCCGATGCCATTGCGCACGGCGCCACCGGCAAGGGCAACGACCAGGTGCGTTTCGAGCTGTCGGCCTATGCGCTGAATCCCGACATCAAGGTCATCGCGCCGTGGCGCGACTGGTCGTTCAAGTCGCGCACCGACCTGATCAACTTCGCCGAGCAGCACCAGATCCCGGTGGCCAAGGACAAGCGGGGGGAGGCGCCGTTCTCGGTCGACGCCAACCTTCTGCACTCCTCTTCCGAGGGCAAGGTGCTGGAAGACCCGTGGAGCGAGCCGCCGGAATTCGTCCATCAGCGCACCGTCTCGCCGATGGAGGCGCCGGACAAGGTCACCGAGATCGAGATCGAATTTTTGAAGGGCGATCCGATTGCACTGAACGGCAAGAAGCTGTCGCCGGCCGCCATTCTGACGGCGCTTAACGATCTTGGCCGCGACAATGGCATCGGCCGGCTCGATCTGGTCGAGAACCGCTTCGTCGGCATGAAATCGCGCGGCGTCTACGAGACCCCCGGCGGCACCATCCTGATCGTCGCCCACCGCGCCATCGAATCGATCACGCTCGACCGCGGCGCCGGCCACCTCAAGGACGAGTTCATGCCGCGCTACGCCGAGCTGATCTACAACGGCTTCTGGTTCTCGCCCGAGCGGCTGATGCTCCAGGCGATGATCGACAAGAGCCAGGAAGACGTCGAAGGCACGGTGCGCCTGAAACTCTACAAGGGCAATGTCATGGTCACCGGCCGCAAATCCAAGAAGACGCTCTATTCCGACGCGCTGGTCACCTTCGAGGATGACCGCGGCGCCTACGACCAGAAGGACGCCGCCGGCTTCATCCGCCTCAATGCGCTGCGGCTGAGGACGCTGGCGGCAAGGAGCCGCAAGGGTGAACCAAACTAGTGTTCAGGAAAACCCGGCGGTCACGCAGGGTTTTTATTTGATACCTCTAATATAAGAGGCCAAGCTGGCTGACATGGTTTCCGTTTGACCTTTTAAAAGCCTCATCTAAATTCCTTCGCGGGACGAGGGATTCCGATCGTGAAAAACGCCATTTTTCTCATGCTTGCGGCGGCCATCGTCTTTACCGGATGCCAGTCCTCGCAGGCGGCCGCGAAACGCGAGCAGGACGGGTGCATCTCCGCAGTCCATTTGTGGAGCATCACGTTCAAGCACGAAATCGCCTCTTTCATGGGCGTCTCGCAGGAGCGCATGCCGGCCCTGTTCTGCCAGCGTATCACCGAAGGCGTACGCAGCGGGGGGATCAGCTACTCCGATTTGAACAGAGTGCAGCTAGACCTGCCGACCGAGATATGGCTGGTCATCAAGGGCAAGTCAAAGGCGGCTGCCAGGGCCGCGCCGGTGCTGCGCAACTCCAAATTCCGGAGCTGCAAAGGTACTGAAGGCGCCTTCGAGGTTCCTATTTCCCAGAAGTGCCCGTTGAGCGGCTACGCACATTATTGAGAGCCCAGTCGCTCAGCCGGCATTTGCGCCAACGATCGAGCAATTCGAGAAAGAGCATGCCCGACTTCGTCCGTAACTGCGTAAAAACAAAGAAATAGAGCGGCGGCAAAGAACTCAGTGCTTTTCCTGCTTGATCTTTTCGGGCCCTTATCTAGCCTCCTCACAATCGATGGGGGCAGCTGACAATGAAGCCGTGGTTTGTGGCCCTGCCTGCAATGGTCGTCATGCTGGCCGGTTGCCAGACTGGGCAGGAGCAAGTGAGACAGGATCCCGAGGCGGCATTCGATCGCTGCGTCAGCAAGGTGGCCATATCGAATATATCGGCCAAACACGAGATCGCCGCTTTTATGGGCGTTTCCCTGGAGCGCATGCCGCCACTGCTGTGCCGCCGCCTTGTCGATGCCATGAAGACCGGCCGGCTGACCTTCTCCGACATAAACCGCCTCCAGTTCGACCAGTCCACGGACATCTGGAAGGTCATAAAAGGCGGGTAGCCGCTCGGCTGCTGAACGGTTTGAACGCCAAAAGCTCCAGTCCTTGCAGAAAAGCCCGGCGCATGGCCGGGCTTTCCGTTCTTCGATCTGGATATTTCTATCAGCCGCCGTCGATCGCGTCGGCGATCTGGGCGATGGCCTGCTGGTAGACGCTGGCGGAATTCCAGCCGGCGATGGCCCCCATATTCGCACTCGCGCTCGCACCCGCCCGCCAGCCATGAGCCTTGAGAAAGTTGGCCGTCGAAGCCAAGGCCGTCGCCTTGTCGCGCAGATTTCCGTTGCCGACGCCATACTTCAGGACATTGCCGGGCAGGAACTGCGTATGGCCGATCTCGCCATGCGCAGCGCCGACCGACGAGGCGCTCAGCGCGCCGCGATCGACCAGCTTCAGCGCCGCAATGGCATGCGGGTAAAAGAAGCCCGGGCGACGGCAATCATAGGCAAGCGTCAGAATGGCGGAGACCGTGTTCTGGTTGCCCAGGGAGGCTCCGAAGCCGGTTTCCATGCCCCAGATGGCCAGCAACACGCCCGGCGACACGCCGTAATTGCTCTCGATCCTGTCGAACATCGCCGCATTCGACTTCTTCAGCGCACGGCCCCTGGAAATGATCGCAGCTCCGCCACGGCGCTTCATGAAGGCGTCCACCGAACCGCTGAAAGCCTTGTGGATGGCGCGGTCGACGGAGATTGTCTTTGTCGCGTAGCTGGCACCGGCCAGAGCAGCCAGACCCTTCCCGCCGACACCTTCGGACCTGGCCTGCGCGGCAAAGTCCTGCTTCCACGCCTCGAAGCCCGCGCCGGTCTTGCCGCAGCTGGCCGCCGCCTGCGCGCCCGTCGCCAGCGCAAGTACCGCGACCACCGCGGCAGCAATAATCTTTCCCTTGGCAAGCAATGCCATGCTTTTTCTCCTGATTGCCTGAATCACGTCCCGGTTGCGAACTTGCCAGCGAAACGCGCCATTGTCACCGTACCCCCGGCGCTACGCTGGCCAATGCAGCGGAATTTGCTTACGATCAAGTGCTTATTGTGGCCGAAACGCCCGGGCGCCGGGCAGGCGAATTCGCTGCTCGGGTAAAAAGAGGTGACGGGGGCATGGAACGGCGGCCCGTGGCGGGCGTTTGGGCGAGGCGCCGCTCCGCACCATATTCCTCCTCTGACGCCATACGCCAACGCCTGACGCATCGAGATCGACATGAAACTGTTCGACTGCCCGCATTGCGGCCACCGCCTCTACTTCGAGAATGCGCAGTGCCTGAATTGCGGGAGTCTCGTGCTTTACGATCCCGAGCATGCGCGCTTTGCCTTGTCTGACGTCGACGGCATCTTCCACTGCACCAATGCGGATGAATGCGCCTGCAACTGGATGGCCGAACCGGGCCATACCTACTGCCGCGCCTGCTTGCTGAACCAGCTGATCCCCGACCTCTCCGTCGACGGCAACCGCCGCCGCTGGATTCGCGTCGAGGCGGCCAAGAAGCGCGCCGTCTATTCGCTGCTCGCCTTCGGCCTTCCGGTCGCGCCCAAGCACAAGCACGGCGACGAAATCGGCCTCGCCTTCGACTTCATTGCCGATCCGATCGGCGGCGGTCCCGGCGGCGAACGCATCCTTACCGGCCACGACAACGGCCTGATCACGCTCAACGTCGCCGAGGCGGACTCGGCCGAGCGCGAGCGGCGTCGCGTCGAGATGGGCGAAAATTACCGCACGCTGCTCGGTCATTTCCGTCATGAGCTTGGCCATTACTACTGGGACCGGCTGATCCGCGACGAGCCGCAACGGCTCGATGCCTTCCGGGCGCTGTTCGGCGACGAACGCCCCGACTACGAGCAGGCGCTGAAGGCCTATTACGCCAATGGCGCTGCGCCCGACTGGCAGCAGAACCACATCTCCGCCTATGCGACGTCGCATCCATGGGAAGACTGGGCCGAGACCTGGGCGCACCATCTCCACATCACCGACACGCTGGAGATGGTGCACGCGCTGAATTTTCCACTCGGCCAGCTTGAGACGATGGAGACCAATGTGCTGCCGCAAGGCGACACCGGCGGCCGGTTGCAGGCGGCGCCCGCGGAACCTGACGCCGTGCCCGAGCCGTTCGAAAAGATTCTCGCCCGCTGGCTGGTACTCTCGGAAGCCTCCAACTCGATCAACCGCTGCATGGGCCTGCCCGACCTTTATCCCTTCGTCATTTCGGACGTGACGGCGCAGAAACTCAGCTTCGTGCATGAGCTTTTGACCGGTTTGCCGAAAGAAACCGGAACAAATCGTGAGCTGGCGTCGGTATTTTAGCCGGAACGCATGCGTTCTGGTTTCGTTTGGTGTCGCGAGGGACCATGAAAGGGAGAGAAACCATGAGACGCATATTGTTTCCGGCCGTCGCCGGGGCGCTTGTCGCGATGTCGGGTGCGGCACTTGCCGATACCGCCGTCTCGGCCGTCACCGATCTTAATGTGCGCGCCGGCCCCGGCCCGCAATATCCTGTGATCGGCGTGCTCGCCGCCGGCCAGTCGGCGACGCTCAATGGCTGCATCGAAAACAGCAAATGGTGCACCATTGCCGAAGCCGGAGGCCAGGGCTGGGTCTATTCCGACTATGTCACGGCCGATTTCGGCGGCAACCGGGTCGTTCTGACACGCCGCCCCGCCAACGCCGCCATCACCGTGGTTACACCGCCGCAGGATGATTATCCCGATACCTATACCGGTGCGATTCTGTCCGACGACGGCCCCGTCGACGCCATCGACAGGCCACCGGCGGAAGTCGGCACCTATGTCAGCACGCACCGGCTCGATCCTGTCTATCTCGAAGGCGAGGTGGTGACCGGTGCCACCTTGCCCGACACGGTCGAACTGCGCGAAATCCCCGACTACCGCTACCGCTACGTCTATGTGAATGGCCAGCAGGCGCTGGTCGACCCGCAGACACGGCGCATCATGTACGTCGTGCGCTGATTTTGCCTGGAAAGAATGACAAGTGAACTCGTGCCGCCCTCCTGCCGAGGCTGAGGGCGGCAAAAGGGTCGCTGAACAGCAGCAATTGCGCGAGAGCCGACGATCCCCTAGATCATGCGACCCGATGCGTTCGGCAGAGGAACTCGCGTGATATCAGATTCAGCCGCCTTCGAGCGCTATAGCAACACGGCCACCGAAAAGACGAACCTGCCGCGGCTGATAATTGGAACGGCAGTCGTCGTCCTGTTCTGGGTGGCGATCACCCTGGTTGTGGTGCTTGGCGGCACCTATGTCGCGATCGTCTGGCATGTATTGCCGGACGATCCGCGCGGGCCGCTTCAGGGCTTTCTGGCCTCGCCCATCGGCATACTCGCCGCACTCACCTCGTTTACCGGCATCTGGCTCGGCCTCTGGCTTGCCATGCGTTTCGTCCATGGCGAGCCGCTCTCGGCGCTTTTCGGCGCCAGTCGCCGCGTGTCCTTGTCGGGCTTCCTCAAGGGCCTGGTCGCGGTGCTGATCACATCGGCGCTTTCCGAAATCCTGCTCTACTGGCTACAGCCCGAAATCGCCCGCGGCACGATCAACCTGTCGACCTGGCTGCTGTTCCTGCTCCCGATCGTGGCGCTGACCCTGCTGCAGACCTCGTCCGAGGAGATGCTGTTTCGCGGCTATCTGCTGCGCGGCCTGGCCAGGCGCTTCGAGAGCCCTTACGTGTGGGCGCTATTGCCCGCTTTGCTGTTCACCTCCTTGCATTGGAGCCCGGGCTCGACCCCCGCCATCAACGCCTGCGTGCTGGCCTCGATCGCCGCCTTCGCCTTGCTGTTGACGCTGGTGGTTTATGTCACCGGCAATCTCGGCGCCGCCTTCGGCGCCCATCTCGGCAACAATCTCACCGGCTTCCTGCTGATCTCGCATCAGGAGAACTACAATTCCTTCGCCCTGTTCAACGCCAAGCCGCTGGAAGGTCCGGACTGGACGACGACGGATGCCGTCATCATCGCCGCCATCGGTATCGTCTGCACCTTGCTGACGATCCTGCTGCTTCTGCACCCGCGCTCGCCGCTGAAGGTTACGGCCGACCCTCGGGATGCAGGGTGAACTAAACAGGGACCGATCCAGAGACCGGGAAGCCGCCCTTGTCTTGACTCTTCGGCCGATTTCCTGTCTACAGCCCCGAAATCCGCGACGAGTATCCCTCCGAGCAAGCCGACCAGGACGCCAAAACCTTTTGAGGTGGGTGCTGTAAACAGATCCTGGAGGCCAACACCCGGCAGCGCTGAGCGCCCCCGGGTGCTTTTTGGTTTTGAGCTTTGCTTGGATGAGCGGCGCGAACGCACTACCTCTCGGGCACCATCGGGGTGCCTGAGAAAAAGGAAACGGAATGTTTGAATCGCTGCAGGAGCGCACAAGAGGCGTGGAGGGCCATCGGCCCGACAGGGATCACCATGAATCCAAGGCGCTCTCGCGCGGCGGGTTGACCAATGTTTGAATCACTTCAGGAGCGCCTTGGCTCCATCCTGAACGGCCTGACCGGCCGCGGCGCGCTGTCGGAGGCTGATGTCTCGGCGGCGTTGCGCGAGGTGCGCCGTGCGCTGCTCGAAGCCGACGTTGCGCTGGAAGTGGTGCGTTCCTTCACCGACAAGGTGCGCGAGAAGGCCGTCGGCGCGGCTGTCGTCAAGTCGATCAAGCCCGGACAGATGGTCGTCAAGATCGTCCATGACGAGTTGGTCGACATGCTCGGCGCCGAGGGCGTCGCCATCGACCTCAATGCGCCGGCGCCGGTCGTCATCATGATGGTCGGCCTGCAGGGCTCCGGCAAGACGACGACCTCCGCCAAGATCGCCAAGCGCCTGACCGAGCGCCAGAACAAGAAGGTTCTGATGGCCTCGCTCGACACGCGGCGGCCCGCGGCACAAGAGCAGCTGCGCCAGCTCGGCGAGCAGGTCAAAGTCGCGACGCTGCCTGTCATTGCGGGCCAGAACCCGGTCGACATCGCCAGGCGCGCCGTCCAGGCAGCCAAGCTCGGCGGTCATGACGTCGTCATCCTCGACACCGCCGGCCGCACCCATATTGACGAGCCGCTGATGGTGGAGATGGCCGACATCAAGAAGGTGTCGAGCCCGCACGAAATCCTGCTGGTCGCGGATTCGCTGACCGGCCAGGACGCCGTCAACCTTGCCAAAAGCTTCGATGAGCGCGTCGGCATCACCGGCCTGGTGCTGACTCGCATGGACGGCGATGGCCGTGGCGGTGCCGCGCTTTCGATGCGCGCCGTCACCGGCAAGCCGATCAAGCTGATCGGCACCGGCGAAAAGATGGACGGGCTGGAGGAATTCCACCCCAAGCGTATTGCAGACCGCATCCTCGGCATGGGCGACATCGTCTCGCTGGTCGAAAAGGCCGCCGAAAACATCGACGCCGAGCAGGCGGCGGCGATGGCCAAGAAGATGCAGTCGGGCAAGTTCGACCTGAACGACCTTGCCGGCCAGCTTCAGCAGATGTCGAAAATGGGCGGCATGGGCGGCATCATGGGCATGATGCCCGGCATGGGCAAAATGAAGGACCAGATGGCGGCCGCCGGCCTCGACGACAAGATGTTCGGCCGCCAGCTCGCCATCATCTCGTCGATGACCAAGGCCGAGCGCGCCAATCCGGACATGCTGAAACATTCGCGCAAGAAGCGCATCGCCGCCGGCTCAGGCACGGATGCGGCCGAGATCAACAAGCTCTTGAAAATGCATCGCGGCATGGCCGACATGATGAAGGCGATGGGCGGCAAGGGCAAAGGCGGCGGCCTGATGCGCGGCATGATGGGCGGCCTTGCCTCCAAGATGGGCCTCGGCGGCATGATGCCGGGTGGCCCCGGCGGCATGATGGGTGGCGGCATGCCCGACCTCTCCAAGATGGATCCCAAGCAGCTCGAAGCCTTGCAGAAGCAGATGCCCGGCCTTGGCGGCATGAAGGGCCCGCCCACCCCGAGCGGCGGTGGCCTGCCCGGTCTGCCCGGCGGCATGAAGCTTCCCGGCCTTGGCGGCGGTGGTCTGCCCGGCCTCGGAAAGAAGAAGTGAGGACGCTATGAACGAAGAAAAAGACATGGCCGACGCACGCACCATCCTGGCCGGCTATCGCGCCTCGATCGACAACATCGACGCCGCCCTCATTCATATGCTGGCCGAGCGCTTCCGCTGCACCAAGGCGGTCGGCGTGCTCAAGGCCGAGCATGGCCTGCCGCCCGCCGACCCGGCGCGCGAGCAGGAGCAGATCACCCGCCTTCGCCAGCTGGCGAAGGACGCTCATCTCGACCCCGATTTCGCGGAAAAATTCCTCAACTTCGTCGTCCGCGAAGTGATCCGCCATCACGAGCAGATCGCCGCGTCCAACGGCGCAAGCAAAACCGGCTAACAAAGTGCATGTCGCCCAAAAGTGCGCAGCGGTTTTGGGACAACGACCTGCACCAGACAAAGCCATTAACCCAACACTGAAATCAGAAATTTAGGAGAAATGAAATGCCCTTGAAGATCAGACTGGCCCGTGCGGGCTCGAAGAAGCGCCCTTACTACCACGTCGTCATTGCCGACGCCCGTTCGCCGCGCGACGGCCGGTTCATCGAGTCGATCGGCTCGTGGAACCCGCTGCTGCCCAAGGACGGCGAGCGCGTCAAGGTCGACGCCGACCGCGTCAAGCATTGGCTGTCGCACGGCGCTCAGCCGACCGACCGCGTGCTGCGCTTCCTCGATGAGGCCGGCCTCCTCAAGCGCGAAGCCCGCTCCAACCCGAAGAAGGCCGAGCCCGGCAAGAAGGCGCAGGAACGCGCCTCTCTGCTGAAGAAGGCCCAGGAAGACGCTGCCGCCGCCGTTGCCGCCGCTGCTGCAGCCCCGGCCGAAGCGGAAGCCGCCACCGCCGAATAAGCATCGCGTCATCGCATCGACAAAACGGCGGGCCTGTGCCCGCCGTTTTGCTATGTGCGGCGATGTCATATGCGTTCGAACGAAAGATGACTGAGCGGACCGTCACGGAAGAGACCCTTTTCGGCGGCGTAGCCGGAACGCTGTTGCGATGCGCCGGCGCCACGACAGGCGTCGTCGTGCTCAGCGGATCGAGCGGCCGCATCGACGTCACCCGCGCCCGGCTCTTTGCCAAGGAAGGAGCATCCGCTCTCGCGCTGCAATGGTTTGGCGGCGAAGGTCAGGTGCCCGGCATTTGCGAGATCCCGCTCGAAACGTTTTTCGCGGCGACCGGCTATCTTGTCCAGATGGGATGCCGGCGCATCGTCTATGTCGGGACCTCGAAAGGCGCCGAGGCCTCCCTGCTTGCGGCGGCTCACGGTCCACGCATCGGCGTCGTGGTTGCGATCAGCCCGACATCGGTGGTCTGGGGCAATATCGGGCCGGGCCGCGACGGCGTCAGCTGGCCGGAACGATCGTCGTGGACGATCGAGGGGATTCCTTTGCCGTTTGTCCCAAGCAATCCCGCTTGGAACGCTGAGTATGTCGATGGTCTGGTGTCCTACCGGGGGCTCTTCCTGCGTGCCTTGCAAACCTTCAAGGACGCAGCGGCCAAGGCTGCCATTCCCGTCGAAGCTATTTCAGCCGACATTGTTCTGGTTGCGGGCGGCGACGACGCGCTATGGCCATCGCTGGATTTTGCCCAGTCGATCGTTCGGCGTCGCCAGGACACCGCAATGACCACCTGCCTCGTCTCAGTGCCCGACGCCGGCCACCGCATTCTGCTGCCGGGCGAAATCACGCCGCGCTCGAGGCTGCATGCCCATGGCGGCAATGACGACGCCGACACACGCCTGGGCCGCCTGGCTTGGGAGCATATCCGGGGATTGCTGTAGCGCAGGCAGCCATGGTCCAGCTGCCTTGGGGCAACAGCGAAACCGGCGATCTATAGCCGCCGGTTTCCGATGTTGGACCTGTCTGTGTTCAATAACCGTCGGGGCAGCTGGCGATATAGGTGCGCCCGTTCCGGCCGCGGTAGCGACATTGACCGCTTTCGCTGGCACGGCCGATCAGCGCGCCGGCCACGGCGCCGACGGCGCCGCCGACGACGGCGCCCTGAACCGGATCATTTGCCACAGCTGCGCCAACCGCCGCGCCGCCGAGGCCGCCGACCGCGGCACCCTTTTCGGTTTGCGAGCACGCGCCCAGCGCGGTCGCCAGTACCAGAATGATCATCGCTCTTTTCATTATCGTTCCTCTCTCACGCGGATCGCCGTCCTCGCCGCCACGGCTCTAACTCCCAGACGGCTGATTTGATCCCGATGACGTGAGAGATCGCGGTGTCCGCGCCGGTCACATTCGTACCGACCGCCGCCGAGCTCGTTGAAATTCCAGGCTTTTCTACCTTTCGGCTGCCTTTTTCAGATTGGCGAGGCCAGCCTCGAAATCCTTGCCGATCAGCGTATCGAAACTCATGAACAGGCCCATCAGCTTGGCAATGAAGGGCCGGCTGCCGCGCATTGCCCAGGTGACTGCGATGGTGTCGCCCGAGGGCTTCAGGGTGAAGTCGACGCTGTTGCTGGCCCGGAACGGCTTCTCGAAGTCGAGCTTCAGCGACACCAGCGAGGATGGCACGGAATTGACGATCTCCATGCGTCCCTTGCCGGCCTTGGCATTGCCTTCCCAGGCGTAGGCGGCGCCCTTGCCGGCATCAGCGCCCGACAGCGTGCGCTTCATCAGCGGGTCGAGCTTTTCGTAAGGTGACCACTCCGGCCAGTGCTTGAAATTGTTGATCAGCGGAAAGATCGCTTCCGGCGCGGCCTTGATGCTGGCGGTGCGGGCGGTGACGAAATCATTCGACCTCGTCGCCGCATAGATGAGCACGGCGGCGATGATGACGACCAGGATGATGAGAATGGTGCTGAGCATGTTTTTCTCCTCGCTTAACGGCTGAACGGGATCAGGGTGCGCACGCTTGGGTCGCGCAGATAGAGACCGCCCCACAGGATGATGCCGAGATAGACGCTAAACAGCGTGTGCGAAAACAACGGGCTGCCGACGCGCATATTTGTGGCGATGGCGCCGCCGAGATAGCCGGTGAGCAGGATGGCGCCGAGCACCGAGGTGCGGGGCAGCGCATAGAGCGCGGTCGAGATCAGCCCGATAATGCCGAGCGTGCGCGCGACATTGACATCGGCCGGCCAGCCGAGCGGCACCATGGTCTGGGTGACGACATCGAGCGGCGGCAGCTTGATGACGCCGTCGAAGATCATGAACAGGATGATGAGGCCGCTGAGCACGCGGCCGGTCCACAGGGCGCCCGACGAGACGGGCATGGTTTGAGAAATACTCACGGGTGTTCCCTCCTAAGTGGTTCGAGCCGTTTGCTGGCTTCGGACCAAGGACGAGCGATGGGGCGGCGATCCTACAGGGTGCGGATTCTTTTTGGGTAGCAGCAAGCAAAAGCCGCTGCGTGGCGATCCTTCACACCCCGCTCTGGCCTGCCGGCCATCTCCCCCGCAAGGGGGGAGATTACACGCTCGACCGTTTCGGCAATGTTCCATGAATGAGCGGAGCATCTAAACCGCCGATCTCCCTCCTTGCGGGGGAGATGCCCGGCAGGGCAGAGGGGGGTGCTGTCCCTCGACCTTGACGGACTATCGACATCCACCAGTCACGGCTATTGATAAGGCTGGGCGAGAGACGAGCGAATGGCCGGAGAGACTGATCTGAAAAAGCTGCTGGCGGCGATGACGCCGGAACTGCTTCCCGGCGTCCATGTCTTCGCCACCCTGGTCCCCGGTGCACCGGTTCCCGAGACGCTCAATCCGGTGATGCTGTTTCGCGAGAAGGAGGGCACGACGCTGATCTTGCCCGAAGACCAGGCCGCCGGGCTGCAGTCCGCCTTCCGCTGCCGCATGATCACCCTGAACGTCCACTCCTCGCTGGAAACCGTCGGCTTCCTCGCCGCCATCACCGCCCGGCTGGCCGCCGCCGGCATGGGCGTCAATCCGGTCTCTGCTTTCTATCATGACCATCTGTTCGTGCCCGCTGAGCGGGCCGAGGAAGCGATGGAGTTATTGCGCCAACTGGCCAAGGATAGCGCCGGCTGAGTATCAAGCTCGACGCACGTAGAGGATATCCGGCAGGCCTTCTTCATTGGTGGTGCCGTCGCCGAACGCCTCGGGGCGAAAGTCATGGCGCTCGTAGAAGCGACGCGCGCCGGTGTTGGCCTGGAAACAATGCAGTTTAACGATCCGCAGTGCCGCCGTCGCTTGCACCAGCAACCGGCTGCCTATGCCTTGCCCCGTCCAGGCGGGCTCGAGATAGAGCTGTTCCACCCAATCGCCGCTGAGGGCAATGAAGCCGACAATGCCGGTGCCGGTCTCGGCGACCGTCACCTGCTGCCGGGACAGCACGATCTCGCGGATGAAGGCAATATCCTCATCCGGCGTGTGGATGACCGGCATCCAGGAGAACGAGCCAAGTGCGGCCCGCATGACAATGGCGATGGTCGCGGCATCCAAAGCCGTGGCGGGGCGGAGCACGATTTTGGTGGGATCGTTCAAAGGCGTTTCTCAACAGAGGTCAGCGCTGCCCCTCATCCCCCTGCCGGGACCTTCTCCCCGTGAACGGGGAGAAGGAAGGCTTCGGCCGAAGGCCGAGCCCGCGACTGCGGGCCGCCGGCTTTCCGGCGCCCCGCGGAGGGCCAGCCGCGGCAGCGGCGATACGGCCCGTGAGCGATAAACGGAATCGGCCGAAGGCCGAACCCCGTGAGCGAAAACAAACCAGCCGTCAGGCCGCCTTCTTCTTCGGCTGGATCAGGCCGCGCTCGACCAGAAGCTCGGCGATCTGCACCGCGTTCAGCGCCGCGCCCTTGCGCAGATTGTCGGAGACAATCCACATCGACAGGCCGTTGTCGATCGTCGAATCCTCGCGGATGCGCGAGATGAAGGTGGCGTCCTCGCCGGCCGATTCCAGCGGCGTGATGTAGCCGCCATCCTCGCGCTTGTCCAAGACCTGGCAGCCCGGCGCTTCGCGCAGGATATCGCGCGCCTCGTCGGCGGTGATCGGCTTTTCGAACTCGATGTTGACGGCTTCGGAATGGCCGATGAACACCGGCACGCGCACACAGGTCGCCGTCAGCTTGATCTTGGGGTCGAGCATCTTCTTGGTCTCGGCGACCATCTTCCACTCTTCCTTGGTCGAGCCGTCGTCGAGGAAGACGTCGATATGCGGAATGACGTTGAAGGCGATGCGCTTCGTGAACTTCTTGACCTCGACGCCATCGGCGACGAACACCGCGCGGGTCTGTGTAAAGAGTTCGTCCATGCCTTCCTTGCCGGCGCCGGATACCGATTGATAGGTGGCGACGACGACGCGCTTGATGGTGGCGACATCGTGCAGCGGCTTCAGCGCCACGACCAGCTGCGCCGTCGAGCAGTTCGGATTGGCGATGATGTTCTTGCGGGTGAACAGCGAGATCGCATCCGGGTTCACTTCCGGCACGATCAGCGGCACGTCCTGGTCATAGCGGAAAGCCGACGAGTTATCGATGACGACGCAGCCCTGCTTGCCGATCTTCGGCGACCACTCCTTCGAGACGTTGCCGCCGGCCGACATGATGCAGATGTCGGTGTCGGAAAAATCATACTGGTCGAGCGTCTTGACCTTCAGCGAACGGTCGCCGAACGACACTTCGGTGCCCTGGCTGCGCCGCGAGGCCAGCGCCACGACTTCGCTTACCGGAAAGCCGCGCTCTTCCAGTATGTTGAGCATTTCGCGACCCACATTGCCCGTGGCGCCGACTACCGCAACCTTGAAACTCATCAGAAATCTCCTGTCCCTCTCCGCTTGGTTTTTGGAGAAAACCCGCCGGCCAATGCGGGTTCCGTCCCCCGGGCCGGACCCGGGAGAGGGTGGTTAGGCCAAGGGAATCACACCGTTTTGGTGGTGGTTTTGGCCATAGTTTTGCTGGAACGGTAAGACGCGCCAACGCGCCCGGCCCCATGATTGTGGCCGGGGAAGTCGAATGCAAGAAGAGCCATCAGAAGGCCGCGCATCGAAAATGATCCCGTTCGATGCCGGCTTTTACGCGGTTTGCGTCAGGAGTCAATTGCGGCCAGGCACACGCCTGCCCTGTACAATAGCGGCCGCAAGAAGTACGAACGCCCAAATAGTGTTTGGCTGGCGTGCGTCAGCCCCGGCATGTGCTCCATGATGAGCCCAGACCCTGAATTCCGAAAGAGTGAGATGTCCAATTTCGAAGCTATTGTTCCTGCGCTGGCAGAAGCGCTGGAAAAACGCGGCTATACCGAGCTGACGCCAGTGCAGAAGGCCGTGCTGGAGCTCGGCGAGTCCGACGCTCTGGTGTCGGCGCAGACCGGCTCAGGCAAGACTGTCGCCTTCGGCCTCGCTTTGGCGCCGACCCTTCTTGGAAGCGCCGAGCGTTTTGACCAGGCTGGCGCACCGCTGGCGCTGGCCGTGGCGCCGACGCGCGAGCTCGCTCTGCAGGTGATGCGCGAATTGCAATGGCTCTACGCGCCGACCGGCGCCACCGTCGCGTCCTGCGTCGGCGGCATGGACATGCGCTCCGAACGGCGCGTGCTGGAGCGCGGCGCCCACATCGTCGTCGGCACGCCCGGCCGCCTGCGCGACCACATCACCCGCAACTCTCTCGACATGTCGGCGCTGAAAGCCGTGGTGCTGGACGAGGCCGACGAGATGCTCGACCTCGGCTTTCGCGAGGACCTCGAATTCATCCTCGATGCCGCACCGGCTCAGCGCCGCACGCTGATGTTTTCGGCCACCGTGCCGCGCTCGATCGCCACGCTGGCGCAAGGCTATCAGCGCGACGCCGTACGCATCTCGGCCGGCGGCGAGGAAAAGCAGCATCTCGATATCGAGTACCGGGCGCTGAATGTCGCCTATCCCGACCGCGAGAACGCCATCATCAACGTGCTGCGGTTTTACGAAGCGAAGAACGCGCTGGTGTTCTGCAACACCCGCGCCGCCGTCAATCATCTGACGGCACGCTTCAACAACCGCAATTTTTCCGTCGTCGCACTGTCGGGCGAGCTCAGCCAGAACGAACGCACCCACGCGCTGCAGGCGATGCGCGACGGCCGCGCCAAGGTCTGCATCGCCACGGATGTCGCGGCGCGCGGCATCGACCTGCCCAATCTCGAACTGGTCATCCACGCCGATCTGCCGACCAATCCCGAAACGCTGCTGCACCGCAGCGGCCGAACCGGCCGCGCCGGACGCAAGGGCGTCAGCGCGCTGATCGTGCCCAACGGCGCCCGCAAGCGCACCGAGCGCCTGCTGCAGAATGCCGGCCTCAAGGCGACATGGGCGAGCCCGCCCTCCGCCGACGACGTGATCAAGCGCGACGACGAGCGCATCCTTGCCGATCCAGCCTTCGACGAGCCGGTAGCCGAGGACGAGCGCGGTTTCGTCGACACGCTTCTGGCCAGGCATGGCGCCGAACAGATTGCGGCCGCCTTCGTGCGCCAATGCCGCGCCAGCCGCTCGGCGCCCGAGGAGCTTACGGATGTCGCACCGTTCACGCCTTCGCGTGACAAACCGGCGGGCGAAAAATTCGAGCGCCGCGATGAAGCGCCAAGCCGGCGCGACGACTTCGGCGACAGTGTCTGGTTCTCGCTGTCGATCGGGCGCAAGCAAAATGCCGAGCCGCGCTGGCTGATCCCGATGCTGTGCCGCACCGGCAACATCTCCAAGCGCGAGATCGGCTCCATCAAGATGCAGCAGGATGAGACCTACGTGCAGATCGCGGCCGACTGGGCCGATCGCTTCCTCGCCGCCATCGGCCCCGACAAGAAGCTGCAGGGCAACATCGTGGTGAAGCGGCTGGACGGCACGCCCGACCTGTCGCGCGCCGGCTACCAGGCGCCGAAGCCCGACAAGAAGCCGCATCGCGGCAAGCGCCCGTTCGAGGCGCCGCAAAGCGCACACAAGCCGAAATTCGAGAAGCGGGAACGGCCCGCCGGGGATGCAAAGCCTTGGGCCGGGAAACCGAAATTCGACAAGGCGGGACCGCCGAAGAACAAGAAGCCGAAGAAGCGGCCGGTTTGAGGCTCTTATCGGCCAATTACAAATGCAGGCGCTGCCCCTCATTGCCCTGCCGGGCATTTCTCCCCGTATAGTGACGGGAGAAAGGGCGGACCGCAGCCTTGGCGCTCTTCTTGCAGCGTTGGTGATTGGCGGAATCGTCGATAACAGCGACCCCTCTCCCCGTCACTATACGGGGAGGGGATGCCGGCAGGCAGGTGAGGGGCAGCGCCAACGCACCGGAAAATAAAGCAACTCATGCCTGAACCGTTTGCCCTCCATTTCGTCCACCCCCTTGCAGTCCGCCGCAACTTTGAACAGTCTGTGCCTGCACGGGGGCGAGGCTAAATGCGCGGCGAAGTTCTTCACTATGACGAGGCCCAAGGTTTCGGCTTCATCACCGGGGCGGACGGCAACCGCTACACCTTCGCGCGCGAGGATCTGCGCCGTGATACCGTGATCGCGAACGGCGCCGTGGTCGAGTTTCTGCCGGCAAGCGGTCAGGCGCGCGAGGTTTTTTCAATCCGCGCCCAGCCCGCCAGTCCCGCCACCGCTGCGCCAGCGGCAAGCGCCGCGCCGCCCAAGGCGGCTGCCGCTTCAGCCGCGCCACAGCATTTCGGCCGCCTGGCGGAAGACGGCGCGGTTCGCGATAGCGGACTGCCGGGTTATTTCTGGCGAGGCGTGACGCGCAACTACATCAACTTCGCCGAACGCGCCCGCCGCAAGGAATTCTGGGGCTACTGCCTGTTCTGGACCGTCAGCTTCATCCTGGTCGGAATTGCCGGCGCCCTCGCCGACCAGGCCGTCGGCAATTTCGATGCCGGCAACTGGCCGATTGTGATGATCGGCGTCTGGGGGCTGTTTTGGCTAGCGACGTTCCTGCCCTGGGTCGGGCTCGTCGTGCGCCGCTTGCACGACATCGGCCTGACCGGCTGGCTGGCAATACCTTACTTCGCAATCACCTTCATGTTCGCTCCGGCTACGCTGATCCTCGCGCTGATCCTCGGATTGATCCCGACCCAGGCCCACGAAAACCAGTGGGGGCCGGTGCCTGGAGGAGGCGGAGCCTAGACCCGCACCAAGAAATGAGCAGCCGGCTGTTTGCGGACAGCCGTGCTATAACAATGGCTTAGGTCGAAGCCGGGAAGGCAGCTGCTGTTTTGACCGAACGAACGAAATATTTCTCTTGCCATTTAGTCTGTGCACAGATAATCTGTGCAATCATCAAATCGACCATCGAAAACGGATGATGGAGCCAAGACAAATGTGGACCAACGAGTACACCGCAATTTCCCCCCTTTCGGCGCAGGCCATCTGGAACGCGCTCAAGGCGCTGCACGAAGGCCGCGTCACCTACGAAGGGTCCGATACCTTCGTGCTGCACGGCCCGTTCGCCAAGGGCACCCGCGTCTCTGTAACGCCCGTCGGGCAGGACACCTTCGAATCGACGATCATCGACCTCGTCGACGCTGTAACCTATGCCGACGAGACCTCGTTCGGCGGCACGAAACTGCTGTTCAGGCATACGCTGACGCCGGTCGAGGGTGGCACTCAAGTGACTCATCGCCTCGAAATTTCCGGCCCATCGGCCGCCGAGGTCGGACCAGAGCTCGGGCCGCAGATCAGCGGCGATTTCGACACTTCGATGGCCAAACTGTTCGAGCAGGCAAGGGTGTTGGCGAACGGTGGCTGATCGGGGGGATCTGAACACGCGCTTCAGCGGACCATCCGAGAGCCCCGGCTTGCTGCTCTGGCGAACCACCATGCGCTGGCAGCGCGTCATGACGGCGGCGCTGGCCCCGCTTGACCTTACCCATGTCCAGTTCGTGCTGCTGGCTTCGGCGATGTGGCTCGGCCGCTATGGCGAGCCGCCCAACCAGGTGCAGCTCGCCGCCCAGGCCGGCACCGAGGTGAAGATGACATCGGACGTCGTCGCCCGGCTTGAGGCAAAGGGACTGATTGTGCGGGACACCGACCCGCGGGATTCCCGCGCCAAGGTGATCCGCGTCTCCACGACGGGGACGGCCGCAGTCCAGCGCGCTATCGTCGCCGTCGAAGCCGCCGACGCTGCTTTTTTCTCAGCCGTGGATGAGGCGCAACTCGTCGGCCTGCTGAAACGGCTGGCCGGCGAGATCCGCTGAGTCGGCCGCTAAGCCAGGAACTTGGCGATGATGGCATCGCCCATTGCGACAGTGCCGACTTCGGTCATGCCCTCGGACAAAATATCCTTCGTCCGCAGCCCGTCGTCGAGCACGGCGGCTATGGCGCCTTCGAGCTTGTCGGCCTCATCGACCATGCCGAAGGAGTAGCGCAGGCACATGGCAAACGACGCGATCATGGCGATCGGGTTGGCGATGCCCTGTCCCGCAATGTCGGGCGCCGAGCCATGCACCGGCTCGTACAGCGCCTTGCGCTTCTTGGTCTTCACATCGGGCGCGCCGAGCGAGGCCGACGGCAGCATGCCGATCGATCCGGTCAGCATGGCGGCGATGTCGGACAGCATGTCGCCGAACAGATTGTCGGTGACGATGACGTCGAACTGCTTTGGCCAGCGCACCAGCTGCATGCCGCCGGCATCGGCCAGCATGTGGTCGAGCTTGACGTCGGCATAGCGAGTCTTCTGAGTCTGGGTGACAACCTCGTTCCACAGCACGCCGGATTTCATGACGTTGCGCTTTTCCATCGATGTCACGTGGTTCTTGCGCGTGCGCGCCAGCTCGAAGGCGACGCCCGAAATCCGCTCGATCTCGAACGTATCGTAGACCTGCGTGTCGATGCCGCGCTTCTGGCCGTTGCCGAGATCGATGATCTGCTTGGGCTCGCCGAAATAGACGCCGCCGGTAAGCTCGCGCACGATCAATATGTCGAGGCCCTCGACCACCTCCTGCTTGAGCGAGGAGGACGCCGCCAGCGCCGGATAGCAGATGGCGGGGCGCAGATTTGCGAACAGCTCCATATCCTTGCGCAGCCGTAGCAACCCGGCCTCGGGACGCACCTCGTAAGGCACCTTGTCCCATTTCGGCCCGCCGACGGCGCCGAACAGCACGGCGTCCGCAGCCATCGCCTTTGCCATGTCGCCATCCGAAATCGCCGCGCCATGCGCGTCGTAGGCACAGCCGCCGACCAAGCCTTCATCAGTGGCAAAACCGCTGCCGAGCTTTGCGTTCATGGCGGCGATCAGCTTCTTCACCTCGGCCATCGCCTCGGGGCCGATGCCGTCGCCGGCGAGCAGGAGAAGATTTTTCGAAGCCATGGAGAACCGTCCGATGCTGTTTGGAGAAACCGCGGCCTTGCTAAACGCCAAGAGCTTGCGGCGCAAGGGGATGAAGAACGCTACGACGGCGCCCGCCTCTCAAGACCTGGGTTCCTCGCCGTGGCCAGAGGCGGGGGAGAGGAACAAATCACTTGTGCGACAAAATATTCACCAACCGGCCGAACGGATCGCGCACATAAAACCGCCGTACGCCCCACGGCTCGTCGGCCGGACCGTATTCGACGGCAAAGCCGGCGGCCTTCATGCCTTGCAGCGCCGCATCGACATCGTCGACCTCGATGGAGAGGTCCGGCACCGGCGTGCCGGAGCCGCCCCGGGCCATGAAGCTGATCTGCACCTGCATCCGTTCGTCGGACCCGTAGGTGACGATCCAGCCCTGATCCATCAGCACATCGAGGCCAAGCACGTCCTGATAGAAGCGTTTCGCCGCCGCCGCGTCCTGCGTCCCGATATTGGCTACGATGCGCCGGACCGTCATGGCTTTGGCCTCCTCAAGCCGTGCGCCGCAGCGCCGTGACTTCGATCTCGATCTTCATTTCCGGCTTGTTGAGCTGGCACACGATCATCGTCGCCGCCGGCCTGATCTCGCCGAAAGCCTCGCCGAGGATGGGGAAGACGACGTCCGCGATGGCCTGGTCGGTGATGTAGTAATGCGCCCGCACCACATCGGCCATGTCGAAGCCGCCATCCCTCAGCGCCTCGGCGATGGTCGCCAGGCAATTGCGCGTCTGCGCCTCCACCGTTTCCGGCATGGTCATCGTCGCATAGTCGTAGCCGGTCGTTCCCGACACGAAGCACCAGTCGCCCTGCACCACCGCGCGCGAATAGCCGGCGGTTTTTTCGAAGGGCGAACCGGTGGAGATGAGTGTGCGCATGGAGCCTCGCTGTGGTTTCGGACACTTTGCAGGAAAAGGGCCGGCCAGGCCATGGACCAAGTCAGGTGCAAATCTTGGTCGTCGGCGGGACAGCACCCCCCTCTGGCCTGCCGGCCATCTCCCCCTCAAGGGGGGAGATTAGCAGTTCGGACGCCTTTCTCGCTTTCCACATTTGCGATTGGCGAAAGCCAGAGTGACGTCTGATCTCCCCCCTTGAGCGGGAGATGCCCAGCAGGGCAGAGGGGGTGTGACGGATCGCGACGGAACAAGCATGAACACCGAGTGTTCGCCGCGCTGCCGCGAACTCTAGTTCCCCGACTCCTGCGCCTTGTCCATTGCTTCCTTCACATCCGCAGGCCAGGTCTTCACGTCAGGCCACGCCTGCGGCTCGCCATTGTCGCCGCGCCGGGCGAAGTAGAGCGTGTGCTTGGCCGGGTCGGCCGCCATGAAACCGTCATTGCTGCCGCATGCGTGCGGCACGCAGCCGGTGGCGTAGAAGGCGCCCGACGCCGTCTTTTCGGTGCCGCCGCCGACCAGCAGGCTGGTCGCCATGTCGGGCATGGTGTCGCCGAGTAGCGTCTGCGCCGCCTTGTAGACGGCCTCATTGTGGAAGGCGTCGATGATGTTCTGGTATTTGGCCGGATCGACGTCCTTCCAGTCCGTACCCGGCTCCGGCGCGTAGGTCAGGTCGCCCGAGATCGTCAGCCCGTCGCTGGGCGACCATTGCAGCGCTTGCTTCGTATCGCCCGGCAACAGATACGGCACGAAATAGATGGCGTTGTCGGCCACCGCCGCCGGCGGCGCGCCGCATTCGTCCTGTTCGACCTTGAGGCTTTGTATCTCGCCGCCTTCCGGCTTCCAGACGATGACCTTGGCCGGGCCGCACTGGTTGCCGCCGTCGCCGACATCGACCAGCGCCACGTCGACGCCGCCGACCTTGACTGTTCTGTCGAAGAACACGTCGTAATTGCTGGCCAGCTGCTCGCCGTCATAGGCCAGCACCTTTTCGCCATCCTGCTCCGGCTGGGTGATGGTCAGCTGCCCGCCCTCGAACGGGACCGGCCCCTGGCTGTCATCGTCCGCCAGGGCCGCATTGCCCGACGCGCCCGGATCGGCGGCGGACGGATCTTCTGCCGGCACGAGTATCTTGTCGGTCTGTGCTTGCGCGCCGGCCACCGGCATCAGCATCCACGCCAGCGCGCAGGCGCCGGCAAGAAGAAAACGTGTCATGACTGTCCCCTCCGTTCAGCCGCCACGAACCCGGCTTTGTGGCGGCCGGGCCATCTCGTACCACTCAGGCCCAAGGACGCTCGGCAGCGTTCTTCTTCTCGAACGAGGCGATGGCGCCGGCCTTCTCCATGGTCAGGCCGATATCATCGAGACCGTTCAGCAGGCAGTGGCGCTTGAAGTCGTCGAGTTCGAACGTCACCACGCCGCCATCCGGTCCGCGGATTTCCTTGGCCTCGAGGTCGACGGACACCGTCGCATTGGAGCCGCGCGAGGCGTCGTCCATCAGCTTCTCCAGGTCTTCGGCGCTGACGGTGATCGGCAGGATGCCGTTCTTGAAGCAGTTGTTGTAGAAAATGTCGGCGAACGAGGTCGAGATGACGCAGCGAATGCCGAAATCGAGCAGCGCCCACGGCGCGTGTTCGCGGCTCGAACCGCAGCCGAAATTGTCGCCGGCGACCAGGATCTGCGCCTTGCGGTAGGCCGGCTTGTTGAGCACGAAGTCGGGGTTTTCCGAGCCATCGTCCTTGTAGCGCATTTCGGCGAACAGGCCGCTGCCGAGCCCGGTGCGTTTGATCGTCTTGAGATAATCCTTGGGGATGATCATGTCGGTGTCGACATTGACGATCGGCATCGGTGCGGCGACGCCGGTGAGCTTGGTGAATTTTTCCATGGCTTTTGCCCGTTCTTGATCGATAATTCGTTGCGTCAGGGTTTGCTGGCGCCCGGTTTACACAAAGCCGCCGGCAAATAAAAGGCAACTGTTGGTGCGCGGCCCGATAGAAAGATCGACGCGGCACTGTCTTTAAAACCGGCTGCCGCTGGTGCACCTTACGCCCATGACCGGACAATCGAAGATTATCTATGCCAGGGAGCCTGAGCTCGACGTCGCCGAGTTCCGCCGCGTGCTGGTCGAATCCACGCTCGGCGAAACACGCCCCGTCGATGACGACGCCCGGCTGCAGGCGATGCTTTCAGGCGCGAACCTGGTGCTCACGGCGCGGCTCGACATCGAAGGCAGGCCGCTGATCGGCGTTATCAGGGCCATCACCGATTTTTCCTGGGTGTGCTACGTCTCAGAGCTCGCCGTGTCGCAATCGGCGCAAGGCGTCGGCATCGGCAAGGGCCTGATGGACGAGGCCCGCCGGCAGCTTGGGCCTTCGGTCGCCATCAGCCTGATCTCGATGCCCGACGCCGTCGGCTTCTATGAGCGTATTGGCATGACGCGAATGGCCGACGCGTTCTGGTTCTCCCGCGAGGGCTGACGAGCGTCGGGCGCAATTGCCGATCGGGTTGGGCAGTCAAGGCGGGCAAGGTTCTCGGGCAATGCGGAACGGTGTTCAGGACCCCGCGGAACAACGCCTGCCGGCGCCGCCCTTGACCCGCGCTTCATCCGGTCCACATCCCCAGCATGGGAAATCGCCGATCTCTCATAGGCACCGCCGGCTGGGGAATTCCGTCTCGATACAAGGCTGACTTTCCGCAATCCGGTTCGCATCTCGAACGTTACGGAAAACGCTTTCCGGCCGTCGAGATCGACACCACGTTCTACAAGCCGCACCGCCGCGAGACCTATGAGCGCTGGGCGCACGCCGTGCCGGAGCACTTCCGCTTCGCGGTCAAGGCACCGAAGAACATGACCCATGATCATCGCCTCGCCGATTGCGAGGGGCTGACAGAGGACTTTCTCGGGCAGGTCGAAGGTCTCGGCGAAAAGCTGAGCGTGCTTCTGGTGCAGCTGCCGCCGAGCTTGCCCTTCGAGCCGGAGGTCGCCGGCGGCTTCTTCGACATGTTGGGCAGGCGTATCCGGGCAAGGCTGGCATGCGAGCCGCGCCATCCCACCTGGTTCAGTGCCGAGGCGGACGCACTGCTGGCCGGTCACCAGGTCGCACGGGTCGCCTCCGACCCGGCTTCGGTTCCGGAGGCAGCAGGGCCAGGTGGCTCGACCGGTTTGCGCGGCAAGTGGAAGCAGCGGCCGCTTCCGGTGCCGAGGTCTGGGGCATTTTCGACAACACGGCCGCCGGGCATGCACTGGGCAACGCGATGGCTGTCAGTGCGATGGTTGCTTAGACTCTCGCGGGACAGCACCCCCCTCTGGCCTGCCGGCCATCTCCCCCCCAAGGGGGGAGATCAGATGCCGCGACCGCTTTCGCCAATCGCCGACGTTGCAAGAATGGCGCCTTCGCCGAAGCTGCCAATCTGCCCCCTTGCGGGGGAGATACCCGGCAGGGCAGAGGGGGGTGGGCGGGAACTCGACAGAGCGATCCTATTCCGCCCGCCTCAAATCACATTCAATTCCCGGAACGCCCTTCCCTCGGCCACTCTGGCGTACCCGAACGCCGAGCAATCCACGGTCCGATACCCGCCATGCACCAAAAGCTCCGCCAGCGCCTTGCCGACGGCCGGCGCCTGCTGCAGCCCATGCCCTGAGAACCCGTTGGCGAAGATGAAATTCTCGACCTCGGGATGCGGTCCGATCACCGCGTTCTGGTCGAGCGTGTTGTAGTCGTAGTGGCCTGCCCAGGCGCGGGTCGGCTTGATCGCCTCGAAGGCGGGGATGCGGGTTGCCAGCACGGGCCAGATCACCTCTTCGAACAGCGGCCAGTCGACGTCGAAATCCCGGGGGTCGGCGGGGCCATCGCCCTCCTCCAGCTCGGCGCCGCCGGTGAGATAGACCGAGCCTTCAGGCCGGACATAGATGCCGGATGGGTCGACCAGCAGCGGCATGTCGGCGTATTTTGCCCGCGCCTCGAAGACGAAAACGTTGCGCTTGCGCGGCTCGACGGGCAGCACGAGTCCCGCCATGCCGGCCACCTTGCCGGCATTCGGCCCGGCGGCATTGACGACGATGCCGGCTTGCAGTCTTTCGCCGTTGTCGAGGTCCACGCCGGTGACGCGGTTGCCCTGCCTCTCGATGCCGGTGACGTCGGCGGCGATGAAATCGATTTGTCTGTCGCGCAGCGCCTTGCGGAACAGCGTCAGCATCGCATGAGCGTCGAACCAGCCCTCGCCGCTGCGGCCGAAGGCGCCGGCGCTGATGCCTTCCGTCGACAGCCACGAAAAGCGCTTTGCCAGCTGGTCGGCATCCTCGAGCAGAATGTCGGCGCCCTCGGCGACCTGTGCTTGGTGGTTGGCTTTCAGGATCGGCAACCCGGCCTCGCCGGCCAGGATGAGATAGCCGCCTTCGCGAAAACCGATATCGGCGTCGGTGCCGAAGGTCTCCTTCAGCCGCCGGAACAGGTTTAGCGTGAACTGCGACAGCCGGATATTTTCCGGAATCGAGAATTGCTGACGGATCGAGGCCATGGACAGCGTCGTTGCCGCATGGGCGAATTGCGGGTCGCGTTCGATCAGCGCGATGGAGCCGGAAAAGCCTTCCTCGCGAAGGTAATAGGCGACCGAGGAGCCGACGATGGCTCCGCCGATGATGACGATGTCGTAGCGCACGTTTTTCTCCGATCCGGCCGCCGGCATCCTTCATGCCCCCGGCACAATGATCTCGAAGCGCGTGCCGCGCCCGGAGTCAACCAGCGCGATCGTGCCATCATGCGCTTTCAGGAGGGCCAGCACTATGCCGAGGCCCATGCCGGTCCCGCCGGATTCGCGCCGCGTGGTGAAGAACGGCTCGAAAATGCGCGCCCTGTTGCTCGGCGAAATGCCGGCGCCATCATCGCTGATCGCAATCGTCACTTTGCCGTCGGCGCTGGCAGCCGCCAGCAAAACCTGGGTCGCGCCGTGCCTGGCGGAATTGTCGATCAGGTTGGCAAGCACGATCGCCGCATTCTCGGCCGAGATGCGCAGACCGGTTTCGCCGCCCGTCTCGATGGTCACAGCCAGCCTGCCGTCCACCGGCAGCAATGCCAGCGCCGCATCGAGCGATGTGCTTTCGCCGCTCGGCGCCAGGTTTTCCGCGCGCGCCAGATCGAGCAGGCGCCGTACCAGCAGATTGAGCCTTCCGGCATCGTTGACGATGTTGCCGGAAAACCGCTTGCGCTCTGCCGCGTCCATCGCCTCGCCGGAATCGCGCAAGAGTTCGGCCGCGCCCTGGATCGCCGTCAGCGGCGATTTGAGCTCGTGCGAGACATGGGTGGCAAAGGTCTGGATCGAGTCGGAGCGCGCCTGCAGCTTTTCCGCCATGTCGAGAAAGGCCGCGGACAGCTCGGCCATTTCGCGCGTGCCGTGATGGTCGAGCGGCCGGATCGCGTCGCGGTCGCCGGCGGCGATGCGCCTCGTGCGCTCCATCAGCGCGTAGATCGGCCGGCTCACGGTGCGCAGGAACACCAGCGCGATCACCAGCGTGCCAGAGAGCATGGCGATGGCCGCCAGCGTCACCTTGCCGCGTTCGCCATAGAGATGCTTGACGATGTTGTTCGGCGTTCGAGACAGGTAGATCACGCCGGCGACATGGCCGTCGACCGCGATCGGCATGGCGACAAAGACGCGAACTTTCGTGCCGCGGCTGACCGAATAGAGGGGCGGTGGCGGCTGGTCGGGAATTCTTTGTCTCAACACGCTGGCGTAGTGGCCGGCAAGGGCGGTGCGCACCTCTTCGACATTGGCCAGCGATAGTCCGACCTCGTCGCGCCCTGCAATGACAACGCCGCGCGGATCGAGCAGCCGGAAGCCGGCCAGCGTGGTTTTTTGCGTCGTGTCGAGAATGCCGGACAGGCTGGCGCCGATCGCCGCGAAGGCTGGATCGATGGCCGCGGCGATGCCGGCGGGTCGGGTCGGCAGCAGGTAGTCGGAAGCGAGATCGAGGCTCGGCTCGATCGGCTGGTAAGGCGAGTCGTCGCCGCGGCTGGCATCGCCGCTGTCAGCCTGCATCGGCACCCCTAGCTTCTCCGGGGCAATGGCGGCGTCACTGATATTCTGTGCATAGATGGCGGCGATGACGGCGCCTTGCGCGATCAACTCGCCCTCGGTCTGGCGGATCAGCTGGTTTTCATAAAGCCGGAAGAAGAACAGGCCGACCAGCGGCAGCGCCAGCACCATGATGAGGATGGCGAGAACCACCGTGGCCAGCCTTGGCCGCCATTTGGTGCCGATCCATTTGGCGTCGCTCAGGCGCCGCATCGGCCGAGCCGGAAACCGACACCATGCACGGTTTCGATGGCGTCGAGACAGCCCGCCGCCGCCAGCTTGGCGCGGATGTTGCGGATGTGGCTATCGACGGTACGGTCGGCGACGTGGATGTTGGCGGCATAGGCGCTGGCGACCACCAGGTCGCGGCCCAGCACATGCGCCGGCCGCGCCAGAAATCCCCTGAGGATCGAGAACTCGATCGCCGTCAGCGCCAGCGCCTTGCCGTCGAAACTGGCTCCGTGGCTGGCCGGCACCAGGCTGAGCTTGCCATGCGCGAAGTTTTTGTCGTCGGCCGGGTCGGGCGCCACCGGGCGGGCGCGGCGCAGGATAACGTTGACGCGCGCCACCAGCTCGCGCGGGCTGAACGGTTTCGTCACATAGTCGTCGCCGCCCATTTCGAGCCCGAGGATGCGATCGATCTCCTCGTCTCGCGCCGACAGGAACAGTATCGGCACATCGGAGCGCTGCCTCAGCCGCCGGCAGACTTCCAGCCCGTCCATCTCCGGCATGCCGATATCGAGCACGACGAGGTCGGGCTCGCGGCCTTCGATCGCCTGCAGGGCGGCTGCGCCGTCAGCGACGGCCTGCGTCTTCATCCCGGCCCTCTCCAGCGCAAAGCAGATGATCTCGCGAATGTGCGGATCGTCGTCGGCGACCAGGATCTGATGCGGCATGGATCTAACGGTCCGGCACTGAAGGTTGCGAGGGCTGGGTAGGGGGAGGAAGCACGAGCGGACCTCTCTTGTCGAGAACCTGCACGAGCCTCCAGCCGCGAAAGCTCCAGGCGCGCCACTGCTTCTGCTCGGCGATAGTGTCGTCGATCATCATTTGCTCGGCCAGATAGGTGGTTTGGTTTCCGAATTGGTGCATGTAGAGGCGGTCCAGCGCCGGCATGGCGGCAGCGCCGAGCGAGCGCAGATATTCGGTATCGATAGGCGTGCCGTCGCCGGTCATTTCAAGGGAATGGTCGACATTGAAATTGGCGATCGTTGCGGCGAAGTTGATGAAGCAGCAGGCATAAAGCGTCGCCGATAGCGTCGCAAGATTGGCGGAGAGCAGCCATTCGTTGGATTTTCCAAGCGCGATGCGGGCAATGATCAGTGCAAGCCCTGACGCCACCAACCCCACCCAGACGAAGGCGGCGATGCGCCAGTAGGTCAGTGCATAGACGCCGATATAGAGATCGAGCCTGAGAATCGACGAGATGACCAGCACGATGTTCTGCGCGACCCAGGCATAGACCAGCCGGCGGATCAGCGGATCGCCTGAGGTTTCGCTGCCCGGCCGCAGCGCCGCCAGCACGAAGCCGGCGGCCAGCAGCGCGGTGGCGATCAGCGGATAGGCGCCGCGATGCGCATAGGCGGCATAGCTCAACCCGTCCGGAAGGGCGACCCCACCCCAGAGATAGGCTGCGTCGAGCCCGGTCTGCAGCGCAAACAAGGCGTTGAAGACGATCAGCGCGCGCAGGATCGCGGCCTTGCCGAAGACGACGGCCTCGATCGTTGTCGCTGGTTTAGTCGCGGCCGGTGCGGCCACAGCTGCAGGCGGCGTCAAAGGTGGAAGGCGGCGTGGAAGGCGGCGCAGGAAACGCGGCAGGCGAGGCCGCAGGAAAGCCCAGACGCCGGCGAGCACGAGCAGCCAGAAGACGATCCGCGCCAGTTGGATGAGATCGAGCAGCTTCATCAGGTCGATCAGCGACAGCCAGTATTCGATAACCGGGTTGGCGGCGCCGAACAAAAGCAGGAACACCGCGCCCAGCGTCACCGGCATGACCCAGACGATGATGGACGCCAGGCGGATGCGGCGGCCGCCAAGCCGGCGCACCGTGCGGCGCCATTGGAAAAAGTCACGGATAAGGCGCAGCGGCGCCGCCAGCAGGAACAGCGCGACCTGGCCGGCAATGCGGGCGATGCCGTGCCGTAGCCGCCCGGACAGGGACAGCGCAAACACCACCAGCGCCACGACAGCTATCGCCACCGACAGCGGGCTGACGTTCTCGGCCAACGGCAGCAGCACGACGAACAAAGCGGCCGGCTTGAGCCAGGATCGGGTGGAATTCAGCGCGGCAGGATGCACAGCGACCACCGCGCCGGCGATCAGGATGGCAAACAGCAGCACCGTGATCCCGGCGGGCTGGCCATAGAAGAAAAAATCCGCCAGGGCGACGAGCAGGACGGCGATGCCGAAGCGGCTGGAAAAGCTTGCAAACGATGTCATGCGCGGATTTTCCTGATGGGCTGGGTCCGCTCGGCCGGTGGGCGGATAAAAGGGAGCAGGCTCGCTTCCAGGTAAGGGCGGGCCTCCGCCCGGGGCGGATCGACCAACCACCAGCTTTCGCTGCGCAGGCGATAGGGCAAGGACCAAAGGTGAGCGTTTCGCTGTTGCATGCCGCTGTTGTCGCGGGCTCGCATGGAAACGGCGGGGCGGAGCGGAGGAGGTTTTCCGCAGGGATGTGCAGTTTTCGTGCAGGACCTGCGCTTACGGCCGGGGCGCTCCCCCCCATCTTTCCGGACGTTGGCGCTGTCCCAGCCAGGCTCCTTTCCTCTCCCTCCGGAGGGGGGAGAGGTGGCTCGGCGAAGCCGAGACGGAGTGGGGGAACCACCTGGCAGTCGCCGCGAACGGACACAGGAAGGGCATTCGGTGCAAACATCGCCTCGCCTTGCGCCCCAAGGGTCGACATCCACTCCGTCGACCCCCACTCCGTCGAGCTTCGCTCGACACCTCTCCCCCGATCGACGGGGGAGAGGAAAGGCGCGAGCCTTGCAGGGGCGCGAACTTATGCGCCTGGCTTGTCCAGCCGATAGATGGGTAACACTTTGAACCGGATACATAGGTGACACTTCTCTCCCCCTATGTGTCCGCCGCAGCGCCAANATCCACTCCGTCGACCCCCACTCCGTCGAGCTTCGCTCGACACCTCTCCCCCGATCGACGGGGGAGAGGAAAGGCCCCCCTTCCGCAACTGCTGCGGGACGGGCGGGGCAGCGCAAGCTTTCGCAGTTGGCTCGTCATCAGGTACCGGTCGGACGCTTGCCTCCCCCGCCCCCACGCGGCATAGATCGGCCATGACAAGCGAACCTTACCGCCCGCGCCGCTCGGTGCTTTACGTCCCCGCCTCCAATGACAAGGCGCTGGCCAAGATCGCGACGCTGGCCTGCGATGCCGTGATCATCGACCTCGAAGACGCCGTCGCGCCCTCAGACAAGATCGCCGCGCGGGACAAATTGGCCGGCATTTTCGCCAGCCGACCAGTTGCCAATCAGCATGGGCGCCGCTGCGAAATGATCGTGCGCGTCAACGCGCTGTCCAGCGAATGGGGCAACGATGACCTGCTCGCCGCGGCGAAATTCGAGCCCGACGGCATCCTGTTGTCCAAGGTCGCCACGCCGCGCGATATCCTCGAAGTCGGCGACGTGCTCGACGATAATTTTGCCCCCGACAGCGTCAAGCTCTGGGCGATGATCGAGACGCCCAAGGCCATGCTCAATATCGGCGCCATTGCCGAACTCGGCCGCGACCCGGCCTCGCGCCTAGCTTGTTTCGTTGCCGGAACGAACGATCTGGTCAAGGAAACCGGCATTCTGGCGACGCCTGATCGGCGCTACCTCGTGCCTTGGCTGATGCAGATGGTGCTGGCGGCGCGGGCCGGCGGCATCGACATGCTCGACGGCGTCTCCAACGATTTTCGCGACCTCGACGCGTTTGCGCGCGAATGCACGGAAGGGGCGGCCATGGGGTTCGATGGCAAGACGCTGATCCACCCCGCCCAGATCGAAACCGCCAACCGCGCCTTTGCGCCCGCGCCCGAAGCTCTCGCCGAGGCGCGCGCGGTGAAGGATGCCTTCGCCTTGCCGGAAAATGCCGGCAAGGGCGTGATTGCTCTGAACGGCAGGATGGTCGAGCGGCTGCATCTGGCGCAGGCCGAGAAATTGCTGGCGAAGGCCGCCGCCATCGGCGCATGATCCGCCCCGAAAAGACGAACTCACGACAGGATCTGACCCATGAGACTTTACCGCTTTTTGTCCGCCCCCGACGATTCAACCTTCTGCCACAAGGTCACCGCGGCGCTGAACAAGGGCTGGCACCTGTACGGCTCACCGACCTACGCCTACGACAAGAAGACCAAATCGATGCGCTGCGGCCAGGCGGTGGTGAAGGATATCGACGGCCAGGAATACGGGCCGGATACCAAGCTGAGCGACTGGTAGGCTTTGCCAGGCACGGACGCAGGCTGTGTCGAGATTCAGGTCAGGCCGAGCCGAGAACAGTGGTTTCCGAGAACCGGAGCGGAGCGTACTTAAAGTACGCGAGCACCGGAAGCGCAGGAAGCTGCCGTTCGCAGGCCGGCTTCACCTGAATATCGGCGCAGCCTCACTCCGCCGCCTCTTCGATTTTCTCCATATCATCATCCGACAGGCCGAAATGGTGGCCGATCTCGTGGATCAGCACGTGGGTGACGATGTCGCCCAGCGTCTCTTCGTTCTCGGCCCAGTAGTCGAGGATGGCGCGGCGGTAGAGGGTGATGCGGTTCGGGCCTTCGCCGGTCTGCGGGTTCCAGCGCTCGGCGATGCCGCGGCCCTCGAACAGGCCGAGCAGGTCGAACGGCGTCTCCAGCGACAGATCGTCCATGATCTCGTCGGTCGGGAATTCGGCGATCATGATGACGATCTCGCCGGTCAGCTTGCGGAAATCGTCGGGCAGATGCGCGTACGCCTCCAGCGCCAGAAACTCCATCTCCTCGATCGAGGGCGAGAGTTCATCGTGCCAGGTGCGGGTCTTGTAGATGCGGGCCATGCTTTGTCCTTTGATCCGGCATATAGGCTTTCCCTCCGGACTCGGCAAATGGACGGGTACCTGGCCAATGACTGTTTCTTTGCGCCGAATGGCTGCGACCAAAGTCCAAGGTTGGCCTCGCCACCTTTGATCAAGGAATAAATTCCTTCTGACTCCGCTTGACTCTTCCGGCACCCTCTGGAATCTATAGGAACATAACAGGAACAGTTGTGAGAGAAATTGACCGTCATGGCGACATCAGCCGTGGCGCGGGAGACTGTTTTTGCCCTGCGCCGCCAGATCGCGAAGATCGAGGGAACGCTGCCCGAGCGCCTGGCCGCGCCGGCCGGCGAGGGGCTGCGCGCGGGTCCTGGCGGCGGTCTCGACGCCGCGCCTGAACCCGATGCCGATGTCACCATCATCCGGCGCGGGCTTGCCGTGGCTTCGCCGGATGCTTTCCTGGCCACCGGCGTCGAGCGCCTCGATGCGGCCCTCAGCGGCGGCCTTCCGAAAGCCGCCTTGAGCGAAATCCATGGCCTTGAGACCCGCAATGCCGGGGCCGTCGCCGGCTTTGTGCTGTCGCTTGTCAGCCTGATCCTCAAGGGCCAGCCCTTGCCCGTGCTGTGGATCGGCACATCGGAGATTTTTCGCGAGGCCGGCTTTCCCTATGCCAGGGGATTGCAGGGCATTTTCGGTATCGCACCGGAGCAATTGCTGTTTTCCGAGGCGCCGAAACTCACCGATGCGCTGTGGGTAGCCGAGGAGGCCGCGAAGATGACGGCGCTCGCCGCAATCATCCTCGAAATCCGTGGCAGCCCGCAGCGGCTCGACCTCACCGCGACGCGCCGGCTGCACGCGCGCGCCCAAAACGCCGGCCGGCCGGTGTTCCTGCTGCGCCAGGCCGGCGAAGCCGAGCC
>NZ_AYXC01000012.1:0-167554 GCF_000502275.1 Mesorhizobium sp. L103C131B0 | reverse complement strand
CAGCTCCACACTCCCCAGCCCCGCACGCCCCGGCCTCGCAAAGCTCGGGCAAGCGCGGCGTGCCCGGCATCGAGGCGATCATCGCGGTGGCGTCCGGCAAGGGCGGCGTCGGCAAGTCGACCACCGCTGTCAACATCGCGCTTGGCCTCGCCGCCAACGGTTTGCGTGTCGGCGTGCTCGATGCCGATATTTATGGCCCGTCCATGCCCAGGCTGCTCAACATCCATGGCCGGCCGCAGACCGTCGACGGTAAGATCCTGAAACCGATGGAGAATTACGGCCTTAAGGTGATGTCGATGGGCTTCCTCGTCGACGAGGAGACGCCGATGATCTGGCGCGGTCCGATGGTGATGTCGGCGCTGACGCAGATGCTGCGCGAGGTCGAATGGGGCCGCCTCGACGTGCTCGTCGTCGACATGCCGCCCGGCACCGGCGACGCCCAGTTGACCATGGCCCAGCAGGTGCCGCTGGCCGGCGCCGTCATCGTCTCGACCCCGCAGGACCTGGCGCTGATCGACGCCCGCAAAGGATTGAATATGTTCAAGAAGGTCGACGTGCCGCTGCTCGGCATCGTCGAGAACATGAGCTATTTCATAGCCCCCGATACCGGCAAGCGCTACGACATCTTTGGCCATGGCGGGGCGCGGCGCGAGGCCGAGCGACTCGGCGTGACCTTCCTCGGCGAAGTGCCGCTGGAAATGGGCATTCGCGAAAGTTCTGATGAAGGTGCTCCGGTGGTGGCGTCGAAGCCAGACAGCGCCGAGGCGAAGATCTATCGCGGCATTGCTTCGAAGGTCTGGGACCGGGTCAACGAAGAACGCGGCGCGGCCGAAGCGGCGGTGCCGAACATCGTGTTCGAGTAGCTCGGATATCCCTTCCCCTTGAGGGGAGGGTGGCCCGAAGGGCCGGGTGGGGTCCGCGGTGACACGCTCGACGCTATTTCTTTACAAGTCGAGGCAGCTCAACTCACGTTGAGGCAGTTGAGGCGACCCCACCCGCCTCGCTTCACGAGGCACCCTCCCCTCAAGGGGGAGGGGAGCCCACCTTCTCGCCAAAACTTGAAAAAAACTGCCCGGCCAGCTTCTTCGAAGTCGATTCGATCAGCCGGCTGCCGAGTTGGGCGATCTTGCCGCCGACTTCGGCCTTGGCCGCGTATTTGAGGACCGTCGCATCCGGCCCGTCCGCCGTCAGCGTCACGTCGGCGCCACCCTTCGCGAAGCCGGCAATACCGCCCTTGCCCTCGCCCTGGATGGTGTAGGAGTGCGGCGGCTTCAGGTTCTTCAACGTCACCTCGCCGTTGAATGTCGCCTTGATCGGTCCGATCTTCAACACCACCGTCGCCGCCATTTGGGTCGGCGATTTCATCTCCAGGTGCTGGCAGCCGGGAATGGTCGCCTGCAAAACCTTCGGATCGTTCAGCGCGTCCCACACTTTCTGCAGGGGGGCGGCAATGCGTTCCTCGCCTTCGATCACCAAAGCCATCGACACCTCCCGGACAGACTTCGAAGGCCTAACGCAAGGTCTGGTCTGTGTCTATCGCACCAAAGTCCGGTTGCGACGGTGCGCCCTCTTGCCTGCTTCCGCGCGTTGCCATATCGATTTGTCTTACAAATACGGAGACCATGATGGCAGGCGCCCCCACCGGAAAGAAGAAATTTCGCTCGCAGGAGTGGTTCGACAATCCCGACAATCCAGGCATGACCGCGCTCTACCTCGAGCGCTACCTGAACTACGGCCTGACGCGGGCCGAGTTGATGTCGGGCAAGCCGCTGATCGGCATCGCCCAGACCGGCTCGGATCTGTCGCCGTGCAACCGCCACCATATCGAACTGGCCAAGCGCGTGCGCGAAGGCATCGTCTCGATGGGCGGCATCCCCTTCGAATTCCCGTGCCATCCGATCCAGGAGACCGGCAAGCGCCCGACCGCGGCACTCGACCGCAACCTTGCCTATCTCGGCCTGGTCGAAGTGCTTTACGGCTATCCGCTCGACGGCGTCGTCCTGACCATCGGCTGCGACAAAACCACGCCGGCGCTGCTGATGGCGGCGGCCACCGTCAATATTCCGGCCATAGCGCTTTCGGTCGGACCGATGCTCAATGGCTGGCACAAAGGCAAGCGCACGGGATCCGGCACCATCGTCTGGGAATCGCGCCAGCGGCTCTCCGCCGGCGAGATTGACTATGACGAGTTCATGGACATCGTCGCCTCATCGGCGCCGTCGACCGGCTATTGCAACACCATGGGCACCGCCACCACGATGAACTCGCTGGCAGAGGCGCTCGGCATGCAATTGCCGGGTTCGGCCGCCATTCCCGCACCCTACCGCGAGCGCGGCCAGATCTCCTATGAGACCGGCAAGCGCATCGTCGAGATGGTGCATGAGGATCTGAAGCCGTCCGACATCATGACGCGCAAGGCCTTCGAGAACGCCATTGTCGTCAATTCGGCGATTGGCGGCTCGACCAATGCCCCGATCCACCTCAACGCGATTGCCCGTCATCTCGGCGTGCCGCTCACCAATGACGACTGGCAGACGGTCGGCCTCCATGTGCCGCTCATCGTCAATCTGCAGCCATCGGGCGAATATCTCGGCGAAGACTATCACCATGCCGGCGGCGTGCCGGCTGTGGTGGCCGAGTTGATGAAGGCCAAGCTGCTGCCTTATCCCGAAGCGATGACCGTCAATGGCAAGACTATCGGTGACAATTGCAAGGGTGTCGCCAACGAGAACACCGACGTCATCCGCACCGTCGCCGAGCCGCTGAAGGCCAATGCCGGCTTCATCAATCTCAGCGGCAATCTGTTCGATTCCGCAATCATGAAGATGAGCGGCATCTCGCCGGAATTCCGCGAGCGCTATCTCTCCAACCCGAACGACCCGGAAGCCTTCGAAGGCAACGCCATGGTCTTTGACGGTCCGGAGGACTACCACGCCCGCATCGACGATCCGGCGCAAGGCATCGACGAGCACACCATCCTGTTCATGCGCGGGGCCGGCCCGATCGGCTATCCCGGCGGCGCCGAGGTGGTCAACATGCAGCCGCCCGCCTATCTCATCAAGAAGGGCATTCACGCGCTGGCCTGCATCGGCGATGGCCGCCAGTCGGGCACATCGGGCTCGCCCTCTATCCTCAACGCTTCGCCGGAAGCCGCCATTGGCGGCGGCCTGGCGCTGCTCAAGACCGGCGACCGTGTGCGCATCGATTTACGGAAAGGCACTGCCAACATCCTCGTCACCGACGAGGAAATCACGCGCCGCCGTGCCGAACTGCAGGACGATGGCGGCTACCACTATCCCAAGCACCAGACGCCATGGCAGGAAATCCAGCGCTCCATGGTCGACCAGTTCTCGGAGGGCATGGTGCTGAAACCGGCGGTGAAATACCAGGACGTCGCGCACACCAGCGGCGTGCCGAGGGACAACCACTGAGCATTGCAAGTTTGGTGAAATCGAAGGCGGCTTGCCATCGGGCAGGCCGCCTTTTCTCATGGCAACGCTCTTGTATCGATTGGGCCAAGTCTACAGATACGTCGTGTCGATAGGTCCTGCACAAGGGATAACACCCATCAATGACGAAGCGGCGCTCTTCAATCGGTTTCCTCGGCATGTTCGGTCGCTCCGGCGATTTGCGGGAACTCGACACCGCGCTGCGCGGCGCCGATCTGCATCCGGCGCTTGTCCCTGAGGGGGTAAAGCTCACCATCGTCAATTTGATGAAGGATCATTGGCCGGACGAGCCGCCGCCCGACGCCTACCGGTCCGTGGCGCAGCTGTTTGGCTATTGCATCGCGGGCCCACAAACCTTCGAGCAGGCCAATGGGCCGGAGCGGCGGCTGGACGCTGAGCGCCGCATCGAGGCTGCGCTTGAAACCGGCGACAGCCTGGATGCCCAGATCGTGTTGATGGCGCTGCATGGCAAGCTGATTAGCGCCGAAGTGGTCGAGCGCTTTGGGTTAAGTGCCGACTGACCTACGTAAGGTGAAGCTTACCCGCCCATGCCGCTGCGTGGCAGCTTGATCATCTCGCCGAAGCGGGCGCGCAATTTGTCGTCGAGCAGCTTCGGCACATGGCGCGGGAAGCGCTCGGCAAGCACGCGCTTCTTTTCGATGATCGCCCGCTGCAAGATGTCGGGCCGGCCCTTCTCGTTCCATTCCTTGGGCGAAAAGCGGTCGCCGACGGCCGGATAAAAATACTCGGTCTGCATCAGGCGCAGCGTCTGCTCGTTGCCGAGATAGTGGCCCGGGCCATTCATGCAGACTTCGGTGATGGTGTCGATCGACAGCGCTTCGTCGGTCACTTCGATGCCCCGCACGCAGCGCAGGCAGTGGCCCAGCATGTCATTGTCTATGATCAGGCTCTCCAGGCAAAAGCCGAGCAGCGAGGCATGCATACCGGCCGATTCATAGACCAGATTGAGGCCGGCAAGGCCGGCCATCACGTCGGTGATGCCCTTTTCATAGCCGGACTGGATGTCGGGCAGTTTCGAATCCGTCATGCCGGCGGCCGAACCGCCCGGCAGATCGTAGAACTGCGCCATCTGCGCACAGGCCGAAGTCAACACTGCCTGCTCGGCCGAGCCGCCCGACATGGCGCCGGTCCTGAGGTCGGAGACGAACGGCCAGGTGCCGAAGATCGCCGGATGCCCGGGCTTGATGGCGTTGACGTAGATGAGGCCGACAAGCACTTCGGCCACCGCTTGCACCACAGCGCCGGCAATCGCCGCGGGAGCGGTGGCGCCGGCCTGGCCGGCCGATAAAAGCAGGATCGGGATGCCGCCGTCGACACAGGCTTCGAGCACGCCGCAGGCGTCCTCGGCAAACTTCATCGGCGGCACGACGAAGCAATTGGAGTTCGACACGAACGGCCGGGCGCGGAAATTCTCCTCGCCGCCGGCGATCGCATAAAGCATTTCCAGCGCCGGCTGCACGTTCTCGCGCACCGTGAACGAGGTGCCGACATGCTTCGACGTCCCCATCACGCAGGCATAGAGCGTGTTGAAGTCCATTTCGAGCGGATCGGGAATGTCGCGCGGCACCATGGGCCGCTGGAAGAAATGGATGTTGTCGAGCCCTTCGACGAGGCGGGCGGCGTCGTAAATGTCCTGCACCAGCGACTCGCGGTATTCGCGCTTTTCGACATCGACCAGATGCACCGCCGCACCCGCCGTGCCGTAATGCACGCGCTTGCCCTGGATCAGCATGTCATGCCTGGGGTCCTGGCCGTGCAGCGTAAAATTCCGCGCGGCTCGTCTGATCGTGTCCATCACAAGCCCGCGTGGGAAGCGGACGCGGCCGTCATCGCCATAGACGGCGCCGACCCCGGTCAGCGCCTCGATGCAGGAGGGAATGGCATTGGCGAAGCCGACGGTCTCCAGCAGCGTCAGCACCGCTTCATGGATGCGCTCCTGGTCGTTCTGGTTGAGCGGCCCGTAGCTGCCGCCTTCGAGGCCGGCGCGCACCGGCCGGATATCGTCGGCAAGCGGTGCGGCCCGCATGGCGCGGCGCGCTTCGCGCCCGCCGGATCGGCGCGAACGCTGGTCGGCTGATGCATCTTTAGGAGCCGCATCCTGCTTTTCAACAGCCACTGACATGGGGGCACTCCACCTTTAGCTCGCGAAACACGGCGCGGTGATTGGTCCACCGTCGGCTTGCTTCGTCCCTCTGTCAGCCGACTATGCCGTTGCCATTGGCCCAGCCTATGGGCCAGTCAACGCAGCCGAGTATGCCAGAGAGCTAATGCAGAATGTTGGTGATCATGCCAAGGGCCGGGACTGTTCAAAGCCCCGGCACAGGCAAATCAGGCTGCAGCGGGCCTGCGTCCGGCTGCGGTCGCGAGCTCGCGAATACCCGGCTCGATGTGCTGCAATGCGATCGAGGAAATGCCCAAGCGCATGAAACGCGACGGCTTTTCGGTGCGATCGAAGAAACGATCGCCGGGCTCGATTATGACGCTGCGCGACGCCGCGGCCTCGGCCAGTCCACGTGAATCGGTGCCGCGCGGGCCTTCCAGCCAGAGCGATGTGCCGCCGGCGGAATCGGTCGAGCGCCATTCCGGCAGGAATGCGGAAATCGCATGGACCAGACGCTTGCGCCGCTCGTCGAAGGCCGACGACAGCCGCCGCACCAGGGCTTCGTGATGGCCGAGCGACAGGAACAGCGCAACCGCGCGCTGGTTGTTGGCCGGCGGGTGCCTGAGCATGAAGCGGCGCAGCGCCCTGAGCTCGGAGATTAGTCCAGCCGAAGCGACGATGTAGCCAAGCCGTAGGCCCGGAGCCAGCGTCTTCGACATCGAGCCGACATAGACGACGCGACCCGAGCGATCGAGGCTCTTCAGCGCCTGCTGCGGCGCCTCGTCGAGAAGCTGGCTGTCATAGCCGTCCTCGATGATGATCTGGTTGTGGCGGTTGGCGCGCGCCAGAAGGTCCTGCCGCCGCTCCGCCGACAGCGGCACCATGGTCGGGCAGTGGTGGCTGGGGGTGACGAAGACAAAGCCGGAATCGTTGGGAATGGACGAGGTGACGATGCCGGACTGATCGACCGGAACCGGCTGGATTTCGGCGCCTGCCAAGCGGAAGATCGAGCGCGCGTCGGGGTATCCCGGGTCTTCCATCGCGACCTTGGAGCCCTTTGTCATCAGCAGTGTCGCCAGCATATAGAGCGCGTTCTGGGCGCCCAGCGTGACGATGATCTCGTCCGGATTGGCGAAGATGCCGCGCCGCGGCAACAGCCGCGCCTGGATCTGCTCGATCAAGAGCGGATCGTCACGATCGACCATGTCGGAGGCCCAGTTGCGGATTTCGAGCACGGCCAGCGCCATGCGGTTGCACTCACGCCATTCGGCTGTCGGGAACAGCGCCGGGTCGAACTGGCCGTAGACGAAGGGGTAGGAGGACTTGATCCAGTTGTCGTGCTTGGCCGGTGGCGGCATGTCGCTGGCGGCGATCTGCCGGCGTGCCTTCCAGTCGATCTCGTTCTGCTGGTCGGGCGCCTTCTGGTGCGGCTTGGCGGGGGTGGCCAGCACATCCGGATTGACGAAATGGCCGCGCCGTTCGCGCGCCACCAGGAAACCTTGGTCGACCAATTGCTGGAACGCCAGCACCACAGTGCCGCGCGCGACGCCGAGTTTTTCAGCCAGGATGCGGCAGGACGGAAGCGGCATCGAAGCGGCGATCTGCCGGTCGAGAATGGCGGCGACGATCGCCTGACGGATCTGCGCCTGCAGGGTCTGGCCCGATTCCGCCGAAATCCGGAACAGGCCGGACCATATGGCCGTGTCGTTACGCTGTGGCATGGAAGGTGTTCCTCGATGGCCAGTCTTTTTTGCTTGGCTGGACCAGCGGAAGGTAACCGTGGCACAAGGGGTTGCGCCAATCAATTTTTCTGATCGCTGGGATTTATGCCAGTGATCTATGCGCGACGCGCAGCGTCGTCTCATCCCCGGGTGACGCTTGCGTCATCCCGCAGCGCGGACGCCCGCGCGATGCGAAGCGTCGTCGCGCCTCATTATCCCCAGCGCGACGCGCAGCGTCGTCGCTACTCCCATCAAATCATCCAGCGCGGCGCGCAGCGTCATAGCTCCATCACATCGCACTATGCTGCACTGCGTCATCCCCACGCATTGAAACATGCGGAATTCGGCTCAATAAGATCAGCGCGACGACACGCGCCGGAAACATCCGGTCTGATAAGATGTCGTGAAAAACGATCAGGAGCCGAAAGTGGATCATTCCTCCTTCGACAAACAGCTTGTCGCCTTGCGTGCTGCGCGCGCGGCGGCATCGGGTACGATGCGCGAGGCTTTTGCCGCCGACCCCAAGCGCTTCGAGACGTTCTCGGCCAGCGACGGCGACCTTTTGCTCGACTGGTCGAAATGCGCGGTCGACCAGGGCACGATGGAACTGCTCGAGAAGCTCGCCGCCGCCGCCGATCTCGAAGGTCGCCGCGCCGCAATGTTTTCCGGCAAGAAAATCAACATCACCGAAGACCGCGCCGTGCTGCACACGGCGCTGCGCAACCTCTCGGGCAAGGGCGTCACCGTCGATGGCCAGGACGTCAAGGCGGATGTGCTGTCCGTGCTCGACGCCATGGGCGCTTTCGCCGACGCCATTCGCTCCGGCAAGGCCGCCGGCGCCACCGGCAAGAAAATCACCGACATTGTCAACATCGGCATTGGCGGCTCCGATCTCGGCCCGGCCATGGCGACGCTGGCGCTGGCGCCCTATCACGACGGCCCGCGCGCGCACTACGTCTCCAACATCGACGGCGCCCATATCCACGACACGCTGAAGGGCCTGTCGGCCGAAACCACCCTGTTCATCATCGCCTCGAAGACCTTCACCACGGTCGAGACGATGACCAATGCCGAGACGGCGCGCGAATGGGTGCAGAAGGCGCTCGGCAAGGAAGCTGTCGGCAAGCATTTCGCCGCCGTCTCGACCGCGCTCGACCTGGTTTCCAAGTTCGGCATCGAAGCGGATCGCGTGTTCGGCTTCTGGGACTGGGTCGGCGGCCGCTATTCGCTGTGGGGCGCCATCGGCCTGCCGGTGATGATCGCCATCGGCCCGCGCAACTTCCGCGCCTTCCTCGATGGCGCGCATGAGATGGACGAGCACTTCCGCACCGCACCCCTGCAGAAGAACCTGCCGGCGCTGCTGGGGCTGGTCGGCTGGTGGCATCGCGTGATCTGCGGTTATCCGGCGCGTGCGGTCATCCCTTATGACCAGCGCCTTTCCAGGCTGCCGGCCTATCTGCAGCAGCTCGACATGGAATCGAACGGCAAGGGCGTCACCCTCGACGGCACGCCGGTGACGACGCCGACCGGACCGCTGGTCTGGGGCGAGCCCGGCACCAATGGCCAGCACGCCTTCTTCCAGCTGCTGCACCAGGGCACCGATTCCATCCCGGTCGAGTTCCTTGCCGCTGCCGTCGGCCATGAGCCGGATCTGAAGCACCAGCACGATCTACTGCTTGCCAATTGCCTGGCCCAATCGGAAGCGTTGATGAAGGGCCGCACGCTGGACGAGGCTCGCGCGCAGATGCTGGCCAAGGGCATGAAGCCGGCCGATGTCGACAGAATAGCCCCGCACCGCGTCTTCTCCGGCAACCGCCCCTCGGTGACGATCCTCTACCGCAAGCTCGACCCGCGCACCTTCGGCCGGCTGATCGCGCTTTACGAGCACCGCGTCTTCGTCGAAGGCACTCTGTTCAACATCAATTCCTTCGACCAATGGGGCGTCGAGCTCGGCAAGGAGCTGGCGACCGGCCTGTTGCCAGTCGTGGAAGGCAAGGAGAGCGCCGCCAAGCGCGACGCATCGACGGCCGGGCTGGTGGCGCGCATCCAGCAACTGCGGGGGGCGCAATGAAAAATCCGGCCGACATCAAGGGCATATTGTTCGACAAGGACGGCACGCTTGTCGATTTCAACGCGACCTGGCTCGGCATCGCCGATTTCATGGCCATGGATGCTGCCGAGGGCGATCGCTGGAAAGCCGACAGGCTGCTTTCAGCGGCGGGCTTCGATTTTGTCGCCAAGCGTTTCAAGCCGGATTCCATCTTCGCCTCGGGCACCAACATGGATGTCGTCGAACTATGGTTCCCGCGCCTGTCCGACGAGGACCAGATGCTGGCCGTCGCCCGTTTCAACGAGATCACCTCGGTGCAAGGCTCATCGATGGCGGTGGCCTTGCCCGGCATCGTCGCGGCGCTGACGGCTCTGCACAAGCGATCCTACCGGCTCGGCGTCGCCACCAATGATTCGACTGCCGGTGCCGAAAAGACCATGGTCACGCTCGGCGTCGCGCAGCTGTTCACCGCCGCCTATGGCTATGACGCGGTCGCCAATCCGAAACCGGCGCCGGACACGATCGTCGCCTTTTGCGACCTGACCGGGTTGAAGGCGTCCGAGATCGCCATGGTCGGCGACAACCGCCACGACCTGGAGATGGCGCGTGCCGGCGGCTGCGGCCTGGCGGTCGGCGTGCTCTCCGGCACCGGCACGCGGGAATCGCTGGCGTCGATCGCCGATGTCGTTCTGGATTCGGTTGCCGACTTGCCGGACTTTCTGTCGGCGCGGGTCAAGGAGACGGTCTGACGGGGGCCTGGGGCAAACTCAATTCGGCTCGGGATTTCCCCGCCAATGGCCGAGTTGGGGGAAGCAGCCATGAAACTATGGAGCTTCTGGTTTGTTTTCGGACATAGTGGGCTACTCATCAGCAGAGCAAACGTACCCGCATCTGCCGCACCTGATCTTGGCGCTTGCGTTATCGATGTCTTCGCCAGGCTGAAGCTCGAAGCCGCGATTTTCGCACTTTGGGCAAACTATGAAGCCGATACGTTGAACAACTTTAATCCACGCCATTCGACTTCTCCTATCAACGGCTAATCCAATCTATTTTCTGCCCCTTGAGGTTTGTCCACAATGAGTAGAATCCGGCCATTCAGAGCGACTGGGCTTTGCCGCGTCGCGCTAGCAATCTTCCGGCTCGAACCAAAACACACCGCTCGGCTTGGTCAAATCACCCTTTGCGTCGCCGAAATCCGGCACCTGATATTCGGCGAGCAATCGTAGCCGCGACAGCGGCAGATCGGCGCGGCGGGGATCGCCGACCAGCACCTCGATGCCGGCTGCCAGGCAGCGGTCGAGGAACGGGATCACCCGCAGAGCAACCTCGCGGCCGTAGAACACGTCGCCGGCAAGCACGAGATCGACCGCTGGCGGCGGGCCCGTGGTGATATCCTGGTCGACAATGGTGATCTCGACGCCGTTGGCCAACGCGTTGAGGCCGATCGCGGCGACGCCGTTGCGATCGCTCTCGGCGGCGATCACCGCGCTGGCGCCGGCCTTGGCGGCGGCGATGCCGACGAGGCCCGAGCCGGCGCCGAGGTCGAGCACGCGGTGACCGGCCACGATTTGCGGATGGTCGAGTATATAGCGCGCCAGCACGGCGCCGCCGGCCCAGGCATAGGCCCAGTAGGGCGGCTGCGGCTCAGCTTCGTGCTCCTCGGTCTGGCTGCCGTCTTCCGGTCCATGAGCTCGCCACTCGACAAGCCGCCTCAGGCCGCTGCCGGAATGAGCCGTATAGAGCTGGATTTCAGGGAGCGCGGGAACGGGCGCAAGCCGCAGGTTCGCCTTGATGAACACTACTGCATCGGGACGCCGACTATCGTCCGCCATCCCGCCGTCGCCAGGCTCGCCGTTCAAATTATTCCCGCAGCGCCCGGCGCAAAATCTTGCCCACCGGCGTCTTCGGCAGCTCGGTCCTGAACTCGATGTATTTCGGCCGCTTGTAGCCGGTCAGGTTCTCGCGACAATACGCAGTGATTGCCTCAACGGTCAGCGCCGGATCCTTCTTGACGATGAACAGCTTCGGCACTTCGCCCGAATGCTCGTCCGGCACGCCGACCGCCGCCACTTCGAGCACGCCCGGATGCTGGGCGACGACTTCCTCGAGTTCGTTGGGGTAGACGTTGAAGCCGGAGACCAGGATCATGTCCTTCTTGCGGTCGACGATCTTGGTGTAGCCGCGCTCGTCCATGAAGCCCATGTCGCCGGATTTGAAAAACCCGTCCTTGGTCATCACCTTGGCGGTCTCGTCCGGCCGGTTCCAGTAACCGGCCATGACCTGCGGCCCGCGAATGCAGATCTCGCCGACCTCGCCGAGCGGCAGGTTGTTGCCGTCATCGTCGCGGATGACGATCTCGGTCGACGGCAGCGGCAGGCCGATCGTGCCGGTGAAATTGCTGTCGCTGAACTTGTTGGCGGTCGCCACCGGCGAGGTCTCCGACAGCCCGTAGCCCTCGGTGATCGAATTGCCGGTCAGCGCCTTCCAGCGCTCGGCAACCCCCTTCTGCACCGCCATGCCACCACCCAGCGTCATGATCAGCGGCTTGAAGTCGAGCTTGCGGAAATCCTCGTTGTTGAGCAGCGCGTTGAACAGCGTGTTGAGGCCGGGGAAAATGTGCATCGGGTATTTCTGCAGCTCCTTGACGAAGCCGGGAATGTCGCGCGGGTTGGGAACGAGCACGTTCTGGGCGCCCTGCTGCATGCCCATCAGCGCGTTCACCGTCAGCGCGAAGATATGGTAGAGCGGCAGTGCGCAGATGAAATTGAGATGCGCCGGTTTCGGCTTGATCGCATAGGCGTCCTGCAGCCACAGCGTGTTCTGCGCGACATTGGACAGCACATTGGAGTGCAGCAGCACAGCACCTTTGGAAATCCCCGTGGTGCCGCCTGTATATTGCAGGAAGGCGACGTCGCTGGCTTCCATCTTGGCCGGCTTGAAGGCGATGCCGGCGCCGGCCTTCACCGCCGCATTGAACTTGACATGGCCGGGCAGCGACCAGGCCGGCACCATCTTTTTCACCCGGCGCACGACCAGGTTGACGATCGTGCCCTTGAGGCCGCCGAGCATGTCGCCCATCGCCGCGACCACCACATGCTTGACCGCCGTCCTGGCAATCACCGCGTCCAGGGTGCTGGCGAAATTCTCCAGAATGACGATCGCCTGCGCGCCGGAATCCTTGAGCTGATGTTCGAGCTCGCGCGGCGTGTAGAGCGGATTGATGTTCACCACGACATAGCCGGCGCGAAGCACGGCCATCATCGCCACCGGATATTGCAGCACATTCGGCATCATCAGCGCCACGCGTGCGCCTTTCTGCAGGCCCTTCGATTGCAGATAAGCGCCGAAGGCGGCCGATTGCCGCTCGAGTTCGGCATAGGAGATCGACTTGCCCATGCAGACGTATGCCGGCTGGCCGGAAAACTGCTTGCAGGCGCCGACGAGGAAGTCGCCGATCGAACTGTAGGGCAGGGCGCCGATCTCCGCCGGCACGACTTTCGAATAGCTTTTTAGCCATGGCTTTTCCGGCAAGCCCGCGGCAAGCGCCGTCAGCGTATTCGGCAGTTTTTTGGCCGCGCCCGGCGACGGCTTCGAGGCGGGCTTCGCCGCGGCTGTCTTCGCGGCTGGCGGCTGGGCGGGCTTTGCAGCGGGTGTTGTCTTCGCCGCGCGCTTGACCGCAGGTTTCGCTGCCGGGTTGGCGCTTGCCTTCGCCGGCGTCGAGGTTGCCGTTGGCTTGACGGCGGGAGTGGCTTTGGCCGGTGGCGCTTTCGACTTGGCGGCAGCGGCGGCCGGTTTTGAAGCTTTCGCCGCTTTTGCTTTCGCCGGGGCCGTTGTCTTTGTTGCTTTCGCCACCTCTAGCCTCCCTCGGTCGTTCTGTTGCCTGCTCCTGCTGCGCCGCCTCGATGTGGTGAGGCGTCCTCCGCTGCAGCGATGTCGCGGATTCCCGGAAAATCCAGCGTGTCATCTATCTATTGCGACTATCGGCGGCCGTGCAAGTCTTGCCCCAGCGGCAGGACGGCAAAGATTTGCCGTCGAAATCCTTCCCGCGATGCCAGCTCAGGCAATGCCGTCCGGTCATCTCGGTGGCGAAACCCAGGCTTGTGGATTTTTGGCTTACGATTGCTGCGATCAATGAAAAAATGCGGTCGTTAACAATCCCGTGATTAGCAGATTTTGCTATTTGTTTCTGCAGTTCGTCAAAGACCGAGAAATATTTTCTGCTTACGGTGGGGTAGGCAAACAGGGTGTTCCAAAGCCGGAAAAACGGTGCTTATATGCGCGCTTCGCGAGCCTATAGAGGGGCTTGGAAGAACATCAGGGAGTGCTCAATGAAAAAGAAACTGACTTTTGCAGCCGCGTTGCTGGCTGCAAGCGTCCTCGGCGGTGTGGCCAATGCCAAGACGCTGGTCTATTGCTCGGAGGCCTCGCCGGCCAACTTCGACCCGGGTACCACGACGGGCGGCAACGACTTCGACGCCTCGTCGCGCACCGTCTATTCGCGCCTGGTCGAGTTCAAGCATGGCGGCACCGAAGTTGTGCCCGGTCTCGCCGACAAATGGGAGATTTCGGACGACGGCCTGGTCTATACTTTCCACCTGCATCCGGGCGTGAAGTTCCAGACGACGGATTTCTTCAAGCCGACGCGTGATTTCAATGCCGACGACGTCGTCTTTTCGTTCGATCGCCAGTTCAACAAGGAAAACCCCTGGAACGGCGAGAAGTACCTGCCGAACCTGACCTGGGACTACTACACCGGCATGGACATGCCGAAATACGTCGCCAAGTGGGAAAAGGTCGATGACCTGACCGTGAAGCTGACGCTGACCGAGCCGAACGCGCCGATGCTGGCCAATCTCGGCATGGACTTCGCCTCGATCGTGTCGAAGGAATATGCCGACCAGCTGGAAAAAGACGGCAAGATGGCCGACTTCTCGACCAAGCCGGTCGGTACAGGTCCGTTCCAGTTCGTCGACTACCAGCTGGATTCGGTCATCCGCTATGCGGCCAACCCGGACTACTTCAAGGGCAAGGAAAAGATCGACGATCTCGTCTTCGCGATCACGCCTGACGCCACCGCCCGCATCCAGAAGGTGCTCGCCGGCGAATGCGATATCGCGCCCTATCCGAATCCTGCCGACATCGGCACGATCAAGGCCAACGCCGACGTGACCCTGATGGATCAGGCTGGCCTCAACATCGGCTATATGAGCTATAACACCACCATCCCGCCGCTCGACAAGCCTGAAGTGCGCCATGCGCTCAACCAGGCGATCGATCGGGAATCGCTCATCAAGTCGCTGTTCCAGGACGCCGGCGCCACGCCGGCCGTAAACCTGATCCCGCCGACCATGTGGTCGTGGAACAAGGACGTGAAGTCCGACGCCTATGATCCGGAAGCCGCCAAGAAGGTGCTGGCCGATGCCGGATTGAAGGAGATCCAGCTTTGGGCCTCCGACCGCGTCCGTCCCTACAACCCGAACTTCCAGCGCGCCGCCGAACTGATCCAGGCTGACTGGGCCAAGGTCGGCGTCAAGGCGGAGATCGTCAGCTACGAGTGGACGAAGTACCGCGAAGAAGGCAAGAAGAAGGAGCGTCCGGGCGCCTTCCAGATCGGCTGGACCGGTGACAATGGCGATCCGGACAATTTCTTCGCCACGCTGTTCGCCTGCTCGGCCATCGGCGTGTCGAACTACTCCAGCTGGTGCGACAAGGACTTCGAGGATCTGATCCAGAAGGCCAAGAAGACCAGCGACCAGGCCGAACGCACCAAGCTCTATGAAGAGGCGCAGGTTGTCTTCCAGAAGCAGGCTCCGGCCTTCCTCATGGCACACAGCCAGGTCTACGCAGTCGTGCGCAAAAATGTCAGCGGCTTCATGATGGACCCGCTCGGCATTCATCGCTTCGACGGCGTCGACAAGGCCGAATAGAACTGTTAGGCGGGCGGCGCGCAATCAGGCGCCGCCCGCTTTTCAAGATGCTCCGATATCTCCTAAACAAAATCGTCTTGGTGCTGCCGACGCTGATCGGCATCACCATCTGCGCCTTCGCTTTCGTCAGGCTGCTGCCCGGCGATCCCATTCTTGCCATGGCCGGCGAGCATGGCGTGTCGCCCGAGCGTTACGCGGAACTGAAGGAACAGTTCGGCTACAATTTGCCGATCTGGCAGCAATACGCGCATTATGTCCGCGATGCCGCGACCGGCAATTTCGGCGTGTCGATTTCGTCCAAGCGGCCGGTCATCGAAGATTTCATGACGCTCTTCCCGGCAACCGTCGAGCTCTCAGTCTTCGCCATGATCTTCGCCATGGTGCTGGCCATCCCGGCCGGCATCATTGCTGCGGTCAAACGCGGCTCCTGGTTCGACCAGGGGCTGATGGGCACCGCCCTTGTCGGCTATTCCATGCCGATTTTCTGGTGGGGTCTGCTGCTGATCATCTTTTTCTCCGGCTATCTCGGCTGGACCCCGGTTTCAGGACGCATCGGCCTTCAGTTCTTTATCAAGCCGATCACCGGCTTCCTGACCCTCGACAGCCTGCTCTACGGCAAATGGGATGCTTTCCGCTCGGCATTGAGCCACCTGGTGCTGCCGACAATTGTGCTCGGCACCATCCCGCTGGCGGTGATCGCGCGCCAGACGCGCTCGGCCATGCTCGAAGTGCTGGGCGAAGACTATGTGCGGACCGCCCGCGCCAAGGGCCTGTCGTCGTCCCGCGTCATCGGCGTGCATGCGCTGCGCAATGCGCTGATCCCGGTGGTCACCACCATCGGCCTGCAGGTCAGTACCCTGCTCGCCGGCGCCATTCTCACAGAAACCATCTTCGCCTGGCCGGGCATCGGCAAGTGGATGGTCGAATCCATATCCAAGCGCGACTATGTCGTCGTGCAGTCAGGCTTGCTGCTGATCGCCCTTATCGTCATGGCGGTGAACCTGATCGTCGACGTGCTTTATGCCGTCATCAACCCGCGCATCAGGGCGGCGTGATGAGCCAGTCGACCGAAATCGCCCCGATGGCCGCCGGCAACCCTGACCGACTGACCGGCTTCAGGACTTTCTGGCACTATTTCTCGGTAAACCGCGGCGCCGTCATCGGCCTGTTCGTCTTCATCCTTTTGGTGCTGGCCGCGCTCTTTGCACCGCTGCTCGCGCCCTATGCGCCCGACATCCAGGACAAGACCGCTTTCTTGCGCCCGCCGGCCTGGCAGGCAGGCGGCAGCATGGAATATCTGCTTGGCACCGACGCGGTCGGCCGCGACATGCTCTCGCGCCTGCTCTATGGCGCGCGTTTCTCGCTGCTCATCGGCGCCGTCGTGGTCACGCTGGCGCTTGTCGGCGGCATCACGCTCGGCCTTTTGGCTGGCTATTTCCGGGGCTGGGTCGACGTGGCGATCATGCGGGTCATGGATCTGATCCTGTCCTTCCCGTCGCTGCTCTTGGCGCTGGTTCTGGTCACCATCCTCGGCCCCGGCCTGTTCAACGCCATGCTGGCCATCGCGCTTGTCCTGCAACCCCACTTTGCCCGTCTGGTGCGCGCTGCCGTCATGGCCGAAAAGAGCCGCGAATATGTGGTCGCCGCCAAGGTCGCCGGCGCCGGCCATATAAGGCTTATGCTGCGCACCATCCTGCCCAACTGCCTGGCGCCGCTGATCGTGCAGGGCACGCTGTCCTTCTCCAACGCCATCCTGGAGGCGGCCGCTCTCGGCTTTCTCGGCCTTGGCGCCCAGCCGCCGACACCGGAATGGGGAACCATGCTCGCCTCGGCGCGTGAATTCATCCTGCGCGCCTGGTGGGTGGTGACCTTCCCCGGTCTGGCCATCCTCATCACCGTGCTTGCCATCAACCTGATCGGCGACGGTCTGCGCGATGCGCTCGATCCGAAGCTGAGGAGGTCGTAATGGCGCTGCTCGACATCCGCAATCTCGTCGTCGAGTTCCAGACCGCATCCGGCCCGTTCCGCGCGGTCGATGGCGTCTCGCTCCATGTGAACGAACGTGAAGTGCTGGCCATCGTCGGCGAATCCGGCTCCGGCAAGTCGGTGTCGATGCTGGCTGTGATGGGGCTGTTGCCGTGGACGGCGACGGTCACTGCCGACCAGATGAGCTTCAACGGTCGCGATCTTCTGAAGATGAGCCCGGCCGACCGTCGCAAGATCGTCGGCAAGGACATGTCGATGATCTTCCAGGAGCCGATGGCCAGTCTCAATCCGTGCTTCACCGTCGGCTTCCAGATCGAGGAAGTGCTGCGCTTCCATATGGGCATGGACAAGGCCCAGCGTCGCGAGCGCGCCATCGAATTGCTGACGCAGGTCGGCATTGCCGAGCCGGCCGAACGGCTGAACTCGTTCCCGCACCAGATGTCGGGCGGCCAGTGCCAGCGGGTGATGATCGCCATCGCCATCGCCTGCAATCCCAAGCTTCTGATCGCCGACGAGCCGACCACCGCGCTCGACGTTACCATCCAGAAGCAGATCCTCGACCTGCTGGTCTCGCTGCAGGTCAAATACGGCATGGGCCTGATCATGATCACCCACAATATGGGCGTCGTCGCCGAGACCGCCGACCGCGTCATCGTCCAGTACAAGGGCCGCAAGATGGAAGAGGCCGACGTGCTGTCGCTGTTTGAATCGCCGAAGAGCAATTACACCCGCGCGCTTTTGTCGGCGCTGCCGGAAAATGCCGTCGGCGACCGGCTACCGACCGTCTCGGACATGCTGTTCGAACCGGCTGCCGGGGGCGTCTGATGAGCATCAAGGTCGTCGAAGGCAAGGACATCGTGCGCGACTATCACGTCGGCGGCGGCCTGTTTCGCGGCGCGCGCACCGTGCATGCGGTCAAGGGCGTCTCGTTCAGCGTCGACAAGGGCAAGACGCTGGCCATCGTCGGTGAATCGGGCTGCGGCAAGTCAACGCTGGCGCGCATCATCACGCTGATCGATCCGGCAACGTCGGGCGAACTGTTCATCGACGGCAACAAGGTCGACATCGCAAGGAACGGCCTGACCAGGGAGATGCGCCGCAAGGTGCAGATCGTCTTCCAGAACCCTTACGGATCGCTCAATCCGCGCCAAAAGATCGGCGATGTGCTGGGCGAGCCGCTGCTCATCAACACCGACAAGCCGGCCGAAGAGCGGCGCGACCTCGCCATGAGGATGCTGAAGAAAGTCGGCCTCGGAACCGAGCACTACAATCGCTATCCTCACATGTTCTCGGGCGGCCAGCGCCAGCGCATCGCCATTGCCCGCGCGCTGATGCTGAACCCGAGCCTGCTGGTGCTTGACGAACCGGTCTCCGCGCTCGATCTTTCGGTGCAGGCGCAGGTGCTCAACCTGCTCGCCGACCTGCAGGACGAATTCCAGCTGACCTATGTCTTCATCAGCCACGATCTGTCGGTCGTGCGCTACATCGCCGACGATGTGATGGTGATGTATTTCGGCGAAGCCGTCGAATACGGCTCGCGCGAGGAGGTCTTCGCCGACCCCAAGCACAACTACACCAGGACGCTGTTCGCCGCGACGCCGCGCGCCGACGTCGCCTCGATCAAGGCGCGGCTGGCGAAGAAGAAGGCCGCCTGACCTCTCACCGAGAATTGTTTTTGAACAATCGGAAATGCGTCGCGGCGGTGGTTTGCCGGCAGGATCGATCGCGATCTGCGAGCTGCCGGGCGTAAGCCGCGTCGCAGGTTGGGGTGCGCCCCATCACTCACCCGCTCCGTGCTGGTAAAGCTCGTCCATGCTGAGCATTGCCAGGGTTGCGAAGGGGGCCTGTTTTTTCACCCGACCGCGGCTCAAGATCACCACGTCGTCGCAGAACGATATGGTGCTGTAATGATGACTGATGACAATGGTGGTGCGGCGGCCGGCCCGCGACTTCAGCGTCTCGACAATAGCGGCTTCTGACAACCCATCCACCGCACTGGTGGCTTCGTCGAGGATGAGAATATCGGGATCGCGCACCAGCGCCCGCGCCAGGGCGATCCTTTGCCTTTGTCCGGCTGACAGGTTGATGCCCCGGTATCCGACCAGCGTCGCGTAACCCTGCGGCAGGTGCTCGATGAATTGATGTGCCTCGGCCAGCCTTGCGGCGCGCATGGCGTCGCTGGCCGAGGCCGTGTCGTAGCCGTAGATAATGTTTTCAAAAATGGTGCCATCGACCAGTTCCAGCTCCTGACTGGCCAGGGCAATGTTCCGCCGCCACTGGCTTGGGTCGACTTCATCGAGCGGTGCCCCATCGACGAGGATCCTGCCGCTGTCGGGTTTGACGAAGCGGCACAGGAGATTGACGATCGTCGTCTTGCCGGCGCCCGAGCGGCCGATCAGCGCCGTCGAGCGGCCGCTGCGGATATCGAACACCGCCTTATGCAGCACCGCCTCGCGCGCGTCGGGGCCTGACAGGGGACCGGAATAGGCGAAGCTCACATCATCGAAGCTGATCCCTTGGCGCAAGCCGTCGAACGGCAGGCTGCCCTGCGGCGCCTCGGGCTTGTCGGAAGGATCGAGCAGCCATTGTACCTCCTCCAGCGAGCCGCTCATGCCTTGCAACTGACTCCAGGACATCTGCAAGGCCCGCATATGCGGCTGGAGTCGGTAGAGCAGGATGAGGAAGGCGACGGTCAGCGGGAAGCTTACATTCGCCAGCCAGGCTCCGATCACCACCGCCAGGAACAGCATCGCGTGCAATACCTCGGTCAGTGGCGGCAAGACGCCCTGGCGGATTGAAAGCACGAAAGCCGCCCGCCGCACCCCGTCGGACGCTTTGGCGAAGACCGCCTTTTCGCGGTTCTCCTGCCCGAAGATGCGAATCAGGCGCCCGGCATGCACCAGATGCAGCATCTGCGACGCCAGTGCGCTGTTGCGCGAGACGACGCTGCGGCTCGGCGCCTTCAGATTGGACGACAAAACCCCGTGCGCCAGCTGGACAAGCGCCAGCCCTAGAGTCACCAGCAGCGTCATCTGCCAAGAGAGGAGCAGGAGGAAGGCGAGCAGGATGACGGCGGCCGAGGCACTGACGATCGCGCCGAGCAGGGCCTGGATAGCGTCGGATGCTCGCCAGGATTCGTTGGAGATGATGTTGAGCAGCCGCCCGGGGCTTTGCTGCAGGAAAAAGGGGTAGCCGACCCTGAGCAACTGCTCCGACAGTGCGCTACGGATCGAATAACCTGCCTTGCCGTAGATGTAGCTGGTCAGCAGAGTGTTGGCGAAGGCAAAGACATTTTTCAGTACGATCGAACCGAGGATCGCGGCCGAAATGGCGATCAGCCGCTGGCGCTCGCCGAGGTCCGCTCCAACCTGCTGGAGGAGGGCGGAGAAACCGGCCATGCCTGATGTTTCGCCACGTCCCATAATGATGCCGAGCAGCGGAATGATGAGACCGATGCCGAGGCCTTCCAGCGCGGCGCCCGCAAGCCCGAGCCCCACCACGACGGGAACGAGCCGCAACAGCCTGCCACCAAGCGCGCGGCGCAGCATTGGCAGGGCTGACGGAATCAGTGACATTATCGCGCTCTGGCCTCCGCATTGGCTTCGCTGGCTTCTCGGTCGTGGCGCAGCGGCAGCCGTTTTGGCCATCCCATCATGACGAGCAGCGCAAATCTGGCGGCACCTGCCAGATTCATAACAACAATAGGCCAGTGCGACAGATCGAGGTCGCGGTCAAAGCGAGGACGGCCCGCCAGTTCCCTGAACGCGGCCCGCGCGGACCAATAGACATGGCGAAGCAGCCAAGGGGCGTGGCGGACATGTTTCAGGCACAGCGCACCATTACCGAGGCTATAGTCGCGGTGCAGCCTGTCGATCGATTTGCGGTCTCGCCGGCCGTGATGATGCAAGACCGTCATGTCGGGCACATACTCGACCGGCATGCCGAGCAGCATCGCCCGCACGAGATAATCAGTATCTTCAGCCGAGCGTAGCGGGCCGCCAGCGCCGAAGCGTTCGTCGAACGAGCCGATGCGGGCCGCGACGTCGCGGTGCATGGTCATGTTGCAGCCGAGCACGAAGCCGCCGGGGTGGACCGCCGGGGTCAGCCGCTCGCTTGCCTCGCGGAGCTTTATGGTGAAGGGCAGGTCCCGGGCATCACCGAGCTCGACCCGGCCGCCGCGGATCAGCCACTTCTCGCCACTCCGGTAGTGCCGCTCCAGGTCGCGGAGATAGTCGCGGTCGAGCTTGCAGTCGTCGTCGACGAAGACCAGCACGCGGCCTCGCGCTCGCGCCAATCCGGCATTGCGGGCAGCGGCTAGTCCGGGGCGAGTCTCCGAGACGGCTGTGACTGGGATGTCGGAAGTTTCGGCGATAGCGGCCAGCCGCTTTGACGTGCCGTCCCGTGAACCATTATCGACCACCACCAACTCTGCCGCGAAGGTGGCGTGCACCCGGCATGCGGTCTGGATCGAGGCTATGCAAGCCTCCAGCACAGCGGCGCGGTCGCGCGTGCAGACGATGAAACTGACCTCGAGCGACGGCCGCTCCGATCGGGGAGATGTCGGGACAGGTGCACTCGCAAACTGGTGATCGCGCAGGAGCGGGTGGGGCCTGTCGGTCATACCAGTCCCCGCTGATAACGCGCAAGCACCGCTTCGGCCGGCGTGGTTTTGAAGAAGTACGCCACCGCGTCCGCCCGCTTTCCGGCCCTTATCGAGAGCAGGCTGAGCCAAGGCGCCCAGACGCCGGGACGCAGCGCATATTGTTCGCGGCGCCGGATGAAATTCCATCTCGCCGTCCGCGTGAGCAATTCGTGGGTCAGCGGCGGTTCTCCTTCGTCGCCGACGAGTTGGTAGAGGAAATAGAACAGGTTCAGCGCGCCTGCCTCGAAGCTTGGCCGTGTGTCGGTCGGCAGCTCGGAAATCCGCTCTTCGAGCGCACGGATGAAATCGGCTGCGCGCGAAACCGTGTCGAAAGAGACGGCCTCGCCGATGTCGCGCAGATCCGCTGTGGTTTCCGCAAGCCCCTCACGCTCGAGATTTTCGGCCACGATCCGCAAATGCGTCCTGCGCATTTCCTTGGCATGCCGCATGGTCACGCTTCCCGCATGGATGCGATAGACGAGCAGGCTATCGGGCAATATGGTCGCCGGGAAACGGCCGGCAAGCCGTCTGAAGAGATCGAAATCCTCGGCATGCCTATATTTTGGATCGTAATAGAGATCGTTGTTCCCAATAACCTTCCTGTTATAGATCACCGTCGGATGTAAGAATATCGTAAAGAACATCGACAATATGTCGAGCCGGCCGAGCCGGAACACCGGGTCTAGCCTGCCTTTGGCGATACGGCCGTGAAGCAAGGTATCGACGCAGGCGCCGCAGAAGCCGAGATCGGGCCGCCGCTCGAACAGTGCGACCTGGCGCGAGAGGCGCCGGGGATAGGCGACATCGTCCGCATCCATTCGCGCAACAAGCTCGCCCTGGGCCAGTCGTAGCCCTTCATTGAGGGTGGCGACGAGGCCGCGGTTCTCACGCGAGATGACAGAAACGCGATTGTCTGCCCGGCGGTATCGTTCGAGAATCTCGAGCGAGTTGTCAGTCGATCCGTCATCGATAGCGATGACCTCCAGGCGATCGTAGTCTTGCCGCAGAATGCTCTCCAGCGCAGCGGTGAGATAAGGCCCGGCATTGTAGACCGGCAGCAGGACGGAGACGAGCGGCGCGGTGGTCATCTCTGCGCATCCGTTCGCCGGAGTTCGAGTGCGGCGCGGCCATCGGGGGATCCGCCGGGATAGGCGTCCGCCGCCCTGCCGAGCCAGCCGGCATCGCCAGAGCGTGCCTGGGAGCGGCGGCGCGCTACATAGGGGAAGCGGCGCTTGAGGCCGTTGAGCGGCTTTTCGAAAGCCGTCCACGAGATCGAAGCGACGGCGATCGTGGCGGTGCTCGCGACCAGGAAACGCCCTGGCCCCTGCTCCGAGACATTGAGCGGGATCCAGGGCTGTGACTTGACGGCGAGCGAAAGAAGGATCGGATGGTAAAGATAGACGCCGTAGCTGATGCGGCCCAGTGACAGCAGCGGTGGCAGTTCGAAAACCCTGCCGAGGACGCCGCCAAGGCCGGCTGAACAGGCGGCGACAACGGCCACCAGCGGCACTAGGGGCAGGATCTGCAGTAACGCCCAGCGGGCCCATTCCAGCATAGGATCGGCCGGCGCAGGGATAAGCCACTCAATCGCCAGGAAGACAGCCGCAAGGGCTGGCCAGCCTAGCCGCATCCATTGCGGCAGGCCGGCGCCTCTGGTCCGCCGGCAGGCAAGCAAAGCACCAAACGCCAGCGCGTCCATCGATGCTGGCGGCAGCAGGTCGCGCGCTAGCGCCGGGGTGGCGGTGATCGGCCAGTAGAAGCGATAGGCCAGCGACAACAGGATGACGCCGATAGTGATCGCTTCCACCCGCCGGCGGGGTGCGAGAAGCACGACCAGCGGCCAGGCGATATAGAACTGCTCCTCGATGCTCAGGCTCCAGAAATGGCAGAGTAGCCAGGGCGTCCATTCGTTGCGCAGCGCGTACCAAAAATTCGACAGGTAAAGCGCATGCCAGACGAGCGATCCACTGGACTGCTCCAGATCGGTCAGCCAGACGAACCCAAGCACGGCGAAATAGGGCGGGAATATGCGCAGCGCGCGCCTGATGTAAAAGGAACTCAATGCAGGGCCGGCTTTGAATTCGGCCGCGGCGCGCGCTTCGAGCAGCAGTCGTGTGATCAGGAAGCCGCTCAGCACAAAAAAAAGCCGCACCCCGATGTGGCCCCAAAAGGAGGACCCGTTGGGTGCAAGGAAATGGGAATAGAGAACCATCGTGACAGCGATGGCGCGCAGAGCGTCCAACTGATTGTCACGCGCGACCGCCATCAGCCATTTCCGCCGGTCTGAAATCTCCGATGAAGCCAGCGGCCCTGCATTCCGGGCCTCAGGTCGAGGCCTGCCAGCGTCGAGAGTGCGCCGACAACATCAAACCCGCGCCTTGTGCGCGGGGCAGCCTCGAAATCGGTGCTGGCCAGCGAAAAATTCAAGCTGATCAACTTGGCGGAATCCTCCACGGCGCACTTCCCAGTACCAAATCCCCCAAGAAATGGTGCAACCGGGCAATGGTGCAGTGCAACACAAAATATCTATCGAGCTGTAATATTTGTGTGAGTTAGTGCTAAAAATGGGTATGATTTGCGAGTGCGTTGCGTCGATCAGGGTTTTTCACGTCCGCAATGCTGCATGAGCAGTAGTACCATGTCAGAAAAGGCACGGTTTAATTACACAACTATAATCCGGAGTGTCTGATATAGGTCAAAATTGACGAAGATTATTCCAAGATAGTGGTTTTGTATCTTATAAATTATGCTTGTATTGTCGGGTTCTCTAGGCTGTCGATCTTGCGCGATGCAGCATAGTCGATGGTCAAGCGTCTGACGACGCAATCCTGTGGCGGCGGCCATATGGCGCATGTCGACGAGGCAGACAGGAAGTGCCGGTGTTGGTGTAGGGAGTGACGTGCATTAGCCTTGCACCTGCCGTCACGCTTGCGTCGGATGGAGAACTGGTGCCGCTTAGGTGACTCGAACACCTGACCCCATCATTACGAATGATGTGCTCTACCAACTGAGCTAAAGCGGCCCGGGAAGCGCGAGGTTCCAGGATCGGCTGGGTGATAGACTCAACCGGCCGCTAATTCAAGATGGGCAACCGCGATTTCGAGCCGGCATCCGGCAATTCGTCCCGGCATTTTCCATTGGCGCGCAATGAGCCACCGCCTCATTTGCTTTTTCGGCTACGCGGAGACGTCGCGGTGGACTGCGCACAAACTGCCCGGCAAGGCGGCAAAACGGACTGATTTTATTGCCAAAACGCATCGAAATGGGCCTTGAACAGGCCTGTAAGGCAGAATGCGGGCGCTCGCCCGTTGATTGATTGGTCGCCTGCGGCTAACGATCATGGCAATGTAAGCGAACGGACAGGGGAATTCGCTTTTGGACGCGATCGAAAAAGCGATCCGCAACGCCTTCGAGAAAGGCAACGCCGAGGACCGGGCATTTCGCGAGCGGGTCTATCGGTCGGCTTTCGCGGCGCTCGACCGCGTGCTCCAGGCCAATCCCGGCGTGACGGTGGAAGCCGCCATCAAGCGCCGTAAGGCGGTGCAGGAAAAGATCGCCGAGATCGAATCCGAATTCCTGCCCGCGGTCCCCGATGTCGCCGCGCAGACGCAGAGCGCTGCGCAGACACAAGATACCGCGCTGACGCAACGCGTTGCGCAGCCGCAAGACGCCGTACAGGGCGCCGCCGAAGCGCCCGCGGTCGATGCCCCGACAGGTGTCGCGGCCGGACCGTCGCCGGCGATCGTCGTTGATGAACCGGTTCAGCCCGAGGCATCCGACGCGCCGCGTTCGCGCGTGCTGCCGGTCGTCCCCGACATCATGCCTGACGCCACGCTGCCCGGCGCCCCGGCGATCGATATGGCCGATTCCGCGCCGGCCGAGGCCGCGGCGGAAGTGGCGCCTGACCGTGATGAAAGGCGGATAAGGGGCCGCCGCCTGCCGCTGACGGCGATCTTCTTTGGCGTGACGTTGCTCGCCGCCGCCGGCATCGGCCTCTATTTCGCCGTGCAGACCGGGGTCTTCAAGACGCCGGCGCAGCTCGACACGGCGCCGCCCGAAGCGCCGCCGACCGTAGACGATGACGACTTCACGCCGCCTGTCGATACAACTGAGCCGCTGCAGCCTGGCGCGCCGCAGCAGCCTGGTGTCGCCGAACAGACGCGCGACTGGATCAACGTGTTTACACCCACCGATCCAACGCATGTGGCGACCCCGTCCGACGCCAAGGCCGATGTCGTGCAGGACGACACCGGCTCCTTCCTGCGCATCCGCTCCGGTGCTTCCGGCTCGGCCATCAGCTTCGATGTCGGGCAGGGCGTGCTGGAGAAGCTTGCCGGCAAACATGCCGTGTTCGACATCGTCGCCCGCGCCGAGGACGGCAAGGACACGCAGATCTCCGTCGACTGCAATTTCGGCGATCTCGGCGACTGCGGCCGCAAGCGCTATGCGGTCGGCCAGCAGCGTAACGAATATCTGTTCGACGTGAAATTCCCCGACAAGCCCCCGGGCGCGGCCGGCAGCATCGCCATCAACTCCGACTTCGACAAGCAGGGCAAGGCGGTCGACATCTACGAGATCCGCGTTTCGATCGAACCGTAAGCGCCGCCTAGCGATCAAGCAGCGCCTGCAGCGTTTCGATGCGGTCGGCTTCGGCGGTCGGCTTGTCCCAGCGCAGCCGTGAGATGCGGGGAAATCGCATCGCAACGCCGGATTTGTGGCGAGTCGAACGGTTGAGACCTTCGAACGCCACCTCCAGCACCAGGCCTTGGCTGCGGTCGGCGCGCACCGAGCGCACCGGGCCGAAACGCTCGACCGTATTGTCGCGGACAAATTTGTCGATCTGCTTCAACTCCTCGTCGGTGAAGCCGAAATAGGCCTTGCCGACCGGCACCAATTCCTCCGCGCCTTCCGGCCCCGACCAGACGCCGAACGTATAGTCGGAATAAAAGCTCGACCGCTTGCCATGGCCGCGCTGCGCATACATCAGCACAGCATCGACCGTGTGCGGATCGCGCTTCCACTTGAACCACGGCCCTTTCGGCCGTCCCGCGAGATAGGGCGAATCCCAGCGCTTCAGCATCACGCCTTCGATAATCGGGTGCGGCGGCGCGCGGCGCAGTTCCTCCAGCGTTTGCCAATCCCGGAATTCGACGAATGGCGACAGATCGAAACGGTGCGGGTCCAGCGTTGTGATGAAGGCCTCAAGACGGGCCCGCCGCTCGCGGAAAGGTAGCGCGCGCAAATCTTCGCCGTTGATCTGCAGCGCATCGTAGCAGCGCATGAAGGCCGGGTATTGCTGCTGTATCTTCGGGGCCACGCTCTTGCGATTGAGCCGCTGTTGCAGGTCCGAAAACGTGCCGGTCGCCGCGGGCTCGCCGACCAGCAATTCGCCGTCGAGCGCGGCGGAAAAATTCATCGCCTGGGCGAGATCGGGGAATGCGCCGGACACATCGTCGCCGGTGCGCGAATAGAGCCGGCGCACGCCGCCCTCGCACACCGCCTGAACGCGGATGCCGTCCCATTTCCATTCCGCGGCATAGGCGGCCGGATCGAGCTTTTCGAGGTCGCCGTCGCCGACCGGGTTCGACAGCATCACCGGACTGAACAGGGCAAGTGCGGTCCGCTTCGGCTTCTCGGCCTTGCCTTCCAGCCACGCGAACAGCGAGATATAGGGCGGCGTCAGCCCGTGCCACAGCTCCTCGATCTCGGCGACATCGACCTTGCCGAAATCGGCCAGCGCCTGTTTGGCCAGCCGCGCCGAAACGCCGATACGCAAGCCGCCGGTGACGAGCTTGATGATGGCAAAGCGCGCCGAAATGCCGGCGCTGTCGAGCAGCCCGGCCAGCACCTTGGGTCCGTCCGAGCGGCTCGCCGCCTGCAGCTTCGCCACGACATCGCCAAGCGTCGGCTCCCGGTTGGGGATATGTCCCGGCGTCTGCGGCCAAACCAGCGAGACGGTTTCGGCAAGGTCGCCGACATAGTCGTAGGAATAGCCGAACAGCACCGGATCCATGCGCTCGGTGACCAGCGTGCGCAGCATCGCCGGCTTCACCGCCGCAATGTTGAGGTCGCCGGTGATCGCCGCCAGTGCCAGCCCGCGGTCGGGGTCCTCGACGCTGCGGAAATAATCGACGAGCAGTGTCAGCTTGCCATTGCGCGACGGCGTCAGCACCAGGCGGTCGAGGAGTTCGGCGAAACGGTTCATGCGTCGCCCCACGCCAATGGTGAAAACCGGCGCGAGGCACCCCCCTCTGGCCTGCCGGCCATCTCCCCCTCAAGGAGGGAGATCGGATGTCGCGCCGGCCTTGGCCAATCTCCGATATTGGCGGAGATGAGCCGGCATTGGAGCTGCCAATATGCCCCCTTGACGGGGAGATGTCCGGCAGGACAGAGGGGGGCGCAACGGGTCGCGGCGCTGGTGATCACCATCAATCGCCCTCGTCCTCATAGCCCACAAGGTGCAGTGGCCTGGCGGCGATGCCTTCCAGCTCGCACCAGCGCACCAGCGCTTCCTCGCGGCCGTGCGTCACCCAGATTTCGCCGGCGCCCGTCTCCTTGACGGTAGCGGTCAGTTCATCCCAGTCGGCATGGTCGGAAATGATCAGCGGCAGTTCGACGCCGCCTTGCTTGGCGCGCTGGCGGATGCGCATCCAGCCCGAGGCGAAGCATGAGATCGGGTCGGGAAAGCGCCGCGCCCAGCGGTCGGCGAAGGCCGATGGAGGGCCGACAACGATGGCCCCGGTGAAATCCTGCTTGCCGCCGCTGTCGACGGTTGCCGGCTCCAGCGTGCCGAGGTCGATGCCCTGGCTCTGGTAATATTCGCTGAGCTTGGCCAGCGCGCCGTGGATATGGATCGGCCTGTCATAACCGGCATCGCGCAGCAGCCGCATCACCCGCTGTGCCTTGCCCAGCGCATAGGCGCCGACCAGATGCGATCGCTCGGGAAACTGCGCCGCCGATTTGAGCAGCCGGGCGATCTCCTCCGTGTCGGGCGGATGGTGAAACACCGGCAGGCCGAAGGTCGCCTCGGTGATGAAGACGTCGCATTGGACCGGTTCGAACGGTGCGCAGGTCGCGTCCTTCTGGCGCTTGTAGTCGCCGGAGGCGACGATGCGCCTGCCCTTGTGCTCGACCGCGATCTGCGCCGAGCCCAGCACATGGCCGGCCGGATGGAAGGTGACGCTGACATTGTTCAGCGCCATCGCTTCGCCAAGCACGGCCGCTTGCGTTGTCCCGGCAAAATCCTCACCATAACGCAACCCCATAATGTCGAGCGTCTGCTGCGTCGCCAGCACCGAACGATGGCCGGATCGGGCATGGTCGGAATGGCCATGCGTGATCAACGCCCGGTTGACTGGCCGCACCGGGTCGATGAAGAAATCGCCGCATGGGCAATAAAGGCCTTCAGGCCGGGGATGAAGCAGGTCGCTGGCGCGCATCCAGTCAAGATAGTGGCTAATTCCAGCGCGGGAAGCCTGTTGCAAGAGACTGCTGACTCGGCCTACAGCCAGCCACCGGCCGCATCAGCCGGCGGGGCCATCGCCATGCAACCGCTGAAAATCTCGTCCGGCGACCTGACCGCCGACCGTCGCGCCGACTATGCCGAGATGCTTTTCGGCTCGGGCGAGCACGCGGCAGCGGCGGAGCTGCTGCTCGGCGCGCTGGAACTGGCGCCGCAATGGGCGGCGGGCTGGTTCCGTCTTGGCGAGATGCAGGAGACGGCCGAGCGGCTCGACGTGGCGGCTCAAGCCTGGGCGACGGCGCTGAAACTCGACCCGGCGGATCGCCTTGGCGCTGCGCTGAAGCTGCAACTCATCGGCAAGGCGCCGGCTGCCGCGGCGCCACCCAGCGCCTTCGTCGAAACGCTGTTCGACCACTATGCCGAAACTTTCGAGGATTCGCTGGTCGGCAAGCTCGGCTACCGGCTGCCGGAGTTTCTCGATCGCGCCATTCGAGCGGCAAGGGCGGGCCGCTTTTCGCTGGCGCTCGACCTTGGTTGCGGCACCGGTCTGATGGGCGAGAAACTGCGGCCGGTCGCCGAACGGCTGGAGGGCTACGACATCTCCGCCGCCATGCTGAAAAAGGCCCGCGCCAAAGGCGTCTACGATCTGCTCGCCAAGGCCGATCTGCAGGATTTCGCCTATGCCGGACCGAAAGCCGATCTGGTGGTGGCGGCCGACGTGTTCATCTACGTCGGCGCGCTCGATCGCGTGATGAAGACGGTCGCGGGCATTCTGGCCACCAATGGCCTGTTTGCCTTTTCCGTCGAAAAGCCAGCCAAGGGCGGGGCGGGCGGCGACGCCGGTTTCGCGCTGCAGGCGTCTCGTCGCTACGCCCATTCTCAAGCCTATGTCGAGCGGGTGCTTGCCGCAAACGGCCTGTCGGTGCTGTCGATGCAGCCGACCGTGATCCGCTGGGATCGCCGCCAGCCGGTCGACGGGCTTGCCGCGCTGGCGGTGCCCTCGTCCAAGGGTTGATGTCTCGTCTTGTTCGAAAACGTGAATAGGATTTTTGCGGCTGGCGCGGCATCAGGTAGGATACAAGCCGGGAAAAGCCCGCGGCAGGCATTGAGGAGGAACACATGCGCTGGAACATGATGGTCTTGGTGTCTTGCCTGGCAATGACCGGCTGCATGGGCAGTTCGATGTCGGAGCGGCAGGACCAGGACGTGCAATCGTCGCTGCAATATGACAACGTGCCTTGCGACCAGTTGCTGGCGCAACGCAACGAACTGGCGCAGCAATACCATCTGTCGATGGACGCCAAGCCGAGCTTCTCCAATCCGGCGATGGGCTTCGGCCCGTTCACGCCGGATATGCGCTCCAAAAGCAAGCGCGATACTGATCTGGCAAGTGGCAAGATCGACGCCATGAACCGCTCGATCGTCCGCCGCGACTGCGGCAAGCCCAACAAACAGAAGAAGTTCACCCTGCCGAGCTGAACCTGAACTTCCTCAGTACCCCGCCTTGCGGTCGACCACGTTATCAAGCTTTTCGCCGCGCTCGAAGGCATCCATCTGCCGCAACATGCTCGGCGCCAGGTGGACAGGGTCGGAGGTCGCCGCCGCGTGCGGCGTCACGAACACTTTCGGGTGACTCCAAAGCGGACTGGTCTTCGGCAGCGGCTCGACCTCGAACACGTCGAGGCTCGCCTCCTTCAGCGTGCCGTCGTCCAGCGCTCGCAAGATGTCGGCGTCCTTCTGCAGCCGGCCGCGCCCGGCATTGATCAGCACCGAGCCGCCGAGGCCGTTTCGCTTGCGCAATTCCTTCAGCACGCCGTAATTGATGATGCCGTGCGTGTCCGGCGTCAGCGGCAACAACACCACCAGTATGTCGGTGGCGTTGAGGAAGGGGATCAGCCCGGCCTCTCCGGCATAGGTTGCAACGCCTTTCATGGCCTTGTCGCTCCGCGACCAGCCATTGACGGCAAAGCCGAGCGACAACAGCACCGATGCCGCCGCGCGGCCGAGATTGCCGAGCCCCATAATGCCGACCGAGATGTCACCGGCCGGCCGCTGCGGCGGTTCGTGCCAGGTCTTCTTCGGCTGCTGCGCACGATAGAGCATGCCCTGGCGGTGATGGTCGAGCACGCGCCAGACGACATATTCGGTCATGTACTGGGTGAGGTTGTCGGCGACCACTTTGACGATCGGCACATCGGGCAGGCCGGGATCGGCGAAGATATGGTCGACGCCGGCGCCGATCGAGAAGATTGCGCGTAGATTGGGCAGCGATTTCAAGAGGTTAGGCTTCTGCTTCCACACCACCGCATAGGTGATCGACGGATCCGAAGCGCCGTCCGGCTCCAGCACCACTTCGCGCTCGGCCGACAGCAGCTCGCGCCAGCGCTGCGGATGAAAGCCGGTGACGGCAAGCAGGATTTTGCCTTTTTCCATTTGCGGATTGTATTCCCTGTTATTCGCTGACGATACCGACCGGCGCCGTCTCGATCTTGAACGCGGCCGAGATCAGCGCCTTCGTATAGTCGGTCTGCGGCCGCTCGAAAATCTGTTCGGAAGGGCCGGCTTCGACGATCTTGCCATTGCGCATGACGATGACGTCATTGGCAAGGGCGCGAATGACTTTCAGATCGTGGCTGATGAACAGATAGGCAAGGTCGTGCTTGGCCTGCAGATTGCGCAAGAGGTCGACCACCTGTGCCTGCACGCTCATGTCGAGCGCCGAGGTCGGTTCGTCCAGCATGACGAAGCGCGGATTGAGCACCATGGCGCGCGCAATGGCGACGCGCTGGCGCTGGCCGCCGGAGAATTCATGCGGATAGCGGTTCCTGGTCGCCGGATCGAGCCCGACCTCCTTCAGCACGGCGACGACCTTGTCGTCGCGTTGGTCGGGCGACAGCTTCGGCTCGTGGATCTTCAAGCCTTCCTCGATGATCTCCGAGACCGACATGCGCGGGCTGAGCGAGCCGAACGGGTCCTGGAAAACGATCTGCAACTCGCGGCGCAGCGGCCGCATGGCGTTGAAGGAAAGCTGGTTGATGTCGCTGCCATTGAACTGGATGGTGCCGGTCGATGAGATCATCCGCGCCAGCGCCAGCCCGAGCGTCGTCTTGCCGGAGCCGGATTCGCCGACGACGCCTAGCGTCTGGCCGGCGCGTACGGTGACGTCGATTCCGTCAACTGCCTTCACATTGTCGACGGTGGTGCGAAAGAAACCCTTTTTGATCGGGAACCAAACCTTGATGTCCTTGCCGGTCATAACCGGCTTGGCGGCGTCGTTGGCGGCCGGCGGCTTGCCCTTCGGCTCGGCGGCCAGGAGGTGCTTGGTATAAGCGTGCTGCGGGTTGGCGAAGATGTCCCTGGTCGGCCCGGTCTCGACGATCTTGCCTTTGGTCATCACGCAGACGCGGTCGGCGATCTTTCTGACAATGCCGAGATCATGGGTGATGAACAGCATTGACATGCCCTTGCGGCTCTTCAGCCCCGCCAGCAATTCGAGGATCTGCGCCTGGACAGTGACGTCGAGCGCCGTCGTCGGCTCGTCGGCGATCAGCAGTTCAGGCTCGTTGGCCAGCGCCATGGCGATCATGACGCGCTGGCGTTGGCCGCCGGACAGCTGGTGCGGATAGGCGTCGAGCCGCTTTTCCGGTTCGCGAATGCCGACCTCGTTGAGCAGCGCCAGCGTGCGCGCCTTGGCCTGGCGGTCGCCCATGCCCTGATGCAGCGCCAGGATCTCGACGATCTGCTGCTCGATCGTGTGCAGCGGATTGAGCGAGGTCATCGGCTCCTGGAAGATCATGGTGATCTTGTTGCCGCGCACGCTGCGCAACTGCTTTTCGTTCATCGCCAAAAGGTCGGCGCCCTGGAACAGGATCTTGCCCGAGGGATGGCTGGCCGTCGGGTAGGGCAGAAGCTTCAGCACCGACAGCGCCGAGACCGATTTGCCGGAACCGGATTCGCCCACAAGCGCCACCGTCTCGCCCTTGGCGAGATCGAAGGAGATGTGGTCGACGGCGGTCGACTCGTTGCCGCCTTGGGTGAAGGCAACGCTGAGATCGCGGACGGAGAGCAGGAGTTCGCTGCTCATCGGAACGCCTTGCGCGGGTCGAAAGCATCGCGCGTTGCTTCACCGATGAACACCAACAGCGACAGCATCAGCGAGATGACGATGAAGCCCGATATACCGAGCCAGGGGGCATTGAGGTTACTCTGCGCCTGTTTTAGCAGTTCGCCGAGCGACGCGGTGCCGGGCGGCAGGCCGAAGCCGAGATAGTCGAGCGAGGTCAGTGTCGAGATCGAGGCGCTGACCAGAAAAGGCATGAAGGTCAGCGTCGCCACCATGGCATTGGGCAGAAGATGGCGCAGCATGATGGTGCGGTTGGACACGCCAAGCGCGCGGGCCGCGTTGACATATTCGAAGTTGCGCGCGCGCAGGAATTCGGCGCGCACCACGCTGACAAGCGACGTCCAGGAGAAGAGCAGCATCAGCCCGAGCAGGATGAAGAAGCCCGGCGGCAGGATGGCAGCGACGATCAGCAGCAGATACAGCAGCGGTATCGCCGACCAGATTTCTATGAAGCGTTGAAAGAGAAGGTCGGTCCAGCCGCCGAAATACCCTTGCAGCGCGCCGGCGGCGACGCCGATAACCGACGAACCCGCGGTCAGGATCAACCCGAACAGCACGGAAATCCTGAACCCGTAGATGATGCGCGCCAGCACGTCGCGCGCCTGGTCGTCGGTACCCAGCCAGTTCCAGTTGCCGACAATGCAGTCAGGATCGGCAGCGCCTTGCGGATATTGGCTGCATCGCCTCTGCGCGTCGTATTCCCATGACGGTTTTGCGGGAGCGGCGTCGGGGATCGCATTGTTGACGGTGCGGTAGGAATAGCGGATTGGCGGCCAGATCATCCAGCCATTGGCGTTGATCTCGTCGCGGATGACCGGGTCGCGATAGTCGGTGACGGCGTAGAAGCCGCCGAATTTTTCCTCGGGGTAGGCGACCGCCACCGGGAACAGGATCTCGCCTTTGTAGTAGGCGACGATCGGTCTGTCGTTGGCGATCAGTTCGGCAAACAGCGACAGCACGAACAGAGCGAGGAATATCCACAACGACCAGTAGCCGCGCCTGTTGGCCTTGAAGTTCTGCCAGCGCCGCTTGTTGAGCGGCGACAGCCAGGGGCGGGCGATCCTTGTCGGTGTGATCTCGGCTGCAGCCTGCGTCATCAGACGTCTCTCCGCTCGAAATCGATGCGCGGATCGACCCATGTGTAGATCAGGTCGGACAACAGCGTCACGAACAGGCCAAGTAGCGAAAATATATAGAGGTTGGCGAACACGACCGGATAGTCGCGCGCCAACACGGACCTGAAACCGAGCAGCCCGAGACCGTCGAGGGAAAAGATGTTCTCGATCAAAAGCGAGCCGGTGAAAAAGGCCGAGATGAAGGCCGCTGGAAAGCCGGCAATGACGATCAGCATTGCGTTGCGGAACACATGTCCGTAAAGCACCCGCCGCTCCGACAGGCCCTTGGCACGGGCCGTCACCACATACTGTTTGCGTATCTCTTCCAGGAAGGAGTTCTTGGTCAGCAGCGTCGTCGTCGCGAAGGCCGACAGCACCAGCGCCGTCAGCGGCAAGGTCATGTGCCAGAAATAATCGACGATCTTGTCAGGCCACGACAATTGGTCCCAATTGTCGGAGACGATGCCGCGCAGTGGGAACCAGTCCCAGAAGGAGCCGCCCGCGAACAGCACCATCAGCAATATGCCGAACAGGAAGGCCGGTATGGCATAGCCGACGATGATCACGCCGCTGGTCCAGACGTCGAAGGCGGAGCCGTCCTTGACCGCCTTGCGGATGCCAAGGGGAATCGAGATCAGATAGGACAACAGCGTGATCCACAGCCCAAGCGAGATCGACACCGGCATCTTTTCCAGGATCAGATCGAGCACCGAGATGTCACGGAAATAGCTGTCGCCGAAATCGAAGCGGACATAGTTCCACAGCATCATGCCGAAGCGTTCGAGCGGTGGTTTGTCGAAGCCGAACTGCTTTTCCAGCTTCTTGATGAATTCAGGATCGAGCCCTTGCGCGCCGCGGTACTTCGAACCGACATCGCCGGCCACATCGAAATTGCCGCCGCCTCCTGCATCGCCGCCGCCGCTGCCGAGGCGATCGCTGCCGCCCTGGTTGGTCAGGCTGGCGATGACCTGCTCGACCGGTCCACCCGGTGCGAATTGAGTGACGACGAAAGCAACAGCCATGATGCCGAACAGGGTCGGTATCATCAGCAGGATACGGCGCAGTATGTAGGCGCCCATCAGCTTTCACCCTCCCCCTTGTGGGGAGGGTCGATCCGCGAAGCGGAGCGGGGTGGGGGTAGTCTCGATCCGGCGTACGCCGTCACACCCCCACCCCGGTTCGCCATTCGCGCTGCGCACGAAGTGCTCACCGACCCTCCCCACGAGGGGGAGGGTAAAGTGCCGCGCAACAGCCTACCCTTTGCCAATTTTTGCCGCCTTGCCCTTGTCGACCCACCACAGCGCTTCGACCGGGAAGTCGAAATCGGGTTTCCGCTCGGGAAAACCGAACATGTCCCAATAGGCGCTTCGATGATTCGCCAGGAACCAACTTGGAATCCAATCCCTCCGTGCACGCAAGACCCGGTCGAGCGCGCGCATGGCAATTGTCAGGCTTTCGCGACCCTCGGCGGCACCTGCGGCGTCAACCAGGGCGTCGATGGCCGGGCTCGACGTTCCCGGCAGATTGCGAGAGCCCGATACGGTAGCTGCTCGCGAATGGAAAATGGTTTCGAGGTCATCACGGGTTGGCGTCGCCGGAAACGAGGCCGCGACCGAGACGAGGTCGTAGTCGAACGAATTCTGCCGCAGCTGATATTGCGCGGCATCCACCAGCCGGATCGAGGCATCGATGCCGACCGCCTTCATGTTTTCGACCCAGGGCGAGTAGACCTGTTCGAATACTTCGTCGTCGACAAGAAACTCTGCGGACAACCGACCACCCTTGTCGTTCACGACGAAATTGCCGGACCGTTTCCAGCCGGCCTCGGCCAGAAGCTTGGCCGCCTTGCCAAGCAACTGCCGGTCGCGGCCGGAGCCGTTCGACGCGTCCTGGATCACGGCTTCGCCAAAAGCCTCGGCGGGAATCTGCTCACGCAGCGGCTCAAGAAGAGCCAATTCTTGTGGCGACGGTCTGCCCTCGGCGCGAAATTCGGATTTCTCGAAGCAGGATTGCGAGCGCTCATAGGAACCGTAGAAGAAATTGCGCCGCGTCCATTCGAAGTCGAAGCACAGCCCGATCGCCTGCCGCACGCGCGAGTCGCGAAACTGCTCGCGCCGCTGGTTGACGGCGGTGCCCTGCATCGAAGGCACCGTTTCGGCCGGGAATTCGTGCTTCACCACCTTGCCGGCAGTGAAGGCTGGGAAGTCGTAGCCGGTCGCCCAGACGCGCGAGGTGAATTCCTCCCTGTAGAGGATTTCTCCCTTCTTGAACGCTTCGAAGGCAACGCTACGGTCCTGATAGAACTCAACGCGAATCCGCTGAAAATTGTTCTGGCCGCGATTGACCGGCAGGTCGTTGCCCCAATAATCAGCCACACGCTCATATTCGATCCAGGCCCCTGCCGACCAGCGACCGACCTTGTAGGCGGCTGACCCCAACGGCGGGTTCATCTGCGAGGAATCGAACGGGTTGGTCGTGTAGAACGCCTTCGACAGGACCGGGAACTCGACGACGTTGAGGATGGTGCGGCTTGTCTGCTTGCCGGAAAACCTAAGCTGCAGCGTGTGGGCATCCACGGCAATCCCGTCATCCAGATGCGTTAGCGGCAGGGAATAGTACGGGTGCCCCTTGTCCTTGAGCAGCTTGAAGGTGAAGGCGGCATCCTCTGCGGTCAATGGCGTGCTGTCATGGAAGCGGGCCTGCGGGCGCAGCGAGAAGGTGAAGTCGTTGCGGTCGTCGGAAATCGTCACGCCGTCAGCGATCAGCCCGTAAACGGCGTCAGGTTCGTCGTACGCTCTCACCATCAGTGAATCGAAGCACATCTCCGTGCGCTGGGGCGAATCGCCTTTGGGGACGAACGAATTCAGCGTGTTGAAGGTCAGCGGCGTCTGGTTGGCAAGCCAGTTGCGCGGCAGGAAGTTGAAGACGCCACCTTGCGGCGCATCGACATTGACATAGTCGAAATGAGTGAAGTCCGGCTTGTATTTGAGGTCGCCGAAAGCCGACAGTCCATGCAGTTTCACGCCGGTTGGGCTGGCGGCGAAAGCCTTGCCCGGCAGCAGCGCAGCAACGGCCGCGGCGCCACTGAGGGCCAGGAAATCGCGGCGAGGGAGCCCCGCCATCAATTGCTGCCCTTGTACTTGGCGGCCAGGGCCTTTTCCTTGTCCGCATCGATCCACCAGGAATCGATATCGGCGCCACGGTAGCCGGGCTGCTTTTCCGGGATGCCGAACTTGTTCCAGTAAGCCAGCCACACAACGGCGCGATAGTATTGCGGCACCACATAGTAATTCCACAGCAGCACGCGATCGAGCGCATGGGTGGTGGCGACGAGGTCATCGCGATCCGTGGCAAAAATGATGCGGTCGACAAGGGCGTCAACGACCGGGTTCTTGATGCCGGAATAATTGCGCGATGCCGGTGTGTCGGCGGCCTTGGAGCTCCAGAAATCGCGCTGCTCGTTGCCGGGCGATTCCGACTGTTGGAGCTGTCCTGTGATGACGTCGTAATCGAAGTTTCTGACGCGGTTGGTGTACTGGCTCGGGTCGACGATGCGCAGTGTCGCATCGACGCCGATCTTGCGCAGATTGGCGATCCAGGGGCTGGAAATGACCTGGTCGGTTTCATTCGAGCCTAGGATTTCAAACTTGAATGGCTCGCCGGTCTTGGCGTTGACCATCTTGCCGCCCTTGATCACCCAGCCGGCCTGGGCGAACAGGTCGACCGCCTGCTTCAGATATTTGCGCTCCGCCTGCGGCGAATCGTAGACCGGCAACTTGAATTCCTGGGTGAATACTTCCGGCGGCAGCTTGTCGCGGTACTTCTCCAGGATCTCCAATTCCTTGCCTTGCGGCAAGCCGCTGGAGGCTAGGTCCGTGCCCTGGAAATAGCTGTGGGTGCGAGTGTTGAAACCGAAGAACAGCGTGCGGTTCATCGATTCGAAATCGAACGGGTAGGTGAGCGCGGCCCTGACCAGACGATCGGCAAACAACCTATGTCTCTGGTTGAGCATGAAAGCCTGCATCGGCTCGGGCGAGGTGGTCTTGAACTCCTGCTTGATCACATCTCCGGCCTTGATCGCCGCGAAATCATAAAATGTCGCCCAGCGCTTCGAGCTGTTTTCCGGCTTGATATCGTCGAGGCCACCTTTCTTGAACGCCTCCCAGGAGGCGTTGTCGTCAAGAATGTAGGTAAAGTGCTGCGTGTCGAAATTCTCCCGACCGATTTTCACAGCCAGCTTGGCGCCCCAATAGTCGGGGACGCGCTGCCAGACGATTTCCGACCCCGCCTTGAAGCTGGCGATCTTGTAGGCAGCCGAGCCCAGCGGCGGCTCCAGCGTCCCCTTGGTGATGTCGCGCTTCTTGCCATTGGCGTCGGTGCCTTCCCACCAATGCTTGGGCAGCACGACAAGGTCGCCGAGGATCTTGGGCAGTTCGCGATTGCCCTTCTGGTCGAAGTGGAACTCGACCTCACGGTCCGAGACAGCGACGGCGTCGGTGACGTTTTCGAAATAGCGGCTGTACATCGGGCTGTTGGCCTTCAGCACCTGGAACGACCAGATCACGTCGTCAGTGGTGATCGGCTGTCCGTCATGCCATTTCGCCCGTGGGTCGAGCCGGTAGGTGGCCGAGGAATAGTCGGTAGGGTACTTGTAGGCATCGGCGATGAGCGGGTGGCTGACGCTGCCTTCGTCAGTCGCCTGATCCATCAGCGTGTCGTAGAGCAGGCCGCCGCCAAATGGCTGCAGGCCGGCCGCCGGCGATCCCTGAACGATATAGGGATTGAAGCTGTCGAACGTGCCGGAAACGACCGAATTGTAGGTACCGCCCTTCGGTGCATCCGGATTCACATAATCGTAGCGCTGGAAGTTCTCGCCATATTTGGAGGGGCCGATCAGCGAAGAGGTGGTGTGCCATTCCTGGGGGAAGGCTGCCTGCAGGCCGCCTGCGAGGGCGCCCACAACCAGAAAGGACCTCAGAAGCGTTCGGCCAACCGTCATGCGTTCTCCTCTTCGCGATGCCCGGCGATCCTAAATGATTTGACGCCGGTGAAAACCGCCATGCGGCGGCTTTGTCGCCGCATATGCGATTTTCCTAACAAAAAGCCGGGCTGAACCCGGCTTTTTTTAGATGATGGAGATGACAATTCGGTTATTTGGCGGGCGCCGGTGCCGGCGTCGCAGGGGCTGGAGCTGCACCTTCAGCCGGCTTGGCCGGAGCAGCACCCTCGGCCGGCTTGCCCGGCGCGGTTGCATCAGCGGCGGCACCTGGCGTCGGCAGCGGCTTTGGGCTGTCCGACAGCGTTCGCAGATAGGCGATGACGTTGGCGCGGTCCTCGTCCTTTGGCAGGCCGGCAAAGCCCATCGCAGTGCCCTTCACGAATTTCTTCGGCGAGGTGATGAAGTGGTTGAGGTTGTCATAGGTCCACTTCTCGGCGCCGCCCTTGGAAAACTCTTTCATGCCGGCCGAATAGGCAAAGCCCTCATGCTCGGCGACGGGGCGGTCGACGATGTCCCAGAGATCCGGGCCGACCTTGTTGGGGCCGCCTTTTTCGCCGGAATGGCAGGCCTGGCATTTCTTGAAGACGGCCGCACCTTGCTCGACATTGGCGGTGGCCAAAAGGTCGGCGATTGGCTTGGCCTCTGCCGCGGGTCCGGCGGCGCCGCCTTCGGCAGGCTCCGTCGCCTCGATGGCAAAGCCGGGTTTTTCCGGCGCCGGCGAGGCAAACAGGGCGTCGGACACCAAACCGACCGAGAAGACGACGAAACAGGTTCCAAGCAACCCGGCGAGCAGTTTGTTGACTTCGTTGGAATCCATACGCCCCAGGGCTCCCTTTTCCGGCGGACCTCTCCGTCCACTCCGTCCGTCGGTATCGTGACCCACCCCGTCGAGCCGGTCAAATCGGGCGGAAACTAGGTCTTTTGCTTGGGCGTTGCAACACCTATAAGGGCGCTTCCAGTGAGACCTTTTGCCACTTTCCCCATCCTCTTTTCGAACGCCTTGCAACCTCGATGTCCACGCTCATCCTGATCCCGGCCCGCATGGCCTCGACGCGCCTGCCGGGCAAGCCGCTGGCCGACATAGCCGGCGCGCCGATGATCGTCCATGTCGCCCGCCGCGCCGCTGAGGCTGGGCTTGGGCGGGTGGTGGTGGCAACCGACACGCGCAACGTGGCCGAAGCGGTGCGCGCGCACGGTTTCGAGGCGGTGATGACGCGCACCGACCACGAATCCGGTTCCGACCGTATCTTCGAAGCGCTGACCGCCCTCGACCCCGATCGCAAGGTCGAAACCATCGTCAATGTGCAGGGCGACCTGCCGACCATCGATCCCAAGATCATCGGTGCGGCGCTGAAACCGTTCGAGGACGCTGCGGTCGACATCGCCACGCTCGGCGTCGAGATCGTCCGCGACGAGGAAAAGGCCAACCCCAACGTCGTCAAGATCGTCGGTTCGCCGTTGTCGGCGACGCGGCTGAAGGCGCTCTATTTCACCCGCGCCACCGCGCCCTGGGGCGAGGGGCCGCTCTATCACCATGTCGGCCTCTACGCCTATCGGCGCTCAGCCCTCGAACGCTTCGTCGCGCTAAAACCGTCGCCGCTCGAACGGCGCGAGCGGCTGGAGCAGTTGCGGGCGGTGGAGGCCGGTATGCGCATCGATGCCGAGATCGTGCAATCGCTGCCGCTCGGCGTCGACACGCCGGAAGACCTCGAACGCGCCCGACAAATTCTTTCCTGAGACCTTCAACCTGAGATATCGGCATGCCTGACAAGACCAACAGAATATCCTTCCAGGGCGAACCGGGCGCCAATTCCGACACCGCCAGCCGCAACATGTTCCCTTCGATGGAGCCGTTGCCGTGCCCCACCTTCGAGGATGCCTTCAACGCGGTCGAGACCAACAAGGCCGACCTCGCCATGATCCCGATCGAAAACACCATCGCCGGCCGCGTCGCCGACATCCATCATCTCTTGCCGGAATCGAAACTCCACATCGTCGGCGAATATTTCCTGCCGATCCATTTCCAACTGATGGTGCTGCCCGGCGTCAAACGCGAAGAGATCAAGACCGTGCACAGCCATATCCATGCGCTGGGACAGTGCCGCAAATACATCCGCAAGAATGGCTGGAAGCCGGTGATTGCCGGCGACACGGCGGGTTCGGCGAAGCTGGTTTCCGAGCTCAAGGACCGCACCATGGCCTCGCTGGCGCCTGCGCTCGCCGCAGAACTCTATAGCCTCGACATCATCGAGAAAAATGTCGAGGACACGGACTCGAATGTCACCCGCTTCGTCGTCCTGACCAAGGACAAGCGATTGGCCGAACGGCCCTCGGCCGACACCAAGATGATGACGACCTTCATGTTCCGTGTCCGCAACGTGCCGGCTGCGCTCTACAAGGCAATGGGCGGTTTCGCCACGAACGGCGTCAACATGACGAAGCTGGAGAGCTATCAGTTGGGCGCCTTCACCGCGACGCTGTTCTACGCCGATATCGAGGGCCATCCCGACGATCCGCTGGTCAAGCTGGCGCTGGACGAACTGCGCTTCTTCTCGCGCGAAGTGCGCATTCTGGGCGTCTATCCCGCCAGTGAGTCGCGCGAGCAGTGGAAGGTCGCGGACTAAGGTTCCCCTAAACCAGCAGGGTCAGCGGCACATAGTCGATTTCCATGAAGGTTTCGACTTCCGGGATCCAGCGGTCACGCACGAAGGCGACGTGGTCCGGGTGCTCATTGTATCTGGTGTAGGCGGCCTGATCGACGAACTCCATCGAGAAGCCGAAGTGATAGTCGTTCTTCGGGCTGACTTGCCGCAGCGGCTCGAAATGGGTGACGCCCTTGATTGCGCTGAGGATGCGCTTGGCATCGGAGAGGAACCGCTTTTCCTCCAGCGAGTACTGCGGGTGCTTCAGGGTGAAAACCACGGTGTGACGGATCATTTTTTGCTCCCGTTAAGCATTCCAGGAAAAGTGTGAAGCGGTTTTCCGTCCGGAATTGCGTAAAATAACAACTCTTATTCGCTGTCGACCCAGGCGCGGATCAGATGATGCGCGATCGCGCCTTTCGGCGGCGTGACCAGATTGTCCTTGTGCGTCCTCTCCAGCATGGAACGCACCTCGTCGCGAAAAAACCAGCGGCAATCTTCCAACTCGTTGAGATCGGCCTGGATGTCGTCATTGAGGGGTTCGCCGAAACAGCCGATCATCAGCGAATAGGGGAACGGCCAGGGTTGGCTGGCATGGTAGACGACGCGGCCGAGCCGGATGCCGGCTTCCTCCAGCGTTTCGCGGCGCACCGCCGCCTCGATCGTCTCGCCCGGCTCGATGAAGCCGGCAAGCGCCGAGTACATGCCGGGCCCGAAATGTCGGCCGCGGCCGAGCAGGCATTTTTCCCGCGTCGCCGTCAGCATAATCGCCACCGGATCGGTGCGTGGAAAGTGCTCGGTGCCGCAATTTGGGCAATGGCGCTTGTAGCCGCCGGCCCGCATTTGCGATTCATGGCCGCATTTGCTGCAGAAGCGATGGGTGGCATGCCAGGCAAGCAGGGCGGCGCCTTGCGCCAGCGCGCCCGCTGCCGCCTCGTCGATCAGCCCCTGCATATAGACCGAGCGAAAATCGATCGCCTTCATGGTCTCCGGCAGCTGTTCGGGATCGAGGCCGACCGGCACGGCAAGTACCGGGCCGCTCTCGGCAAAGCCAAGCAGCACGCCTTGTGCGAGTGATGGCTGCAGCTTCTGGCTCTCAGCCAGATCGAACCAAGGGTCGAAGCTGCCATCGTGCAATTTCAGATACAGCCGTCCGCCATGCATCGGCAGAAGACGTGCCGAGGGATCGGCCAACGCCCTTTCGACGGAATCGTCGGCGCGGTTCTCGGATTGCCGATCAATCGTGTTTCCGGCGAAGCCGACGAACTGGCTCGGTTCGCGCAAGGGCGCGTCAAAAAGGCGAAGGGTCATGGAAGCTCGAACGTCTAGGGATGGACACAGGCGGCTTATAGCGCCGCCTTGATCTGTTGCGCAAACTGGCGGATGCCTGAACGCTCATAGGGCTCGCGCATGCCGTGCCCCCACACCGGCCCCGGCCAGCCCGGATCGCCTTCCGAGCGGGCGATGACGTGGACATGCAATTGCCGAACGATGTTGCCGAGCGCGCCGGTGTTGATCTTGGTGCAGCTCGTGGTTCTTTTCAGCGCCTGCGCCACCATGTTGGTTTCGAAGGTCAACATCGCCTGGTCGAGCGGCGTCATGTCGTGGATTTCTTCGGCCCCCGGCCGCTGCGGCACCAGGACCAGCCATGGCCAGCGGCTATCGTTCATCACCCTGAGCTCGCACAGGCCGAGCCACATCAGCTGCTCGCTATCCGCCTCCAGCCTGGAGTCGAGCGTGAATCCGGCCTTGAGGCCCGGTAGCATTGGCGTTTCCCTTGCGCTTCTCGCATTATTCCCAAACTCATCACGCTAGAGCGGCTGCACGGGGGCTGCAAGCGATTCATTGAGCGGCGGAGTTCACGGGCATCCGATTCTCAATGCACCCTTGCATTTGATCGCTGAATTGCCGATATGGAACGCGGGAGGTTGGTGGTGGACGATCCACTCGCCAACCGGGTCAGGTCCGGAAGGAAGCAGCCCTAACGAGCCCGGAACGGGTCATTGTTCCAGCCTCCCACCTCATCGGCCCCTCTCGCGACATTGACGACGCATTGCAGCGCGGGCGAGACTATTGGAGCAATTCCAGGGAAAGTGTGAGCGGTTTCCCGTCCGGAATTGCGTTAAAGCAAAGGGTAGAGCGGTTTGCCGTTTCAGAAAACGGTGAAACGATCTAGCAGGAATCGGCTACGCTGAGACGCGGCCTTTTGGAGCTTTACGGGCGAATGAGCGAAGCCGGAAATTCGGACCCCGAAAACCTGGAGAAGCAAAAGGCCGTCGCCTATCGCGTGCTGGCGCGCAAATATCGTCCGTCGAATTTCTCCGAACTGATCGGCCAGGAGCCGATGGTCCGCACTTTGACCAACGCTTTCTCCACAGGCCGCATCGCCCAGGCCTGGATGCTGACCGGCGTGCGCGGCGTCGGTAAGACCACGACGGCGCGCATCCTGGCGCGGGCGCTCAACTACAAGACGCCGACGGTCGACCATCCCTCGGTCGACCTCGCCCTCCTGGGCGAGCACTGCCAGGCGATCATGGAAGGCCGCCATGTCGACGTCATCGAGATGGACGCCGCGTCGCATACCGGCATCGACGACATCAGGGACATTATCGAGCGCGTGCGCTATGCCCCGGTGTCGGCGCGCTACAAAGTCTACATCATCGACGAAGTGCACATGCTCTCCACCCAGGCCTTCAACGGCCTGTTGAAGACGCTGGAAGAGCCGCCCCCGCACGTCAAATTCATCTTTGCCACCACCGAAATCCGCAAGGTGCCGATCACCGTGCTGTCGCGCTGCCAGCGTTTCGACCTGAGACGCATCGATGCCGGCGCGTTGGTCGCGCATCTCGCCTCCATTGCCGGCAAGGAAGGCATATCGGTAGACGACGACGCGCTGGCGATGATCGCGCGCGCCGCCGAAGGCTCGGCCCGCGATTCGCTCTCCATTCTCGACCAGGCAATCGCCCATGGCGGCGGCGCCGTCAGCGCCGAAGCGGTGCGCGACATGCTGGGTCTCGCCGACCGCGCCCGCATCGTCGACCTGTTCGAACATGTCATGAAGGGCGATGTGGCGGCCGCCCTTGCCGAATTCCGCAACCAGTACCACACCGGCGCCGATCCGGCTGCCGTGCTGACCGATCTGGCCGAATTCAACCACCTCGTCACCCGGCTGCGCTTCGTGCCGACGGCTGCCGACGACGCTTCCCTGTCCGAGGATGAGCGCCGCCGCGGCGCCGACTTCGCCAGCACGCTGTCGGTCAAGGTTCTGTCGCGAACCTGGCAGATGCTCTTGAAAGGCATTCCCGAGGTGCAGTCGTCCAACCGACCGGTCAGCGCCGGCGAGATGGTGCTGATCCGGCTGGCGCATGCCGCCGACCTGCCGACGCTGGACGAGGCGCTGAAATCTCTGGAGAGCGGCGCTCCGGCGTCCGGTGGTGCGTCACGCCCGAATGGTGCGCCGGTAAATGCCGGCAATGGCGGCGGCGCCAGCGCGGTAGCGCAGACCCGGATGCCGTCCGGGCCAGCCGGTGCGCAAACCATGCGATTGGTCGACGCGCCCCCGGTCGCCTTTGTCGCGCCTCCGCAGCCGGTCGTCGAGCCGCAATCGCCGCCGCTGAAATCGCTGGCCGATATTGTCGCTCTTGCCGACGCGCAGCGTGACATCGCCTTCAAGGTGCTGGTCAAGAGCTGTATTCGCCTGGTGCGCATCGAGCCCGGCCGTATCGACGTCGGCCTGACCGCCGATGCGCCCAAGATGCTGCTCAACGACTTGACGACGAAGCTGCGCGCCTGGACCGGCCGCAACTGGCTGGTGTCATTGTCGAAGGAAGAGGGCGGCCAAACGCTGGCCGAGATGGAATCGACCAGGCGCGAGACTGCTTTCTCCGACGCGAAAAGCGATCCGGCTGTGGCCGCCATCCTGGCGCGCTTTCCCGGCGCCAAGATCATCGACGTGCGCATTCCCGACGCGCCGGAAGTCGACACCGACAAGGCCGAAGTGCCGGTCGAGCCGCCGCCGGACGACGACGAAACCTGACCATAGCCACGAATCCGCAAAGGACCCGACCATGAAAGATCTTCTCGGCCTGATGGGCAAGGCGAAGGAAATGCAGGCCAGGTTCCAGGCCATGCAGGACGAGATCGCCACGATAGAAGCAAGCGGGCAGGCCGGAGGCGGGCTGGTCAATGTCACGCTGACCGGCAAGTTCGAGATGAAGTCGCTGAAGATCGATCCGTCGCTGTTCAAGGAGGACGAGGTCGAGATCCTCGAAGACCTGCTGCTTGCCGCTCACAATGACGCCAAAAATAAGGTCGAGCAGATTATGCAGGAGAAGACCAAGGCGCTGACGGCAGGCTTGCCGATCCCGCCCGGAATGAAATTGCCGTTCTGAGCCGGCTCCAACCAGTTAATTGATTATGAAGGGAAATCGGCTGCGGAGGCTGTTGTTAAGACTTTCTCCGGCTTTGCTCACGCGGACATATCCGGCCATTTATAAAGTTTTACCTATGCTGCACGAAAGCTAATCCTTTAGCCATCTTTTTGCCTTTAAGAGTCTCATTCTTGCCACATCTCGGGGCGGGCTGGCATCTGGACAATGAGGCATTTTTGTTGATCGCGACGCGATGGAAGACGCCGCTTCTGCTCGGCATCATCTTCTCCCCTATGTTCCTGGCGGGTTGTAGCCAGACCACGTCTTCGCACGGCCTGTCGGTCGCCAGCCTGACCGACGCCATCACGCCCAGCTTCCTTTCGACGCGCGCCTACCGCAACACGCCGAAAGAAAAGGAATGCCTGGAGCGGGCGATGTTCTTCGAGTCCAACCGCTCGAGCCGTGACGGCATGATCGCCGTCGGTACTGTGGTGATGAACCGGCTACGCTCCGGCAATCATGGTAGCACCATTTGCCAAGTGGTTGGCGAACCGGGCCAGTTCGCGCCCGGCGTGATGACGCGGGCGATGAATTCGAAAGCGATGCCCGATGTCGAGGAGGCCGCCGATGCGGTGCTCAAGGGCGAGCGCAAGGCCAAGCTGAAGAACACGATGTACTTCCACACCGCCGGCCTGAGGTTCCCCTACAAGAACATGCATTACACCATGGTTGCCGGCGGCAACGCCTTCTACGAGAAGCGCGGCCGCAACTGGCAGCCGCTGCCGGATGAATCCACGACCATGGTTGCCTCGGCGACGCCGCGCGCGCCTGTGCCTGAAGCGCCGGTGCAGGTTGCCTACGCCGAGCCGGTGGTGAAGACCATTGTCCGTCCAGATCCTGCCAAGCAGGCCGCGGCGGTTCGCGCAGCCAAGGCGACACGTGCCCCAGCCGAGCAGACCTATGTGACGGCTTCCGCGGCGCCCGCCAAGAGCGCCCGCGTCGCCGCCAAGCAGACGGAGGTGGCGATGCAGGAGCCGATGGCCGAGCCCGATGCCTCGCGTTTCGGCGGCACGCTGAACGCCCGCTACATCACCTCGGTTCCATCGGCGACGCAGGAAGCGTCGATGGGCTTCCAGTCGACGCCTGAGAACACCGACGCTATCGGCGCAATGATCGTCGATCAAACCCGGCCGCTCTCAGCCTACTGACGCCCAGAACATTTTCCGAGCCCGCCATGGCAGCATGGCGGGCTCGGTGCGTATGCGGCATGTTTCAAAGCGCGCGGAAAAATCCTAGATCAGTGCGATGTCGAAGCGAATCGCCGGTCCCGAGATCGAACGCCTGATCCAGCTCCTGGCCAAGGTGCCGGGGCTAGGGCCGCGTTCGGCCAGGCGTGCGGCACTGCACCTCATCAAGAAGAAGGAGCAGCTTTTGTCGCCGCTCGCCGCCGCCATGGCTGAAGCCGCCGACAAGGTGCGCATCTGCACGACCTGCGGCAATGTCGATACCTCCGACCCTTGCATGATCTGCACCGATCCGCGCCGCGATGCCTCGACGGTGATCGTCGTCGAGGATGTCTCCGACCTCTGGGCGCTGGAGCGGGCGGCGGCCATGAATGTGCGCTACCATGTGCTCGGCGGCACGCTGTCGCCGCTCGACGGCATCGGCCCCGACCAGCTCAATGTCCGCTCGCTGGTCGACCGCGTCGCCGGCGGCGACGTGAAGGAGGTGATCCTCGCCGTCAACGCCACGGTCGAGGGCCAGACGACGGCGCATTATCTCACCGACCAGCTCTCGGGTTTCGAGATCAAGGTCACCAGGCTTGCACATGGCGTGCCGGTCGGCGGCGAACTCGACTATCTGGATGAGGGGACGCTGGCGGCGGCCTTGCGCTCGCGGACGGCGTTTTGACGCAATTGGCGGGCAGGATGTGCGACATGAAAGCTTCGCATTCTTCGAGGTTTGCGCCAAACACCCCCCTCTGTCCTGCCGGACATCTCCCCCTCAAGGGGGGAGATTGGCTGTCGCTTCGGTTTTCGCCTACCACCTGCGTTGAAAGAAGAATGCCGTCCGAGAAGCTGCTGATCTCCCCCCTTGAGGGGGAGATGTCCGGCAGGACAGAGGGGGGTGTGAGGGAACGCAAGCCTCCAAGGCTGCTACTATTTTCATTCCTTGCGGCTCTGCTCGCCCTCCTCCTCATCTCCCCCGCCTCCGCCGCCAAAATCGACGACCAGTTCCGCGCCTGGCTGCAAACCGATCTCTGGCCCGAAGCCCAGACCAAAGGCATCTCCAAATCCACCTTCGACGCCGCTTTCAACGGCGTGAAGCCGAACCTCAAATTGCCCGACCTCGTCCTGCCCGGCGAGAAACGCAAAACCCCGCAGAAGCAGCATCAGGCGGAGTTCGGTTCGCCCGGCGCCTATTTCGCCGAAAAGACGGTGCGCGCCGTCACGTCAGGTGGGCGCACGCGCGAGGCGGCCAACGCCAGGACGCTGGCTGCGATCGAAAAGCGCTACAGTGTCCCGGGCGAGATACTGTTGGCGATCTGGGGCCGCGAGACCGGCTTCGGCGCGGCGAAAATGCCCTACGACGCTTTCGAAGTGCTCGGCACCAAGGCCTTCATGTCGACCAAGAAAGACTTCTTCCGCACCGAAGTGCTGGCGGCGCTCGAGATCGTCGAGCATGGGTTGGCGCCGGTCGGCGCCATGAAATCGTCCTGGGCCGGCGCGCTCGGCCAGCCGCAATTCATGCCGACCTCGTTCCTGAAGCACGCCGTCGACTACGACGGTGACGGCCACCCCGACATCTGGAATTCGACGCCGGACGTGCTGGCCTCGATCGCCAACTATCTCGTCCACTATGGCTGGGTGAAGGGGCGTGGCTGGGGTTTCGAGGTGACGGTGCCGGAAAGCGTTTCCTGCTCGCTCGAAGGTCCCGACCAGGGCAAGAAAATCTCAGCCTGGGCGGCGATGGGAATCAGCCGCGTCGGCGGCAAAGCCTTTCCGGCCGGCGAACTGAAAGCGGAAGGATTCCTTTTGATGCCGGCCGGACGCAGCGGCCCCGCCTTCATCGCCACGCCCAATTTCTACGTGCTGAAACAGTACAACACCAGCGACCTGTACGCCCTGTTCATCGGCCATGGCGCTGACCGCATCGCCCATGGCGATGCTGATTTCGTCGGCAGCTGGGGTGCGGTTGGCGGCCTGCATCGTTCCGACATCGCCGCGCTGCAACGGGCGCTGGAGGCCAAGGGCTACGATGTCGGCAGCGCCGACGGCCTGCCCGGCTTCAAGACCCGCCGCTCGATCGGCAGCTGGCAGGAAAAGAATGGCCGCCCCGCCACCTGCTTCCCCGACGCCGATCTGGTTGCTGCCATCAAGTAACACCGAAAAGAGCAGATTTTTCCCCATCGGCGGCTGCAATTGGCTCGCCCATGCTTCGACGCGCACAGCATATTCCGGTCCAGTATGCCGGCTCGCAAAATGCCCGTTGCCGGTTGGAGGGCTGCCGGATAGGGTGTTGACCAACTGGAAAAAAATCAACACGGTATGGGGTCTAACGGTCGTCCTCCGGCCGCGAAAAAGATTACTGCAGCCCTGAGCCGGGAACTCGGGGTCAACAATCAACAAAACAGGGAACAATCATCATGATGATGGAAAAGTTTGCTCTACGTTCGCGCGTCTGGCTCGCAGGTGCTGCCATGTCCGCTCTGCTCATTGGCGTCGCGCCGGCCTTTGCCGTGACCCCCGCCGACACGCTGGTCGAAGGTTTTGCCATCGACGACATCATCTCCATGGATCCGGGCGAGGCGTTCGAACTGTCGACCGCCGAAGTCACCGGCAACACCTATGATCTGCTGGTCCGCCTCGACCTCAGCGACACCTCCAAGGTCAAGGGCGACCTTGCCGAGAGCTGGACCGTCTCCGACGACGGCCTGGTCTATACGTTCAAGCTCAAGCCCGGCCTAAAGTTCGCTTCGGGCAATCCACTGACGGCCGCCGATGTCGCCTATTCCTTCGAGCGCGCCATCAAGCTGGATAAGCCGCCGGCATTCATCATCAACCAGTTCGGCATCAGCGGCGACAATGTTGCCGACAAGGCCAAGGCCGTCGACGATACCACCTTCCAGTTCACCGTCGACAAGGCCTATGCGCCGAGCTTCGTGTTAAACTGCCTGTCGGCAACGGTCGCTTCGGTCGTCGACGCAAAGCTGGTCAAGGAACATGTCGCCGCGGTGACGCCGAGTGCCGACTACAAATGGGACAACGATTTCGGCAACGCCTTCCTGAAGACCGGTTATGCCGGCTCCGGCGCCTACAAGCTGCGCGAATGGCGGGCCAATGAGGTCGTCGTGCTGGAGCGCAACGACAATTACAATGGCGAGAAGGCCAAGCTCGCCCGCGTCATCTACCGCAACATGAAGGAAAGCTCGGCACAGCGCCTGGCGCTCGAAGCAGGCGACATCGACGTTGCCCGCAACCTCGAGCCGAACGATCTCGACGCCATCGCCAAGAATGCCGATCTCACCACGACCAGCGCGCCGAAGGGCACGGTCTTTTACATCAGCCTCAACCAGAAGAATCCGAACCTCGCCAAGCCCGAGGTTCGCCAGGCGTTCAAATATCTGGTCGACTACGATGCGCTGAGCACGACCATCCTCAAGGGCATTGGCGAGATTCACCAGACCTTCCTGCCCAAGGGCGTGCTGGGCGAACTGGACGAAAATCCGTTCAAGTTCGACGTCGCCAAAGCCAAGGAACTGCTGACCAAGGCCGGCCTGGCCGACGGCTTCAGCGTAACCATGGACGTACGCACGGGACAGCCGACAACGGGCATGGCGGAATCGATCCAGCAGACGCTTGGCCAGGCCGGCATCAAGCTGGAAATTATCCCGGGCGACGGCAAGCAGACGCTGACCAAATACCGCGCCCGCAATCATGACATCTATATCGGCCAGTGGGGCCAGGACTATTTCGATCCGAACTCCAACGCCCAGACCTTTGCCTCAAACCCGGACAATTCTGATGAAGGCAAGACCAAGACGCTGGCCTGGCGCAATGCCTGGGACATCCCGGACCTGACAAAGCAGACCGAAGCAGCCTTGCTGGAGAAGGATGCCGGCAAGCGCGCCGATATGTACAAGAGCCTTGAAAAGACGATCCTCGACACCAGCCCCTTCGTAATCATCCACCAGCAATTGGAAGTGGCAGGCCTGCGCAAAAACCTGAAAGGCTTTGCGCTCGGTCCGAGCTTCGACACCAACTTCGTCGGCCCGGTCTCCAAGGAATAGCGCCGGCGGACGCGCCCTGATGAGCGCGATTGAAAACCAGGCGACGGCGGGGCAGGGAAGCGCCCGCGCCGTCGCTATCTTGTTGGCGATCGGCCGCTTCCTGGTCATCGCCGTCACCACCTATCTCGGCCTGCTCGCGGTGACCTTTTTCATCGGCCGCATCATTCCGATCGATCCGGTGCTGGCGGTGCTCGGCGACCGCGCACCGGCCAATGTCGTCGAGCGCACCCGCCGCGAGATGGGGCTCGACCTGCCGTTGATCGAGCAATTCTATATCTATCTCAAGCATGCGCTGAACGGTGATTTCGGCACCTCTGTGCTGACCACCAATCCTGTGATGACCGACATCCGCCGTGCCTTTCCGGCAACGATCGAACTGGCGACTTTGGGCACTCTGATAGGCTCGTTGATCGGCGTGCCGCTCGGCGTGCTGGCAGCGGTAAAACGCGGCAGTCTCATCGACCAGATCGTTCGCATTGTCGGCCTGATCGGCTATTCCGTGCCTATCTTCTGGATCGGGCTTTTGGGGCTTGTCCTGTTCTACGCCAAGCTCCAATGGGTGGCTTTTCCCGGCCGCCTCGACATCGTCTACGAGTACACATTCACACCGATCACCGGCTTCTACCTGCTCGACGCCGCGCTGCAGGGCCAGTGGGATGTCTTCTACGACGCTTACCGCCACATCATCCTGCCGGCAGGGCTGCTGGGCTATTTCTCGCTCGCCTATATCAGCCGGATGACGCGCTCCTTCATGCTGAACGAGCTGTCGCAGGAATACATCGTCGCCGCGCGCGCCAAGGGCCTGTCTGAAACGCGAATCATCTGGGGCCATGCGCTGCGCAACGCCGCGGTGCCGATGGTCACGGTGATCGCGCTGTCCTATGCCGGGCTGCTCGAAGGTTCGGTGCTGACCGAGACGGTGTTCTCCTGGCCCGGCATCGGCCTCTACATCACCAATTCGCTGCAGAACGCCGACATGAACGCCGTGCTCGGCGGCACCATCGTCATCGGTTCGGTGTTCATCGGCATCAATCTCCTGTCCGATGTTCTCTACAAGGTGCTCGATCCGAGGACGAAGACAGGATGAGCGCCGAAGCAATCCAAACGCGCCGCGATTGGCTGCTCAGCGATCGGCCGGCCTCGCGCATGCAGGCACGGCTCGGCCGCGCCTACGTCGCTTGGCGGCGCTTTTCCGCCAACCGGCTGGCGTTTCTCGGCCTGCTCATCATCATCGCGCTGCTGCTGGTCGCAGCCTTTGCCGATGTGCTGGCGCCCTATTCGCCGACCATCGGCGATCTCAAGAATGCCCGGCTTTTGGCGCCGAGTGCGGCGCATTGGTTCGGCACCGACGATCTCGGCCGCGATATCTATTCGCGCATTCTTTTTGGCTCGCGCTGGACCCTCTATGTCGTCATTCTTGTCGCTGTCATCGCAGCCCCCATCGGCCTTTTGGTCGGCACCGTCGCCGGCTATGCCGGCGGCTGGACCGATGCCATTCTGATGCGCATTACCGACATCTTCCTCGCCTTCCCCAAGCTGATCCTGGCACTGGCCTTTGTCGCGGCCCTTGGCCCCGGCATCGAAAACGCGGTGCTGGCCATCGCCATCACCTCGTGGCCGCCTTACGCCCGAATTGCGCGGGCCGAGACGATGACCGTGCGCAATTCGGATTACATCAAGGCGGTGCAATTGATGGGCGCCTCTCCGTTCCGCATCGTGCTGCGCCACATCATGCCGCTCTGCATCTCTTCGCTCATCATCCGGGTGACGCTCGATATGGCCGGCATCATCCTCACCGCCGCCGGCCTCGGCTTCCTCGGCCTGGGCGCCCAGCCGCCGCTGCCGGAATGGGGCACGATGATCGCGTCCGGCCGCCGCTTCGTGCTCGACCAATGGTGGGTGGCCGGCGCGCCGGGCTTCGCCATCCTCATCGTCAGCCTCGGCTTTAACCTGCTTGGCGACGGCCTGCGCGATGCGCTCGATCCCCGGAGTGGCGACCAATGAGTGGTGACCAATGAGCGGTGCACTTCTCGATGTCGACGACCTGCGCGTCACCTTCCCGACTCGGACCGGCCTCATCCAGGCGGTGCGCGGCGTCACTTTTTCGCTTGGCCGAGAGCGGCTGGGCATTGTCGGTGAAAGCGGCTCCGGCAAGTCGCAGACCGGCCGCGCCATCATGGGCCTGACGCCGCCGCAGGCTCTGGTGTCGGCCAAGAAGCTCGCCCTCGACGGCATCGACCTTCTGGCCATACCGGCCCGTCAGCGCCGGGCGCTGCGCGGCAAACGCATCGCCATGATCCTGCAGGATCCGAAATATTCGCTCGACCCCGTGATGAGCATCGGCCGCCAGATCGTCGAGACGCTGCGCACGCATGAAAAGGTCTCCAAGGCCGAAGCGCGCGAGCGGGCGCTGGCCATGCTGGAAGCTGTGCAGATCCGCGATCCCTCGCGTGTCTTCGACCTGCATCCGCACGAGGTGTCCGGCGGGATGGGCCAGCGCGCCATGATCGCAATGATGCTGATCGCCGGACCGGAACTGATGATCGCCGACGAGCCGACCTCGGCGCTCGACGTCACCGTGCAGCTCGATGTGCTCGGCATCCTCGACCGCTTGGTCAGTGAGCGCGGCATGGGCCTGATCTTCATCTCGCACGACCTGCGGCTGGTCGCCTCCTTCTGCGACCGCGTCATCGTCATGTATGCCGGCAAGGTGGTCGAGCAGCTCAAGGCGTCGGAGCTGCGCGACGCCCAGCATCCCTACACGCGCGGCCTGCTCAACTGCATGCCCAGGATCGGTTACGAACGCCACCCGCTGCCGGTGCTCGACCGCAAGCCGGAGTGGGCGGCATGACGCCAGCTATTTCGATTGAAGGGCTGGAGGTGGTGTTCGACCGTTTTCGCGCGCTGAAAGGGGCGAACCTCGAGGTGAAGTCCGGCGAATCCTTCGGCCTGGTCGGCGAGAGCGGTTCCGGCAAGTCGACGCTGCTCAAAGCCATTGCCGGCCTGGTGCCTGTCGCATCCGGTACTATCACGGTCAATGGCAAGACGCTGGGAGCGCGCCGCGACAAGGCTTTTTATCGCGAAGTGCAGATGGTCTTCCAGGACCCCTATGGTTCGCTGCACCCGCGTCAGACCGTCGACCGCCTGCTACAGGAACCGCTCGCCATTCACGGCTTTGCCGATGGCGAGCAACGCATCCAGCGCGCCCTCGACGAGGTCGGATTAGGCAACGGTTTCCGTTTCCGCTACGCGCACCAGCTCTCCGGCGGTCAGCGTCAGCGCGTGGCGATCGCGCGCGCGCTCATCCTCGAACCGTCGATCCTGCTGCTCGACGAACCAACCTCGGCGCTCGACGCTTCGGTGCAGGCCGAAGTGCTCAACCTGCTGGAAGAGGTTCGCCGTCGGCGCAAGCTGACCTTCCTGATGGTCAGCCACGACCTCGCCATCATCACCCATATGTGCGAGCGCCTGATGGTGATGCAGAACGGCGAAGCGGTGGAAAATCTCACCGCGAGCCAGCTGATCGGGCATCGCGTAGAGAAGGATTATACGCGCAATCTGTTGAGGGCGAGCGAGGGGTTTGTGCGGACCGCTTGAATCTGGGGTTTCCTATGGCGGAATGGACGTTCGAAGACCCACCCAATGTCGCGGTGTTGTCGGACAGAAGCATATTTAAACGTGGTGACTGGATCGCATACGTTGTGCACGAAGCTGATGACGACGATAACCACAACGATGAGGGTGGCAGTTGGCAATTTCATAGCAACGACAAGCAAAATCGAGATGAACCCGAGCTAATGCTCGTCAGCCTCCAGAATGTGGTTCAGCGGGATGAGAGCATCCTGGAATTGGCCGATTTGCCAAAAGGCTGGCATGCTTGGCGCAGTTCAAAATTGTCGCCTTGGCAGCGCGCTAAATCACTCCCTGTACCCTCCAACGACAACGAGTGATGCAGGAGGGCTAAGTCGAGCTTTGCGCCAGTTCGCCGTTCTCTGGAACAGATGGTTCGTCCCCCTGCTTAGGCTCCTTGATCCTGAACCACGTCACATAAAGCGCCGGCAGGAACAGCAGCGTGATCGCCGGCGATGATGCCGCCCATCATGGCGTATGCCATCGGGCCCCGGAACACTTCGCGCGCGATCGGGATCAGCGCCAGGCTGGCGGCCGCGGCCGTCAGCGCGATCGGCCGCATGCGGTGCTCGGTCGCTTCGATACGGCTTCCCAGCGGTCTTGGCCCTCGGCCACCAGATCCTCGATCTGCACGATCAGGATCACCTGAGTTGCGGATCAGGATGCCGATCAGCGCCAGGACGCCCAGAATGGCGACGAAGCCGAGCGGTGCGCCGCTCGGCACCAGGGCCGCGACCACGCCGATCAGGCCGAGCGGCGCCACCGCCACCACCAGGAACAGGCGCTGAAAACTTTGCAACTGGATCATCAGGATGGTCGCCATCACGAACAGCATCAGCGGCACCACCGCTGCGGCTTTTTGCGCTTTCTTCGACCGAGCCGGCGGTTGCAACGGAATAGCGGGCGGTAGTTTGGCGATGAAGGCGTCGACCGACGGCTTCAATTCGTTCACGACGGTGGCCGGCAGCACGTCGCCAACGAGGCCTGCGCGAACGGTGATCATCGGGATGCGGTTGCGCCGCCACACCGTCGGCTGTTCGAGGTCGTAGCGGAAGTTCGCCACCGCGGCGAGCGGGATCGCTTCGCCGTTCCCGGTGACGGGTGAGCTGTCACGGACTGCCCCGTACGTGTATCGGTCGGCTGGTTAAGACCGGTCTGTCGAAGTGGCCCGCATCGACGACAGGCCCAATCGCCCGGCGGCGGTGCCAACTTGAGGAAAACGTGAAATAAGGTCAGAAGAGGCCTTGGCATTCATCTAACGAGAACGGGCGTCGGCCCGATGAGGGACGAAATGAAGAACGCAGCCATTTCTGAGCGCAAGAACCAGTCGATCTCGCGCGGCGTCGGCATGACGACGCAGATCTATGCCGACCGCGCCGAGAATTCGGAGATCTGGGATGTAGAAGGCCGCCGATACATCGATTTCTCCTCCGGTATCGCCGTCGTCAACACCGGCCACCGCCATCCCAGGGTGATCGAGGCGGTCAAGGCACAGCTCGACCGCTTCACCCATACCTGCCACCAGGTCGTGCCCTATGAGAGCTATGTCAGGCTGGCCGAACGGCTGAACGGCATGCTGCCCGGCAAGTTCGAGAAGAAGACCATCTTCGTCACTACGGGTGCTGAAGCCGTCGAGAACGCCATCAAGATCGCCCGCAACGCCACTGGCCGCCAAGCCGTCATCGCCTTTGCCGGCGGCTTCCACGGCCGCACCTTCATGGGCATGGCGCTGACCGGCAAGGTCGTGCCCTACAAGGTCGGCTTCGGCGCCATGCCGGGCGACGTCTACCACGCGCCGTTTCCGGTGCCGCTGCACGGCGTGTCTACAGCCGATTCGCTGGCCGCACTCGACAAACTGTTCAAGGCCGATGTCGATCCGGCTCGCGTTGCCGCCATCATCATCGAGCCGGTCCAGGGCGAGGGCGGCTTCTACGACGCGCCGCGCGAATTCCTGACGGCGCTGCGCAAGCTCTGCGACCAGCACGGCATGCTGCTGATCGCCGATGAGGTGCAGACCGGCTTTGCCCGCACCGGCAAGATGTTCGCCATGGATCATCATGAGGTCGCGGCCGACATTACCACCATGGCGAAAAGCCTGGCCGGCGGCTTCCCGCTGGCGGCGGTCACCGGCCGCGCCGAGATCATGGATGCGCCCGGTCCTGGCGGGCTCGGCGGCACCTATGGCGGCAGCCCGATCGGTGTCGCCGCAGCACACGCCGTGCTCGACGTAATCGAGGACGAAAAGCTGTGCGACCGCGCCAATACGCTGGGCGCCCGGCTGAAACAGCGGCTGCAGTCGATCCGCGACGATGTGCCCGAGATTGTCGACATCAGGGGTCTCGGCTTCATGAACGCGGTCGAGTTCAACGACGTCAAGAAGGGCCTGCCGTCGGCCGAGATCGCCAATGCGATCCGGCTGAAGGCGCTCGACAAGGGGCTGATCCTGCTGACCTGCGGCGTCTACGGCAACGTCATCCGTTTCCTGGCTCCGATCACCATCCAGGACAATGTCATGAACGAGGCGCTCGACATTCTGGAAAGCTCGATCCGCGAAGTCTGCGCTGCCTAGCGCAAACCCTACCTCCCCCTTGTGGGGAGGTCGGACCGCAGGTCCGGGTGGGGGGCCTCGCGCCGACCCCAACCCCGCTGCTTCGCAGCGACCCTCCCCACAAGGGGGAGGGTAAGTGCGTCTAGCCCGCAGCCCGTGCCGGCTCATCCTGCTGGAACGCTGCCAGTGCAGCCTTCAGCCCGTCAGGTCCCTCAGCAATCGTCTGCGCCATCGGCGAAAACCCGGCCCCGAGCATCTTGCGGCCCAGCATATGGTCGCCCGGCCTGTTGACGGATTCGATGCCGAGCAGCCGGCTTCCAGCATAGTGGTAGATCGAGAACTTGTTCTCAGCGAGGTCGCCCAGCACGACATGGCTGTCGCCGCCCGAGGTCAGCCCGACCATCTGCAGTTTCATGTCGCCGATGTCAGACCAGAACCACGGCACCGCCGCATACGCGTCCGTATGGCCGGTGATCGTGCGTGCGGCAAGCCGCGCCTGGTCGGTGGCGTTCTGCACCGATTCCAGCCGCACGTCGCCGCCGGTCGACCAGTGGCGGTAGGAAGCGGCGTCGCCGATGGCCAGAATATCAGGCACTGAGGTGCGCATCTGTTGGTCGACGCGGATGCCATTGGCGACAGTCAGTCCGGCAGCCTGCGCAAGTTCGACATTCGGCACGGCGCCGATGCCGACGATGACCATGCGCGCGGGCAGCCTTTCGCCGGTGGAGGTGATGGCAGCGCAGACATGGCGGTTTTCCCCTTCCAGCCTGGCAATGGTGGTGCCGGTGAGGATACGCACGCCGATCGCCTCCAGCCGTTGGCGGACATGGCTCGCCACCACCGGCGCCACGGCGCGGCCAAGCAGCCGGTCGACAGCCTCGACCAGGGTGACGTTGCGGCCGGCGGCCCTCAGCGTTGCCGCGATCTCCAGCCCGATGAAGCCGCCGCCGAGGATGACCACGTCTTCGCTTTGGGCGCTGAGCGCGCGGATCAGCCGCGCATCGGCGATCGAGCGCAGCGACAGCACGCCCGAGAGGTCGGCGCCCGGCAGCGGCAGAAGCCGCGGCCGCGAACCGGTGGCCAGGATGAGCCGGTCGAACGGCAGCACGCCGCCGCCCGCTATGTCCAGCTTGCGGCCTGCCGTATCGATGCTGTCGATTCGGACGCCCGGCCTGAAGTCGATGGCGCTGCCGGTGTAAAAGGCCTCGCCGCGCAAGGGTTGCGGCTTGGCATCGGCGTCCTTGATGAAGGTCTTCGACAGCGGCGGCTTGTGATAGGGCAGATCGGTTTCGTCGCCGATCAGTATGACAGGCCCGTCATAGCCTTCCTCGCGCAGGCTGGCGGCCGCTTGCACGCCCGCATGACCCGCACCGACAATGACGACCCCGTTCTTCATCGCAACCCGAATTCCTGTTTCAAATCTGGAGCATGATGCCGAAAAGTGTGAAGCGGTTTTCGGACGACATCATGCTTTGATTGTGAGCCGTTCCGCCAGATGGCGATTGTCTGCCGCCGTCGCAAGAGCCCCGGTCCGGGTCGCACCCGGAACGGTCGCTTGTCAATCGCGGCGTCTCTCACCTTGGCTGCTGGCTACGATTTAAAGTTGATAGTGCTAGTTTAGAATAATTCTAAACTGTTGTTTCAATTGAATTTTCTAGGGTTCACCAGTTGACTTCCGGCCTCGCCATCGTTTTATGGAGGCTCGCGCGTCAGCGCATCCCTTTGATGTTTGGGCCTTGAACCCGTTCGATTGGAGGCATTTGGTGTCTTTCTCCCGTGAGCCGCAGAGCGGCGCGGCATCTGTGGTGTCCTACGGCATGCCTATGTCCCGGCACCGTTTGGCACGCGCGCCTTTTACCGAATCCCCTTTGAACTGGAGACTGATGATGACAGCGCGATATGGCGGCAGACTGGCTGCGATCGGTGCCACGGCTATGTTGACGGCGGCGGTTTTCATCCTGCCGGCCAAGGCGGCGGAGATCGATGCCAAGGCGGTCATCAAGACCTATTCCGACATCGCGCTGGCCAAGTACGAGGATTCGCTGACCACGGCGCAGGCGCTCGACAAGGCTGTCGACGCGCTGCTTGCCAACCCGTCGGCGGACACGCTGAATGCCGCCCGCGATGCCTGGAAGGCGTCGCGCGTGCCCTACCAGCAGACCGAGGTCTACCGCTTCGGCAACAAGATCGTCGACGACTGGGAAGGCAAGGTGAACTCCTGGCCGCTCGACGAAGGCCTGATCGACTACGTCGCCAAGAGCTACGGCACCGAGTCCGACGCCAACGCGCTCTACACCGCCAATGTCATCGCTAACAAGGACATCGAGATCGACGGCAAGAAGGTCGACGCCTCGAAGCTTTCGCCGGAGTTCCTCGCCGGCACGCTGCAGGAGGCCGGCGGCATCGAGGCCAATGTCGCCACCGGTTATCACGCCATCGAATTCCTGCTCTGGGGCCAGGATTTGCACGGCACCGGCCCGGGCGCCGGCGAGCGTCCGTACACCGACTACGACCTCAAGAACTGCACCGGCGGCAATTGCGATCGCCGGGCCGAGTATCTGAAGTCGGCCAGCGATCTTCTGGTCTCCGACCTGCAGGAGATGGTCGGCAACTGGAAGGAAGACGGCGCCGCCCGCAAGAACCTCGTCGATGGCCAGCCGAACACCGCTATCTCGGTGATCTTCAACGGCATGGGCTCGCTGTCCTACGGCGAACTGGCCGGGGAGCGCATGAAACTCGGCCTGCTGCTGCACGATCCCGAAGAGGAGCACGACTGCTTCTCGGATAATACCTACAACTCGCATCTCTATGACGCCATCGGCATCCGCGCCGCCTATCTCGCCAGCTACACGCGCATCGACGGCACCGTCGTTTCAGGCCCGTCGGTGCACGATATGGTCAAGGCGGCCGATCCGGCGATCGACAAGGAACTGTCCGACAAGCTCGATGTCTCGGTCGCCAAGATGGAGGCGATCAAGGCGCGGGAAGTGGCCGGCGAGGCCTACGACCAGCAGATCGCCGAGGGCAACACCGAAGGCAATGCTACCGTGCAGGCGGCAATCGACGCGCTGGTCGACCAGACCAAGTCGATCGAACGCGCCGTCGGCGCGCTGAACCTGAACAACATAGCCTTCGAGGGGTCCGACAGCCTCGACGCACCGGACAAGGTGTTCAAGTAGCACCCCAACCAACTACCAGCCAAACGGCGCGGAGGGGCGCCGTCAGCCAGAGCCAATCCATGCTGATCTGCCATTGCAACATCATCACCGAAAAGGAGATTGAGCAGACGATCGTCGATCTGCTGGATCAGGACCCCTGGCAACTGATCGTGCCGGCGAAGGTCTATCACACGATGCAAAAGCGCGGTCGCTGTTGCGGCTGCTTCCCAAATGTGGTCGAAACGATCATTCGGGTCACCGAAAATTACCACACCCGTTCGGAGGCGAGCGGCGTGGACATCGTTTCACACCTGGATCGCGTCAGAGGCCTGCGCGTCCAATATGGGAGCAGAATCCATGAAAGGCGAACCGCAGATCATCGAGCGGCTTAACGAGGCTCTGTTCCTGGAGCTTGGCGCCGTCAATCAATACTGGGTGCATTTCCGCCTGCTCGAAGATTGGGGATATGCCAAGCTGGCAAAGAAGGAACGCGCCGAATCGATCGAGGAGATGCACCATGCCGACCGGCTGGTGGCCCGTATCATCTTCCTCGAAGGGCATCCCAATTTGCAGTCCGTGGCGCCGTTGCGCATCGGCCAGAACGTCAAGGAAGTGCTCGAATCCGATCTCGCCGGCGAATATGACGCACGCACCGCCTACAAGCGTTCGCGCGAGATCTGCAACGAAGCCGGCGACTACGTGACGATGAAGCTGTTCGAGGAATTGCTGGCGGATGAGGAAGGTCACATCGACTTCCTCGAGACGCAGCTCGACCTCCTTGCCTCGATCGGCGAGGAAAAATACGGCCAGCTCAACGCCGCATCGGCGGACGAGGCGGAATAGGACCATGCAGGAATGCGGCGCCCCATAGATATTCTGCGCCGCTTGCGGCGGGCCGCCGGCCCGCTGCTCCTCAAAAACCCGCGATATCAGGCCTTTCGCGGGCTTTCGGTTGTAACCCTGGCGGCAATTTTGGCCCCGGCCCTGGCCGGATCGTCGGAACCGGTCGGCCTCGCCACGAGCCGCACCGACCTGACGCCGAAGGACCAGGCCCGCGTCCTTGCAGTTACCAGGCCAACCCAGGATTTCTCCAAGCCCGAATCCTTCGAAACGATGCAAGGCGGCGCCGGCACGTCGCGCAAGCAGGTCGACCGCGACGCCTTCTCGCAACCCTCTGAAAACATTACCTTCGAGGAACAGGGCAATTTCAAGCTCGGCAATGCGCTTTTCCGCAAGAACTGGGTGTCGTCGCCATCCTCGACCCAGGCCTCGGACGGTCTCGGACCCCTGTTCAACGAGCGCGCCTGCCAGAATTGCCATTTGAAGGATGGCCGCGGCCGCCCGCCGGCCGCCGACAGCCGCACCACGTCGATGTTCCTGCGGCTAGCGCGCGATGCGAGCACGGCCGAGGAAAAGACCGAGATCGCCGCGCACAAGGTGCTGAACTTCCCCGATCCGGTCTACGGCGCGCAGTTGCAGGGACTGGCGGTGCCCGGCCTCAAGGGCGAAGGCCGCATGTATGTCGACTATCGCGAGGAAAAGGTCACGCTCGGCGACGGCAGCCTGGTTTGGCTGCGCAAGCCGAGCTATTCGGTCGACGGGCTTGGCTACGGCCCGCTTGACCCGCGCACCACGCTGTCGCCGCGCCTGACGCCGCCAATGATCGGCCTTGGCCTGATCGAGCAGATCGCGCCGGCCGACCTCCTTGCCCATGCCGATCCCGACGACCGCGACGGCATTTCCGGCAAGCCCAACATGGTGCGTGACCTCAGCAGTGGGCAACTGACGCTTGGCCGCTTCGGTTGGAAGGCCCAGACCGCGTCGATCCGCCAGCAGGCGGCGGACGCCTTTGCCGGCGACATCGGCATTTCGACGCCGGAAGAGCCCAGTCACTGGGGCGATTGCACCGCAGCCGAAGAGGCCTGTTTGGCCATGCCCAATGGCGTGCAGAAGCGGCTCGGCCCGGTCGAGGCGCCACCACCGGTGATGGACCTCGTCACCTTCTATTCGCAGAACCTTGCGGTGCCGGCGCGGCGCGATGTCGGCGCACCCGCCGTGCTCGCCGGCAAGAAGCTGTTCTACGAGATGGGCTGCATTGCCTGTCATACGCCGAAATTCGTCACCATGCGCGGGAACAAGGCGCAGGCGTTCCAACTGATCTGGCCCTATTCCGACTTTCTGCTGCACGACATGGGGCCTGGCCTTGCCGACGGCCAGGCGGTGGGCGATGCCACGGGCAGTGAATGGCGCACCCCGCCGCTATGGGGCATCGGCCTGACAAAGACCGTCAACGGCAACGCTTTCTTCCTGCATGACGGGCGTGCGCGCACGCTTGCCGAAGCGATCCTGTGGCATGGTGGCGAGGGGCAGAAAGCGCGCGATCGCTTCGCCGCCGCCAATACGGCCGACCGCGATGCTCTCATCAAATTCCTGGAGTCATTCTGATGCTCAAGCGGGTTTTGCCTGTTCTACTCCTCCCATTGGCTCTGTTCGGTGCGTCCCCGGCATCGGCCTCGGTGAAAGCCTCCGACGTGATCCAAAGAGCGATCGACGGCTTTGTCCGCCCCGCCTATGCCAGCCTGCATGGCCATGCCGGCACCTTGGCGAAGGCCATGGACGCGCTCTGCCAGGCGCCGTCGCAGGGTAACCTCGATGCCGCGCATGCCGGATTCTCGGCCACGGTCGCAGCCTGGTCGTCGGCTGAAATCATCGGCTTCGGGCCAATCAAGGAGAACAACCGGCTGGAGCGCATGCTCTACTGGCCGGACCGAAAGAGCATCGGCCTGAAGCAGGTGCAGGCGGCGCTGGCCGGCAAGGATCCGACCGCCACCGATCCGGCGCAGCTGGCGGGCAAGAGTGTCGCGATGCAGGGATTAGGGGCGCTTGAGTTCGTGCTTTACGGCGACGGCGCCGAGACGCTCGTCGGCAAGGACGAGCCCTATCGCTGCGCCTATGGCGCGGCGATCGCCAAGAATATCGAGACCATGGCGGCCGATGTCGACGCCGCCTGGAAAAAACCGGACGGTTTTGCAGGCCTGTGGGCCAATCCCGGACCCGACAATGCGCTTTACCGCGACGGCACTGAAGCGGTGACCGAATTGGTCGGCGTGTTCATCAATGAACTCGAAATGGTGCGCGACGTGCGCCTCAAAGGTTTTCTCGGCGCCAAACCGCAGGGTGACAAGCCGAGGCAAGCGATCTACTGGCGCTCGCAAAACACCGGCCTTTCATTAGCCGGCAACCTCTCCGGCATTGATGCGCTGTTCCAGGCCTCGAAGCTCGGCGACGCGCTGCCCGAGGATAGCAGATGGATGGCGGAATCCATCCATATCCAGCTCATCAATGGCGTTGCCACTGCCAAATCCATCCAGGGTCGGATCGACAAGACGCTCGCCGATCCCGCGGAGCGCGGAAAACTCGAACATTTCGCGCTGATCACCTCCAGCCTGTCGGGCTTGATCGGCACCCGGCTAACCGCCGAGTTCGGCCTGACCGCCGGCTTTTCGTCACTGGACGGGGACTGACCAATGGTTGCGACACGCACGCCGCTGATGGACCGCCGCGATTTTCTCAGAGCTGCCGGCGCCGGCTTCGTCGCGTCAATGGCGCCGCGGGCCTGGGCGGACACGCTTGCCGCCGATGCCGTCTTTGCCACCGCCTTCGGCAAGCGCGACGGCAGCTTTGGCGCCGCTGTGTTGTCGGAAGCCGGAAAAGTATTGCATGCGATCGACCTGCCCGACCGTGGCCACGACGTCACCTTCGATCCGGTCTCAAAGCGCTCCGTGGTCTTCGCCCGGCAACCCGGCACCTTCGCCGTGGTCTTCGACCATGCCGGCCGCGAGCCGCCGCTGACCATCGCCAGCATCACCGGTCGGCATTTCTTCGGCCACGGTGTGTTTTCCACCGACGGCGCGCTGCTTTACGCCACCGAAAACAATTTCGACAATGCCGCCGGCGTCGTCGGGATCTACGACGCACGGGCCAAGTTCAGCCGCATCGGCGAGTTTCCGACCTATGGCATGGGGCCGCATGAGCTCTTGCTGCTCGGAGACGGCCGGACGATCGCCATCGCCAATGGCGGCATCGAGACCCATCCCGACTATGGCCGCGCCGAGCTCAACATCGCCACCATGAAGCCGTCCTATGTGCTGGTCGATCGCACAACCGGCGATCTCATCGAAAAGCACGAACTGCCGCCGGCTCTGCACCAGCTGTCGATTCGCCACATGGATGCCGACCCCACAGGCACCATCTGGTTCGGCTGCCAGTACCGCGGGCCGGGCACCGAGCGGCCACCGCTGGTCGGCCGCGCCACGCGCGGCAAGGGGCTGCAGCTGCTCGACATGCCGCAGGACGTGCTATCCGGCTTCCGGAATTACATCGGCTCGGTCGCCGCCAACCCGATTGCCGGCACGGTCGCGGTGTCTTCGCCGGAAGGCAATTCGCTGGCCGTCATCGACGCCGCCAGCGGCAAGATCGTCGCCACCAAGGCGCTGGTCGAGGTCTGCGGCCTGGCGCCCGACGGCCCGGGCTTCATGGCAACCACGGGTGCCGGCGAAATCATCGAAGGCAGCGGCGCGACGCGCTGCGAGCCCGACTATGTCTGGGACAACCACATGCTGCGCATCGCGCCGGCGGCGTAAGCCGTCCGGCCTGCACCGAAGCGAAGCCGCTTAACAATTTACGCGCTGGCTCTTGCGGCGGCGCGCCGTGGCGGGCAGAGGGAGACTGTTTTTCGAACCGGTCGCCCATGAAACTGCTCGCCATCGACTGTGCCGCCAATCTCTGCGCCGCTTGCGTCTATGACGCATCGGGCGACAGAGAGCTCGGCCGCTCGGTACTCGATCTCGGCAAAGGCCACGCCGAACACCTGATGGCTGTCATTGACGAAGCGTTGAAAGCGGACGGCACCGATTATGCCGGCCTTGGCGCCGTTGCGGTCTCCATCGGTCCGGGTTCCTTCACCGGCCTGCGGGTGGGCGTCTCGGCGGCGCGCGGCCTGGCGCTGGCGCTGAAGATCCCGGCGATCGGGGTAACGACACTGGAGGCGCTGGCGGCCGAGGCGAGGGCGGCATTTCCCGGCCGCCCGATCCTGGCGGCTCTCGATGCAGGCCGCGAGGAGATCCATGCGGCGTTTTACGATGCGGAAGCGATTTTGCGCTATGGTCCGGCTGTGACCACACTTGCCCAAGCCGCGGGAATGGCGGCGGACAATCGTCCGGTGCTTGCCGGCACGGCCGCCGTGCAGATCGCAGCCGCGGCCGGTCGCGATTTCGATATCGGCCCGACGGCTGCCACCGCCGACATTGCCGTCTACGCCCGGCTCGCCGCTGCAAAAGGTGAGGGCGACAAGCCGAAGCCACTCTATCTGCGCGGCGCCGATGCCAAGGCGCAGGCCGGGTTCATCCTGTTGAGGCAGGAAAAGTGATGCGCATCCCTTTCCTCCAGCCGCGCCGCAGGGACTATGCGCTCGAGCCGCTGACCATCGCCGACAGCCCGGCAGCGTCGGTGCTGCACCGCGAGGATTTCGTCCGGCCCTGGACCGATGGCGAGTTCGCCGCGTTGCTCGAACAGGAAACCGTGTTCGGCTATGCCGCGCGCGAAATCGGCCAGGGCGCCAAGCCGCCGGTCGGCTTCGTGCTGGCCAGGCTTGCAGCCGGCGAGGGCGAGATTCTGACCGTGGCGGTGGCGCGCTCGCATCGCCGCCAGGGGCTCGGCTGGCAGTTGATGGACGCGGTACTGCGCGAATTGCATGCGCAGCGGGCCGAGGCGCTGTTCCTTGAGGTCGACGAGACCAATGTCGCTGCCATCGCCCTCTACCGGCGGCTGGGTTTCCGCCAGGTCGGCCACCGCGCCAATTATTACCGCTCGACCGAACATGGTCCTACCGGCGCGCTTGTCATGCGCCGCGATCTTCGCTAGCCAAAGTTTTGGGGCAGGGCCAAGCTGCATGATCGGAAAAATCAGGATCTTCCTGGCGCTGAGCCTCGTTGTCATCGGTTCGCTGGTCCTTGTGCCTTTGCAGCTGCTGTCGATGAAGACCGGAATCTGGCGCGAGACGGTCATTCTGAAGGCCTGGCACAGCCTCATCGTCCGGACGCTCGGCCTGCGCATCCATGTCAAAGGTGCGCTGTCCAGCCAGCGCCCGCTGCTGGTCGCCTCGAACCATATCTCCTGGACCGACATCATGGTGCTGGGCTCCTTTGCCGATGTGACCTTCATCGCTCGGGCGGACATGGAGGGATGGCCGCTGATCGGCTGGCTGTCGAAACTGCAGCGTACGGTCTTCATCGAACGCGAGCGCAAGCGGACAGCTGGCGACCAGGCCAGCGAGATCGCCAGCCGCATGGCCAAGGGCGACGCCATGGTGCTGTTTGCCGAGGGCTCTACCGGCGACGGCAACACCATCCTGCCGTTCAAGAGCACCTTGTTCGGCGCCGCCTCGATGGCGATTTCGGAAGGCGCGGCCGAGCAGGTCTTCATCCAGCCGCTGGCGATTGCCTACACGCGGGTGCACGGCGTGCCTCTCGGCCGTCGCCACCGGCCGCTCGCTGCCTGGATCGGCGATCAGGACCTGATGCCGCATCTCAAGGTGCTGATGGCCGAAGGCGCCATTGACGTCGAGGTGCATTTCGGCGAGCCCATCGCCTTTTCCAAGGGCTCGAACCGCAAGGAAACGTCGAGGCTGATGGAAAGCAAGGTGCGCGCCATGATGCAGGCCGCGCTCGCCGATCCCCGACCGAGCCGCTAGCGCAGGCCGAGCGCCTACAGGCCGATGCCCGAGAATCGTCTGTTTTTTGTCACGGAAAGGCGTTAGAAGCCGCCGGATGGATTTGAACACGATAGAGCGGAACGAAACCGACAGCGCCTCGCAAAGCGCTGCTGCGGCGTCCGCCCCGGCCAAAAAGGTCTTCGTCAAGACCTATGGCTGCCAGATGAATGTCTATGACTCACAGCGCATGACCGATGCGCTGGCCGCCGACGGCTACACCGCGACCGATGTCATCGCCGACGCCGACCTGGTGCTGCTCAACACCTGCCATATCAGGGAGAAGGCGGCGGAAAAGGTCTATTCTGAGCTCGGCCGCATCCGCGACATGAAGGCTGAACGCGCAGCAGTTGGGCGCGAAATGCTGATCGGCGTCGCCGGTTGCGTCGCGCAGGCCGAAGGCCCGGAAATCATCCGCCGTTCGCCTGCTGTCGATCTGGTCATCGGCCCGCAGACCTATCACCGGCTGCCCGATGTGCTGGCCCGGGTGCGTGGCGGCGAGAAGATCGTCGAGACCGAATACGCCATCGAGGACAAGTTCGAGCATCTGCCGCAGCCGAAGCGTGCCGAAATGATCAAGCGCGGCGTCACCGCCTTCCTCACGGTACAGGAAGGCTGCGACAAATTCTGCACCTTCTGCGTCGTGCCCTATACCAGGGGCTCGGAAGTGTCGCGGCCGGTGGCGCAGATCGTCGCCGAAGCCGAGCGGCTGGCCGATGCCGGTGTGCGCGAGGTGACGCTGCTGGGGCAGAACGTCAATGCATGGCACGGCAAGGGTGAGGATAGCATGGAATGGGGGCTTGGCCGTCTGCTGTTCCGGCTAGCCGAAATTCCCGGCCTGGCGCGGCTGCGCTACACCACCAGCCATCCGCGCGACATGAACGACGAATTGATCGCTGCCCATCGCGACCTCCCGGCTTTGATGCCTTATCTGCACCTGCCGGTGCAATCCGGGTCAGACCGCATCCTCAAGGCGATGAACCGCAGGCACACGGCCAAGGACTATCTGGCGCTGCTCGAGCGCATCCGCGCTGCACGCGGCGACATCGCGCTGTCCGGTGACTTCATCGTCGGCTTCCCCGGCGAAACCGACGCCGATTTCGAGGCGACGATGGATCTGGTGGGCCAGGTGAACTACGCCTCGGCCTTCTCGTTCAAATATTCGCCGCGTCCCGGCACGCCGGGCGCCGATATGCCCGATCACGTGCCGGAAGCGGTCAAGGACGAGCGCCTGCAACGCCTGCAGGCGCTGCTGCTGAAACAACAGCAGGATTTCGGCCTGGGCCTGGTCGGCAGCACCATCGACACGCTGATCGAGAAGCCCGGCCGTCAGGCCGGCCAGAAGGTCGGCCGCTCGCCCTGGCTGCAGCCGGTTATTGTTGATGAAAAGGCCGGCGAAATCGGTGACATTATCCGGGTGCGAATCACGAAGACGGGCTACAATAGCCTGTTCGCCGAGTTGGCTTGATGGCCTCGGCAGATGAGGAGAGACGGTTGAGCGCTGCTGAAGTGAAGACTCTGCCCCAGAACCAGACATCCGGGGCCTCTGACATGGCGCACATCGTTCTGACTTTCGACAACAACAAGCTTGCCAGCGCCCTGTACGGTCAGTTCGACGAGAATTTGGCCCGGCTTGAGCAGAAGCTCGGCGTCGACATCCGCTCGCGCGGCAACCAGCTGACCATCAAGGGCTCGGCCTCGGCGGCCGAGCAGGCGCGCCGCGCGCTCGACAATCTCTACGGCATTCTCCAGAAGGGCACCGATATCGGCCAGTCCGACGTTGATGGCGCCGTGCGCATGGCGATTGCCGCCGACGACCAGCTGACGCTGCCGACGCTGGAACGCAAGGGCAAAGTCTCGGCCGCCCAGATCTCCACCCGCAAGAAGACGATCTATGCCCGTTCGCTCAATCAGGACGCCTATATGCGGGCACTGGAGCGTTCGGAACTTGTCTTCGGCATTGGCCCCGCCGGCACCGGCAAGACCTATCTGGCGGTGGCGCATGCGGCGATGCTGCTCGAACGCGGCATGGTCGAGCGCATCATCCTGTCACGGCCAGCGGTCGAGGCCGGCGAGCGGCTGGGTTTTCTGCCCGGCGATATGAAGGAAAAGGTCGATCCGTACCTGCGGCCCCTCTATGACGCGCTCTACGACATGATGCCGGCCGACAAGGTCGAGCGTGCTATCGCTGCCGAGGTCATCGAAATCGCGCCGCTGGCCTTCATGCGCGGCCGCACGCTGGCGCATGCCGCCGTCATCCTCGACGAGGCGCAGAACACCACGCCGATGCAGATGAAGATGTTTTTGACCCGCCTCGGCGAGAATTCGCGCATGATCGTCACCGGCGATCCGACGCAGATCGATCTGCCTCCAAGCACCAAGTCGGGCCTCGTCGAAGCCTTGCGTGTCCTTGACGGCGTGGCCGGCGCGGTAACCGTGCGCTTCAACGATGTCGACGTTGTGCGCCACCCGCTGGTGGCCGAAATCGTCAGGGCCTATGACCGCGACGCCAAGCTGGCGCGCGGCCTCGGCGCCGAGAGCTGATGTGACGATGCGGGCTCATGCCTGAAGACATAAGACCTGGCGGCGGGGATAGTTCGGTTCCCGTCGAGATCGATATGTCGGTCGGGGCCGGCGACTGGCCCGACGAGGCGGCGCTGACGCGTCTGGTCAATCGCGCCGTGTCGGCTGCCTTTGCCGAAACCGCTGCTGCCGGTCCTTCCGAACTCAGCATCGTCTTTTCCGACGATGCCCATATCCGTACCCTCAATGCCGGCTGGCGCGGCAAGGACAAGGCGACCAACGTCTTGTCTTTCCCTGCTTTTCCGTTCCCCAGGGGTGGCAAGCTGCCGCCCATGCTGGGTGACATCGTGCTGGCCGCCGAGACGGTGGCGCGCGAAGCAGCCCTGGAAGACAAGCCCTTCGAGAACCATATCACCCATCTCGTCATCCACGGCCTGCTGCATTTGCTGGGCTACGATCATGAGACCGATGCAGAGGCCGAGGAGATGGAAGCCATCGAGCGCTCAGCGCTCGCAAGGCTTGCCATTCCCGATCCCTACACGTAATGACAAAAGACCAATTGACCGGACGACGATGAACGACAAACCAGAAACTGCCGCCCGCCCCGAGGCTGGCAGTGCGACAAAGCCTTCCGATACGACGGAAGAGGGATCGAGTCCGAGTCCCAGTTCCGGCAGCCTCGCTTCTGGTGGTATTGCCAGCGAGCCATCGCCTGCCGGTCCGTCCCTGTTCGACCGCGTCTTGGGCCTTTTCAGGCAGCGGAACGGCACCAGCCTGCGCGAGGAAATCGCCGGCGCGCTTGCCGAAACGACCAGCGATGCCGGGTCTTTCTCGCCCGGCGAACGCGCCATGCTCAACAACATATTGCGCCTGCGCGAGGTACGCGTCGAGGACGTCATGGTGCCGCGCGCCGATATTGAGGCCGTCGAGATCACCACGACGTTGGGCGATCTGCTCGGTCTGTTCGAGCAGTCCGGCCATTCCCGCATGCCGGTCTATTCCGAGACGCTCGACGATCCGCGCGGCATGGTTCACATCCGCGACGTGCTGGCCCACATCACCAAGGTCGCCCGGGTCAAGAAGGGCAGAACATCCAGGAAGACGCCGGCAACGACGCTTCTCGACCTCGCTCAGGTCGATCTCGGCCGCACCATCGGCGACCTCAATCTGATCCGCCCGGTGCTGTTCGTGCCGCCCTCGATGCTTGCCTCCGACCTGATGGGCCATATGCAGACGACGCGAACCCAGATGGCGCTGGTCATCGACGAATATGGCGGCACCGATGGTCTCGCCTCGCTGGAAGACATCGTCGAGATGGTCGTCGGCGATATCGAGGACGAGCATGACGAGGACGAGCCGCTGATCACCCAGACCGGCGAGGGCGTGTTCGTCGTCGACGGCAAGGCCGAGATCGACGAGGTCGCCAAGATGATCGGCGAGGACTTTACCGCCGGTGAGCATGGTGAATATGTCGACACGATCGGCGGCATGATTTTCAACACGCTCGGTCGCGTGCCCGCGCGTGGTGAGGTTGTGCAAGCCATCCCCGGCTTCGAATTCCACGTGCTCGACGCCGATCCGCGCCGCGTCAAGCGGGTGCGCATCGTCCAGAACCAGAAGGGCGAGCGTCGCCGCCGCGTGACCGCCCCCCGCACCGAGCAGGCCTAGGACAGAACGTTGCCCGGCCGATGACGATCGACGATCCCTTCAAGCACTCAACCTTTGGCTCGGGTGTCTTCTACAAGGACCCGCGAGCCGCATTGAAATGGCTCGAAACGGCCTTCGGCTTCGAGCCGAGCATGGTGGTCAGCGATGCCGACGGACGGCTGGTCCATGCCGAAATGCGTTTTGGCGACGGCTACATCATCGTCGATTCCGAATGGGCCGATCATATTGCCAGTCCGGTAAGCGTCGGCGGCAAGAACACTCAGTCGGTCTGTGTGCGTCTGAAAGACGGCCTGGACGTGCATTGTGAGCGGGCAATGGCGGCTGGAGCCCAAATCGTCGAGGGGCCTGCCGACCATTTCTACGGCGAACGGCAGTATCGGGCGCGCGACCCCGAAGGCCATGTCTGGACCTTCTCCCAGACCTTGCGCACCGTGCCGCGCGAGGAGGCCGAGCAACTGAGCGGGCTAACCATCGAGGGATGGCACCGATAGCGCAGCGATCGGCCGGTTCGCGTTTCAATAAATCTGATAAATCTTGGCTCTTGATTCGCGCGACCTGGGAAGTCTGTATGGAGCGCCTTGCCGGCCGGATAATTCTGCTTTGGGGCTGGCGGCGCGCGCTGGTGGCGTTTCTTGCCGGGGCGCTGGCGGTGCTCGCCCAGGCGCCTTACGATTTCTTCGCCGTCTGTTTCGTCTCGTTTCCACTGCTGGTCTGGCTGCTCGACGGCGCCACCGGCGAGGCTTCCGACGGCTGGCTCAGGCGCCTGCGGCCGGCTTTTGCCATCGGCTGGTGGTTCGGCTTCGGCTATTTCCTCGCCGGCCTATGGTGGATCGGCGAGGCGCTTCTGGTCGAGGCCGACAGTTTCGCCTGGGCCTTACCCTTCGCGGTCGTAGGCATTCCTTTGGCGCTGGCATTTTTCTACGGCTTCGCCACCGTCGTCGCGCGGCTGTTATGGACCAACGATATTGGCCGCATTGCCGCCCTTGCCTTTGCTTTTGGCCTGACGGAATGGCTGCGCGGCTTCCTGTTCACCGGCTTTCCCTGGAATGCCGTGGGTTATGCGGCGATGCCCGTGCCGCTGTTGATGCAAAGCGTGTCGGTGACCGGCATGGTCGGCATGAACGCGCTGGCGGTCTTTGTCTTCGCCATGCCGGCCTTGCTTGCAGCACGCCGGCATGTCCGTCTCGGTGTGGTCCTGCTTGCCATGCTCGTCGCCGCCCATGCCGGCTTCGGCTATGTCAGGCTCGCGACCCCCGACAAGCCGACAACCCGCACTCTCGATGTCCGCATCGTGCAACCGGATGTCGACCTCAGCGAAAAATGGGACGCCTCGGTGCGCGACCGCATCTTCGCCACGATGATGGGCCTGTCGGCCGCAGCGCCCGATCCCGGTCATGACAAACCGCAACTTATCCTGTGGCCGGAGACCTCGGTACCGTTCCTGTTCACCGAGCGTCCGGACGCGCTGACCGCGCTCGGCGACATGCTGCAGCCTGGTCAGATGCTGATTGCCGGCGTAGTGCGCGAGGAGCGCGGATCGGGGGCGGATGCCGACAGCCGCTACTACAATTCGGTGGTGGCGATCGACGACAGGGGCGAAATCGCTGATGCCGTCGACAAGGTCCATCTGGTGCCGTTCGGCGAGTATCTGCCGTTTTCCGGTCTGCTCAGCCGCTTCGGCATCGGACAACTCGTCGCCGGGCCGATGAACTTCGCCGCCGGCAACGAGCGCCATCCGATCGCTCTGCCCGGCGGCATCAGCGCCTTGCCGTTTATTTGCTACGAGGTGATCTTTCCTGATCTGGTGGCTGTTGACGCAACGTCATCCCAGCTTATTGTAAACGTCACCAACGACGCATGGTTCGGCGACACGCCCGGGCCGTACCAGCATTTCAGGCAGGCTCAGATTCGCGCGGTGGAAAACGGATTGCCGCTGTTGCGCGCCGCCAACAACGGCATTTCCGCCGTTGTCGATACGCGGGGACGCATCGTCGACGCATTGGCGGTCGATGCACGTGGCGCCATCGACGTGCGGGTGCCGATCTCCGGCCAAGCCTTCATCTCCGCCGCGCGGCGGCGCATTAACGGAATGCTGATCATGTTGGTGTTTGCCGCAATCGCCCTCAGCTTGAACGTAAGGCAACGGCTACGGGTGAATTGACAGTCGACACATTAGAAACTCATACTGTTACCGCCTAATTTTCTCGAAGTCGGTTGGTGTTTCTGTTGGGGCAGTTGGCTCCGGCTTCGTTTGGGCGAGAAAAATAGAAAAGGCCGGAAAAATTCGGCGAGGAAAAAATGACAGAAGAAAACAAGAAGAAACCGAATCCGATCGACATCCATGTCGGAAGTCGCGTCCGCCTTCGGCGCAATATGCTTGGAATGAGCCAGGAAAAGCTTGGTGAAAATCTCGGTATTACGTTTCAGCAGATCCAAAAATATGAAAAAGGAACGAACCGCGTCGGCGCCAGCCGTCTGCAGGCAATAGCCTCGATACTCAGCGTGCCTGTCGCCTTCTTTTTCGAGGATGCGCCAGGGCAGGAGCCGGTGGGTAATAGAGGATTTGCCGAGGACACTTCGATGGCTTTCGCCGTCGAATTCTGCGGCAGTCCGGAAGGGCTTCAGCTCAACCGCGCGTTCGTCAAGATCGCGGATGTGAAGGTGCGCCGCCGGATTATCGACCTTGTGAAGTCCCTTTCTGCCGAAGATGCCGAGTGATTCGGTGGGTCGATTGACCCATTGGCCCCAGTAATCCCCTGGGCCCGAGTAGCCCAGAGGCTCGACTGCCGGCGGCGCCAAGCCGCCGGTGGTACAAGATATATTGCTGCGGCACTCATGCCAGAACCGCGGCACCGCTTGACGAGCGGCGCCCGGCACCGTTAACACGTGGCGCGCCAAATCGGCAGCCCTGCCGATCGTTTTTTCAAGAGGGGACACCCGTGACGCGGCAGAACTACTTCTTCACCTCGGAATCCGTGGCCGAGGGTCATCCCGATAAAGTCTGTGACCGCATCTCGGACGAGATCGTCGATCTGGTCTATCGCGAGGCCAAGAAGACCGGCATGGACCCATGGAAAGTCCGCGTCGCCTGCGAGACGCTCGCAACCACCAACCGCGTCGTCATCGCCGGCGAAGTAAGGGTTCCCGATACTCTGCTGAAGCGGGACAAAGCCGGCAACATCCTCAAGGACGCCGCCGGGCATTCGGTCGTCAACCCGGCCAAGTTCAAGTCGGTCGCCCGCAAGGCGATCCGCGAAATCGGCTACGAGCAGGCCGGCTTCCACTGGAAGACGGCAAAGATCGAGGTTCTGCTGCACGGCCAGTCGCCCGACATCGGCCAGGGCGTCGACAGCGCCGCCGACCGCCAGGGCGAAGAGGGTGCCGGCGACCAGGGCATCATGTTCGGCTATGCCTGCCGCGAGACCCCGGATCTGATGCCGGCGCCGATCTATTACAGCCACAAGATTCTCGAACTGCTCGCCGCTGCCCGTCACGAAAACAACGGCGAAGCCGGCAAGCTCGGACCCGACGCCAAGAGCCAGGTCACCGTTCGCTATGTCGATGGCAAGGCCGCCGAAGCGACTCAGATCGTGCTATCGACGCAGCATCTCGACGCGACCTGGGATTCCAAGAAGGTCCGCAAGGTCGTTGAGCCTTACATCCGTGAGGCGCTCGGCGACCTCAAGATCGCCGACGATTGCATGTGGTACATCAACCCGACCGGCAAGTTCGTCATCGGTGGGCCGGACGGCGACGCCGGCCTGACCGGCCGCAAGATCATCGTCGACACCTACGGTGGTGCTGCCCCGCACGGCGGCGGCGCCTTCTCCGGCAAGGACACCACCAAGGTCGACCGCTCCGCCGCCTACGCGGCGCGCTATCTCGCCAAAAATGTGGTGGCGGCCAAGCTCGCCGACCGCTGCACCATCCAGCTGTCCTACGCCATCGGCGTTGCTCAGCCGCTGTCGGTCTATGTCGACCTGCACGGCACCGGCAAGGTCGACGAGGCCAAGCTCGAGGAAGCGCTGCGCACGGTGATGGATTTGTCGCCATCCGGCATCCGCAGGCATCTCGACCTCAACAAGCCGATCTACGCAAAGACCTCGTCCTACGGCCATTTCGGCCGCAAGGCCGGCCGAGACGGGTCCTTCTCCTGGGAAAAGACCGATCTGGCCAAGGCGCTCAAGGACGCGATCGCTGCTTAGGCATGATTCCAAAAAGTGGGTACCGGTTTTTTGGAAAAGATCATGCTCCAACAAAGGATTAGATTGAGATGAGATTTCAGCCAAATCTCATCTCAATCCCAAATCTCATCTCAATCTAAGCGCGGCGCGACCAGGCCATGGATCCACAGGACAGGCGGAGCCGCGCGACCGAAGGGTTCTTCGGCCGCCGGCACGGCAAGACCATTCGCCCGCAGCAGGCGGCGGCGCTGGAAAGCGGTCTTGGGGCCTATGGCCTCGACCTCTCCGTCCAGGCACCGGCAGAATTGCGCGCGCTATTCTCAGCGGATGTTTCAACGGTTCGGCTGGAAATCGGCTTCGGCGGCGGTGAGCATCTGCTGCACCGTGCCACGGAGGCACCGGCGACCGGCTTCATCGGTGCCGAGCCGTTCGTCAACGGCATGGCCAAGCTGATGATGGCGGTGCGGGAAAAGCCGCTTGCCAATCTTCGCGTCCATGACGACGACGCCACGCGCCTGCTCGATTGGCTGCCGCAGGCGTCGCTCGACGGCATCGATCTGCTCTATCCCGATCCCTGGCCGAAGAAAAAGCACTGGAAGCGGCGCTTTGTCAGCCCGCTCAACCTCGATCGGTTCGCGCGCGTGCTGAAGCCGGGCGGAAGCTTCCGCTTCGCCTCCGACATCGACACCTATGTGAACTGGACCTTGTTGCACTGCCGGGCGCATGGCGGGCTCCTCTGGCAGGTGCAAGATGGGGCCGACTGGCATCGGCCCTATGAAGGCTGGCCGGGCACACGCTACGAGGCAAAAGCCATTCGCGAGGGCCGACGGCCGGCCTATCTCACCTTCATCAGAAAATAGTTCGATGCGGGAAAGTGTCCCGCATCGACAGCCGGTCTGGCTTCAGAAACGGCCGATCTTGCCGAAAGCGGTCGGGTCCATGCCGAGCCGGCGCAGATCGTTGGCGCGCGGCTTGCGGCCGGCTTCGACGGCCCGCGAGGCGGCAACGGCGCTGCCGAACAGGGCAAAGGCGTCGCCTATGGCGGAAAACACGGTACGGTTGCTCATTGTCTTGACCTTTCGCGCGCCACCGCGCGCTCATCTTTGATTTGTGCAGTGCAACATAGATAGGGATGTGAAATCCGGGATCACAGGGCCGTTACCGCATAGCCGGCATGCGCCGCGCGCAATCCTGCCAGCCGTCCCCGGCTGCACTCTGCCCGGCCCGTCAACAGACTTGAAACACCGGCCGGGATCGTCTATATCAGCCTCAAATTCTTGGTCGGTATGACGAAGAGTGGGTCCACCCGGTCCCGCTCTTTTTTATTACCTGCCGGTCAGCCATCAGCAAAGAGATGGTTCGGGACGACGATCATCCTGATCCAGAGAACGACAGGAACCGCATGACTGCAACGGCAAGCGAAGCCGACGACCGCATCATCCGCGAAAGCGGTATCGATGCGCGCATCGCGCTGATCGTTCAGCCGGTGTTGCGAGGCATTGGCTTCCGCCTCGTGCGGGTGCATCTGTCGGGCCAGAACGGCCTGACGCTGCAGATCATGGCCGAACGCGAGGACGGCACCATGACCGTCGAGGATTGCGAAGAGGTCAGCCGCGCTGTGTCGCCGGCGCTCGACGTCGATGACCCGATCGAGAAGGCCTATCATCTCGAAGTGTCGTCGCCGGGCATCGACCGGCCGCTGGTACGCAAGTCGGATTTCGTCACCTGGACCGGCCATCTGGTGAAGATGGAAACCTCGGTGCCGGTCGCCGACCGCAAGCGCTTCAAGGGCAAGATCGCCGAAGCCGGCGAAGACGACATGCTGCTCGAGCGCGACAAGGCCGCCTACGGCGAAGAGCCGACGGTTCGCATTCCTTATGACGCGATCGCCGATGTGCGGCTGATCCTCACCGACGACCTTATTCGCGATGCCCTTTCGAAGGACAACCGGGAACGCAAGGAAGCCAAGAAACGCCGCGGCGAAGCTGATGATGCACCCGAAGGTGCTGAAGGCGGCGCGGAAGACGAAATCGAACAGGAACTATGATGAGCGGCCGGGCCTAAAAGCTCGGCAACAAGCTCGGGAGAAATAAGATGGTTGTAAGCGCCAACAGACTTGAACTGCTGCAGATCGCCGACGCGGTGGCGCGTGAAAAGTCGATCGACAAGTCGATCGTCATTGCCGCCATGGCTGATGCGATCCAGAAGGCCGCTCGCTCGCGCTACGGCCAGGAAACCAACATCCGCGCCGACATCAACGCCAACACCGGCGAGATGAAGCTGCAGCGGCTGATGGAAGTGGTCGAGAAGGTCGACGACTACGCCACCCAGATCGCCATTTCCTCGGCCCGCGAGCGCAATCCGGACGCCCAGCTTGGCGACTTCATCGCCGAACAGCTGCCGCCAATGGATTTCGGCCGCATCGCCGCCCAGTCAGCCAAGCAGGTCATCGTGCAGAAAGTGCGCGAGGCCGAGCGCGACCGCCAGTACGACGAATACAAGGACCGCATCGGCGAGATCGTCAACGGCACCGTCAAGCGCGTCGAATATGGCAACGTCATCGTCGATCTCGGCCGTGGCGAGGCGATTATCCGCCGCGACGAGCTGATCCCGCGTGAAAACTACAAGTACGGCGACCGCGTCCGCGCCTATGTCTACGACGTGCGCCGCGAACAGCGCGGCCCGCAGATATTCCTGTCGCGCACCCATCCGCAGTTCATGGCCAAGCTCTTCACCATGGAAGTGCCGGAAATCTATGACGGCATCATCGAGATCAAGTCGGTCGCCCGCGACCCAGGCTCGCGCGCTAAGATCGCCGTCATTTCGCGTGACTCGTCGATCGATCCGGTCGGCGCCTGCGTCGGTATGCGCGGCAGCCGCGTCCAGGCCGTGGTCGGCGAATTGCAGGGCGAAAAGATCGACATCATTCCGTGGTCGCCTTCGGCCGCCTCCTTCATCGTCAACGCGCTGCAGCCGGCGGAAGTCGCCAAGGTGGTGCTCGACGAGGATGCCGAGCGCATCGAAGTGGTGGTTCCCGACGACCAGCTGTCGCTGGCCATCGGCCGTCGCGGCCAGAACGTGCGTCTTGCCTCGCAGCTCACCGGCTGGGACATCGACATCCTGACCGAGGCCGAGGAGTCCGAGCGCCGCCAGAAGGAATTCGTCGAACGCTCGTCGCTGTTCATGGAAGCCCTTGATGTCGACGAGATGGTCGGCCAGGTGTTGGCCTCCGAAGGCTTCACCAGCGTCGAGGAAGTTGCCTACGTCGATTCGGGCGAGATCGCCTCGATCGACGGTTTCGACGAAGACACCGCTTCGGAGATCCAGACCCGCGCCCGCGAATATCTGGAGAAGATCGAAGCCGAGCATGACGACAAGCGCAAGGCGCTGGGCGTCACCGACGAACTGCGCGAGATCCCTGGGGTCACCACCGCCATGATGGTGACGCTCGGCGAGGATGGCGTGAAGACGATCGAGGATTTCGCCGGCTATGCCGCCGACGACCTGACCGGCTGGAAGGAACGCAAGGACGGCGAGACCAAGGTATTCCCGGGTGTGCTCGCCAATCACGGCGTGTCGCGCGCTGACGCCGAGCAGATGGTTCTGGCAGCCCGCCTCAAGGCCGGCTGGATCACAGAAGACGAGCTTGCAGCCGAACAGGTCCCGGCTGACGAAGCCGTTGGTGCGTGAGGTGAAACCGCATCGCACACAACCCGCCCCAGGACGAGATGAACGATCGCACCTGCATCGTCACGCGCAAGCAAGCCGAGCCGGATGAACTGATCCGTTTCGTCGTCGGCCCGGATTCGTCCGTCGTTCCTGACCTGAAGAGAAATCTGCCCGGCCGTGGTTGTTGGGTGAGCGCCGACCGCCTACATATCGACAAGGCGGCGGCGAAGAACCTGTTTGCCCGCGCCTTCAAGGCGCAGGTCGTCGTGCCGCCCGATCTCGGCGGCATGGTCGACGGACTGCTTGCACGATCCGCTTTGGGTATGCTTGGCCTTGCCCGCAAGGCTGGCTCGATCGCACTCGGCGCAACCAAGGTCGAGAGCGCGGTGCGCTCGGGGTCGGCGCTTTTCGTGCTCCACGCGACCGAGGCATCCGACGATGGCGTGCGCAAGATCAGTCAGGCGCGGCGGGCAACTGTCCACCTCGGCGGGCCGGCAGTCCTTGCCTACAAACTTTTCTCCGAGGCCGAGTTGAGCTTGGCATTGGGGGGTACAAATGTGATACATGCTGCCGTTCTCGCGGGAGACGCGGGCAAGGCGGTTGAGAGGCGCATGGTTGCGCTCGACCGATATCGGGGCGGAACCCCCGACGATCTGGCAATGCTTGCGGCCGTTGCTGACGAAGATGATGCTGCAGAGGATATGGAATGAGCGATACGAAATCGGGCGACGATAAGACGTTGAGTGTTACACCGAAGAAGACCTTGACGCTGAAGCGCCCCGGTACCGAGCAGAGCGTCGTGCGACAGAATTTCTCGCATGGCCGCACCAAGCAGGTCCAGGTCGAGATCAAGAAGCGTAAATTCTCCATGCCCGGCGACAAGCCGGAGCCGGTGGCTGCACCCGTATTTACGCCCAAGCCCGCGGTAGTGGCAGCCCCCGTCGTGCAGGAAGCGCCCAAGGCGCCGCCTCCGCCCCCGGCCGAACGCGGCGGCATGGTGCTGAACGAACTGTCGCGCAATGAAATGGAAGCGCGCCGCAGGGCGCTCGAAGGCTCCAAGGTTCGCGACGTCGAGGACCGCCAACGCGCCATCGAAGAGGCCAAGCGCCGCAACGAGGATGAGGAACGCCGCAAGCGCGAGCGCGAGGAATCCGCGCGCCGTCAGGCCGAGGAAGAAGCCCGCCTGCAGACCGAGGCCGAGTCCCGCCGCCGCGCCGAGGAAGAAGCGCGCCGCCGCGCGCCGCAGGCTGCCGAGCTTGTGGCATCGGACGACGAGGAAGAGGTCAAGCCGAAGCGCACCGCCGCCGGCGCCCCGGTACGCCGTCCGGTTACGCCCGAAGTGGCGCGCCCGGCCAAGCCGACCAAGGCCGAGGAAGACCGTCGTCGCGGCAAGCTGACCCTCAACACGGCGCTTTCCGACGAGGACGCGCGCGCCCGCTCGCTGTCGTCGATGCGTCGCCGCCAGGAAAAATTCAAGCGCGCGATGCATAATGAGCCGCGCGAGAAGGTTATGCGCGAAGTGATCCTGCCTGAAACGATCACCATCCAGGAACTGGCGCAGCGCATGTCCGAGCGCGCTGTCGATGTGGTTAAGTACTTCATGAAGCAGGGCCAGATCCTGAAGCCGGGCGACATCATCGACGCCGACACGGCCGAGCTGGTCGCCACCGAATTCGGCCACACGGTCCGCCGCGTCGCCGAGTCCGACATCGAGGAAGGCCTGTTCAACATTGCCGACAATGCCGAGGACCTGGTGTCGCGGCCGCCTGTCGTGACCATCATGGGCCATGTCGACCACGGCAAGACCTCGCTGCTCGACGCCATCCGCAATGCCAATGTCGTCTCCGGCGAAGCCGGCGGCATCACCCAGCATATCGGCGCCTACCAGGTCGAGAAGAACGGTCAGAAGATCACCTTCATCGACACGCCCGGTCACGCCGCCTTCACGGCGATGCGCGCCCGCGGCGCTCAGGCGACCGACATCGCCATCCTGGTGGTGGCGGCCGACGACAGCGTCATGCCGCAGACCATCGAATCGATCAGCCATGCCAAGGCGGCCGGCGTTCCGATCATCGTGGCGATCAACAAGATCGACAAGCATGATGCCGATCCGCAGAAGGTGCGGTCGGAACTGCTGCGCCATGAGGTGTTCGTCGAATCGATGGGCGGTGAAGTGCTGGACGTCGAAGTGTCGGCGACCAAGGGCACCAACCTCGACAAGCTGCTCGAGGCGATCCTGCTGCAGGCCGAAATCCTCGACCTCAAGGCCAATCCGGACCGTACCGCCGAGGGCGTGGTCATCGAAGCCCAGCTCGACAAGGGCCGTGGCCCCGTCGCCACCGTACTGGTGCAGACCGGCACTTTGATGCCGGGCGACATCCTCGTCGCCGGCAACGAATGGGGCCGGGTGCGCGCGCTGGTCAACGACCATGGCGAGCAGATCAAGGAGGCGCCGCCGGCAATGCCGGTCGAGGTGCTCGGCCTGCAAGGCACGCCGCAAGCCGGCGACCGCTTCGCTGTCGTCAACAACGAGGCCCGCGCCCGTGAGATCACCGAATATCGCCAGCGTCTGGCGCGCGAGAAGGCAGTGGCTCGCCATGCCGGCCAGCGCGGCTCGCTCGAACAGATGATGTCGCAGCTGCAGACGAGCGGGTTGAAGGAATTCCCGCTGGTCATCAAGGGCGACGTGCAGGGTTCGATCGAGGCGATCAACGCGGCTCTCGACAAGCTTGGCACCGACGAGGTGCGTGCGCGCATCGTTCATGCCGGCGCCGGCGCCATCACCGAAAGCGACGTGTCGCTGGCGGAGACCTCGGGGGCCGCGATCATCGGCTTCAACGTCCGTGCCAACGTGCAGGCACGTGCGGCCGCGGCGGCCGCGGGCATCGAAATCCGCTACTACTCGATCATCTACAACCTCGTCGACGATGTGAAGGCAGCACTTTCCGGCCTGCTGTCGCCGGAACGCCGCGAGACCTTCATCGGCAATGCCGAGATCCTCGAGATCTTTGACATCACCAAGGTCGGCAAGATCGCCGGCTGCCGTGTCACCGAAGGCAAGGTCGAGCGTGGAGCGGGCGTGCGCCTGATCCGCGACAATGTCGTCATCCATGAAGGCACGCTGAAGACCCTCAAGCGCTTCAAGGACGAAGTCGCGGAAGTTCCGGGCGGCCAGGAGTGCGGCATGGCCTTCCAGAACTACGAGGACATGCGCGTTGGCGACATCATCGAGTGCTTCCGCGTCGAGATGGTGACCCGGACGCTCTGAGTTCGTATACTGTCGATACGACCGGGCGGTGGTCGAAAGACCGCCGCTCTAACTTTAATGCCTGTCGCCCAAAAGTGCGGGATAAACGACATGCATAGAAACAAGTATGAGACATGCGGCACGGTCCCATCCCGCGCCTCACGCTTTCCGGATTGAGAAAAATGCCCCGTCCAACCGCCTCCAGCCCATCCCAGCGCATGCTTCGCGTCGCCGAACAGGTGCGCCATGCGCTGTCGGAAACCTTGCAGCGCGGCGAGATTATCGACCCGCTGATCGAGAACACCGTGGTTTCGGTCTCGGAAGTGCGCATGTCGACTGATCTGAGGGTCGCAACGGCCTTCGTTTCGCCGCTCGGCGCCAAGGACACGGGTGCGGTCATCGACGCGCTCAACAAGCATGCGAAGTTCGTCCGTGGCCGCGTCTCCGGCGCGCTCCGCCAGATGAAGTTCATGCCGGAGTTCCGCTTCAAGCTCGATACGTCCTTCGACAATTACGCCAGGATCAACGATTTGCTGAAATCGCCCGAAGTCGCGCGAGACTTGGGTGCCGATGGCGAAGACAACGACAAGGACGAGAAATAGTGGGGCGCCGCGGCAAGAAGAAGGGACGGCCGATCTCCGGCTGGGTGGTGCTGGACAAGCCGGTTGGCATGGGTTCGACCGAAGCCGTCTCCAAGATCAAATGGCTTTTCCAGGCCGAAAAGGCCGGCCATGCCGGCACGCTCGACCCGCTGGCCTCTGGCATGCTGCCGATCGCGCTCGGCGAGGCAACCAAGACCGTGCCTTATGTGCAGGACGGCGCCAAAATCTACCGGTTCACCGTCGCCTGGGGCGAGGAGCGTTCGACCGACGATCTCGAAGGCCTGGTGACGCAAAGTTCCGACCGCCGTCCGGCGGAAAACGATGTCAGGGCGCTGCTGCCGAACTACACCGGCGTCATCATGCAGACACCGCCGCAATTCTCGGCCATCAAGATATCAGGCGAACGCGCCTACGATCTCGCCCGTGGGGGCGAGACAGTCGACATCCCCGCGCGCGAGATCGAGATCGGCCGTCTGGACATCGTCGAGCACGCTGCCGACCACACTTTGTTCGAGGTCGAATGCGGCAAGGGCACCTATGTGCGCTCGCTGGCCCGCGACATGGGCCGCGACCTCGGCTGCTTCGGTCATATCGCCGAATTGCGCCGGGTCGAGGTCGAGCCGTTCACCCAGGAGGATTTCGTCACCCTCGCCGAACTGGAAGTCGCCCGTTTCGGCGAACAGCGCGAAGCTGACGGAGAGGGCGACGCCGATGTTGCCGATGCGCCGATCGACTTCGGCGCCATCGATGCGCTGCTTGTCGACACGGCCGCCGCGCTCGACTGCCTGCCGCAGATTGCCATCAGCGACGAAGCGGCGACGAAAATCCGCCTTGGTAATCCCGTCATCATCCGCGGCCGCGACGCGCCCGTGGAAGCCGAGGAAGCCTGCGCCACCGCGCGCGGCAAGCTTGTCGCCATCGGCGCCATCGAGCAAGGCATGTTCAAGCCGAAGCGGGTCTTTGTCGGCTGACCACTCTCGTCTAGTCTTACGTCGACGTCACATCCGAGGGGCACATGGCAAAGGCTGAGGCGGTGAAGAAGCGGGCGCCGGTGACAACGCGCCGGCCGCCGGTTGGCGCCTCGCCCGGCACGCTGATCGCCGATCCGGCGGCGCGACGGTCCGAGCTGCGGCTGACGCTGATTTCGCCTGAAAAATTCAAGACCATCAACGATGCCAGCATCGACGATCTCAACACCCATTGCGACAACTGGCCGGTCGTCTGGCTGGACTGCACCGGTCTCGCCAACATCCAGCTGATCGAGGAGATCGGCCGGATCTTCAACCTGCATCCACTGGCTCTGGAAGATGTCGTCAACACCGGCCAGCGGCCGAAGGTCGACTTCTTCGAGGACCACGCCTTCGTCGTCATGCGCATGATCGACGACGTCAAGGTGCATCGCTATGAGCAGATCGCGGTGTTCTTCGGCAAGAAATTCGTCGTCACCTTCCAGGAGCGCGAAGGCGATCCGTTCGACCCCGTGCGCAAGCGCATCGCCGCAGCGTTGCCCAACCGCTTGCGGATGCGCGGCGCCGACTATCTGGCCTATGCGCTCATCGACTCCATCGTCGACAGCTATTTCCCGCCGATTGAGGCCGCTAGCGAGGAGGTCGATGGCATCGAGGACGAGATGCTCAACACGCCTCACAAGCATCAGATGCGCCAGCTGCACGAATTGCGGCGCGACGCCAATGTGCTCAAGGGCGTGCTGTGGCCGATGCGCGACGCGCTGGCGACGCTGATCCGCAACGACGTGCCCTATGTGAAGCCGGAGACGAAAATCTTCTTCAACGACACGCTCGACCACGCATTGCGGCTGATCGAGCTGGTCGAGAACCAGCGTGATATGCTGACCGGCTTGATCGAAATGCATTTGTCGCTGAGCCAGGCACGCACCAACGATGTGATCTCTTATCTCACCATCGTCTCGGTGATTTTCATGCCGCTAACCTTCCTGGTCAGTATCTGGGGGATGAATTTCGATCCCGAGAGCTCGCCGTGGAACATGCCGGAACTGAAAGCCTACTATGGCTACCCGGCTTCGCTGCTGTTCATGCTGGCCGTTGCTGTCGGGCTGATCGTCTTCTTCAAAAGCAAGAAGTGGCTGTAAGGTTTCGGTGTCAGGGGAATCCTGGATTCCCGAGCAAAGGGCTGCGACAAGCCGGCTTTATGAATGGGCTGGTGTTTTCCGGGGAATTGCCCTATATGCGCCGCAGCATCGCGCCATGTCGCTTTGCTTGCACCGGCCCCTGCTGGACGACATCCCGGCTGAGGGCGACCCGTTTCCTCAAACAGATAAGGAAAAACACGATGTCGATTACTGCCGAGCGCAAACAGGAATTGATGGGTGAATTCGCAACCGCCAAGGGCGATACCGGGTCTCCGGAAGTCCAGGTGGCCATCCTTTCCGAGCGCATCAAGAACCTGACCGACCACTTCAAGGACCACAAGAAGGATAACCATTCCCGCCGTGGTCTGCTCGCTCTCGTCTCCCAGCGCCGCAGCCTGCTTGATTATCTCAAGCGCAAGGATGACGCGCGCTATCAGACGTTGATCGAGAAGCTCGGTCTGCGCCGTTGACGAATTGACCGGCGGGCTTTCGAAGGAGAGCCCGCCGGTCGCGCATTCTGCCAGTCGCATCGATTGGCTAGACCCGGTTTCGAGCGCGCAGAGGCCACTCGAAACCGCCCATGGACGGTCATGGGGCAGGATTGCAGGACGCTCGTGCGCTAACCAGTGCCGAAATCTACCCGAGCTTCCCGTTGTCTTGCCCGTGGCTGCCCGAGAAAGGAAGCAAGGGAAAGGGCATCCGCGCACCGTGAAACGGCGCGGCCCTTTCCGCTTATTAAGGACAAGATATGTTCAACTACCACAAAGTGGAAATCGAATGGGGCGGCCGTCCGCTCATCCTGGAAACCGGCAAGATCGCACGTCAGGCTGACGGCGCGGTGCTTGCGACCTACGGCGAAACCAAGGTTCTCGCCACCGTCGTTTCGATGAAGGAGCCGAAGCCAGGCCTCGATTTCTTCCCGCTGACCGTCAACTACCAGGAAAAGACCTACGCCGCCGGCAAGATCCCCGGCGGCTACTTCAAGCGCGAGGGACGTCCGAGCGAAAAGGAAACGCTGGTTTCCCGCCTGATCGACCGCCCGATCCGCCCGCTCTTCGCCGACGGCTACAAGAACGACACCCAGATCGTCGTCACCGTCGTCCAGCATGACCTCGAGAACGATCCCGATATCCTGTCGATCGTCGCCACCTCGGCCGCTTTGACGCTGTCGGGCGTTCCCTTCATGGGCCCGATCGGCGGCGCCCGAGTCGGCTACATCAACGGCGAATACGTGCTCAACCCGCATGTCGATGAGATGCAGGAATCCAGGCTCGACCTCATTGTCGCCGGCACCGCCGACGCCGTGCTGATGGTCGAGTCCGAAGCCAAGGAACTCGGCGAAGAGCTGATGCTCGGCGCCGTCATGTTCGGCCACAGGGGCTTCCAGCCGGTGATCGACGCCATTATCAAGCTGGCCGAAGTTGCCGCCAAGGAGCCGCGCGATTTCACGGCGCCGGACTACTCCGCGCTTGAAGCCGAAATGCTGAAGATCGTCGGCGACGAGCTCAGCAATGCCTACAAGAACGTCGACAAGCAGAAGCGTTACGCTGCCGTCGACGCCGTCAAGGCGAAGGTCAAGGCTGCGTTTGCCCCGGCTGAAGGCGAAGACGCCAAGTACACCTCCGAGCAGATCGGTTCGGTGTTCAAGGAACTCCAGGCCAAGGTCGTGCGCTGGAACATCCTCGACACCGGTTCGCGCATCGATGGCCGTGACCTCAAGACTGTCCGCAAGATCGTCTCGGAAGTCGGCGTCCTGCCGCGCACGCACGGTTCGGCGCTGTTCACCCGCGGCGAGACCCAGGCGCTGGTCGTTGCCACGCTGGGCACCGGCGAGGACGAGCAGTATGTCGATTCGCTGACCGGTATGTACAAGGAGAAGTTCCTCCTTCACTACAACTTCCCTCCCTACTCCGTCGGCGAGACCGGCCGCATGGGTTCGCCGGGCCGCCGCGAAATCGGCCACGGCAAGCTCGCCTGGCGCGCCATCCGTCCGATGCTGCCGAGCGCGGACCAGTTCCCCTACACGCTGCGCGTCGTCTCGGAGATCACCGAGTCCAACGGTTCGTCGTCGATGGCCACCGTCTGCGGCACATCGCTGGCGCTGATGGATGCCGGCGTTCCGCTGGCCAAGCCGGTTGCTGGTATCGCGATGGGCCTGATCAAGGAAGGCGAGCGCTTCGCGGTTCTGTCCGACATCCTGGGTGACGAAGATCACCTCGGCGACATGGACTTCAAGGTTGCCGGTACCGAAGGCGGCATCACCTCGCTGCAGATGGACATCAAGATCGAGGGCATCACCGAGGAGATCATGAAGATCGCGCTGGACCAGGCCAAGGACGGCCGCCAGCATATCCTCAGCGAGATGGCGCATGCTCTGACCGGCGCCCGCCCCGAACTCGGTGAGTTCGCACCGCGCATCGAGGTCATGCACATCCCGACCGACAAGATCCGCGACGTGATCGGCTCCGGCGGCAAGGTTATCCGTGAGATCGTCGAGAAGACCGGCGCAAAGATCAACATCGAGGACGACGGCACGGTCAAGATCGCTTCGTCGAACGCCAAGGAGATCGAGGCGGCCAAGAAGTGGATCCATACCATCGTCGCCGAGCCGGAAGTCGGCGAAATCTACGAAGGCACGGTCGTCAAGACCGCCGACTTCGGCGCTTTCGTCAACTTCTTCGGTCCGCGTGACGGCCTCGTCCACATCTCGCAGCTTGCCAACGACCGGGTCGCCAAGACCTCGGACGTCGTCAAGGAAGGCGACAAGGTCTGGGTCAAGCTGATGGGCTTCGACGAGCGCGGCAAGGTCCGCCTGTCGATGAAGGTCGTCGACCAGGCCACCGGCAAGGAAATCGCCCGCGACAAGAAGGCCGAAGGCGAAGAAAACGCCGCCTGAGTGGTCTGACAATAGAGTTGAACGGGCGCGGCTTATGTCGCGCCCGTTTTCGTTTAATACCCGTCTACGACATGAGAATCGAAGAATGGCCGCTGAGCCGCTGAAGACACTGTTCCATCCCTTCGAGGCCGAGGGGCTCCCTCTGCCGCAAAAGGGCGAGCGTGTGTTGTTCCTGGGTGCGGAGCCCGGCTTCCGCTTGCCGGAAGGCTTCGAGGCAGAGCTCCATCTTGCACAGGGTTTCCGGCCGCATCTCCGAGCGCTGGAGCGTGCCGGTCACAAGGTAACGCCCCGCTCGGAAGGCGATGCATTCGATGCAGCGCTCGTGCTTGCCGGCCGCCATCGTGGGCTAAACGAGATGCGTATTGCCGAGGCGATCGAACGCGTCACGCCGGGCGGTCTGATCATTGTCGCCGGCGGTAAGGACGAAGGCATCGCCAGCCTGCGCAAGCGCATCGACGAGCTTGTCCCCATCGAAGGGCATCTGCCGAAATATCACGGCATCGCCTTCTGGCTTCGCCGTCCGGTCGATCTGGCGCCTGCGGAAAAACTGCGCGTCGCCAATCCTGCCTTGGTCGTAGAGGACCGCTTCCGCACTGCGCCGGGCATGTTCTCCTTCGACCGGATCGACGCCGGCTCGAAACTTCTGGTCGACAACCTGCCCAAAGACCTGCGCGGCAACATTGCTGATTTCTGCGCCGGCTGGGGTTATGTCGCCGCCGAGGTCGCGGCACGTTCATCCGGTATAACGGGGCTCGACCTTTACGAAGCGGATTTCGACGCGCTTGAGGCGGCCAAGGGCAATATCGGCCAGACAGGCTTCGAGCCCGGCTTCTTTTGGACCGATCTGCTGAGCGAGCCGGTCGAGCGGCGCTATGATGCCATCGTCATGAACCCGCCCTTCCATCGCAGCCGGGCGGCCGAGCCGGAAATCGGCGCCGGCATGATCCAGGCGGCGGGCAAGGCGCTGAAGCCGGGCGGGCGGCTGTTCATGGTGGCGAACCGTCAGCTGCCTTACGAACCGGTTCTGAAGGCCGTCTTCTCCAGCCATGCCGAGCTCGCCCGCGACGGCATGTTCAAGGTTTTCTCCGCGCGCCGATAGGACGGTGCCGGTCGCCTCAATGCATGCTGACGATGCGCGCCGGCTCGTGGACGGGAATGGTCGGTCTGATATCGCCAGGCTTGATCTTGAGCGGCGCCGGCCTGCCGAACAGATAGCCCTGCACCATCTCGCAACCAGCTGCTCGCAAAAGCGTCGCCTGGTTCTCGGTCTCGACGCCTTCGGCGATGATGCCGACGCCGAGCGCCCGCGACAGGCCGACGATGGTAGAGACGACGGCGCCCGAATTCGAATCGGTGTCGATGCGGCTGACGAAGGAGCGGTCGATCTTCAGCTTGCCGAAGGCGAAGTCGATCAGGTAGCTGAGATTGGAATAGCCGGTGCCGAAATCGTCGACGGCCACCGAAATGCCCATGTCGGCAAGCTGCTGCAGGATGGTGGCGGCGCGGTCGCGGTCCTGCATCATCGCCGTCTCGGTCACTTCGAGCTCCAGCCGCGACGGCTTGATGCCGGTGCTGGCCATCGTATCGCGCACGATGCCGACGAAATCCTTGGTCATGAACTGGACCGGCGAGATGTTGACGGCAACGAAGCAGTCCTCGGGCAAATGACGGGCATCGCTGCAGGCCTTGTTCAGCACCCAATTGCCGATCGGGTGGATCATGCCGGTCTCTTCGGCGATCGGAATGAATTCCATCGGCGGGATCATGCCGCGTTCCGGGTGCTTCCAGCGGATCAGCGCCTCGTAGCCGACGATACGGCCGGTCGGCAGGTCGAGCTGCGGCTGGTAGTGAAGGTCGAAATCGCCACGGACGAAGGCGATGTGCAGTTCGGATTCGATCCAGTGGCGGTAGTCGGCGACCTGGCCCATGTCGGAATGGAAGACCGACCAGTTGCCCACGCCGCCGGCGCGGGCATTCTGCAGCGCCAGGTTGGAGCGGCGCAGGATGAGGACCGGATCGACGCCATCCTTTGGCATCGCCACGATGCCGACCGACAGGCCGACCGACTGCAGGTGGGAATCGAGCTGGTACGGCTTCAGCATCTCCTCGATCATGGTTTCGACGGTGCTTTCCATGGACCTTTGGAGTTGGTGTTCCCAGACAAGGATAGCGAACTCGCCGGCGCCGATGCGCCCCATCACCGCGCCTTCGGGCATGCAGGCCTTCAACCGCTTGGTGAAGCCGCGGATCAGTTCGTCGCCATGGCTGTAGCCGATGGCGTCGTTGATCTGCTTGAAGCGGTCGATGTCGATGTCGATGAGGAACACCGGCTCACCGGTCCTGATCGTCGCGGACGCCGCGTCGGCAATCCTGCCGACCATCGCCGGCCGCGCAAAAAGCCCGGTCAGCTTGTCGAAATGGGTTTCGTTGAAAACGTAGTCCACCGATTCATCGACGCCGGCGAAGAAGGACAAGGCAGCACCGGCGGCGGCCAGCGCGCATAGCGCCGACGCGATGCCGATCATGGTTTCCGCCTGCATGCCGGCAAAGCCGTCCCCGAAACCATGCCGGAGGCCCCAAAGCCCAAGGATGAAACTGCCAAGGCCCGAACTGGCGACGGTGAGCAGCCGGAACACAGGTGTTCGCTTCGGGTTGCTGACAGCAGGCATTGCTCAGTCCCTGTCGCATGATCCCGAAATCAACTCGACTTTCGGAAATATCAAGCGCAAATTCATAAAGGCTAAAGCATCCTTTGCGCCCAGCAAGAACGCGCAGAGCCCAAGCCCATAAGACTTCTAGCGGATATCTCCTTAAAATGAGTTTCCGCCGATGCATCTAATTTTACTGGTGAGTTAATCGCGTACGCTGTCGGTCTGCTTCAACTCATCCAGGGTTGGCATCGACACGATGTGATAGCCGGAATCCACATAATGGATTTCGCCGGTGACGCCTGACGAGAGGTCGGACAAAAGATAGAGCGCCGAGCCGCCGACCTCGTCGATGGTCACCGTGCGGCGCAGCGGCGAGTTGCGCTGCTGGTAGGAGTACATGTGGCGGGCGTCCGAGATTCCGGCGCCGGCCAAAGTACGCACAGGTCCCGCCGATATGCCGTTCACCCGGATGCCGCGCGGGCCATAATCGTTGGCGAGATAGCGCACGCTGGCTTCCAGCCCGGCCTTGGCGACGCCCATGACGTTGTAGTTCGGCATGACGCGGACAGAGCCGGCATAGGTCAGCGTGATCATCGCGCCGCCTTCGCTCATCAGCGGGGCGGCATGGCGGGCGACCTCGGTGAAGGAGTAGCAGGAGATGACCATGGTGCGGACGAAATTGTCGCGGCTGGTGTCGGCGTAGAGCCCTTTGAGCTCGTTCTTGTCGGAAAAGCCGATGGCGTGGACGACGAAGTCGAGCCCGCCCCATTCCTTGCCGAGCGTCTCGAAGGTGGCGGCGACCGATGCGCTGTCCTCGACGTCGCACGGCACCACCAGTGACGCCCCAAGTTTCTCGGCAAGCGGCTTGACGCGGCGCCCGAAGGCGTCGCCCTGATAGGTGAAGGCAAGCTCCGCCCCGTGTTCGGACAATTTCCTGGCGATGCCCCAGGCGATCGAATGATCGTTGGCGACGCCCATGACAAGCCCGCGCTTGCCCTTCATCAGTCCGTCCATGGCCGGCAATCCCCCTACAATAAAACGCTAGCCTTATGCGGAATAGCGCTGGAAAATCAGCGTTGCGTTGGTGCCACCGAAGCCGAACGAGTTGGACAAAACCGTGTCGATCCTGGCGTCGTCGATGCGCTTGCGCACGATCGGCATGCCCTCGAATTCGGGATCGAGGTTTTCGATATGGGCGCTCTCGCCGATGAAGCCGCCTTGCATCATCAGGATCGAGTAGATCGATTCCTGTACGCCGGCGGCACCAAGGGAATGGCCGGTCAGCGACTTGGTCGAGGTGATGAACGGCATCGTGTCGCCGAACACCTCTCGGATGGCGCCCATTTCCCGGGAATCGCCGACCGGCGTCGAGGTGCCGTGGGTGTTGATGTAGTCGACCGGCGCGGACACCGTCGCCAGAGCCTGGCGCATGCAGCGCACCGCGCCTTCGCCCGACGGCGCCACCATGTCGTAACCGTCCGACGTCGCGCCATAGCCGACGATCTCAGCGTAGATCTTGGCGCCGCGCGCCTTGGCGTGTTCGAGCTCCTCCAGGATGAGGACGCCCGCGCCGCCCGCGATGACGAAGCCATCGCGATTGGCGTCATACGCGCGGGAAGCTGTTGACGCCTTGTCGTTATACTTCGACGACATCGCCCCCATGGCATCGAACAGGTCCGACATCGTCCAGTCGAGGTCCTCATGGCCGCCGGCAAACATCACATCCTGCTTGCCCCACTGGATCAGTTCGTAGGCGTTGCCGATGCAATGCGCCGAGGTCGAGCAGGCCGACGAGATCGAATAGTTGACGCCGTGGATCTTGAACCAGGTGGCGAGCGTCGCCGACGCGGTCGACGACATCGCCTTCGGCACCGCGAACGGACCGATGCGCTTGGGGCTGTTGTTCTTGAGCGTGGTCTCGGCCGCCTCGACGATGGTGCGGGTCGAGGGGCCACCCGAGCCCATGACGATGCCGGTGCGCTCATTGGTGATGTCGCTTTCGCCAAGCCCGGCGTCGGCGATCGCCTGGTCCATCGCGACATGGTTCCAGGCCGCGCCCTGGCTCAGGAAGCGCATGGCGCGCCGGTCGATCATAGGGGTCGGGTCGAGCGTCGGCGCGCCCCAGACCTGGCAGCGGAAGCCGTGTTCGGCGAAGGAATCGGAGAAGCTGATGCCTGATTTGGCATCGTGGAGCGAGGATTGCACCTCGTTGGCGTTGTTGCCGATCGACGATACGATGCCGAGGCCTGTGACGACGACCCTTCTCATTCGCAACTCCTTCCAGCGGATGATCCCGAAACCCTAGTCGGTTTTCGCCGGCGATCATACGCAAAACCAAAATGCCGCAGCGTCGTTGCGCGTCCGGGAACGCCCTGCTGCAGTGGCGCCGGTCAGGCGGCCGATTGCTTGGACAGCCCCACTTTGAGGTCTGTCGCCGCGTATATGGGTTCGCCGTCGGCTTTAAGCCAGCCATCGGCGATGCCGAGAACCAGGCGTCCGCGCATGACGCGCTTGAAATCGATGCCGTATTCCACTTTCTTGACCGAAGGCGTCACCATCCCCTTGAACTTCACTTCGCCGGTCGACAGCGCCATGCCCTTGCCCGGCTCACCGAGCCAGCCGAGGTAGAAACCCGTCAATTGCCACATGGCGTCGAGGCCCAGGCACCCCGGCATGATCGGATTGCCGATGAAATGGCAGGCGAAAAACCACAGGTCCGGCTTGATGTCGAATTCGGCGCGGATGAAGCCCTTGTCGTGGGCGCCGCCGGTCTCGCTGATCTCGGTGATGCGGTCGAACATCAGCATCGGCGGATAGGGCAGCTGGGCGTTGCCGGGCCCAAACAGCTCGCCGCGGGCGCAGGCAAGCAATTCCTCATAACCGTAGCTGGATTTCGAACCCGCCATATGTCTCGTCCCCATAATGTCCCGGGCGGTGGGGCGCCCTTGTCGTTGGTTTCCTAACACAATCCCTTTCGGTCCGGAAACCGGCGTTTGCGCTTAACCCGCCCGTCTGCCCGGGTCAATGCGCGCTCTCGCATCGGCCCGAAATCGATCTCGATTCCGGAAAGCACGATGCGACGCCAAAAAAGCGATAGAGCGCACTTAGTGCGTCCAACTGGACGCACGTCGCTCTATTGATCGTATTCCGCCAACAGAATATATGTCGGGAGGTATCCAGTTTCGGTTGATGACGTTTTTTCGCCACTCTGGGCGTGTCTTGAGGCAGAACTGTGGGCTTGGACGGATAGATGGATCTGGGCGGCCGGAAGGAAAATGTCGCTGTGGACAAGCGGGTTCGCGAAGCCGGCCTTAGGCCGACACGCCAACGCATTGCGCTGGCCGATCTGCTGTTTGCCAAGGGCGACCGCCACCTTTCGGCCGAGGAACTGCATGAAGAGGCGGTCGCCGCCGGCGTGCCGGTCTCGCTCGCCACCGTCTACAACGCGCTTCACCAGTTCACCCAGGCCGGCCTGCTGCGCATCCTGGCGGTCGAGGGGTCCAAGACCTATTTCGACACCAACACCTCCGATCACCATCATTTTTACATCGAAGGCGAAAACAGGATCTTCGATATAGAAAGCGGTCCGGTGACCGTCTCCGACCTGCCGGAGCCACCCGCAGGCATGGAGATCGCCAATGTCGACATCGTGGTGAGGCTGCGCCCGAAGCGCAGCGTTTAAGCCCCAACCCGTGAAACCTGTCGATTTTGCAATCCGGCTCGAATGGGTTGCGGTCGCGGTCGTGGCTATAGTCGCCTATGCCGCGTCAGGCGTTTCCTGGTGGCTGTTCGCCCTGCTTATTCTGGCGCCCGACCTGTCGATGCTGGGCTATCTCGCCGGGGCACGGATCGGCGCTGTCGCTTACAACGCGTTGCACATCCTGATCGTCCCGCTGTTGCTGGCCCTCGCCGGATATGTTCTGGCCAATTCGACGGCGACCGCGATTGGTCTGATCTGGATCATCCACATCGCCGTCGACCGCGCGCTCGGCTACGGTCTCAAACTGTCGACCGGTTTTCAGGACACCCATCTCGGCCGTATCGGCCGTTAGGCCTCCAGCAATCTCAATTCTTGACGTGCTCGCCGGGATAGGCGCCCCACACCTGCGACTGGGCGATCCAGCCGGTGTGGCCGTCGAAGGTCATTTCGCACCACTGGCCATCGCAGGTTTTGATCGTGCCCGTAACGCCCGGCTCGATGATGGCGATGACGCTGGCGTCCTTATCGGCATCGTCGAGCAGATTGATTCGGCCACCTTTGGTGCGTTGCCAAGGGGCGACGATCGCGGTCCGGCGGCCGGACAGCAGCGACTGGTTGATCCAACCCTCCGAGCCATCGGCATCGCGCACCCGCCGCCAGGTATCGAATTCCTGGATGATTTCCATCGGCAGGCCGGCCTTTGTGTACATCCAGTCGACGGAATAGTTGGCGCCGGGGCCAACGCGCGAGTTGACGCGAGCCGATTTCAGGCTGACGAAACGCGGCAGCGGCAGGCCGCTCGGCCCGAGCGTGACCGTCTGCACAGGTGCGGCGGCACCTTGCGCCGCGGCTTGCGGGGAATGCAGGAGAGCGCCGAGAAGCGCTGCGCTGAGGATCAGGCGAAGCGACGCGAAACCAGACACTTTCATTCCTTTCGGCGCGTGCCCTTTGGTCCGGGCGCCCCTTTTTCTTTGTCTTCGGCGGCACCGCTTGTTACAGGAGTGGCAGGCACCGCGACCGGTATTCAGTTTCGCCTGTCTTGGTTAAAGAGGTCTCAACGAGATCGGGTTCGAGGAAACAATGGCAGGCAAAAAACGGCCTCTCGTCGTCATCACGCGCAAGCTGCCCGATCCGGTCGAGACCCGCATGCGCGAACTCTTCGACGCCAGGCTGAATGTCGAGGACCGCCCGATGACGCAGCCGGAGCTGGTCGCGGCGATCAAGGAAGCCGATGTGCTGGTGCCGACCATCACCGACCAGATCGATGCGGCGCTGATTGCCCAGGCCGGCGACAATCTCAAGCTGATCGCCAATTTCGGCAATGGCGTCGACAAGATCGATGTGGCGGCGGCGGCCAAGAAAGGCATTACCGTCACCAACACGCCGAACGTGCTGACCGAAGATACGGCCGACATGACCATGGCGCTGATGCTGGCCGGGCCGCGGCGGCTGGCCGAAGGCGCCAATGTGCTCACCAGCGACAAGAAATGGGCCGGTTGGTCGCCGACCTGGATGCTCGGCCGGCGCATCTGGGGCAAGCGCCTCGGTATCGTCGGCATGGGCCGCATCGGCACTGCGGTTGCGAGGCGCGCCAAGGCTTTCGGCCTGTCGATCCACTACCATAACCGCCATCGCGTGCTGCCGGCGGTCGAGGAAGGGCTGGAGGCGACCTATTGGGAAAGCCTCGACCAGATGCTTGCCCGCATGGACATCATCTCGATCAACTGCCCGTCGACGCCGGCGACCTTTCATCTGCTTTCGGCGCGGCGCCTAGCTCTGCTTCAGCCCACCGCCTATGTGGTCAACACCGCGCGCGGCGACATCATCGACGAGGAAGCGCTGGTCAAGCTGATCCAGGACGGCAAGATCGCCGGCGCCGGCCTCGACGTCTACGAGCACGAACCGGCGCTGAACTCGAAACTGCTGAAGCTTGCCGCCAAGAACAAAGTCGTGCTTTTGCCGCATATGGGTTCTGCGACGATCGAGGGCCGCATCGACATGGGCGAGAAGGTGATCATCAACATCCGCGCCTTCTTCGACGGCCACCGGCCGCCGGACCGCGTGCTGCCGCTACGGACTTGAAGCGGGCCGCGTTCAGGATGCGGTTGTGAGGGCGCCATCCGCCGCGACACTCACACGCTTGCCGCGATAGGCCTCAAAAGCGTCGCGCCTGAGCCTGAGCGCTACCGGCGCCGGCCAGCCCATTTCCCTGGCCACAATCAAGCCAAGCAGCAGGATCGCGTCCGGCTCGTGCAGCACGAGTGCCGTCGGCGCATGGCCATTGTGGACGAGTTCCATCAGCACGGCTGACGCTGAGGACGAGCCGATCGTGCCGGGCAGGAACAGCACACGCCCGGAAATGGTCTCGCCATGCTGCGGGTGACGGACATCGGCGATGCGGCCGCTCTTCGGATCGACGCCGCCCCAGAAGCTGATCGGCGCCATCAGCACCAAGGCCAGCCCTTCGCCTCCGCTGCCCGGCACCAGGATTTCAGCGATGGCGCTCATGCGGCGATATCCGTAAACCTGGGCTTACCGGCAACCGCGCTTTCCACGCAGTCGGCCAGCGAGCCGTAAAGCACGGCGTAACCGGTATTGCCCGGCGCGTAGTGCGCGAATTTTCCCGAATTGGTCATCAGCACGCCGCCGGCCAGATTCGGCAGGATCGGCGTCACCACCACGCAGGTGTCGGCGACGATGATGACGCCGCTGGCTTCGAGCATCTTGCGCTTGCCGTTCTGCTCCAGCCTGGTGAGCACGTGGCGGCCGGTGCAGGCGTAAATCGGCACGCTGAGCCGCCGCCCGCCAATCAGCCGCTCAAGTGCATCGAATTCGGCCAAAGACAGATGCGGACTGCCGATCGCCACGGCATCGATGGCGGTCTGCGTGGCTGCGGTGGACAGGCCGGCGCGGGCCTTCATGGCCATCTCCGGCGTTACGCGGATCATCGTTTCCGGCCTGCCGCCCACCAGGATGGTCTCGGCGTCGGGCGCTTCTGGCGTTACCCCAGCGATATGGAACAGGCCGACGGCGCCCGACGATGCCGCCGCCGCGCCGAAGGCCTTCAGCGCATCCTCGCCGGGATGGCTGGATATGCCGGTGACGACGCCGACCGCATTGCCGACCTCACGGCCGTAGAGGTTGCCCAGCACCGGCCAGGCGATCTCGGATCCAAGGAACGAGGCGGAGAGGCCGGACACATCGAACACCAGCCGTGCCTGCCGGTTCTCGGGGCGATGCAGGCCGTAATCCGGCGCGCGCCCCGATATGGCGCAGGCGATGTCGAGGAAGTCGCCATAGCGGTTGGTGCGTGCCCCCAGCACCGAATTGCAGAACACCACCGCGTTGGATTCACCCCAGGCGACATCGCTGCCAAGCGCTGGCCTGTGGCCGGCCTGATAGGGCGCGCAGGTCCAGCTCTGCTCGCAGCCAAGTTTGCGGTAGGCCTCCATCATTCGTCGCGCCATGCCGCGCGCCGGCTCTTCGAGGCGCACGCGCGAGCAGCCCATCAGGTCGAGCGCGCCGACATTGAGCGTCGAGCGCACCGCGACCCTGGCGCCGCCATCGACCAGCCTTTCGGCAAACAGCGTGCCGGAATCGCCGTGATAGAGCGCGCCGTCTATATGCGTCGAGGCGATCGGGATCAGTCGCGGCGCGCCGAGCAGCGCAGCGCTTTCGGCAACGATGCGCATCGCCATCGCCGCCCCGTCATGGCCGGAGGCGATTGTCTGCTCCTGTGCGCTGAGGGCGAGGCTCACGCGAACTCCTTGCGCATGGTGATCGAGGTCGGCCGGTCATAACCGTCATGCGCCGTGCGCGCGGTTTCGCGGAAGCCGAGACGCGCAAAGGTTGCGTGATTTGCCGTGAGCTCGACCCGCGTCTGCAGTTCGATGGCGGGTTTGTTGCGGTTGCGGGCAAGATCCTCGACAGCCTGCATCAATCGTCTGCCGATGCCTTGGCCCTGAAGCCCGAGTTCGACGGCGAGCTTGCCGACATAGAAATCATCGGGTCTCTCCAGCGCAAAAACGCAGCCTGCGATCTGGCCGCCCTGCAGAGCCACGAACACCGTTTCCCGCCCAGCCTTGTCCCTCAGGCTTTCGACGCTCAGCAGATGCGCAGAGGAGGGCGGATCGATGACGCCGTCCATCGGCGCAAAGGAATGCATGATCAGGCTGAGCAGTTCATCCCAGCGCTCGAAATCGGAGGCGAGCTGCGTAACAAGGACGCTGGTGGACTGATCCATGCGGTCAGTTTTTCTTGTAGCGGATCGTGTCGAAGCGCGCCGACAGCGCATCGTAGAGCAGCAGCCGGCCGACCAGTGGTTCGCCGATGCCGGTGATCAGCTTGATGGCTTCCATCGCCTGCAGCGTGCCGACGACGCCGGTCAGCGCACCGACGACCCCGGCCACCGCGCAGGACGGCACCAGCCCCTCTGGCGGCGCTTCGGGAAAGAGGTNGAGGTCGCGATATCCAGGGTTCGGTCTGCCGTCGGCGCCGGTGCCGAACGGCATCAACACCGTCACCGAGCCGTCGAAGCGGCCGACGGCGGCATGCACGAGCGGCCGCTTTTCCGCCGCGCAGGCATCAGCCACCACATAGCGCGTCTCGAAATTGTCGGAGCCGTCGACGACCACGTCGTAGCGCGTGACGAGGACGGCAGCATTGTCGGCCGTCAGCCTGAAACCGTGCAATTCCACCGCGACATGGGGATTGATCCGGGCGACCGCTGCTTTGGCGCTCTCGGTCTTCGCCGTGCCGACCGTATCGGTGGCGTGGATCACTTGCCGCTGCAGATTGGACAGCGAGACAATGTCGTCATCAACGATGCCAAGCGTGCCGACGCCCGCGGCAGCGAGATATTCCAGCACCGGCGCGCCGAGCCCGCCGGCGCCGATGACCAGTACCCGGGCCCGCTTCAGCCTCTGCTGGCCGGCGCCGCCGATCTCGGGCAGCACGATGTGGCGGGCATAGCGTTCGAGCTCTTCGTCGGTGAGGGCGGCAGGGGTCATTGCCGGACCATATAGCGGAGCAAAAAGCTTGTCAGGTCTCTTCGGTTGGCCCAACCGTGCCGTGGTCGACGGTGAGGAACTGCGCGCGTCCCCTCAGGCTGGAAAACAGCGCGGCGTCGGTTCCGGTCATGAAGGCTTGGCAGCTCAGCTCTTCCAGGATCGAGAACAGCGCGGCGCGCCGGCCGGCATCGAGATGCGCGGCAATCTCGTCGAGCAACAGGATCGGCGTCATCCCCGACATCTCGCCGGTCAGCCTTGCGTGCGACAACACGATGCCGACCAGCAGCGCCTTCTGCTCTCCGGTCGAGCAGAGTTCGGCCGGCATCGCCTTGGGGCGGTGGCGCACCAGCAGATCCGAACGGTGCGGGCCATCGAACGTGCGTCCGGCGGCGCGGTCGCGCTCGCGGCCGTCGGCAAGGGCACCGCGATAGCGTTCCTCGACGTCCACGGCGGGTGCTGTGGCGACGTCGCTTTCAAGGTCGCCGGAGAGGCTGATGTCGGCCTGCGGAAACGGCCCGCTGGAAGGCAGCCTGTCGATCATGGCGGTAAGCAGGCGCACCAGTTCGGCGCGCGCAGCCGCGATCGCCACGCCGGTTTCGGCCATCTGCATCTCGATGGCGTCGAACCATGCGCCGTCTCGCGAACCTTCCGTAAGCAGTCGGTTACGTCCGCGCATCGCCTTCTCATAGTCGAGCGCGCGCTGGCCGTGGCCGGGATCGATCGCAAGCACCAGCCTGTCGAGAAAGCGCCGCCGGTCCGCGGCAGGTCCGGGGAACAGGCCGTCCATGGCCGGCGTCAGCCAGACCACGCGCAGCCATTCCAGCATGGCGTCGGCCGACCTTGCCGGCGCGCCATTGATGCGCACCTTGCGACCACCCTCGCCGGCCGCTTCACCCCCGGTGATGCCGGTGCCGATCTCGACCTGTCCCTCCGGCCCGTCGAGCCTTGCGTGGAGCGCAAAGCCGCCATCGCCGCCTTCGCGGGCCACGTCGACATAGGGCGCGCGGCGCAGGCCGCGGCCAGGCGTCAGCAGCGAGATGGCTTCCAGGAGATTGGTCTTGCCGGCGCCATTGTCGCCGGAAAACACCACCGCGCCGGGTGAAAAGCCGATCGACAACGCCGCATAATTGCGGAAATTCGTAAGTGTGAGCTTACTTATGTGATTTTGTTCCGGCAACCGCTATCCGCCTATAGAAGTCGCCGCAATCACTATGCTGCAGTGTGCCGCAGTGCGGCTACACCCGCATCGGCATCAGCACGTAGAGCGCGGTCTCATCGGCCATGTCGTGGATCAGCGTCGGCGAGCCGGCATCGGCCAGCATGAACTTGGCTTCCGTGCCGGTCAGTTGAGCAGCGACGTCGAGCAGATATTTGGCGTTGAAGCCAATCTCGATCGGGTCGGACGAATAGTCGGCCGCCAGTTCCTCGGTGGCGCTGCCCGAATCCGGATTGTTGACGGCAAGCGTCACCTGGCCTTCGGTGATCGAAAGCTTCACCGCGCGGCCGCGCTCGGAGGAAATGGTCGAGACGCGATCGACGGCGGCGGCGAAGCTCTGGCGGTCGATGATCAGCTTCTTGTCGTTGCCGGTCGGAATGACGCGCTGGTAGTCCGGGAAAGTGCCGTCGATCAGCTTCGAGGTCAGAACCACGCTGCCGATGGTGAAGCGGATCTTGGTGTCGGACAATTCGGTGGTCACCGCGACATCGGGATCGTCGACCAGCTTCTGCAACTCGCTGACCGTCTTGCGCGGAATGATGATGCCCGGCATGCCTTCGGACCCGGCCGGAGCGTCGATCTCGGCGCGCGCCAGGCGGTGGCCGTCGGTCGCCACCGAACGCAGCTTCAGCTTGCCGCCAGTTTCATGCGTGTGCAGGTAGATGCCGTTGAGATAGTAGCGCGTCTCTTCGGTGGATATGGCGAACTGGGTCTTTTCGATAAGGCCTCTCAGGGCGACGGAATCGAGCCGGAAGATGTGTGAGAAGGATCCCGCCGAAAGCTCCGGGAAATCGGACTGCGGCAGGCATTGCAGGCGAAAGCTCGAGCGGCCCGACGTTACCGTCATGGCGTTGCCGTCCTCGTCGGTCTTCAGCATCACTTCGGCGCCGTCGGCCAGCTTGCGCACGATGTCGTAGAGCAGGTGCGCCGGAACCGTCGTCGCCCCGCCGCGCTCGACCTTTGCCGGCGTCGCTTCGGTCACTTCGAGGTCGAGGTCGGTGGCTTTCATTTCAAGGCTGGCGCCCTCGGCGCTGAGCAGCACGTTCGACAGGATCGGTATGGTATTGCGCCGCTCGACCACGCGATGAACGTGGTTGAGCGACTTCAGGAGATTGGACCGTTCCAGGATAACACGCATGACGAAACAGGCTCGCTTGAATGAATGGACGGGTCACCAGTGGGCGGCGCCCCGCGAAAGGTCTGAACAGGCTCAGAATCTATGCAAACTGACAGGAAAAAGCCAGCAAACGCAAGTCCGGGCCACCGGTTCGCGCCGGTTAAGCGGGCTTTCTGGGGATAAAGCGGACGTTGGCCGGCAACCGATGCATGTCGCCGAAAACTGCGCAGCGGTTTTGGGACAAAGACATGCATCAAAACAAGAAAATTTAAAGCGCGACGACCGAATACTCTAACCCGGCGCGCTCCGTTTGCCGCGCCGATCAGGCTTGGTCGTTGATCAGCCTGCGCAACAGTTCCAGTTCCTGCGCCAGCGTGTTGTCGACGCCGGAAAGGTCCTCGATCTTGCGCACCGCATGCAGCACCGTGGTGTGGTCGCGCCCGCCGAACCGCCGGCCGATCTCCGGCAGCGAGCGCGGCGTCAATACCTTCGACAGGTACATGGCGACCTGCCTGGGCTTCACGATGGTGCGCGTGCGCCGGTTGGACAGCAACTCGGTCTTCGACACATTGTAGTGGCGCGCCACGATGCGCTGGATGTCCTCGATGCGCACCCGCTTCGGCTCGCCAGAGCGATAGATGTGCCCCAGGATCTCGTCGATGCGGTCGATGGTGATCGCCGGCTCGAACGACTGACGAAACAGCAGTTGGTTGAACGCGCCCTCCAGCTCACGCCCGCTGCCGGTGACGGTACGGGCGACATGGTTGAGGATCTCCTCCGAAATATTGAGCGACGCATCGTCGACCTTGGCCGTGGCAAGCCGCAGCTTGAGCATGCCGATGCGCATGGCGAAGTCCGGCGCCGACATTTCCAGCGCGACACCGCCATTGAGGCGCGAGCGCACCCGCGGTTCCAGCGATTCCAGTTCCGACGGCGGCCTGTCGGCGGCAACCACCACTTGCTTGGCGCTGTCGAGCAGCATGTTGATGAGATGGCAGAATTCGTGCTGGATCGACTTGCCCTGCAGGAACTGCATGTCGTCGATGATCAAGAGGTCGATGTCGCGCAGCTGTTCCTTCAGCGTCAGCGCATTGTTGTCGCGGATCGCGGTGGCGAAGCGCCACATGAAATATTCGGCCGTCAGATAGACGACGCGCGATTTCGGGTTCTGTTTCAGGGATTCGGCCGCAATCGCCTGCAAAAGGTGCGTCTTGCCGAGCCCGACGGTTGCATGAAGGAACAGCGGGTTGAAGCGCACCGCGCTCGACTGCGATTCCGCCACGGCTTTGGCTGCGGCGAAAGCCACCCGGTTCGACGGGCCTTCGATGAAGGAGCCGAACGTGTAGCGCGGGTCGAGCGGCGACCCCAGCACATTGTGCCGGAATTCGCTCTCGATCGGCGTGCCGGGACGAGGGGCGGGCGCCCGCTCCACCCTGCCGGGGCCGACCGTGCCGGCCGCCAATGCGGTCTGCGTATGCTTGGTCATCTTGCGCGCCGGCACGACCTCGGGTTCGGCGCCATTGCGGGCAGGACGGGTCGCGGTGCGCACGACCATCTCGATCTTGAGGATTTCGGGATCCTCGTGCTTCCACAGATCGGCGATGAGATCGAGATAATGGCCATTGATCCACGAGCGCAGGAAGGCCGTGGGCACCGAGATGCGTACAATGCCCCGGGAAGCCTCAGCCACCTTCATACGGCCGAACCAACTCGAATAGACCTCGGTTCCCAGGCGCGCCTTCAACTGGGCCTTGACCCGGTCGAACTTCTGTTCCGCGTCGCTGGAAGCCGCCATATCGTGCGCTCCGACCAATGTTCCGGGAAATGGCAGGTCGCCCGTAAGCTCCCGCTCGATGCCGCTCTGCATGATTGTGCGTCCCTTTTCCTTTGTACCTTTTTTCCGCCGGGAGTGCGCCTCCTGCACCCATGTTTCCGGCGACCGTATCTTCGCTACAACACCACCGCCGCCGCCGGCGGATGACGTTGCCTCGTCAGAATGGGATCGGTCCCGGCTGCTTAAGGCCAGTCCGTCTGACATGTTCGGGCAAAGCGGTGCTACCCGGCGAAAACGCCGGTGCGCCATCAAGCTGCCATGTACAATTACGCCAGTCCCCTATCGTATCGAAAAGGCAAGCCATACCCGTTCGCGGAATTGATCCACGTCATGAATTCTGCCACTGTTAGCTGGCCGATTCAGGCTGGGTTAAGGGCTAAGGCCCGTCCCTTTCGATAGATCGACATTACCGAAATCGCTGTGGATAGGGCAAGGCCACCTCTAACGGATTTTTAAGGAATCTGGTTAGTGAACAACGGTTCGGGCTCCGTGCTGGAAGCGCATATTTTGACAAAGCCATTGGGATTCAAACCCTTTTGCCGCGAATATGAAAATGGCTGTGCGGTTTGAAATTTTCTGAAATAATTCGCTTGACACCAACTTGCTGCCTATCGCCCACAGGCGATGTGAACAAGCTGTGGATCACTTCCAGCAAGTCGTTGAAAAACATCAGCAATTTGTGACAGCCAAATTTATTGGCGTGGGCCGTTTCGGCGGATTGGAATATCAGTGGGAGTGTATGTGCCGGCAAAGCATTCCAGACTCTGGAATGCGGCTCGGGCGTGCTTTGCGGCCGTTCTTTTTAAGTGCTTGCCGGCAAACGAAAAAACCCGGCGCGATTGGCCGGGTTTGAAAGAACGACAGTTCAGGAACGGTCAATCAGGCCGACAGCACCTTGAGGCGGTGAGCCAGACGCGACACCTTGCGCGATGCCGTATTCTTATGGATCACGCCCTTGGTCGCGGCGCGCATCAATTCCGGCTCTGCGGTCTTGAAGGCTTCCAGCGCGGCTGCCTTGTCGCCGGCAGCCAGTGCCTCTTCGACCTGGCGGACATATGTACGCACGCGCGAGCGGCGGTTCTTGTTGATCGCTGCGCGGCGGGCGATCTTGCGCGTTGCCTTTTTGGCCGAGGAGGTATTGGCCATGATGCCTCTCTTCTGATCTGGTGGGCGCATGCGGGATGCCGCAGGGCGCAAAAAACAAACGGGCAGCCAACGGCCGCCTCGGTTGGAGCGGCTTATAGTTCAGCTTTTCCGGCGCGTCAACGCCGCTTTGGCTTCTTTTTGGTCCTCGCCGCCGCCACTCTAGCGATTGGTGAAATTCGGCTTCCGCTTCTCGGCAAAGGCTGCCATCCCTTCCTTCTGGTCGTCGAGCGCAAACAGCGAGTGGAACAGCCGGCGTTCGAAGCGCAGTCCCTCCGCCAGCGTCGTCTCGTAGGCGCGGTTGACTGCCTCCTTGGCCATCATCACCGATGGCAGTGAAAACTCTGATATCCTGGCCGCGGCCTTCATCGCCTCCTCGATCAACTCGCCGGCCGGCACGACGCGCGAGGCCAGGCCGCTGCGCTCGGCTTCGGCGGCATCCATCATCCGACCGGTCAGGCACATGTCCATGGCCTTCGACTTGCCGACAAAGCGGGTCAGCCGTTGCGAGCCGCCCATGCCGGGAATGACGCCAAGCGTGATTTCGGGTTGGCCGAACTTGGCCGTGTCGGCGGCAATGATGAAATCGCACATCATCGCCAGTTCGCAGCCGCCGCCCAGCGCATAGCCCGCGACAGCGGCGATCATCGGCTTGCGCGCACGGGTAAACTCTTCCCAGCCGACGAAGAAATCCTGCACATAGGCCTCCGCGTAGGTGACGGCCTGCATTTCCTTGATGTCGGCGCCCGCCGCAAAAGCCTTCTCGGAACCGGTGATGACCATGGCGCCGATGCCGGGATCGGCGTCGAACCCCTTTGCCGCCGTCAGCAAATCCGCCAGCACCTGCGCGTTCAGCGCGTTGAGCGCCTTAGGCCGGTTCAACGTGATCAGGCCGACCTTGCCGCGCGTCTCGACGATGATGGTTTCATAGCTCATGGGCTGGCCTCCTGGTTGCGGCACTGAAGGACCGTCTAGCTTACCGCTGGCAGGTCCGGCAATAAAAGGTCGAGCGGCCGCTTTGCACGATGCGCTCGATGTGGCCGCGACAGCCGGGCGTCGGACAGGGCTCGCCTTCGCGATCGTAGACCGCGAAGGAATGCTGGAAATAGCCCAGCGACCCGTCTGTGTGCACATAGTCGCGCAGCGAAGACCCGCCGGCGGCGATCGCATCGGCGATCACCGAACGGATTGCCTCGGCCAGTCGTTCGCTCTGTTCCTTGGCCTTCTTGCTGGTCCCGGCGATGGTGCCTGCCTCGCGCAATGGCGAAAGGCCGGCGCGCCACAGCGCTTCCGACACATAGATATTGCCGAGCCCGGCAATCAGCTTCTGGTCGAGCAGCGCCGCCTTCAACGGCGATCTGCGGCCCTTCAGCAGAGAGGCGAGCAGGGCGCCTTCCAGCGCATTGCCGGTCGGCTCGACGCCCAGTCCCGCGAGCATCGGATGCGCCTCGGCCAGGCCTTCCGCAAACAGCATGAAGCCGAACCGACGCGGGTCGTTGAAGACCACGCGAGACTGGACGCCGACAGGCGACACGACATGGAACACCACATGGTCGTGCTTGGCATTCCTCGAGCGCTCTTGATGGAACGTGCCGGGCGTCTCTTTCTCATCGGCGGTCTCGATGCGGAACGAGCCCGACATGCCGAGATGGCAGATCATCACCGGGCCATCGTCCAGGTGTATGGTGAGATATTTGGCGCGGCGGCCAAGCGCGATGACCGTCTTGCCGGTCAGCCGCTGCGCAAATTTCGCCGGAAACGGAAATCTGAGATCGGGCCGGCGCGCCTCGACGCGTACGATCCGCGCGCTTTCCAGAACCGGCTGCAGGCCGCGCCGGACGGTTTCGACCTCGGGCAGTTCAGGCATGGCCGCCTATCGCCGCATGGAAGGAAGCGCCGTGGCGGCCGCGCGCCAGCTTGAGGTGTTCGGCGACCGTCTCGCCGATATCGGCGAAGGTGGTCCTGAGCCCGATGTCGCCGCCCGTGAGACCCGGTGCGGTGCCGATGACCGGGACGCGTTCGCGCGTGTGGTCGGTGCCTCGCCATGTCGGATCGTTGCCATGGTCGGCGGTGAGGATGAGCAGATCGCCCGGCTTCAGCTTTGCCAGTGCCTCGGGCAGCCGGCGGTCGAAGGCTTCGAGCGCTGCAGCATAGCCGGCGACGTCGCGGCGATGGCCGAAATCGGTGTCGAAGTCGACGAAATTGGCGAACACCAGGTCGCCGTCGCCGGCATCGTCCATCGCACCCAGCGCCTTGTCGAACATTGCCATGTTGCCGGGCGCCTTGCGTACTTCCGAGATACCGCGATGGGCGAAGATGTCGCCGATCTTGCCGACCGCGATCACCCGGCTGCCGCGCCCGGTCAAGCGGTCGAGCAGCGTCGGCTCAGGCGGCGGCACGGCGTAGTCATGGCGGTTGTAGGTGCGCTCGAAGGTGGCCGATGTTTCGCCCAGGAAAGGCCGTGCGATCACCCGTCCGATCTTCAGCGGATCGACCAGCCGGCGTACCGTCTTGCAGAACTCGTAGAGCCGCTCCAGGCCGAAATGAACTTCGTGCGCTGCTATCTGCAGGACGGAATCGACCGAGGTGTAGCAGATCGGCTGGCCAGTGCGGATATGCTCCTCGCCGAAGCGCTCGATGATCTCCGTGCCGGGCGCATGGCAGTTGCCGAGAATGCCCGGCACCTTACCCTCGCGGATCATCGCTTCGGTCAGTTCGGCAGGGAAGGTGGGCACCTTATCGGGGAAATAGCCCCAGTCGAACCGCACGGGCAGCCCGGCGATTTCCCAGTGACCCGACGGCGTATCCTTGCCGCTCGAAATCTCCTGCGCGGCGCCGTGGAAAGCGGAGGCTGAAACAGCGGCTTTGCTGTCGAATTGGAAGCCGGTTGCGGTTTCTGCTGCGCGGCCGAGACCGAGCGAAACCATGGTGGGCACCTTCAGCGGTCCCTCGCGCAGGCCCTCGCGATCGGCGCGGGCTTCCGCGCAGGCCAGCGCGATATGTCCGAATGTGTTCGAGCCGGCGTCGCCATAGGGTTCGGCATCGGCGGCGCCGCCAATGCCGAAAGAATCGAGAACGAAGAGGAAAGCGCGTGCCATCGGTGCCGTCATTGCCAGTCTGGTTGACCAGACATAAGGTCCCGTCGCGGCATTGGCAAATCGTAAACCAGGCGGCAACGGCCTGACGCGATGGTCGCGAAGTCGGGCAGGCGCGCTGTACGCATCCTTGAGACATGCGATGCGCTTCAAGGAACGGCGTGCGGGGCATGGATCGATGAGACGGGCTGACCTGGGTTGGAGTGCACTGGCGACCACTGTAGCGCTGCTGGCCTCGCAGCTCGCCGCGCACGCCGACTGGCGCGACCAGATCGGCACGTTTCGGATCGGCATCGTTGCCGAGCCGGGCGCCGGCAACACGGTTCCGGGTCTGGCCATGCTGACTGACGCCTACGGCAGGGCGCTCGGCATGAAGGTGGAATTCGTCGTCGCGCATGACTATGCGGCGCTGATAGAGGCACAGGCCAATGGCCGGATTCAGTACGCGGTCTATTCGGCGACCGCCTACGCCACCGCCTCGGAGCGCTGCGGCTGCGTCGAACCTCTTGTGGCGCCGGTCGATGCCGACGGTGCCACGGGCATCCGCTCCGTGCTTTTGACGCGCGACGGCAGGCTTTCCGATCTCGCGGCCCTGGAAACGCACCGCATCGCCATGGCGCCTTCCGACAATGTCGGCGGTTCGCTTCTACCGCTCGCCGGGCTGGCGGCCGACGGCATCAAGATCAGCCAGGATGCGCCATTCCTCGCTCATGCCGGCTCGGCTGCCGCCGCAGAAGCGATGCTGGTCGATGGCCAGGCCGATGCCTTGTTCGGCTGGGAGCGGGCCACGGCGGAAAACCGGACGGCGATTGCTGGCGATCAGCCGGCTGATCCGGACGGCACGGCGGCGCGACTGGAGGCGGCGGGCATTCCAGAAGCCGCGCTCCAGATCATCTGGACCTCCGGCGTGCTCAGATACGGCCCTCACGCCGTCCGCAGCGATCTCGACCCCGAAGCCAAACGCCGACTGACCGTCTTCCTCACCAATCTCAGATCGCAGTCGCCGGAAGTCTACGATTTCGTGGAATCGAAACATTCGGGAGGGTTCACGCTCGCCGCTGCGAGTGACTATGCGATGGCCGATTCCATCGTGCGCCTGGTGTCGGGCAGCACCGACAGCGGCGCGCAATAAAGCCGGGGTCGGATGGGCCAGAGCTGCTTCAGCAATCGCTGCAGGGGATCGACGTGGTCCGGCGCGGCCTGAGATAGTAGGTTTCGCTCATCGTTATCTTGCCTTCGTTGAAGGCCGAGATAAATCCGAGCGGCTTTTCGGAGCCTTCCGACCAGGAGATGATCGGTTGGTATGCTAGAGTGGTTTTGACACGAATGAGGAAAGTCCCCGCAACATTGAGCGTCGCCGGAACGGTGGTGGAAGTTGTCGGGTTGGAGTCGCGGCCAGTCTTTCCATCCAGCACGCTCCAGGACCACGCCACCTTTGCTTGCGGTATCGGATTGTTCGGGTCGGTTCTGATGTCGATTGCCGTAATGGAGATATTGGCGACCGAGCGGTTGTAAGGCTGAAGGCTGGAGTTGCCGATCTTCATGATGTCGGTGAGATCTGCGTTGACCACCGACGTTTGCTGCGTGACGAGGTCGGCAACCATGGAGCTGATGCGGCTGACCTTCTTGCTGGCCTCGATGGCTTGCGAGGCCTCCATCGTAATGAAATACATGATCAGCAAGACAGGCACGATGAGGGCAAACTCGACGGCCGCTATGCCGCGCCGATCGGAAAAAAACCGCTCCGCTCTCTTCCAGCTAACCGACATCCCCGGATGTGCCCCCGCACGAAACATGCACTTTTCCTTTTGCTTACACGTGCAATTTCAGTTGTCGAATGGCTCGTTTTGCCACGTTGTCGTCGCGTAATGCAGAGTCTTGCCGCCATCCATATTCGACATGTATTGAGCCATGAAATCGGTCATGACCGGCCAAGGGTAAAAGACCCGCAGCATGTTCTTTGATTCTGCCGGACCTATTGTAGGGGTCCCGAAAGCCGGGTCCTTGCCTGTATCCGGATCCTTGCCCGTCAGCGTGATGGTCGAGCCGGAAATCGTGAAACCCGCACTGGCTGCCCCGGCAAAGGTCTTGAACGGGCGCAGATCCACCAGCAAACCGGGGCAACCCTTCGCGACAATGATCTCGAGTCTGGCGCAGACCAAGCCCTTCAGCTTCTCTTCCGTCACATCCGCTTGCCTCAACTGGCCAGTACGCAACTGACGGGCGATATCATCGGTGATGTTGGCCATCACCTCCTGTCCGGCAAATGAAACGCAGCTCTCGAGGATGGCGAAGACGAGAGCCGCAAACGGTAGCGCAAGCATCGCGAATTCTATCGCCGTGCTGCCGCGCCGATCACGAAGGAAATGAGGGGCAAACGTCACGCGCCCTGCCTTGGCCTTGCAGATCTCGCGTTCTGAATCCTCGTCCAAAACGTCGCCCATATCCCGTTCCTGCGATCCTGATGCGGTACCGTCAGCACCACTATCAAGAACCCATTTAGCTCCGGTTTGAATGACCGTTAAATTCGACCAGGCGACATTAACCGGCCGCTAACCGACGCGGCTTTCCCGAGACAATCGAGCCAACTGAGGCGCTTACTGCCCAGCGCTCATCTCGGCTTCGGACGACTTTTCCGAGTCGCTCTTGTACGAGCTTTCGCAATAGGGCGTGCAGGACATGGTCTGTACCGAGGCGCGCCTGTAGATACGCACGGACGACGCGTCCTGGCGCACCACGGTCACCTGCTCGTCGACGATCGGGCTGCCATCGTGGTCGAGGACAACCAGATTGGTGACGCCGAACCCCTTGCCAGTCAGTACGATCGTCGATGCATCCTGGACGGAGGCGTCGGCAATCGCCGGATTGCCGACGACTATGGTGTCGGCGGGGCGTGTCAGTTTGACGATCTTGGCCTGATTCATCGTCACTTCGATGCCGGCTCCGGCCTTGGCCGGCAGCACAAAAGCCGGGACGGCGAGAAGCGCGACAAGCAGGAATGACGATTTCATGGCAGTCATCAAGGCGCTCCACAGCGGCAAAACTTGTTCAAAGAAACATGAAGGAGATTGGTGAACCAACGGTTAAACCCTTGACCGGCGCCGGGGTATTCGCACCAATCCTGCTGCCAGCTAATGTAACAATGCATCCTGCCGATAGCCGTGAAATTACAGCTCTTCACGGGCAGGCGAGCTACTGTCCAGCGTTTAGTTTACGGTTAACCACGCAAGCTGTTCGAAGCGGGAAAGGAATCGGTAAGGCTGTTTATTAAGCCGATTGAAAGAGCTTCTCCGTAGATTGGCAGCATCCGATCAACCACCACAGAAGTTGACGGAAGTGCTGTAACACGTGGAGTAGGAGCTCTCGAATGTCTAATCTCATCGCACGTTTCGCGAAGGACGAATCCGGCGCGACCGCTATCGAATACGGTCTGATCGCAGCTCTCATCGCGCTTGCCATCATGGTTGGCGCTGGTCAGCTCGGCAATGCCCTGAACAACAAGTTCAAGGACATCGCGGATTGCGTGAAGGATCCGACGAACGCTGCTTGTAAGTAATAGTCTAGCATCCTGTTTCGACTGGTAGACTGGAAGGGCCGCCTCGCTGGCGGCCCTTTTGTCTTTGAAGATCGTTTGGCTTTGGTCTTTGCTGCGCCGCTTGGCGCCCTGACATTTCCCGGGATTTGCCCCGCATCAGCAGAACTCACCAATCCTTAACCCAAGCCGCCTAACCTGCAGCCATCGTTGCCTTTCCAACCATGAGAGACCGATGCTCAACGCGCTGATCTTCGTTGTCTTTCCGTTTTGCATGCTTTTTGCGGCGATCTCCGACGCGCTGTCGATGACAATCTCCAATCGGGTGCCGGTGCTGCTTGTGGCCGTCTTTGCCGTGGTTGCGCCACTGACGGGTATGGACTGGGCAACTTACGGCTGGCATTTCGCCGCCGGCGGCCTGGTGCTGGCCGTGACTTTCGGTCTGTTTGCGCTCGGCGGCATGGGCGGAGGCGATGCCAAGCTTTTGGCAGCCACGTCCATCTGGATGGGGCTCAACATTCACCTTGTCAATTACCTCGTCGCTTCGACGTTCATCGGTGGCATGCTGACGCTCGCCATTCTCTTCTATCGGAAATCGCCGCTGGCGACCTACACCAGTCACAATCCGGTCCTGCGCCATTTCGCCGACGAGATGAATGGCGTTCCCTATGGCATCGCACTCGGCATTGGCGGGCTGCTGACCTATCCCGATTCGCCCTTGATGGAATGGGCATTGGCAAGGTTGGCGACCTGATGTAGCGAACCTCCTCTGCCCTTTCGGCATCGATCCTGAAAAGAGGCGGCTTGGCCGCCTTTTTCATTTTGTCGGAGCATGGTCGTGTAATTATGTAAACCTTGAATTAATCACGATCGTAAGCATTGTATTAACCTTGTTTTGACGATTGCCGCTGCAAAGTCCGGCCTGGCTAGGTGGTTGCCTAAAGGCGAGGGTTCGGACAGATGCCAGCATCCCGACTGATCATTCTGGGCGTGGCGGTGGCCGCGGCGGGTGGTGCAGGTTATGTTGCCAAGAATATGGTGGCGGTCCCGCCCCAGCAGGTCGTCGTCGATGCCCCGCAGGCGCCGGCCATCGCCTTGCAGGATGTGCTCGTGCTTTCCGGCGACGTGCCGATGGGAAGCCCGCTTGAGAACAATCTCAGCTGGGAGTCCTGGCCGTCCGATGGCATCAATGCGAATTTCATCACCCGTGCCGCCGAACCCGAAGCGCGGGAGAAGCTGAAGGGCTCCGTCGCCCGCATGGCGATGTACACCGGTGAGCCGTTGCGGCGCTCCAAGCTGATCGGCGAGGGGCAGAGCTTCATGTCTTCGATCCTGCCCACCGGCATGCGTGCCGTCGCCACCGCGATCTCGGCCGACACGTCGGCAGGCGGCTTTATCCTGCCTAACGATTTTGTCGACGTCATCATGACCCGCAGATCCGACACCGGCAACGCCGGTAGCGGATTCACCACCGAGACCATCCTCAAGAACATCCGCGTCCTGGCGATCGATCAGACCATCCAGGAGGACGAGGAAGGCAAGAAGACCAGGGTCGGACAGACGGCGACGCTGGAGCTGACGCCGCAGCAGGCCGAGATCATCACCGTCGCCCAGCAGATGGCCGATCGCCTGACGCTGGCGCTGCGCTCGATCACCGACAACAAGGAAAAGGGTACCGATGAAGCCGACTACCTCGTTTCCGGCAATGGGCGGCGCGGAACGGTGCGGTTGATCAAATCGGGCGAAGTTTCCGAAGTAGGGGCAAGGAAATGAGGTTAGTCGCTAGACTGCCGGTCACCACGGCTGCGGCCATCGGTCTGCTTTTTCTCGGAGCCCATGCAAGTGGCCTTGTCGACGCCAAGGCCGCCGGAAAGAGCGTCGGGGTCATGGCCTCGTCGGCCACGCAACGTGTCAAGCTTGGCCTCAACAAATCGGTGGTCATCGATCTGCCGAGCGACGCCTACGACATCCTGGTCGCCAACCCCGCGGTCGCCGATGCGGTGACCCGCACCGCAAGGCGGATCTATCTGTTCGGCAAGTCGGTGGGCGAAACCAACATCTTCGTCTTCGGTCCCAATGGCGAGCAGATCGCCAGCCTGGATCTGGCCGTCGAACGCGACGTCGCCGGATTGGAAGATTATCTCAAGCGCTTCCTTCCGAATGCCGAGATCAAGGTCGAGTTGCTGAACGACAACGTCGTCCTGACCGGGACGGTGGACACGCCGCTCGATGCCAAGCGCGCCGTCGATCTGGCAACCATCTTCGTGTCCGGCGGTGAAGCGACGACCGGTCAGTATTCGCAGACCGCGGCAGGCGGCAATGCCAATGGCGGCGTCGACATCAACAATCCGGATGCCGAACGCCGGGTCTCGAAGATCGTCAACCTGCTGCAGATCATCGGCGACGACCAGGTGACGCTGAAGGTGACCGTGGCCGAAGTCAGCCGCTCGGTGATGAAGCAGCTCGGCGTCAACATGGTTGGCAAAGGCAGCTCCAACGGCATCAGCTTCAATGCGACCAGTGACACCTTCCCCGGCCTAGGCAAGCCGTTGTCGAGTTCGGGGGTCAATTTTGCCACCTCTGCTCTGCAGGGCTACATCACTGCGATGGAGCAGTCCGGCGTCATGAAAACGCTGGCCGAGCCTACTTTGACGGCCGTCTCCGGTGAGAAGGCGACCTTCAAGGTCGGCGGCGAGTACAATATGGTCAGCGCCGTTACAAATGCCAAGTCGGATGCCAATCAGAATGCCGACAGGGTTTGGACGGCTCAGAAAATCGAATACGGCATCGGCCTGGAATTTCAGCCTGTGGTGCTGTCGCCCGGTCGCATCAGCCTGAAGGTCAGGACGTCGGTTTCCGAACCGACCACCGAAGGCGCGGTCTCTTTCGGAGACACCAACGTCATATCGCTGCGCAAACGTTTGGCCGACACGACCGTGGAACTGCCTTCGGGTGGATCGATGATGATAGCCGGCCTCGTCCGCGACGACGTCAGGCAGGCGGTAAACGGCTTGCCCGGACTGACCAAGATCCCGGTGCTCGGCACGCTCTTCCGCAGCCGCGATTTCGTCCGCAACGAAAGCGAGTTGGTCATCATCATCACGCCTTATCTGGCGCGGCCGGTGGCGCGCAACGACCTGGCCAAGCCGGATGACAATTTCAACGCCGCTGGCGATGGCCCGGCCATGTTCCTTGGCCGCGTCAACCGCGTCTACGGCACCATGCAGACAGACAAGCCCAACGGCCGCTACCACGGCGTTGTCGGCTTCATCTACAAGTAAGCGGGGAGCGGACATGTCTCAGTCAACATCGAAGGCAATGGCGGTCGCCGCGACAGTGCGGTCCGGCCGTGCCCGGATCAGCCGATCGGCAATGCCGATCCTGGCGATCGCGATCGCCGCCTCGCTCGCCGGTTGCGCCAAGCGCGACAGCATCACGGTTGGGGCGATTCCCGATGATTATCGCACCACGCATCCGATCATGATTGCCGAGAAGAACCAGAAGCTGGACCTCCCGGTCGGCGCCGGCGATCGCGGCATGACCGGCTCGCAGCGCGACACGCTTCTGGGCTTCCTTGACGGCTACGACAGGAGCGCTGCCCCGGCGCTGACGATCGCAATCCCGATCGGCTCGGCCAATGAGGTGGCGGCGACTGCCGCGGCGCGCGATTTCGCCAGGCTGGCGGTTGCCGGCGGCATCAAGCGAAACCGGATCGTGGTGACCTCCTACCAGTCGGTTTCCCCGGAAGCCTCGGCGCCTATCCGCGTTTCCTATATTTCGGTGAGAGCCCAGACCGACAAATGCGGGCGCTGGCCCGAAGACATCCTCGCAACCTCCGAAAACAAGCACTACGCCGATTACGGCTGCTCCTCTCAAAACAACCTCGCTGCGCAACTCGCCAATCCGGCCGATCTGCTCGGGCCAAGAAAGTCGTCCGATATCGACGCCGAGAACCGCGGCGCGGTGATCGACGTCTATCGCGGCAGAGGTATTTCGGACGAGTTCCTCGGCAGTTCGGAAGTGACGTATTAGGAGCGCCGGTCCCGCGTAGAGACCGGAACGAGAAGTCACGGAAAAGAGCATGACGATGAGCAATCTTGCCTACGACACGCCCGGAGACGGCGGCGACAGCTCCCAATCGGATGTTGCAGCGATGCAGGCGCTGCGGCCGGTGCCGCGTATTTCTATCCAGGCATTTTGCGAGACGGAAGGTGTCGCGCATCCGGTGGAGCGGGCCGGCGAGGATCGCCGCATGGCCAAGGCGCATCTGAAAGTGCATATGGGCGGCATCGCCACGGCGATCGAATTCTATCAATCGGCGCCGACGCCGAACCTCATCCTGCTGGAATCGCGCAGCGAACCGAAGCAATTGCTGGAGCAGCTTGCCCAGCTTTCAGAATATTGCGATCCCTCCTCCAAAGTCGTGGTGATCGGCCACTACAACGATGTCGGTCTCTACCGCGAACTCATTCGCTTCGGTATTTCCGAATATGTCATCGCACCGGTGTCGATGGCCGATATCGTCTCCGTGGTGTCATCGATCTTCGTCGATCCGGAAGCCGAGCCGATCGGCCGCTCGATCGCCTTCATCGGCGCCAAGGGCGGCGTCGGCTCCTCGACCATCGCCCACAATGTAGCGTGGGCGATGTCATCGCTGTTCAAGTCGGAAGTGGTCGTCGCCGATCTCGACCTGGCTTTCGGGACGGCCAACATAAATTTCGACCAGGACCCCGCGCAAGGCATCGCCGAAGCCGTATTTTCGCCCGAACGCGTCGACGAAGTCTATCTCGACCGTCTGCTTGCCCAGTGCGCCGAACATCTGTCGCTGCTCGCCGCGCCCTCCACACTGGAACGTGTCTATGATTTCGATCCCGATGCCTTCACGCAACTCATCGATACCGCCCAGCGCAGCGTGCCGCTGCTGGTGCTCGACGTCCCCCATATCTGGACGGGCTGGACCAAGAACACACTGATCAAGGCCGACGAGATCGTCATCACGGCGACGCCGGAACTGGCCAATCTGCGCAACACCAAGAACCTGGTCGATATGCTGACGAGGCTTCGCCCGAACGATCCGCCGCCGAAGCTGATCATCAACCAGGCCGGCGTGCCGAAACGGCCCGAGATTTCCGCTTCCGACTTCGCCGAGCCGCTCAGCCTCACGCCGATGTCGGTCATCGCCTTCGACCCGTTGTTGTTTGGAAATGCCGCCAACAACGGCCGCATGCTGGGCGAGATGGATGCCAGGAGCCCGGTCGTCGGCATGATCAACGAAATCGCGCATGTCCTGACCGGTCGCAGCGAAATCAAGGCCAGGAAGAAGGCAGGCCTTGGCGGCCTGCTCGGCAAGCTCTCGCGTAACAAGAAATGACGCTCCCCTCCAAATCAAGAAGTAGAGCATGATGTCGTCCGAAAACCGCTTCGGCATCATGTTCTGGACGGAATTGGTAGTCGATCATGTTTGGTAAAAGAGGCTCCGACGACGGCGGCCGGTTCACCCCGGAGTTCCGTCAGCCAGCACCGGCGCCAGCGGCGCCGGCCACTGCAACGCCTGCGGACATGGCGGTACTTGCCCGGCCCGCGGCAGCGCCGCCTGGAGCGCCGGGAACCCCGCCAACTCGCCGTGCCGTTGAGGCGCCATCGATGGCGCCGGAGCCGCCAAAAAAGATCCAGCGCGAAAAAAGTGAAACCTACTACGACACCAAGAGCCAGGTCTTCTCCGCGCTCATCGACACCATTGACCTGTCGCAACTCGCCAAGCTCGATCCCGAGAGCGCGCGCGAGGAAATCCGCGACATCGTCAACGACATCATCGCCATCAAAAATTTCGCAATGTCGATCGCCGAGCAGGAAGAGTTGCTCGAGGACATCTGCAACGATGTGCTGGGCTACGGCCCGCTGGAGCCGCTGCTCGCCCGCGACGATATCGCCGACATCATGGTCAACGGCTCCAAGAACGTCTACATCGAAGTCAATGGCAAGGTCGAACAGACCGGCATCCGCTTCCGCGACAATCAGCAGCTGCTCAACATCTGCCAGCGCATCGTCAGCCAGGTTGGCCGCCGCGTCGACGAATCGAGTCCGATCTGCGACGCCCGCCTACCCGACGGCTCCCGCGTCAACGTCATCGCCCCGCCGCTCTCCATCGACGGCACCGCGCTCACCATCCGCAAGTTCAAGAAGGACAAGCTGACGCTCGATCAGCTGGTCAAGTTCGGCGCCATCTCGCCGCAGGGCGCCGAGATCCTCAAGATCATCGGCCGCGTCCGCTGCAACATCGTCATCTCCGGCGGTACCGGCTCCGGCAAGACGACGCTGCTCAACTGCCTGACCAACTATATCGACCGCGAGGAACGCGTCATCACCTGCGAGGACTCGGCCGAACTGCAACTGCAGCAGCCGCACGTGGTGCGTCTCGAAACCCGCCCGCCCAATCTCGAGGGCGAAGGCGAGGTGACCATGCGCGACCTGGTCAAGAACTGCCTGCGCATGCGGCCCGAACGCATTATCGTCGGCGAAGTGCGCGGACCGGAGGTTTTCGACCTGCTGCAGGCGATGAACACCGGCCATGACGGGTCGATGGGAACGATCCACTCCAACAGCCCGCGCGAATGCCTGAACCGTATCGAATCGATGATCGCCATGGGCGGCTATTCGCTGCCGCAGAAGACCGTGCGTGAAATCGTCGTCGGCTCCATCGATGTCATCATCCAGGCAGCACGCCTTCGCGACGGCTCGCGCCGCATCACCCACATCACCGAGGTGATCGGCATGGAAGGCGACGTCATCATCACGCAGGATATCGTGCTCTACAACATCAAGGGCGAGGACTCGAATGGAAGGCTGCTTGGCGAGCACGTGTCGACCGGCATCGGCCGTCCGCACTTCTGGGATCGCGCCCGCTACTATGGCGAGGAACAGCGCCTCGCCAATGCGCTGGAATCGATGGAGAAACGCGCTGACTGACGCATATCGAGGTTGGAAGCAATTCCAGAAAAAGTGTGAAGCGGTTTTCCCGGGAAAAGCGCGTAGTGCTTTCCCTTGGGAATTGCGTCAAAACAAAGCGATAGCGCATATCGCCGTTTCCTTGAAACGGCGATATGCGCTGGGGACCGAGGTCGATGTTCGGAATTGACACCACCGTACTGGCGTTCATCGTGCTCGCCGGCTTCAGCGCCGGTGCGGTCGCCTATGCCTTCCTGTTCACGAAGATGAGCAACGAGAAGCAGGCCGGCAAGCGGCTCGAGACGATCAAGGCGGCCGAGACCGATCGTTCGGTCGTCAAGGCTTCGCGCGACCGTGTCGCGGAGGCGGTCAAGCGGCGTAAATCTGTCCAGGATACGCTGAAACAGCTCGACGAAAAGCAGAAAACCAACGAACTCGCCGTCAAGAAGCCGCCGTTGAAGGCCCAGATTCGTCAGGCCGGCATGCAGGTCTCGATCGAGCGTTTCTATATCTACTCCGTCATTTGCGGGATCGCGCTGACGGTGCTTGCCTATCTCGCCGGCGCGCCGCTTCTGGTCCTGCCGGGCGCGCTGCTGGCGGGGGCGCTCGGCCTGCCGCGCTGGTTCGTCTCGTTTCGCCGCGCGCGCCGGGTCAAGGCGTTCCTCAACGAATTTCCCAACGCCCTCGACATCATCGTGCGCGCCGTCAAATCCGGCCTGCCGCTCAACGACGCCATTCGCCTGATCGCCAGTGAATCGCCGGAGCCGGTCAAGACCGAGTTCCGCCGGATTGTCGATTCACAGCAGATTGGCATGTCCATCCCCGATGCCACCTTGCGCATGGCTGAAACCATGCCGTGCAGCGAGGCAAGCTTCTTCGGCATCGTTATCCAGATCCAGTCACAGGCCGGCGGTAATCTCTCCGAGGCGCTTGGCAACCTGTCGCGCGTGCTTCGCGATCGCAAGAAGATGAAGGCCAAGGTCCAGGCGCTTTCCATGGAAGCCAAGGCGTCGGCCGTCATCATCGGCGCGCTGCCTTTTGTCGTCGCCCTTCTCGTCTATCTGTCGAGCCCGAACTACATCATGCCGCTGTTCACCACCAGCACCGGCAATCTGATCCTCGGCTGTTCCGGCGTCTGGATGTCGATCGGCATTCTGGTGATGCGCAAGATGATGAACTTTGAAGTTTAGGCCGACCTTGGAAAGCTCGAAACGAAAAGACTGAAAACGAATGACCGACCAAGTCGTAAAATCGCTGACCGATCCTGCCTTCCTGATAGCGTTGCTGGTTGGCATTGCGGTGTTCGCGACCGTCTTCACGGTGCTGCCGGCCCTTGGTGGCAATCAGCTCAAGACGCGCATGAGATCGGTGGCGCTGGAGCGTGACGAATTGCGCGCCAAGCAGCGCGCGCGGCTTGCCAATGAAGCCGATCGTCGCCGCAAGGGGCTGCGCGAAGAGCAGTCGATCGGCATGCGCAACATCGTCGACAGGCTGGACCTGCGGCGTGCGTTGGCCGATGAAGGCACGTTGCAGAAGCTCAAGGTGGCGGGCTTTCGTGGCCAGAACCCGCTGACGCGCTTCCTGTTCTTCCGCCTGATCCTGCCTTTTGTCGGTTTCGCGCTGGCAGGGATCTATCTGTTCGTGCTCGGCGGACTGCCGGACCGGCCGGCCTTCGTGAAACTGTTCGTCTGCATCCTTGTCGCCTACGCGGGTTTCTACGCGCCGATCCTTTACGTCAACAATCGTGCCGCCAAGCGCAAGCAGTCGATCCAGGCGGCGTGGCCGGATGCGCTGGACCTGATGCTGATCTGCGTCGAATCGGGCATGTCGGTCGAGGCTGCCTTGCGCAAGGTCTCCGAGGAGATCGGTTCGCAGTCGGTGGCGCTGGCGGAGGAATTCGTGCTGACCAACGCCGAACTCTCTTATCTGCAGGAGCGCAGGCAGGCTTATGAAAACCTCTCGGCTCGTACCGGCCTGGAATCGGTGAAGTCAGTGTCCCAGGCGCTGGTCCAGGCCGAACGCTACGGCACCCCCGTGGCGCACGCATTGCGCGTGCTGGCCTCGGAAAGCCGCGACATGCGCATGAATGCCGCCGAGAAGAAGGCCGCCGCCCTGCCGCCGAAGCTTACCGTGCCGATGATCCTGTTCTTCCTGCCGGTTTTGTTCGCCATCATTCTGGGCCCAGCCGGCATTCAGGTCAGTCAGCGCGGCATCTTCGGCGACCAGCACAATTCCTCAAGCCAGTAGGCCTCGTTGCAGCCGTACAAAAGAGCCGCACTGCCAATGCAGTGCGGCTCTTGGTTTTCAGCGTTGATGCGTGGACGGATTTGCGCTGTGCGGAGCCGGCGCCCATGCGGCGCTCAGTTGGTCGCCGGCTTTGCCTTGTCCTGATCCTTGAGTTGGCTCCAGGCGTTCTGCTGGGCAAGCATCTGGCGAAGATAGGCTACATTGGCTTGCGCCTGTTCGGGCGAAAGCTCCTGCGAGGCGATCTTCTCGGCCTCGTCGAAGCGGCCCTGCAGTCCCACGACCAGCGCAAGGTTCTGGCGCACCCGGCTGTCGGCATTCGGTTGCCGGGCTGCCGAGCGCATATAGGTCTCGGCGGTGCGCAGATCGCCTTCCAGCACATAGGACATGCCGAGATTGGAAAGGATCGAGGGTTCGTTCGGCTTGAGGTCCAGCGCCTTGCGGTAGTTCTGGCGCGCTTCATCCTTCTGCCCGAGCTGGTCGAGGATGGCGGCCTCGGCGGACATCAGCCGCCAGTCCGGATATTCCGGTGTCTGCGCCCGGCGCACGGCGTCGAGCGCAGGCTCGAACTGGCCGTTGGCGGCCAGCGCCTTGCCGTAGGCGGCAAGCACGTCGCGGTCCTTGGGGTAGGCGATCGCCAGCTTGCGCATCACGGCAAGCGACTGGTCGGCATCGCCGTCCATCTGGAGCGCCGCCGCAAAATTTGTCGCCAGCCGCTTGTCGTTGGGGTTCTTTGCGTAGGATTCGCCCAGCCGCCCGGTCGCCCCGTGCAACTCGCTGGCCGACATGGTTTCCAGCGGTTTGCCGCTGGTGCGCCCGATCGAGCCGGTCGTGAGCTTGCTGGTTCCGCACCCCGCAGCACCGGCCGCCAGCGCCATCAGCAGTGCCGTGGTGACCAACCGTTTGCCCGTGACGTTCATCCTGCGGTTGGTGGGCATCGGCACGGGGCTCTCCATTCCTGCGCGTGGCCATTCACGTGGCCATCTTCATCCCCGCAGAAATATTCTGTTAACCCTAACGGACAGTTAAAAAGTGAGCCGTCGGATCGGTGAACGGCCCGCCGGAAGCCTTTGGCCTGGCATGTCCAATGTCCGGCTCTGTGCATAGGTGTTGAAATCATTCGACGTCCCTGTCACTTGACTGAGGACGATCTGCAAGCCTCCCGGAGACCATCGAATGCCTGTCGAACTCATCGAGACACTAAGCACTGCCTTGCCGGTCCATCTGGTCGCGAGGGATGGACTGGAGGCTTTGGCGCTTTCGCCTTCCACGATCGCATGGGCGGCCGCCAACGGCTTTTCCGGCGAAGCCGGCAGGACGCTGGCCCTGCCCGGCGACAACGGTTCCCTTGCCGGCGCCTTGTTCGGCGTCGGTGATGGCGAGGGGGCGCTGGCCGTCGGCATGCTGGCGAGAGCCTTGCCGGAAGGCGACTGGCATTTTGCCGCCGCTCCAGCCGAGCCGGAACTCGCGGCCATAGGCTTGGTGCTCGGCGGCTATGTCTTCACTCGCTACGGCAAGAAATCAGGCAAGGCGTTGCGTTTTGCGCTGCCGTCCGGCGCCGATGCGGGTCGTGTCCGGCGCATCGCCGACGGCGTCTTCCTGGCGCGCGACCTCGTCAACACGCCGACCAGCGACATGGGACCGGACGAGTTGGAGAAGGCCGTGCGGACCCTGGCGGCCACTCACAAGGCCGAGGTGTCGGTGATCAAGGGGGATGATCTCCTGAAGCAGAATTTCCCGATGATCCATGCGGTCGGCCGGGCCTCGGTCGGAGCGCCGCGCCTGATCGACATGGTTTGGGGACCGGAAGGCGCGCCGAAGGTGACGCTGGTCGGCAAGGGTGTCTGTTTCGACACTGGCGGCCTCGACATCAAGCCTTCGTCGGGCATGCTCTTGATGAAGAAGGATATGGGCGGCGCCGCCAATGTGCTTGGCCTGGCCTCTATGATCATGGCTGCCGGGCTGAAGGTCCGGCTGCGCGTCCTGATCCCGGCGGTCGAGAATTCGATTGCCGGCAACGCCTTCCGGCCTGGAGATGTGCTGACCAGCCGCAAGGGCATTACCGTCGAGATCGGCAACACCGACGCCGAAGGGCGGTTGGTGCTGGCCGATGCGCTGGCGCTGGCCGATGACGAGGAGCCGGAACTGCTGATCGACATGGCGACGCTGACCGGGGCAGCGCGTGTCGCGCTCGGCCCCGATCTGCCGCCTTTCTACACTGGCGACGAAACGCTGGCGTCCGAACTGGCTGCGGCCTCCATGGCCGTCGAGGATCCGTTGTGGCGCATGCCGTTGTGGCGGCCCTATGACGCCAGGCTGGCGTCGAAGATCGCCGACATCAACAATGTCACCACCGACGGCTTCGCCGGTTCGGTCACCGCGGCGCTGTTCCTCAAGCGCTTTGTCGAACGGACAACGGGCTGGGCGCACTTCGACATCTTCGCCTGGAACCCGTCCGATCGCCCCTATGGACCCGCCGGCGGCGAGGCGCAAGGCATCCGTGCACTGGAGCGGGTCATTTCGAGGCGCTATGCCTGACGCCCTGAGACCGCCACCAAAACTGAAACGGAACCGAAACAATTTGCCGTCATGCTCGGGCGATGTCGATTTCGATGCGTCCGAGCCAGGCGATGCGGCTGTGGCAGCAGGTGATGCTGTCGCAGGTGCGCGCCGGCGCGCCAGATCTCACCATGCGCCAGACGGCGATCCTGTTCACCATCTATCTCGACCCGCCGCCGCACACGGTGCGCGGTCTAGCCGCCCGCCTCAATGTCACCAAGCCGGTTATCACCCGCGCGCTCGACACGATGGGTGCGCTGAAACTGGTGTCACGCCATCGCGACGAGCTCGACAAGCGCAATGTGCTGATCCGGCGCACGGTCGAAGGCGCGCTCTTTGTCGAGCGCTTCGGGGATGGTATCGTTGCCAGGGCTCATGAACTGCCCATCTGATCAATCCATGAATTAGAACGAGTACCGATTTGACTGCCAGGGATGCCCGCCTCCACGCCTTCCGTTCCGACCTCGCCGATGCAAGGCTGAAAGGGGAGGTTTCGGCCGATCGCTTCGTCACCGGCCGTCCGGCTCGGATCACGGCCTCCGTGGCTGACGTGCGCAAGGCACCGCGCCCGGATGCCGGCGTCAACACGCAGGTACTGTTCGGCGACGATGTGCTTGTCTTCGAGGAAGCCGAAGGCTGGGCCTGGGTCCAGGCCGAACGCGACGGCTATGTCGGCTACGTCGGCGCCACCATGCTGGGCGCACGCGAGCATGCGCCAACCCACATCGTCACGGCGCCGCGCACTTTTCTCTATCCAGGCCCGGATCTGCGCTTTCCGATCAGCGGGCAATTGTCGATGGGCTCGACGGTGACGGTGACGGGCGCTGCCGAAACGCGCGGCACGCACTATGCGCTGTTGCCTTCCGGCGAGGCGCTGATCGCCGGCCATGTGCGCCCGGTCAGCGATATCGCCGCCGACTGTGTCTCGGTCGCCGAGATGTTTATCGGCACGCCCTATCTCTGGGGCGGCACCTCCGGCTTCGGCATCGACTGTTCTGGCCTCGTGCAACTGGCCATGCGCATGGCCGGCCGCAATGTGCTGCGTGATTCCGACATGCAAGCGGCAGGCCTCGGCGAGCCGCTCGATCCGGGACCCGATTATGCCGGGCTGAAACGCGGTGACCTCGTGTTCTGGAAGGGGCATGTCGCGGTGATGACCGACGCCGAGACCATGATCCACGCCAACGGCCACACCATGCTGGTCTCGCGCGAAGGGCTGAAGGAGGCGATCGGCCGGATTGGGTATCTCTATGGCGGGCCGACGGGCTTTCGGCGGCCGTAGCGCCTCTTCCTTCGGCCCGTTCACGGGGAGAAGGTGCCCGAAGGGCGGATGAGGGGCGGCGCCAGCGATTGAAAGCTCGCGCTGTCCCTCACCTGCCTGCCGGCATCCTCTCCCCGTACGGGGTGAGGACAACTCACCCGATCACCTTTTGTTCCGATTTTGCTTGGCGATCGCGCGCCGTCGCGCTACCTCTTTCGCGTGACCGAGCAGCCGCGCCTTGCCAAACAAAATGCCGCCGTCCTTCTGCCCGAGCCATTCATCAGATGGTTTGGCGAAAAAGGCTGGTCGCCGCGCGCTCACCAGATCGAGCTGCTGGCGAAGGCTCAAGCCGGGCAATCGGTGCTCTTGATCGCACCGACCGGCGCCGGCAAGACGCTGGCCGGCTTCTTGCCATCGTTGACCGAACTGGCCAACCGCCCCAGACGCAAAGCCGGTATGGCACGGCGCGGCATCCATACGCTCTACATCTCGCCGCTGAAGGCGCTGGCCGTCGACATCGAGCGCAACCTCGGCAAGCCGGTGGAGGAGATCGGCCTGCCCGTCACCATCGAGACGCGCACCGGCGACACGCCTTCCCACAAGCGGCAGCGCCAGAAGCTGGCGCCGCCCGATATCCTGCTCACCACGCCCGAGCAATTGGCGCTGCTGATTGCGGCCGGCGATGCCGGGCGCTTCTTCGAGGATCTGCGCTATGTCGTGCTCGACGAGTTGCATTCGCTGGTGACATCGAAACGCGGCCATCTGCTGGCGCTCGGGCTGGCGCGGCTGCGCAGCATCGTGCCCGGCCTGCAGACGATCGGTCTGTCGGCAACGGTGGCCGAGCCCGACGAGTTGCGGCGCTGGCTGGTGAGCCAGAATCCGCCCAAAGGCCTGGCAAGTCCCGATATGTCTGAGCTCATCGTCGTAACCGGCGGCGCGAAGCCCGAAATCTCGATCCTCGATTCGGAAGAGCGCGTGCCATGGGCCGGCCATTCGGCGCGCTATGCGACGCCGGAAATCTACCGCGAGATCAAGCGCCACAAGACCACCCTGCTGTTCGTCAACACCCGCAGCCAGGCCGAGCTGCTGTTTCAGGAATTGTGGCGGGTCAACGAGGATACCTTGCCGATCGCGCTGCATCACGGCTCGCTCGATGTCGCCCAGCGCCGCCGCGTCGAGAAGGCGATGGGAGACAATGCCTTACGTGCCATCGTTGCCACCTCGACGCTCGATCTCGGCATCGATTGGGGCGACGTCGATCTGGTCGTGCATGTCGGGGCGCCCAAGGGCGCCAGCCGGCTGGCGCAGCGCATCGGCCGTGCCAACCACCGCATGGACGAGCCGTCGAAGGCGATCCTCATCCCGGCCAATCGTTTCGAGGTGCTGGAGTGCCGGGCAGCGCTGGACGCCAACTATCTGGGCGCCCAGGATACGCCGCCGCTGGTCAATGGCGGGCTCGATGTGCTGGCCCAGCATGTGCTGGGCTGCGCCTGCGGAGCGCCGTTTCGCGCCGACGATCTCTACGAGGAAGTGCTGACAGCAGCGCCCTATGCCAGCCTCGACCGGCCGACATTCGACCGCGTCATTGATTTCGTCGCCACCGGCGGCTACGCACTGAAGAACTACGAGCGCTACGCCCGCATCCGCCTCAACAAGGACGGCATGTGGCGGGTCTCCAATCCCCGCGTCGCGCAGCAATATCGGCTGAACGTCGGCACCATCATCGAGGTGCCGGCGCTCAATGTGCGTTACGTCAAGGCCGGCAGCAAAGGCTCGGCTTCGCACGGCGGCCGGGCTCTGGGCAAGATCGAGGAGGCCTTCCTCGAAACGCTGACGCATGGCGACACCTTCATGTTTGCCGGCAAAGTGCTGCGCTTCGAAGGCATCCGCGAGAACGAATGCTTCGTCTCGAATGCGCCGGGAAGCGACGCCAAGGTTCCTTATTATGGCGGCGGCAAATTTCCGCTTTCGACTTACCTCGCCGAGCAGGTGCGCGCCATGCTGGACGACCCGCAGCGCTGGAAGAAGCTGCCCGAGCAGGTATCGGACTGGCTGCGGTTCCAGGCCGACAAATCGGTATTGCCCAAACGCGACGACCTCTTGATCGAGACCTTTCCGCGCGGCAACCGTCACTATCTCGTCGCTTATCCTTTCGAGGGCAGGCTGGCGCACCAGACGCTCGGCATGCTGCTCACCCGCCGGCTGGACAGGGCCGGCGCCAGGCCGCTTGGCTTCGTCGCCACCGACTACGCATTGGCCATCTGGTCGCTGGGCGATATGGGCGCGATGTTCAAATCGCGGAAACCTTCGCTTGGCGCTCTGTTCGACCAGGACATGCTGGGCGACGACCTCGAGGCTTGGCTGGCCGACAGCTGGCTGCTCAAGCGCACCTTCCGCAACTGCGCGCTGATTTCAGGCCTGATCGAGAAGCGCCACCCGGGACAGGAGAAAAGCGGCCGTCAGGTCACCGTCTCGACCGATCTGATCTATGACGTGCTGCGCAGCCATGAGCCCGACCACATCCTGCTGCAGGCGACGCGCGCCGACGCGGCGACCGGTCTGCTCGATGTCAGCAGACTTGCCGACATGCTCTCGCGTATCCAGGGTCGAATCGTGCATAAGGCACTCGAACAGATATCGCCGCTGGCCGTGCCGATCATGCTCGAAATCGGCAAGATGCCGGTGAATGGCGAGGCCGACGAAACGCTGCTGATGGATGCCGCGACTTTGGTCGAGGAAGCCATGGGTCCTGGGATGGTTGAGGAATGAATTTTTCGCTGGCGCGGGCATCGCTGATCGCCGAGGCCGACTTTGTCGGCATCGCGGGCGAGCGCGCGATCTGTGATTCGCGCGGCGTGCTCTATTTCCCCGATCTGAGGCTGCTCGCGGTCTCCGACCTGCATCTGGAAAAGGGCTCGTCCTTCGCCAGGCGCGGCGCACTGATCCCGCCCTACGATACCGGCGCCACTCTGCTCCGGCTGCAGGCGGTAATCGCGGACTACCAGCCGGCCATCGTCATCAGCCTGGGCGACTCCTTCCACGACGGCGGCGGCGCCGAGCGCATGCATCAAACCTTCCGCGATCGGCTGGAAGCATTGATGGCCGGCCGCGACTGGTTCTGGGTCGCCGGCAACCATGACCCGGAAGCGCCGGCGGATTTGCCCGGCGAGACGGTGCGCGAACTCGCCATCGGCTCGCTGCTGTTCCGCCACGAGCCGTCGAAGATAAGAACCGAGGGCGAAGTTGCCGGCCATCTTCACCCTTGCGCCCGCATCGTCCAGCAGGGCCGCTCGGTGCGGCGGCGCTGCTTTGCCGGCGATGGCGGCCGCATGATCATGCCGGCCTTCGGCGCTTATACCGGCTCGCTCAACGTGCTCGACCGCGCCTATGCCGGCCTGTTCCGCCGCGAGACGTTGATGGCCTATATGATGGGCGCCGCGCGCATCTTCGCCATTTCCGGTTCGATGCTGCGGCCGGGCTAAGTTTCTACGGTATAAGCACGGTTGCGCCTGTCGTCTGCCGTGCCTCGAGCCGGCGATGCGCCTCCGCCACTTCGGCAAGCGGCATGCTTGTGTGCACCGGGATTTTCACTGCGCCGCTGAGGACGACGCTGAACAGATCCTCGCTCATGGCGACAACGTCCTCACGCCTGGCGAGATGATGGAACAGCAACTGCCAGGTGGCGAACAGCGAACCCTTTTGCATCAAAAGCATGATGTCGAATGGCGGGATCGACCCCGACGCTGTGCCGTAGCTGACGAAGGTGCCGAACGGCCGCAGGCAGTCGAGTGAGGCGGGGAAGGTCGCGTTGCCGACGCCGTCATAGACGACGTGGCAGCCTTCGCCGTTGGTGACCTCTTTCACCCGTGCGGCGAAATTCTCTTTGCTGTAGTCGATGACATAGTCGCAGCCATTGGCGCGCGCAAGTTCGGCCTTTTCGGGTGAACCGACCGTGCCGATGACGGTCGCGCCGAGATGTTTGGCCCATTGCGCCAGGATGAGGCCGACGCCGCCCGCCGCGGCATGCACCAGGATGGTATGGCCCGCCTCGACGCGAAACGTGCGGCGCAGCAGATATTGCGCCGTCAGCCCTTTCAGCATCATCGCCGCACCTGTCTCGAAATCGATGGCGTCGGGCAGATGCACGACGAAATGCGCCGGCACGATGCGTTCTTCGGCATAGGCGCCGAGCGTCTCGACATAGGCGACTCGGTCGCCAGGCGCGAAGCCGCTGACGCCTTCACCGACGGCGACGATTTCGCCGGCGCCTTCATTGCCGGGAATGAATGGCAGAGCGGGCGGCGCGTATTCGCCGGTGCGAAAATAGATGTCGACGAAGTTGAGGCCGACCGCCCGGTTGCGCACGCGCACCTCGCCCGGTCCGGGCTGGCCGATGTCGACATCTTCGTAGGCGAGCATATCTGGCCCGCCATGGCGGTGAACACGGATCGCTTTCATGGTTTTCTTCCCTGCGCTGTTTCTCTTGAGTGTGAGATAGCGCGTGGCGGGATATCATTGTAGACTGATACCGATGACATCAGAGTTCAAACAAAATGATATCTGAACAGATCGGCCTCGACCTTCTCCGCACCTATGTCGCGGTCTGCCGGCAAGGTAGCCTGAGCAGGGTCGCCGCGCAGACCGGTAAGACCCAATCGGCGCTAAGCATGCAGATGCGCCGGCTGGAGGGCCTGCTCCAGCGGCATCTGTTCCAGCGCACCGGCCGCGGCGTTGTGCCGACTGCGGAAGGCGAGCTCTTTCTGGGATACGCGACCCGCATCCTCGCTCTCGGCGATGAAGCGGTGGCGCGTCTGCAGCAGGCTAGCATTGGCGGCGGCGTGCGTATTGGTCTTGCCGAAGAGGTCACCACGGCCGCGCTTTCGGCCGCGCTTGGGCGGCTGCATCGCACATATCCCGACATCAGCCTCGACGCGATGGTCGAGCACAGCGTCGCGCTGGGACGGCTGTGGAGCGAGGATGCGCTGGATGTCATGATTGCCCCGACATCCGTCGTCGCGGCCGATGCCGTGACGACATGGAACGTCGAACTGCAGTGGGTCTGCGCCCAGGACTATATGCTGGACCATGACCGGCCACTCGATCTCGCCGCCTTCGGCGCAACCTGCCCTTGGCGCAGGCGGATGATCGAGGCGCTGGTCGCCGCCGGCCGGGAGCACCGGATCGTCCTGTCGTGCCAGAGCGTCACCGGCCTTCAGGCCGCCATCGAGAACGGACTGGGCGTTGGACTGCTTCCGCCCGAATCCGTGCGCACCGCTTCGATGCGGGTGCTGAAGACGTCAGCCGGCCTGCCCGAGCCGCTCACGGTCCAATACGGCCTTTACGCGCACGACCGCAGGACAGCTGTAATCGATGCCGCGATCGAAATCCTGCTTAAGGATTTGCCGGCGGCGCCACGAGCACGGGCCGCCTGACGGCGGGACGCTCTACCGGCCGTAATAGAGGGTGACGGTGTGCTTGGCCTCGGCGAAGAACAGCCAGCGCTCGACCAGCATGCCGGCGAACTGGACGGTTGCCGCAAGCACCGACAGCACCGCTGCGAATGGCCAGGGCAAAGCGAATAAGACAGAAAGCAGCAGCAGGGCAGGCAAGGCGAAAGCCAGCAACTGCGTGATCAGCCGCAGCTTTGCACCGTGCTTGCGGGCGATGCGAAAGCCCATTTCCTTGAGCAGGTAGTTCTCCTCGGTGTGCGGCCATTCCAGCGAGCGCACCGTCCCTCCGGCGAGGCCTGTCGCCGTGTTAGCGGTGGTCGCGATCTCCAGCGCGTCATTGTATCGCCACGTCGCCAGCTTCCAGCCCCAGCCGAGCAAGGTCAGCAGCAGGGCGGCTAACGCAACGGCGGTCGGGCTGATGGCGAAAGCCTGCAGCAGCGCGTTCAACAGCACGCTGCCGGTCATCGCCGCAAAGATGAGATAGCCCGGCAGCGTATACGGGCTATGCCACTGCGCGATCGGCTTCAGCGAGGCATAGATCATGCCGGTGGTGCAGACGGTGACGATTGCGCCGATAGTTGCGAGAAACCCGGCGATGGCCATCCAGCCTCCGGTGCGGCCAAAAAACACCCAGCCGATGCCGAACAGCCCGGCGGGAATGAAGGTCGCGACCGAGGCCACGCCTTCGCGCGACAGCCAGGAACTGCGCCATTGCGAGAAGGCGCGCCATGCGCGTTCGGGGCGGCCGAGATGGACGGTCGAAGACAAAAGGCCGGCAGCAATCAGCCCAAGCGCCAGCCCCATTCCGATAAGGCCAAGCCAGAAATCGGCCGGGATGAAGCCCAGCCCGCCCAGCACGCCAAGCAGCGCCAGCAGTCCGTAGCCCGCTCCTGTAGCAATGGTGAAGAAAACGACCGAGGCGGCAGGATGCATGGATATCAGTTCGAAAGCATGCGGTCGACCCAGCCGAGGAAACCGCCTTCGGCCCTGACCGGGTCGAGCCTTGCCGCCGGCACCGATGCGGCACGCCGGGCGCGCGGCGGCAGGTACTTGTTGGTCGGCTTGTAGCCCATCTCCGGCATCAGGTCGACGCCGCCACGCTCCGCCACCAATTGCGAGACAGCCGACGAAGGATCGCCGAGATCGCCGAAATGCCGGGCGCTGGTCGGGCAGGCGGCTACGCAGGCCGGCACGCGGTCTTCCTCGGCCAGATTGTCATTGTAGATGCGGTCGACGCACAGCGTGCATTTCTTCATCACGCCAACATCGGGGTCGAATTCGCGCGCGCCATAGGGACAGGCCCAGCTGCACAGTTTGCAGCCGATGCATTTGCTTTCGTCGATCAGCACGATGCCGTCCGATGCCCGCTTGTAGGAGGCGCCGGTCGGGCAGACGGTGACGCAGGCCGGCGTCTCGCAATGCAGGCAGGAGCGGGGGAAGTTGACGGTGCGCCCGCCCGCTTCGGTGATGTGCTCATAGCTGTGTACGCGGTTGAACCAGACGCCGTCGACATGGCCGCCATAGGGGTCGATGTCGGTCAGTGGCGCCATGTGGCCGCCGGTGTTCCACTCCTTGCAGGCGGTGACGCAGGCCTGGCAGCCGACGCAGGTGTCGAGGTCGATGACCAGGCCAAGCTTCTTGTCTGTATGGGCGGGAAGGCAGGTCATTCCACGGCTTCCGTATGGACGCGGAACTCGGCGCCGAAGCGAAGGATGTCGGGCGAAGGCTCGACATTTGGCGGCTGGCTGAAACGCTCGAATTGCGGTTCGGTGAAGCCGGCTTCCTCATCAGAGCATTTGACAATGCGTACCCTGAGGTCGAACCACGCCGCCTGGCCGGTCACCGGATCGGAATTCGAATAGCGTTTGCCTTTCGCGTCAGCCGATGTCTGGTCGCCGATAATGTGGTTGAGCAGGAAGCCGCGATTGCTCTCGGCAGCGTTGTCCTTCAGACCCCAGGCGCCGCGCCTTTTGCCGATGGCGTTCCAGGTCCAGACCGTATCCGCATTGACCCCGTCGACCAGCTTGATCTGTCCCTTCACCCGGCCGTTGATACTTTCGATCCACACCCAGTCGTCGTCGGCCAGGTCGAGAACTGCCGCGGTCTGGTGGTGCACGAACAGGCGGTTCTGGCTGGTGATTTGCCGCAGCCACGCATTCTGCGAGCCCCAGGAATGATACATGTGCATAGGCCGCTGCGTCAGCGCATGCAGCGGGTATTTCTGCGGATCGACCGCGGCCTCTTCGAACGGGGTAAACCAGAACGGCAGCGGATCCATATAGGTCTCGATGCGCTGGCGTTCGCTCTCGGGCGGCTGGACGCGACCATGACCGCGCGCGGCGAGGCGAAAGCGCTGCATCGGTTCGCAATAGAGCTGGAACACGATCGGCTCGGCCTTGGGGATGAACCCCATCTGCTCTGCGAAGTCGAGATAGGAGCGGTTGGCCATCTTGTAATAGCGCTGGTCCTCAGCAAAATCCTGGTGCCAGAAGCCGCCATTGTAGATGTAGCGCTGCAGCTGGTCGGGATTGACTTCGCCCTTGCCGACAGACGTGCCGTCCTTGCCGCGCCAGCCGGCGAGCGGGCCAATGCCGGGCGTGCGTTCGTGATTGACGATGTAGTCGGCATAGTCGGCATATCTGGCCGAGCCATCGTCCTCGACGAAGCCGGGCAGGCCAAGCCGAGCGCCAAGTTCGATCAGCACCGATTGGAACGGCCTGACATCTCGGTCCGGTTCGACCACCGGATGGCGGATCGCGTCGCCCGGCCCGTCGGCATGGCTGATCGGCCGGTCGAGCAGGCTGATGCAGTCGTGACGTTCGAGATAGGTGGTGTCGGGCAGCACCAGATCGGCGAACGGCACCGTCTCGGAATAATAGGCGTCGGAATAGATGATGAAGGGGATCTTGTAGTTACCCGCTTCGTCATGGTCGGTGAGCATGGCAATGGTCTCGACGGTGTTCATCGAGGAATTCCAAGCCATGTTCGACATGTACATCATCAGCGTGTCGATCGGGTACGGGTCACCGGCCCACGCATTTCGGATGACCGTATGCATCAGCCCATGCGCGGCGAGCGGCGCATCCCAGGAATAAGCCTTGTCGATGCGCAAAGGCGTGCCGGCCTCGTCGACCAGGAGATCGTCCGGCCCGCAGACGAAGCCGAGCGGCATACCGCCCAGCGGCGTCATCGGCTTGACCACCTTGCCGGCCGGCTTCGGTCCCGGCGGCGCCGAGCGCGGGTAGGGCGGCTTGAAACGGAAGCCGCCGGGCACGTCCACCGTGCCGAGCAGCACCTGCAGCAGGTGGATGGCGCGGCAGGAGTGAAAGCCGTTGGAGTGGGCCGAGATGCCGCGCATGGCATGCATCGACACCGGCCGTCCCTTGATCGTCTCGTGCCGCCGTCCGGCCCAGTCGGTCCACGCAACCGGCAGTTCGATCGTCTGTTCGAAGGCGACGTGGGCGAGTTCGGCGGCGATCCGGCGGATGGTGTCGGCCGGAATGCCGCATCGTGCCGCGACCGCATCGGGTGCGTAGCTGTCGTCCATGTAGCGGTCGGCGATAAGCCGAAACACCGGCACGCAGCGGCGGCCGGCGAACGTGAAGCTGCCGGTCAGCGCCGGCTTCGCATCCGCATCGGCTGCGTTGACGGTTGTCTTCGCCACTCTGTCCCACGCGAGAATATTGTTGTCGCTGTCGCGCAGGAATAGCCCGTCATCGACCGCGCCCGGCTCCTGGATGACCAGCACATGGGCGTTGGTGTAGCGGAGCAGATAATCGAGATCGACGCGGCCCGCCTTGAGCAGTTCGTGGATGAGGGCGAAGACGAAGAGGCCGTCGGTGCCGGGCCGGATCCCGATCCAGTCGTCGGCAATCGCGTTGTAGCCCGTGCGGCACGGGTTGATCGACACCACCTTGGCGCCGCGCGCCTTGAGTTTACCCAAGCCGATCTTGATCGGGTTGGAATCATGGTCCTCGGCGACGCCGAACAGCATGAAGTATTTCGTATTGTCCCAGTCCGGCTCGCCGAACTCCCAGAACGAGCCGCCGATCGTGTAAAGCCCGCCGGCCGCCATGTTGACCGAGCAGAAGCCGCCATGGGCGGCGAAGTTCGGCGTGCCGAACTGGCTCGCCCACCAGCCGGTCAGCGATTGTGACTGGTCGCGCCCGGTGAAGAAGGCAAGCTTTTTGGGATCGGTCCGGCGGATATGCGATAGCCGCCCGGTCGCAATCGAAAGGGCTTCCTCCCATTCGATCTCACGGAATTCGCCCGAGCCGCGCGGGCCGCTACGCAGCAGCGGCTTCTTCAGCCGCGCCGGGCTGTAATGCTGCATGATGCCGGAGCTGCCCTTGCCGCAGATCACGCCGCGATTGACCGGATGGGCCTTGTTGCCGTTGATGTAGCGCACCTTGCCGTTCTTGATATGGACGTCGATGCCGCAGCGGCAGGCGCACATATAGCAGGTGGTCTTGGCGATGCTGTCGGAAACATCGGGCGAGGTGTCGACGCCGTCGCCTTCATCCGGCGCGCGCGTGTCGGCAAGCGACCGTTGCGACGGTGCGGAATTGGCCCCGCGCGGCGCAGCTGGGTTCATGATGCCGGCGTGCTTTTGCTACCTGCGAATTTGGCCCGCGTCTTCGGTCCGGGGCCACGCATATAGTGTTCTTCAGGATGATATCGATCGCCGGCCAGCCGCCGCCTGAGGCCACGGGTCCAATGCGCAAAAAGGGATCTGAACCGCCCGATCATTTTGTTGGCCGCGATTTGTTGGCGAATTTTTTCTAACTTCGACTGAAAAAGTAGAATAAAGCTATCGATCCGTCTAATCAGTTGTTCTTGTAAATTCGATCGGAATTGGTTCTTAATGCACACATGACGCTGGACCAGTTGCGCATTTTCGTTGCCGTTGCCGAACGCGGCCATATGACCAAGGCGGCGGAGCTTTTGGGCATCTCCCAGTCGGCGGCATCGGCCGCCATCCGCGCTTTGGAAGAGCAGCATGGCGTTCATCTGTTCAACCGTGTCGGCCGCAACATCGAGCTGGCTCAGACCGGCCACCGTTTCCTGCCCGAGGCCAAGGCGGTGCTGGAACGCGCCGACGCCGCCCGAAATGTGCTGGAGCATGTCTCGGAGACGGTCGCCGGCAGCCTGTCGATCGCCGCCAGCCTGACCATCGCCAGCTACTGGCTGCCGCGCAGGCTGGCCTCTTTCCATGAAGCCTACCCGGCGGTGCGCTTAAGCGTCAGCATCGGCAACACCAGGCAGGTCGAGGCCAATGTGCTCGACGGCACCGCCGATCTCGGTCTGGTCGAGGGGCGCACCGAGTCAGACATCCTCCGCCGCACCAAGGTCGACGTCGACAGGTTGATGCTGGTCGTCGCCGCCTCGCATCCCGAAATCGCCGAGATCGCGCCGGGCCGCCCGGATATCAGAGGGCTGCGCTGGATCATCCGTGAGGGTGGTTCGGGCACGCGCGAGGTGCTGGAGGACCTGGCCCGCCGCGAGGGGATATCGCTTGGCGACCTGCAGATATTTCTGGTGCTGCCGAGCAACGAGGCGGTTCGCCAGGCGGTCGAGGCCGGCGCCGGCGCCACCATCATCTCGGACCTCGTCGTCGGACGCGCCGTCGCCGAGGGCAGTCTCCGGTCGGTGCCGCTCGAACTGCCGAAGCGCGACTTCGCCATGATCACCCATCGTGACCGCCAGGCAAGCCTGGCCCAGATGGCGCTCAAGGCGCATCTCGGCGCTGGAGCCGTCAGCAATCCGGCGTAAGCGATCAGGCGAACTTCCGCTGCGCATCCAGCGCCAGGCCAAGGCCGACCGAGCCGAACATGTCGCCCTCGATAACGGCGGCTTGCGGCACCAGCGACAGGATTTCACGCCGTGCCAGCGGGATCGCGGTCGAACCGCCGGTGAGGAATACGGCGGTGATCGCAGAGGCCGTTATGCCGGCATCGGCAATCGTCTGCCGCACCGTAGCGGACACCCGCTCGATGTCGGCTGCAATCGTTTTCTCCAGGCCAGTGCGCGTGATCTCGGCTGCAAAACGCGCGCCGGGCAGCGCCACCGCCACATCAGCCGAAGCCTGATCCGTCAGCGCGATCTTGGCTCGTTCGACGAGGCCGGCCAGCGCATGGCCGTAACGGTGCTCCACAATATGGATGAAGCGGTCGACTAGGTCGGCGCGAACGGCCTCGAAGCGGACTTGCCTCAGATGCGTCATCGCCTTGGCGGTGTAGACGAGGTTTATGCGCTGCCACGTCGCGAGATCAATGAAATAGCTCGCCGGCAGGTTGCGCTTGCCGTCTTTTGTGGGCGAGAGATAGCCGAGCTTGGGCATGACATGGGCGATGCTGAGCAGCCGGTCGAAATCGGTGCCGCCAATATGAATGCCTCGGTTGGCGAGGATGTCGTCCTTGCGGTCGCTTGAACGGGATCGTTGCGGCGAAACGCGCACGATCGAGAAGTCGGACGTGCCGCCGCCCATGTCGACGATCAACGCCAGTTCCTCGCGCTTCACGTCCTGCTCATAGTCGAGTGCTGCCGCAATCGGTTCGAACTGGAAGGCGATGTGCTTGAAGCCTTGCGCGCGCGCCGCTTTTTCAAGCTCGCTTTGCGCCTTGGCATCGGCTTCCACATCGTCGTCGACGAACTGCACCGGCCGGCCGAGCACAACGTTCTCCACCGGAGCGCCGGCGTCTTCCTCAAGCCGCTTCTTCAAATGGCCGACGAACATGCCGACAATGTCGATGAAACCGATCTGCCGGGCCTTGATCCGCGTCTTCTCATGCGCCAGCGAACTGCCGAGCACGCTCTTCAGTGACCGCATCAGCCTGCCNGCCTGCCCTCGATGGCGTCGGTATAGTCGGCAATGGCGCGGCGGCCGAAATAGGTGTGACCGTCCTCGAAGTTGAAGAACACCGCACTTGGCAATGTCGGCTGTCCGCCTTCCAGCGCCACCAGCCGTGCCTGGCCGTTGCGGATCACGCCCACCGTGGAATTGGACGTGCCGAAATCGATGCCGCCAAATGCCTGGTGCATTGCAGCCTCCTGTCATTGGGCCGTCGCTGTGGCAGGCGTCGCAAGACGCGCGCCGTCCAGAGGCCGGACCGTTCTGCCGAATGATTGTGCGTGTAACCCGAGGGTTGGGAGGCGGCGGTCTATCGCAAGACTGAGAAAAGGGGAACCCCCTTTCCCCGGAAATGGGTCGTGCGCGTCAATCCCTGCGGAAGATCAGCCTGCCCAGCCAGCCGGTGATCATGGCCAGCGACACGGAGAAGACGCCGTAGAGGAAGGAGTAATCATGCGCGACGCGGAAGATCGACTGTTCGAAACCCGATTTGCGGATTTCGAGCTGGGCCGAGCTTTCCTTGAGGAACAGGCCGCTCTTGAACAGGAACGCGCGGGCTTTATGGGTTCCAACCGGGACGTTGGGCGCCAGCCGCACCGTGGCGCGAAACAGGTTCTGCGACAAGAACTGCACGCCGCCGACATTCTCGCTATAGAGGCCGGTCGCCGCCTTGCGCTCGCGCAGCGCCACGGTGAATTCCTCGATCGTCGCCGGACTGTCGGTTAGCTCGGCCGGCTGCATGTAAAGGTTGGAGGCGCCGAGCGACAGCTGCTTGTAGCAGTTGGGTTCGGTGATGTCCTGCAGCGGCCGCGTCGTGGCGACGGAGTAGGAGACCGGCACGTTCTCGAAGGTCTCGGATTCCAGGTTGACCCAGACGCCGAGCACCCGGTCCTTGCGGCGCACCACAACCGGCCGCGGCGGCCCTTCGAGCACGACGATGACGTCGTAGCGCCCCTGCCGCGCGACCAGCGGGTCGGGGTTTTCCAGCGAACCGAAAATGGTCAGGTCGGCGCCGGAAAAGCCGGCGGTGATCGACACCGCGTCGGTGGAGAGACCGATCTGGATGCCTTCCGGCAAGGGGTTCGGCGATTGCGCTGCCGCCGGCAGAGCGAGGGCGAGAAGCAAAACGGCGGCCGAAAAAATCCCCCACCGCGGCATCAGTTCAGGCCCGCGGCGGTCAGCGAATAGAGGTTTGGCGGCGTGACGAAGAGATCGATGGCAAGCCGGATCGCGACCGCCAGCACCAGCAGCGCCAGCAGTGCCCTGAGCTGTTCGCCGCGCAGCTTCTGTCCTGCCTTGGCGCCATATTGCGCGCCGGCAACGCCGCCCGCCATCAGCAGGAAGGCAAGCATGACGTCGACCGTCTGGTTGGTGGTGGCGTGGACAAGCGTGGTGTAGGCCGAGGTGAAAATGATCTGGAACAGCGAGGTGCCGATGACGACGTTGGTCGGCACCTTCAAGAGATAGATCAGCGCCGGCACCATGATGAAGCCGCCGCCGACACCCATGATCGACGACAGGAAGCCGATGCCGGCGCCGAGCCCCAGCACCGGAATGACGCTGACGAACAGCTTCGAGGCCCTGAAGCGCATCTTCAGCGGCAGCCGGTGGATCCAGTTGTGCTGGCCGGATTTCTTCAAGACCGGCGCCGCACCGCTGCGCGTCGCGCGCAGCGCATTGACGCTCTCGACCAGCATCAGCCCGCCGACGGTGCCAAGCAGCACGACGTAGAGCAGCGAAATGAACAAATCGAGCTGGCCGAGCCGGCGCAGGAAGGCAAAGACAAAGATACCGCCGGTCGAGCCGACGATGCCGCCGGCCAGCAGCACCCCGCCGAGCTTGAAGTCGAGCGTGCCGCGCTTCATGTGCGACAGCGCGCCGGAGAAGGAGGAGGCGATAACCTGGTTGGCGCCAGTGGCAACGGCGATTGCCGGCGGGATGTTGTAGAAGATCAAGAGCGGCGTGATCAGAAAGCCGCCACCGACCCCGAACATGCCCGACAGGAAACCCACCGCCGCGCCCATTGCCAGCAGCACGAAGACGTTGACGGAAATTTCCGCGATCGGGAGATAGATGCCCACCCGTCAGTCTCGATCAGTTTGCCTGTCGGCGATTGCAGCCATTCCAGGGCATTGTCGCACCGAAAAGCCAATTCCTTCTTGCACCGCCGGGGCAGTGGGATCAAACCCCGCCGCCCTACCGAAACAAAAAACATCTCAAGCAGTTAACAGGCAAATGTATGGCAAGGGCGTCGCGTTAGCGACGCATCTGCCGTTATTTGTGCGCCAGCAGCGCCTTCACCAGCTTTTCGTCGATTTCGCCGGTCGCCTGCATCTTGTTGTCGGTCTGGAAAGCCATGATTGCGGTCTTGGTCTTGCCGCCCATCACGCCATCGGCGCCGCCGGCATCGTAGCCGTTCTTGTTGAGGATGAGCTGGATGTTCTTGACCGCCTTCTTCATGTCGACGCTGGCGGTGGTCTGCGGCGTGCCTTCCTGCCAGGATTCAGGAATATCGGCCGAGTTGGACGCCGGGTCGAGCGGCTTCGGCTTCCACAGTTCCGTGGCGGCGCGGGCCCGCTCCAGCTGTTCGGGGCGCAGCGCAGTGGCGACTTCGTCGCGCTTGGCAGCCGCATCCTTGTCGCCGGTCTTGGCGACGAGCGCGAACCATTTGTAGGATTCCTCCAGGCTCTGCTTCATGCCGACGCCCTTTGCCGCCAGGATGCCGAGATTGAACTGGCTGTCCTTGACGCCGACATCGGCCGCCGCCTGAAACCAGTGCGCGGCCGATTCATTGTCGGTCACGCCGTCGGCGGCCATGGCAAACAGAACGGCCAGGTTGTGCATGGCGCTGGCATTACCCTGCGCGGCGGCGAGCTGGTAGAAGGTCTTTGCCTTCTTGACGTCGCGCGTGACGCCGATGCCCTTCTCGTAGAAATTGCCGATGCGGTATTCCGCCGGTGCGAAGCCGAGCTCGGCCGACTTTTCGTACCATTTGGCCGCTGCCGCCATGTCTTCCTTGACGCCGCGCGATTCAGCATAGCGCGAACCGAGCTCGAACAGCGCCTTGGCGTCACCGCCGGCAGCCGCGTCGCGCAAGGCTTGCGGGCCTGCATCGGCCGGAACGTCTATCTTGGCCACGACAGGTGCTACCGCAGCATCAGCCGGCGGAACGGCGCCGGTAGTATCCGAGGCCGTCGTATCCGAGGGCGCCATGACGGCGGCCGCAGGCTGCGCGTCGGCAGCCGCCGGTTCCGCAGTGGCGGTGGTCGGCAGCATTGCATTTGGCGTGGGGGCCGGATCGGCCAAAGCCATCGGCGCTGGCGCGGGCTCCACCGCCGGCACTTCGGGCCCAGCGACCGAGGCCGCATTCATTGGCGCATCATTGCCAGCTGCCGGTTCCGTGGGCTCCGCCTGCCTGACGATCCGGGCCGGCACGTCCTGCACGGCCACCTGCTGTTCTGCCTTGGGTTGGCTGGCAGCGTTGACCGAGGCAGTCTCGACCGGCTGCGAGGCGACGATCGGCGCTGTATCGTTGCTTGCGACCTCGACCGGGTCGGCGAAGAAGGCCTTGCCCAACTGGAGGCCGGCAAGCGCCAGCATGATCGCGACCGCTCCCATCAGGATCGGCTTGCGCCGCGCCTTGAGCAGGTCGCCGATACGAAGCGCCTTGACCGGGCCCTTCATGGTGGACTGGCGTTTCAGTGCGTCGGCCTCGGCGGCCGCGGCTTGCGCCGCGCGTCTGGCAGCGGCAATGAAGTCGGATTTCGATGCATCGCCGGAGTTTTGGCGCACCGGTGGGCCACGCTCGTCGCGCACGCGCTTCATGATGGCGTTGAGGTCGGGCGCGCCGGAGCCCGGCTCCAACGGCCGGTTGGCGAGCTTCGGATCGAGCGGCTCGTCGAGATCGACGCTCGGCATGTCGACATTGGGCCCCGAGCCGGCAAGCGGCGGCATGTCAGCCGGCTTCTTGCCCCTGAAGGCGCGCGCCAATCCTCCGAACAGCGACTTCTTGGCCGTGCCTTCGCCTTTCTCGGCAATCCTGTCGGAACCGAGCGCTGCCTGGGCAGCGGCCGCGGCAGCTTCGGCTGGCGAGCGCCGCACTGGTTCGCTGCCCATGACCGGGTCGCTACGCGTACCCGAGTCGGCGCGCATATCCGGCTCGCTGCGCATGATGGCGGCGGCGCGGCCGTCGAGATCGGCCATGTCTCCGGTCAGCGGCAGCGGCTGGTCGATATCCATCGATGGCGCGTCCTGCACCGAAATCTTGGAGGCGCGTGCAGCGCGGGCCCGCCGCGCCGGCTCGGCCTGGGCATCCAGAAGCTCGCTCACCGCCTCGGCCGGTTCGCTGGTCTCCAGCGAGCCCAGACGATCGACGATCTTGAGCAGCGTGTCGTGGATCGCCTCGAATGTCCGTGAATTGCGCTCGTCCGAACGGCGCGTCAGCGCTTCCAGCGTCTTCAGATCCTGAGCAAGGCCGGTAACGGCCGCGGTGTTGGCGTTGGAATCTGCCAGCGAGCGCACGGCGCTCTCGGCTGCTTCGCGTGCCGCGCCCATGATGGATTCGCGGGTTCCGGCCAGCGACTTCTCGATTTCGTTGAGGCGCGGGCTGATGTCCTCGAATTCCGGCAGCGGCGTGCCGGGCTTCGACAGATGCGCCGATAGGCTGGAGACCTGCGCCTCAAGGCTGCGGATCAGTGCCGGATCGATGCCGGCGACCTGCGCGGCCGACGATTCGAGCCGGCTTGAAATGTCTTCGAGCCGGCTTTCCAGGCCGCGGATCGCCGCCTCGTTGGCAGGATCGGGAATGCGCGTCTCCATGCGTTGGGCGAGCGCGGTGAAGCGTGCATCGATGGCGTCCATGATGCCGGCGCTGTCAGCCTGCGGCTGGCGCTGGTCCAGCCGGTCGGCAACCTCGTCCAGCCGCCGCTCGAGATCGCGAAACAGCATGTTGCCCTGTTCGATGGCATCGCCCTGCCGACGTTCCATCATGCCCGACAGCACGTCGAAGCGCTGTTCCAGACCCTGGAAGATATAGTCGGCGTCGGGCATGGCCGGGGCGCGGTCGATCTTGTCGGCGATCATCGCGATCTGCTTGCCGAGGCGCTCCATCGCCTGTTCCGGCAGATTGGCGCGGCCGGCAAGCTCGTCGACCCTGTTCGAGAGCGTGCTGAGACGGTCGAGAACCTCGCCGCTCGGACGAACCTGCACGACTTCCTCGATCTGCTGCGCCAGCGAGGCGATCCGCTTCTCGATGCGCTCGAACGGTTCGGGGTCGAAGGAATTGGCCTGTGCGGCGACGGTCGAGGCGACGATGGCGCGCGAAATCTCGTCGAGCCGTTCATCGATCAGGCCAAGCGTGTCGCCGCCGCGGTTGCTCTGCTGGCTGACGAAATGATCGACGGCGCCGGCAAGCGTGCGGACCTTTTCTTCCATCGAGCGCAGCGACAGCGATTCCGGCAGATTGTGGACCGCATTGCTGATCTGTTCGAGCCGGTCGGTCAGGGCCGAAAATCCGGGGCCGTCGGCGCGGTTGCGCTGGTCGGCGTCGACACGGTCCTCGAACGCGCTCCAGCGGCGGTCGAAATCGTCCCAGCGGCGGTCGACCTTGAGCACGCTTTCCTCGCGCGCCAATGTGTCGAGCGCCGTCTTTACCTGCTCGAGCTCGAGCCGCAGCATGTTGACGCTTCGGTCGTCGCTCTTCTCGGCCAGCGTCTGGATGGCGCCGGACAGCCGCTCGAATTCGACGCCGAGTTCGGCGCTGCCCTTGCCGGGCAAGCCGCCTGCCTGACCACCCGATTGGTTGCTCGCCTGGAAGGCCCGTTCGATGTCCTTGCGCAACGCGGCGAATTCGCGCTGCAGGCCGGCCGTCATCTGATGGCGCAGTTCCTCGCGCAGGCCACGCAATTCGCCGGCGATCTTGCCGACCACGGCGACGCTGTCTTCCTGGCCGCGCACGCGGTCGATGTCGCGCGCGATCGCCTGATAGTTCTGGTCAAAGCCGGCCGGCCCGGCGCCTTTCGGCCGCGGCGTGGGCTGCGGGTCCTCGTACCAGCGCGGCGGGGCGTAGGGCTGGGCGCTTGCGTAGCGCGGCTCTGCGGGCGGCCGGCGCGGATCGAAGCGCTCGGCGGCGTCCTCGCGCTTGCGCTCCAGCCGCTGCTCCAGCGTTTCCAGCGAGCGGTTCAATTCGTCAAGTGTGGTGTTCGGCCTGCGCGGCCTGCCGGCGTTGAGTGTATCGAGATAGGACCGCTTGCTGTTCATCGATGCGTCCGTTTTTCAGAATGGCCGGCTTGCTGCCAGTTTCCCAAGTCCTTGTCGGGAACGAAGGCGGCCGCGCGGCACTGCTGCGGCGGAAGACGAGCTTCCCGGGCCAGGCCCGCTCTCCGAAAAACCGTGAAAAATTCGCTACAGGATAAACACGGGTGACCGACATCCGCACATTTCACCCATCGTGGTAAACAAGGTGTTAACCAAGCTTAAGAAGTTACGGCATTGCTGAAATACAGGCGGTGCCCGTTCGGACCCGGCGCCGGGGGTGCGGCATAAGGTTTCGCAATCCCAGAACGCCCTTGCGTCATGCGGCGGCTATCGATATAGAATTGACGTAAACGTAAGAGGGGCGCCGTTCGTGCCTTTTGCGATGAATTAGTTGAAACCACGACTGGAAGCATGCCCCCGCTTCCACTCAGGCGTTGCAAGGTCCAAGACCGCGATGCCACGACAGGGGAAAGCCAGTGACTATGAAACTTGTTTCGCCCGGCGAAGCCGCGGCCAACACCAACAATATGTCTGCCGAAGCCGGTGAGGAGCTCGTGCGCATCGGCGAGATGGCCAAGAAATACGGCGTGACTCTGCGCACGCTGCGGTTCTATGAAGACAAGGGCCTGCTCAATCCAAAGCGAGATGGGGCGACGCGGCTCTACACGCGTCGCGACAAGGCGCGGCTGAAGCTGATCCTGCTCGGCCGCAAGGTCGGGTTCTCGCTACGCGACGTCAAGCAGATGATGGATCTCTACGATCCCACGGGATCCAACACCAAGCAATTACGGCTGGCTCTCGACAAGTCGGAGAAGCAGCTTGCCCGCCTGCAGAAGCAGCGCGCGCTGATCGACGACGCCATCAACGAGTTGAGCGGCTCGATGTCGGCCGTGCGCCAGATGCTGTCCGAGCGTTCGGCCCCGGCCAGCGCCGCCAGCTGATTTTGCTCCGCAGCTCCCGGCGAAAGCTTTGAACTTAAGAGCCGCGCGGCCGCCCGCGCGGCTCTTTTTGTTTGACCCCCCTCGCTTTGCGCAAAGCTATGCACCGCGCGTGCCGATAGGCTGGCACAGGTAAATTTTGTCCCGGCGACAAAATTGACGTTTACGCAAACGTCAATTTTTGCTATCTCGCTTTCGACATTGGCCGGCGTGCCGCCCCAACCTCATGTTCGGGGCCCGATCTCGCGGCCAAGACCCGCATGGTGGAGGAACACATGCCGATCTACAGGGCGCCGGTCCAGGACACGCTGTTCGTGCTCAACGAGGTGCTGGGTTATCAGCGATATTCCAACCTTCCCGGATTTGCCGACGCGACGCCCGACGTTGTCGAGGCGATCCTCGCCGAAGGCGCCAAGCTCGCCGAAAACGTTATGCATCCTCTGAACCGCGTCGGTGACATGGAAGGCTGCGTGCGCCATGAGGACGGCTCGGTGACGACGCCGAAGGGCTTCAAGGAAGCCTACGACCAGTATCGCGAAGGCGGCTGGATGGGACTGGCGGCGCCCATCGAGTTCGGCGGCCAGGGGCTGCCCTATGCCGTGCACACCGCGGTTGCCGAATACATGGTTTCGGCCAACATGGCGCTGATGATGTATCCCGGCCTGACTCAAGGCGCTATCGCTGCTATCATCACACACGGCACCGACGAGCAGAAGGCGACATGGCTGCCGAAGCTGGTCGAGGGGTCCTGGACCGGTACCATGAACCTGACCGAGCCGCATTGCGGCACCGATCTCGGCCTGCTGCGCACCAAGGCGGTGCCGAACGGCAACGGCACCTACAAGGTATCCGGCCAGAAGATCTTCATCTCGGCCGGCGAGCACGACATGTCGGAAAACATCGTCCATCTCGTGTTGGCCCGCATCGAAGGCGCGCCGGCAGGCGTGAAGGGCATCTCGCTGTTCATCGTGCCAAAGCTGAAGCTCGATGCCTCGGGCAATCCGGGCGAGAAGAACACGCTCTCCTGCGGGTCGATCGAGGAGAAGATGGGCATCCACGGCAATTCGACTTGCGTCATGAATTATGACGAGGCCGAAGGCACGCTGCTCGGCGAGGCCAATGGCGGCCTGAAGGCGATGTTCACGATGATGAACGAAGCCCGGCTCGGCGTCGGCCTGCAGGGCCTGTCGCTGTCCGAGATCGCCTACCAGAACGCGGTCTCCTACGCCAAGGACCGGCTGCAGGGCCGCTCGCTGTCTGGCGCCAAGGCGCCGGACAGACAAGCCGATCCGATCATCGTGCATCCCGACATCCGCCGCTCGCTGATGACCATGAAGGCCTTCAACGAGGCCGGCCGCGCGCTGGCGCTGTGGACGGCGATCAAGTCCGACATCGCCCACCGCTCCGCCGACGACAAGGATCGCCAGGCGGCCGACGACTATACGGGCCTGCTGACGCCGGTGATCAAGGGCGTGCTCACCGACAAGGGCTTCGACCATGCCGTCATGGCGCAGCAGGTGTTCGGCGGCCACGGCTACATCGAAGAACACGGCATGAGCCAGTTCGTGCGCGATGCCCGCATTGCCATGATCTATGAAGGCGCCAACGGCATCCAGGCGCTCGACCTCGTCGGCCGCAAGCTTGGTCTGAATGGCGGCCGCGCCGTGCAGGCCTTCTTCAAGGACGTCGGCGAGTTCTGCGAGGAGAACCGTGCCGACGACAAGCTGGCGCCGTTCACCAAGGCGCTGAAGAAAGGCCTCAACGATCTGCAGGCGGCGACCATGTGGCTGGTGCAGAACGGCATGGCCAAGCCCGACAATGCCGGCGCCGCGTCGACCGATTACATGCATCTCTTTGGCCTTGTGGCGCTGGGCTACATGTGGGCGCAGATGGCCAAGGCCGCGCTCGGCAAGACCGGCGCCAACGGCTCGCAGTCTGTCCACGAAAATGGGGCTTTCTACGACAACAAGGTGGTGACGGCGCGCTTCTTCATGGAGCGGATCATGCCCGAGACGTCGGCACATCTGGCCCGCATTTCCAGTGGTGCGGACACGCTAATGGCGCTGCCTGCGGAAGCGTTCTAGAAATGGCTGGCGTCCCCCTCCCTTGAGGGGAGGGTGGCCCGAAGGGCCGGGAGGGGTCCTGCGTGCAGTGCGCCGGCTGGTTGGCGCTTTGGTAGGAGATGATCGCAATGCCCCAAACCCGCGTCAATTCCGAAGATAAGGTCGAGCACGTCATCGGCGACCCCACCCGACCGCTTCGCGGCCACCCTCCCCTCAAGGGGGAGGGGGACGTTGGCGCGGGAGAAACAGCATGACAAATCCATCAGAAGTGCTCTCTTTGCCGAAGCCAGCCTGGGCGGCGGACGAAGTCGGCATGCTCTACGACATGGCGCATCGCTTCATGTCGGAAGAGATCGCGCCGCGCTACGACGAGTTCGAGAAGAACGAGATGGTCGACCGCGAGAGCTGGCGCAAGGCAGGTTCCGCCGGCCTGCTCTGCGCCTCGATGCCGGAGGAGTATGGCGGCTCCGGCGGCACCTTCGCGCATGAGAGCGCCATCATCGAGGCGATCGGCCATGTCGGCGTCGACGGTTTCGGCATCGGCCTGCACAATGCGATCGTTGCCCCTTACATCCTTCATTACGGCTCCGAGGAGCAGAAGAAGAAATGGCTGCCGAAGCTGGCAACCGGCGAACTGATCGGCGCCATCGCCATGACCGAGCCGGGCGCCGGCTCCGACCTACAAGGCGTCAAGACGCGCGCCGAGAAGGACGGCAACCAGTACAAGATCAACGGCTCGAAAACCTTCATCACCAATGGCCAACTGGCCAATTTCATCATCGTCGTCACCAAGACCGATCCGGCCAAAGGCGCCAAGGGCACCTCGCTGATCGTCGTCGAGGCCGACGAGGCCGAAGGCTTCGAACGCGGCCGCAACCTCGACAAGATCGGCCTGAAGGCCAACGACACGTCGGAGCTGTTCTTCAATGATCTGCGCGTGCCGACCTCGAACCTGCTTGGCCACGAAGAGGGACAGGGCTTCATCCAGCTGATGCAGCAATTGCCGCAGGAGCGCCTGCAGATCGGCACCGGCGCGATCGCCATGATCGAGCGCGCGCTTGCTCTGACCATCGACTACGTCAAGGACCGCAAGGCCTTCGGCAAAGCGATCATCGAGTTCCAGAACACCCAGTTCAAGCTCGCCGAACTGAAGACCGAGGCCACCATCGGCCGCGTCTTCTACAATGATTGCGTCACCCGCCACATCAATGGCGGGCTGGATCCGGTGACGGCGTCGATGGCGAAATACTGGCTCTCGGACCTGCAGGGAAAAGTCGTCGACGAATGCCTTCAATTGCATGGCGGCTATGGCTACATGAATGAATATCCGATCGCCCGCATGTTCCGCGACGCCCGCGTCCAGCGCATCTACGGCGGCACCAACGAGATCATGAAATTGCTGATCGGCCGCTCTCTCTGAGAGCGACGTCGGCAAAGCAAGGAGCAAGCAAATGGCTGAAGCTTATGTCTATGACGCCGTGCGCACACCGCGCGGCAAGGGCAAGAAGGATGGCTCGCTGCACGAGGTGCCGGCGGTGCGGCTTGCGGCCAGGACGCTTGAAGCGTTGCGCGACCGCAACGGCCTCGACACTGCAAACGTCGACGACATCATCTTCGGCTGCGTCGATCCGGTCGGCGAAGCCGGCTCCGTCATTCCGCGTGCCGCCGCCTTCGAGGCCGGCTACGATAACAAGGCGCCGGGCATGCAGATCTCGCGCTTCTGCGCCTCAGGCCTCGACGCCATCAATTTCGGCGCCGCCAAGATCGCTCAAGGCGCCGACGAGATCGTCATTGCAGGCGGCGTGGAATCGATGTCGCGCGTCGGCATGGGCGCCTCGGGCGGCGCGTGGTTCATGGACCCGTCCGTCGGCCTGCCCGGCTGGTTCGTGCCGCAAGGCATTTCGGCCGACCTGATCGCCACCAAATACGGTTTTTCGCGCGACGACGTCGATGCCTATGCGGTCGAGAGCCAGAAGCGTGCGGGCAAGGCCTGGGCCGATGGCCGTTTCAAGAACTCCGTCATACCGATCAAGGACCAGAACGGCCTCACCATCCTCGATCATGACGAGCATATGCGGCCGTCGACCGACATGCAGTCGCTGGCCTCGCTCAACCCGTCCTTCGTCATGCCTGGCGAAATGGGCGGCTTCGACGCGGTCGCCGTGCAGAAGCATCCGGAAGTCGAAGAGGTCAACCACGTCCACCATGCCGGCAACTCGTCCGGCATCGTCGATGGTGCGGCCGCCGTACTGCTCGGCTCGAAGAAGGCCGGCAAGACGATGGGCCTGAAGCCACGCGCCCGCATCCGCGCCTTTGCCAACATCGGCTCCGAGCCGGTGCTGATGCTTACCGGTCCGGTCGACGTCACCGAGAAGCTTCTGAAGCGCGCCAAGATGAAGCTGTCGGATATCGACCTGTTCGAGCTTAACGAGGCCTTCGCCTCGGTGGTGCTGCGCTACATGCAGGCATTCGAAATCCCGCACGACAAGATCAACGTCAATGGCGGCGCCATCGCCATGGGCCATCCGCTCGGCGCCACCGGCGCGATGATCCTGGGCACGGTGCTGGACGAGCTCGAGCGCCGCGATTTGAACACCGCTCTGGTGACGCTCTGCATCGGCGCCGGCATGGGCACCGCAACGATTATCGAACGCGTCTGATTTTCGGCCGGAAGGAGAGAGACATGACTTATACAAACTTCACGGTCGACACCGACGCAGACGGCATCGCGCTGGTCACCTGGAACATGCCGGACCGCTCGATGAACGTCTTCACCGAAGAGGTGATGAACGAGCTCGAGAAGATCATCGACCATGTGGTGGCCGACGCCGCCATCAAGGGCGCGGTGATCACCTCGGGAAAGGACAGCTTCTCCGGCGGCGCCGACCTGACCATGCTGCAGAAGATGCTGGCCGTATTTGCCAAGGAGAAGACCAAGGACCCGGAGAAGGCGGCACAGCTTTTGTTCGACAATGCCGGCCGCATGGGTGGCTTGTGGCGCAAGCTCGAAACGTCGGGCAAGCCTTGGGTCTCGGCGATCAACGGCACCTGCATGGGTGGCGCGTTCGAGCTGTCGCTGGCCTGTCATGGCCGCGTTGCCGCTGACTCCGAAAAGGTCAAGATGGCCTTGCCGGAAGTCAAGGTCGGCATCTTCCCCGGCGCCGGTGGCACCCAACGCGTGCCGCGCCTGACCGACCAGCAGCAGGCGTTGCAGATGCTGACCACCGGCCAGACGCTGTCGCCGCAGAAAGCCAAGGCGATGGGGCTGATCCACGAGATCGCCGAACCCGGCAAGCTGATCGAGACCGCCAAGGCGATGATCAGGAACGGCCTGAAAGCCGTCCAGCCCTGGGACGAGAAGGGCTTCAAGCTGCCTGGCGGCCAAATCTATACGCCGGCCGGCTTCAATCTGTGGCCGCCGGCCATCGCCATCCTGCGCCGCGAGACCTACGGCAATTATCCGGCCGCCGCGGCGATCCTGAAATGCGTCTATGAAGGCCTGCTGGTGCCCTTCGACACCGGTCTGCGGATCGAACAGCGCTATTTCACCGAAATCATGCAGTCGAAGGAAGCAGCAGCGATGATCCGCTCGCTGTTCGTCTCGCTGCAGGAGCTCAACAAGGGCGCCCGCCGCCCGGCCGGCGTGCCGGAGACCAAGTTCAAGAAGATCGGTATTCTCGGCGCCGGCTTCATGGGCGCCGGCATCGCCTTTGTCACCGCCAAGGCTGGCATCCCGGTCGTCCTGCTCGACCGCGACATGGCGTCGGCCGAAAAGGGCAAGACGCATTCCGACAGCCTGATCTCCGATCAGGTCAAGAAGGGCCGCGTCAAGCCCGAGGAGAAGGACAGACTTCTGTCGCTGATCACGCCGTCGGCCGACTATGCCGATCTCGCCGGCTGCGATCTGGTGGTCGAGGCGGTGTTCGAGGATTCGGCCGTCAAGAAGGCTGCCACCGAGCAGGCCGAAGCCGTGCTGAAATCGTCGGCGATCTTCGCCTCCAACACCTCGACCATCCCGATCACCGCACTGGCCAAGAATTCGGCGCGGCCGAAGAATTTCGTCGGCATCCACTTCTTCTCGCCGGTCGACAAGATGATGCTGGTCGAGATCATTTTGGGCAAGAAGACCGGCGACAAGGCGCTGGCCACCGCGATCGATTTCGTGCGCGCCATCAAGAAGACGCCGATCGTCGTCAACGACACGCGCGGCTTCTACGTCAACCGCTGCGTGCTGCGCTACATGTCGGAAGCCTACAAGATGCTGATCGAAGGCGTTCCGACGCCGATGATCGAGAACGCCGCCAAGGCCGCCGGCATGCCGGTCGGCCCCCTGGCGCTGACCGACGAGACGGCGATCGACCTTGCCCAGAAGATCATGAAGCAGACCATCAGGGACCTCGGCGACAAGGCCGTCGACCCCAGGCAGATGGCGTTGATCAACACGCTGGTCGACACCCATGGCCGCTTCGGCCGCAAGAACGGCAAGGGTTTTTACGACTATCCCGCCAAGCCTGCCAAGAAGAAGCTGTGGCCGGGCCTGAAGGATCTCTATCCGCAGCTGGAGGCCGAGAAGGTCGACTATGAGGAACTGCAGCAGCGCCTGCTGGTAACCATTGCGCTGGAAGCGGCCCGGGTGATGGAGGAAGGCATCGTCACCGATCCGCGTGAGGCCGATCTCGGGTCGATCCTCGCCTTTGGTTTCGCGCCATTCACCGGCGGCGCGCTGTCCTATATTGACGGCATCGGCGCCAGGGAGTTCGTCAGAATAGCCAAAGGCCTGCAGAAGAAATACGGCGCCGAGTTCAAGGCGCCCAAGCTGCTGCTCGACCTGGCCGAGAAGGGCGAGACCTTCTACCAGCGCTTCGATCCCTATGCGAAAGGCGAGGTGCAGAAGGCCGCTTGAGCTAGCGCCCCATGTACGTCTGGGGGCGCCTTGCGCGAATGATGGCCACGGCAAGGCGCCGTGGCCTTATGCGGTCGGTAGCGAAAGCCGACTGGCTTTTCGCTGCCTGCCGACCGAGATCGACTTCAACCTCCATCTCAACAACGCCCGCTACATGATGCTCGCCGACCTCGCGCATGACCCCGAAAATCGGAATCGATTTTCGGGGTCATGCGCCAAATCAAAATGCTACAGCGTCCTTGGCGCGTCCAACAGTACGCTTGCCCGCTCCGTTCAACCGCGACCGCCGACCTAGGCCGAGCGGGGTTTCATGAGCTCCGACCAGGGATTGCGCAGCCTTGCCAAGGCAGTTTGAGGCATCCATGACGACTTCGCCGCACACAGCTTTTTAGGGGATCGGGCCGCGCGCCGGTGGACAATCGGATGACCGCGCGTTAGAAGGAAAAGGTATTTTTTCCTGTTTTGAGGAGAGCGAATTGCTCTCGCATGACCGAGTTTGGGCAGCCATCGACGCTCTCGCTGAGCGCTATTCGTTGTCGGCCTCCGGCCTGGCCCGGCGAGCCGGTCTGGACTCCACCGCTTTCAACAAATCGAAGCGGCTGTCCTCGGATGGACGGCCGCGCTGGCCGTCGACCGAATCGCTGGCGAAGATCATCGAGGCGACCGGCGCCTCGCTCGACGAATTCACCGGGCTGGTCGAAGGCCGTGCCAAGGCCGCTTCGGGCTCGGTAGCCGCGCAGCGTTCGGCGGTGCCGCTGCTCGGCTTTGCCCAGGCCGGCGCCGGCGGCTTCTTCGATGATGCCGGCTATCCCTCAGGCCAGGGCTGGGACCTTGTCGAGCTTCCGGCACGGGCGACCGAAACCTCTTATGCGTTGAAGGTGCAGGGCGATTCCATGCTGCCGCTGTACCGCAATGGCGATGTGCTGATCGTCGAGCCGGGCGCCGCTACCCGCAAGGGCGACCGCGTCGTCGTCAAGACCAATGCCGGCGAAGTCATGGCCAAGGTGCTCGACCGCCAGACGACGAAATCGATCGTGCTGATTTCGCTCAACCCCGACCACCCGGACCGCGACATCGCGATGCGCGATGTCGAATGGGTGGCGCGGATCGTCTGGGCAAGCCAGTAGGTCTCGCGGTGCGTCTGCTTCAAATCCTCATAGCCCTCCTGGCGATCCCGGTGATGGTCGCCATTGTCGTCGCCGGCGGTCGCGCGCTGCATCGCGACGGCCCCGCCATCACCGTCGACCAGATCGACCCGGACACCGAGGCCGTGCCCGAGGAGCCGGCGACGTCGGCGATCCCCGAGGTCCGGCCCGTCAAGCCTCCGATGCACTCGCCTCAGGTGCATTCGAGGGCGATCGATCCCGAGGCCATCGCTCCGCCGCCGCTGCCGGTAGAAGAACTTGAACGGGTTGAGCCACGCGCGCCGCTGAGCGACTTGGCGCTGGCCGGGCCGCCCAAGCCGCGTGGGCGCAGAGCGGTCGACGACTGGGGAGGAACAAAACTGTTCCAGCCGGTCGCGGCCGCCGCCGGCCTGATCGAAGCCAATGGTTATTCCGTGACGGTCTCCGGCATCGACATCGTCAGGCAAGACGAGACCTGCACCGAGGGCGGCAAGTCCTGGGCTTGCGGTATCAGGGCGCGCACCGCGTTCCGGTCTTTCCTGCGCGGCCGGGCCGTTGCCTGCAAGGTGCCGCCGGAGGCCGACCGTGCGCTGATCGCCGCCGAATGCCGCATCGGCAAGCTGGATGTCGGCCAGTGGCTGGTCGAAAACGGCTGGGCGCGCGCCACGGCAGCCGGCCCCTATGTCGAAGCGGGCGACAAGGCGCGCGCCGCCAAGAAGGGCGTCTTCGGCGCCGCGCCCGATCTTGGCGGCCTGCCACCGGCGCCAACGCCTGTTGTGGCACCGACGGCGTCGCAACCGATCCTCGATGCCCCGGCGATAGACACGCCGCCGTCCGGGACGGAAATTACGCCGCCAGCTGACCAGCCAGCGCCCGCTCAATGAGCGCGCGGGTTTCGGCGATGCCGTAGAGGGCTGCGAACGAACCGAAGCGCGGTCCGCGTTCCTGGCCGATCAGCACCTGGTAGATCATCTGGAAGAAAGCGCCCGAGACACCAGGGCCGCCGTCCGGGCTCTTCTTCGAATGGTCCTGATAGCGTTCGATCTTGCGCGCCACGTTGAGCGAAGCGTTCTGGATCGCTTCGCCGTCGGCGCCGGCCGGCAGGCCAGCAAGCGCGTTGCCAAGCGCTTCCAGCGCCACGCGTTCGACATCGTCGGCCGGCCGGAAGGTCTTCGTCGGCTTCACGAAATCGTCGAAGTAGCGGATGGCGAAACCGACCAGCTGGTCGAGTTCGGGATGCGTCGCCGGCGTCACGCCAGATGCATGGCGCGAGATGAAGCCCCACAGCACATCCTTGTTTTGCGCGTTGGAGGCGCTGACCAGGTTGAGCAGCAGCGAGAACGGCACCGGCATGTCGATGGAAGGCGGCTTGCCGTCATGCATGTGCCAGACCGGATTGCCCAGCCNCCCAGCCGCTCCTTCCAGTCCTGGCGCGGATAGGCGTTGAGGAAGGTGTAGTACTCGTCGACGGCGCGTGGGATGACGTCGAAATAGAGCTTTTTCGCCTGCCTTGGCCGCTGATACATATAGAGGCCGAGGCTTTCGGTCGGCGCGTAGCGCAGCCATTCGTCGATGGTCAGCCCGTTGCCCTTCGACTTCGAGATCTTCTGGCCGTTCTCGTCCAGGAACAGTTCGTAGACGAAATGCTCGGGCGCGCGCCCGCCGAGAATGTTGCAGATGCGGTCGTAGATCACCGCGTTCGTCTGGTGGTCCTTGCCGAACATTTCGAAATCGACGCCGAGCGCTGCCCAGCGCATGCCGAAATCCGGCTTCCACTGCAGCTTGACCTTCCCGCCGGTCACCGAAAGCGTGGTCTCGGTGCCCTCATCGTCGAAGGTGATGTTGCCGGCCTTGGCGTTGACATGCTTCATCGGCACGTAGAGCACGCGCCCGCTCTTCGGCGAGATCGGCAGGAACGGGCTGTAGGTTGCCTGCCGCTCCGGCCCCAGCGTCGGCAGCATCACCGCCATGATCTGCTCATAGCGCTCGGCGGCGCGCACCAGCATCGCATCGAAGCGGCCGGCCTTGTAGTACTGCGTGGCGCTGGCGAATTCGTAGTCGAAGCCGAACGTGTCGAGGAAGCGGCACAGCATCGCGTTGTTGTGGTCGCCAAAGCTCGGATAGTCGCCGCCGAACGGATTGGGCACCGCCGACAGCGGCATATGCAGATAGGGCTCGAGCGCTGCGCGATCCGGCACATTGTCGGGGATTTTGCGCATGCCGTCCATATCGTCGGAGAAGCAGAGCAGCTTGGTCTTGACCTTGTTCCCGGTCAGCACGTGAAAGGCATGGCGCACCATCGAGGTGCGCGCGACCTCGCCGAACGTGCCGATATGCGGCAGGCCCGACGGGCCGTAGCCGGTCTCGAACAGGACGATCTCCGGGAAGTCGCCGCCCTTGTAGCGCTCGATGATCTTTTTGGCTTCCTCGAACGGCCAGGCCTTGCTTTCGGCGGCTGCCGCAAGCATTTCGGGGTTGAGATCGGCGATGTTTGATCCCGTCATGTCAAAGTTCCAGTCATGGCCGGCTTTCGCGGCTGGTAAGATTTTTCAACCGGGTCTCTAGGCGCGACAGGGCGGAGCGTCAACGATATCAGGCGTTTTCGTTGCGACGGCGCCGTGGCGTCCCTACCTTCGACCCTCACTATCAAGGAGTTTTGAATGCCGTTGCCGTCCACCCATGAAGCCCTGATCTACCTGATGGTCATCACCTCGGCTTCCGATCGCGACATGACCGATATCGAACTGGCGCGCATCGGCGACGTCGTCCGCAGCTGGCCGGTGTTCGAGGATTTCAAGCAGGACAGGCTGATCGCCATTGCGCAGGACTGCCAGAAGATGCTGCATGAAAAGGATGGGTTGGAAGGCGTGCTCGAGCGTGTCGCCGAGATTTTGCCCGAACGGCTGCACGACACCGCCTATGCCGCGGCCTTCGAGGTTGCCGCCGTCGATCTAGAAATGCGCATGGAGGAATTGCGGGTGCTGCAGTTGATCCGGCGTGAGCTCGATCTCGACACGCTGACCGCCGCAGCCATCGCGCGCGGGGCGAAGGCCCGCCTGCGCACGCTGACCTGATCCAGCCCCTAGAAAAAGCGGACCGGGAACCGGATCAGAAGAAACTGACCGGGAAATAGCGCAAGTAGAATTCGGCGAAGGTGCCTTTCACCGATATCTCCTGCAGCGCGTAGTCCATGGCTGCGACCAGCGCTGGGTCGCTGGCCCGGGTGGCAATGGTCATGCCGGAGCCCAGATATTCCGGCGCCAGGTAGGGTCCACCGGCGAAGCGGCAGCAACCGGCGGCGTCCGTGCCGCCCAGCCAGAAGGAAAAGCGCATGCCGTCGCCGAAGGCGGCATCGATCTTGGCCCTCTTCAAGTCGCTGTAGAGGTCTTCCGGCCGGTCGAAGCGGATGATCTGCACGGTGCCGAAATAATCGCGCAGCATCTTTTCATGCGCCGAGCCGGCCAGCACGCCGACCCGCTTCGAGCGCAATTTGTCGAGGATCGGCTCCGCGAAGGCCTTGGTCTTCGGCATGATGAAGCGCGCCGGAAACTGTAGATAGGAGCGCGAAAAGCTGTACTTCGCCCGCGTCTCCGGCGTAGCGGCGATGCCGGCGATGATCGCCTCGCCTTCGCCCTTCTGCAACGCGTCGTCGAGTTCGGCCCAGGGCAGCGCCTGGATCTGGCATTTGTCGGCGATGTCGAGTTCGGCGCAAATCGCCCGCGCCAGGTCGATGTGGAAGCCGGACAATCGGCCCGTGCCGTCGAGAAAGTTGAAGGGCGGGAAATCGGTTGTGGTGAGGAACCTGAGCCTCGGCAGCGCCGAAAGGTCCGGTTTCGGCAGCCGCTCCTTGGCATCCCAAAGCACCGGTACCTGCGGTTCCGCTGCCCGCGCATCGCCGGCAAACGGCTGCACTCCCATCAGCATCGACAGCAAGGCGATGGCTATCCAGCGAGGTGTCACGAAAAAACTCCGCCCGTCTTGACCGTTGGCTTGTGATACGAAAACGGCGCAGGCACAATTGTTTTTGATTTCAACGGGCAAATTTCGGGTTATGCTTTGGCGAGGTTGCAAATAGCCGCACAGAGTCGGCCCGGGGTTGGCGGTCGCTGGCGTTAGAGAAGCTAAGGATGTGGCTTTGCAATCCGGGGTTGATGGCTAAGTGCGGGGCAGGCACGTAGCATCGGTCTCAAGAGCGGTAGGCAACATGGGGTAGATGTTGCGATGGGTTATTTTGACCGGACACTTGAATATATTGACCGGGTGCAGCGTGCCGACACGTCGGCTGCGGTGTGCGAGCAGCTACTTAGTGTCACCTCGAATTTCGGATTGACGGCCCTGATAGCCGCAACGGTGCCGCAGCCCGGTACACCAAGCAGCCAGACGAAGGACCATGTGCTGCTCTGCGATTGGCCTAGCGAATGGCTGGAGCGTTACTTATCGCGCAACTACGTCGACCACGATCCGGTCGTCAGCCATTTGAAGCAGTTTCGGGCGCCATTCCAATGGCGCGATGCCGTTCAAAGCATGCCCGCCGACAAGAGCAGCGCCGAGGTAATGCGCGACGCCCGCCAGTTCAAGCTGCGTGACGGCCTCGCCTTCCCGCTGATCACGCTCGAAGGCCAGATCGCGCTGGTCTCGCTGGGCGGTGAGGCGGTCGAACTGTCCGAAGCCGAATTCGCAATGGTCTCGCTGGCCTCCACCTATGCCATCGGCCGCGCCATGCAGCTTCAAACGACGGCCGGCAAATCTATCGATCACATTGAATTGACGCCGCGCGAGCGCGAATGCCTGCAATGGGCGGCGGTCGGAAAATCCGAGTGGGAGATTTCGCAGATCCTCGGCATCTCGGAGCATACCTCTGAGAAACACCTTCTCAACGCCAAGAGCAAACTAGGCGCCGCCAACCGTGTGCAGGCAGTCGCCGAAGCAGTCAGGCACGGCTATATCAGCTAGGCCGGTTCTGGCGGCCCGAAATATATGGCCGCATTGTTGGCGTCATAATTTCAGAAAAGACCGGCCCCTGTCGTCCTCTTGAGACGGCTAATGCTTTCTTAACGCCAAAAGCAGACTCGGCGTCGCCAACAGGGTGCACGCCATCGCGGAGGCGTTTAGACGCAGCTATATTAGCCATGTCGGCTGTGGCAGCCTGGAAATCCTTGCCAACACCTTCGCGCAATTTTTTCGGGAAAGCCCGGCCGTATCTTCCTCTTAAGCCCAGGAGACGGCTAATGCTATTTTCCCTTACCACTCAACAACTGATGGAACGTCCCGACCTATGGGAGGCCGTCCATCGCCTGCGTTACAAGGTCTTCGTCGATGAGATGCGGTGGACCGATCTCGATCGCCCGGACGGCCTCGAAATCGATCAATTCGACCATAATGAGGCCGAACACCACCTTGTCATACGCAATGGCGAGCTCGCAGGCTATCATCGGATGCTGCCGACCACACGGCCGCATCTCCTTAGCGATGTGATGCCGGAACTCTGCGAGGGAAAGCGCCCTTCGGGACCGAATGTCTGGGAGCTAACCCGTTACGCGGTGGCGCCAGGCTTTCGCGATGGCAAGCGCGGCGTGTCTACGGTCGGCACCGAACTGATCGCCGGCTTCGTCGAATGGGGCCTTGCTCGCAATGTCGATCAGGTCATTATCGAGGTCGAGCCGGTGTGGGTGCTGCGGACGCTGCAGTTGCACTTCCTGGCGACGCCGCTCGGTTACCAGCGCACCTATGGCAACCAGCAGGTCGTCGCCACACTGCTGACCTTCAACGAGCATACGCTGGATGTCGTGCGTTCGCGCCGCAACCATCACGCCCCGGTGTTGGCCAGGGGCACCCCCCACATGCTCGGCATGCGGCAGGCGTCGTGAGACTGTCTTCACCCGACGCGCTTTAATGCATGTCGCTCAAAGTGGCCCCGGTTTTGAGAGAACGACATGCATGAAACAAAGACCGTCGCGTGAATCCGTTCAAATGCGATGCGCTTTAGACAATGGCCACAGAGCCCACCTCCGTGTGGGGGTGGGCTCTGTAATTTCAGCCTCTGCCTATCGAGGCCCGTCTCTACTTCTCGAGAAACGACGGCCCGTCGCCGACGATCTTCTTATCTTCCTTGCCGATGGCGTCGAGATCGCGCCCATCATAGGGCAGTGACAACAGGATGCGCCGCATGACGGCCAGCCGCGAGCGTCGCTTGTCATTGGCCCGCACGATGATCCAGGGCGCGAACTGTTTGTGCGTGCGCTCGACCATCTGGTCGCGCGCCTTGGTGTAGTCGTCCCATTTGGTAATGCCGGCAATATCGATCGGCGAGAACTTCCAGTTCTTCAGCGGAGACCAGCGGCGGTCGTGAAACCGTTCGAGCTGGGTTTCGCGGCCGATGTTGAGCCAGAATTTGAAGAAATAGATGCCGTCGTTGGAGATCATCCGCTCGAAATGCGGCGTCTCGTCGAGGAATTTTGCATGCTGTTCCGGTGTGCAGAAGCCCATCACCGGCTCGACGCCGCCGCGGTTGTACCAGGACCGGTCGAAGGTGACGAATTCGCCCGATGTCGGGAAATGGGCGACGTAGCGCTGGTAGTACCATTGCCCGACTTCGGTTGGGGTCGGCTTGGTCAGCGCCACATTGCGCGCGGTTCGAGGATTGAGATACTGGCGCAGCACCGAGATGGTGCCGCCCTTGCCGGCGGCATCGCGCCCCTCGAACAGCGACATCACTCTGCTGCCGGTCGCCTGCAGCCAGGCCTGCGCCTTGACCAGTTCGATCTGCAGCCGCTCCAGCGTCTCGTCATACTCCTCGCTCTTCATTTTCTTGTCGTAGGGGTAGTCGCCTGCGGTCAGTTTGTGGTCCTCGATCCAGCTGGGAAGCTCGGGGTTTTCGATGTCGAACTCCCGCTCCTTGCCGTCCACCTTGATCTTCAGCGGCCCCTTTGCCGGCTCTGCGGCGGGACTTTCCTTGGCTTTTTTCATCGAGACGAACCTTTCCAGCCTGCGGACTCATGCTATGGGGGGCCTCAAACCCGGTCCAGCGGAAGTTTCGGCGGGACCGGCGCAGAAGCACGGAAAGCACGAATGGCTGACACCGGCGCAGAGCGGACAACCACGGGGCAGGCCGTCGCCGGCCGGCTGTGGAACAGCCGATGGCTGCTTGCCGCCGGTGCGATCGCCATCATGGCCGTTTATGGGTTTGCCGGTATCTCTGCCTATGTCGTCCTGGCTGCGTTGACGGTGCTGCTGGCCGCCGCGCTTCTGCCAACCGGTGGCGCCAGCCGGTCTGCTGAGACCATTACCACGGTCGAGGCGAGCGGGCTGCAGCGGCTTTCCGGCGAATATCTTGCGGCTGCCGTTGCCGATCCGCTGATCATCTTCGACCGCACCGCCACCATCGTCCACGCCAATGCCGCCGCCTATGCCGCCTTTGGCGGCATCGCGCCCGGCCTGTCGCTGTCGCTGAAATTCCGCGCCCCGGAAATGCAGGCATTGCTGGACGGCGTACTGTCGGGAGCCGTCGCCTCCGATGCCGTCGACTACACCGAGAAGCTGCCGGTGGAACGCGCCTACCGGGTCAGCGCGTCCTCGGTCGGCCACGCCACCGATCTCTATGTGCTGGTATTCAAGGACCAGAGTGAGACGCGCCGCATCGACCGCATGCGCGCTGACTTCATAGCCAATGCCAGCCACGAGTTGCGCACCCCGCTTGCTTCGATCTCGGGCTTCATCGAGACGTTGCGCGGCCCGGCCCGCAACGATCCGGCGGCGCGCGAGCAGTTCCTGCAGATCATGCAGAACCAGACCGGCCGCATGGCGCGCCTCATCGACGATCTCCTGTCGCTGTCGAGGCTTGAAATGAAGCCTTACCTGAGGCCGGGAACCGAGGTCGATCTGCGCCAGACCATCGACAGCGTCATCGATTCACTGGGCCCGCTCGCCAGCGAGAACGGCGTCGTCATCGAACGCGGCTACGCCGAGGGGCCGCTCGACGTGCCCGGAGACCGCGACGAGCTGTTCCAGGTGTTCGAGAATCTCTTGGAAAACGCCTGCAAATACGGCCAGCCTGGCGGACGCGTCACGGTGTCGATCGCGCGGGGCGAGGCCGGCCCGGAACCGGGCATCGATGTCACCATCAGGGACTATGGCCCGGGCATCCCGGAAGAGCACATACCGCGCATTACCGAGCGCTTCTATCGCGTCGACGTGGAGAGCAGCCGCACCCAGAAAGGCACCGGTCTTGGCCTGTCCATCGTCAAGCATATTCTGACGCGCCACAACGCCCGGCTTTCGATCAAGTCGGAGGTTGGCAAGGGCGCGGCGTTCACGGTCCATTTGCCGGCAGGCTGAGGCGGTACTATCTGCTAACTGCCTGTTTCTTCTTTCTGTCATCCGGCTAGCGTATCAGCACAGGGGTCGAGGAAACGACGCAAAAGGCCAAAGATTTAAGGAAGGCATTTCGCCCATGCAGTCCGTACACATTGTCAGCGCCTATGACGAAGAGCTGAAATACCTGGCGAAGCGCATCGCTGCGATGGGCGGCCATGCCGAGCGCATGGTCGAGCAGGCGATCCAGGCGCTGGTCAATGCCGATCCCGGCCTCGCCCAGAAGGTCATCCGCGACGACATCGTGCTTGACGATGGCCAGCGCGAAATCGACGACAAAGCCATCGTCATCATCGCCAAGCGCCAGCCCATGGCGACGGATCTGCGCGAGATCGTCGGCGCCATCCGCATTTCGGCCGACCTCGAACGGGTCGGTGACCTCGCCAAGAACGTCGCCAAGCGTGTGGTCAGCGTCATTGACGGCCGCCAGCCGACCAGCCTGTTTCGCGGCCTCGAGGCGCTGGCCGAACTCGCTTTGACCCAGCTCAAGGAAGTGCTCGACGTCTATGCCTCGCGCTCGGTCGAGAAAATAGGCTTCGTTCGCGACCGCGACGACCAGATCGACGCCATGTACACCTCGCTGTTTCGCGAGCTTTTGACCTACATGATGGAAGATCCGCGCAACATCACGCCGTGCACGCATCTGCTGTTTTGCGCCAAGAACATCGAGCGCATCGGCGACCACGCCACCAACATTGCCGAGACGATCTACTACATCGTCACCGGCGAGCAGTTGCCGGCCGAGCGTCCAAAGGGCGACAAGACCGACAAGGTTGCCCTGCCGGCGCTGCCGGTGAAGTGATCGCGCGCCCCTCGAACGCTTAATCATATTGCGCTAAACTGCCCGGATGTTAGCGTCTCGGTTCCTGGCCAAGGCCAGGCGCTCAGGAGGCTGCGATGGAATATGTCCGAGAGTTCAAGCCGGCGCCGGCATCGTCCGGCATCATCGCGTCGAGCGTCTACACCGCCGGCAAGCGGATCGCCGACATTCCGATCGAGGAAGCCGGTGAATGGGCCAAGAAGTCGGGCCATGTCGTCTGGATCGGGCTGCTCGAACCCGACCGCGAGCTTCTGCTGCGCGTCAAGGCGCAATTCCATTTGCATGAGCTGGCGATTGAAGACGCCGAACATCCGCACCAGCGGCCGAAGATCGAGCAATATGGCGATGCGCTGTTCATCGTTGCCCGCACTGCACAGCTGATCGACGGACGCGTCACCTTCGGCGAGACGCATCTGTTCGTCGGCTCAGGCTATATCGTCAGCGTCAGGCATGGTCCCTCGACCTCATACGCCGCCGTGCGCCAGCACTGGGAAAGCTGTCCGCACTCACTGGCCAAGGGCGAGGATTTCGTCCTCTACGCCATTCTCGACTTCATCGTCGACAACTACATGCCGGTGCTCGAGCAGATCGAGGACGAGGTCGAGGCGATCGAGGACAGGGTGCTGCTGAAGCCGATGACCGGTCCCGACATCGAGCGGCTCTACATGCTGCGCCGCGATCTGTTGCGCCTGCGCAATGCGGCGCTGCCGCTGGTCGAGGTCTGCCGCCGGCTGACCAGCGCCGACCTGCCGCAGATCCATACCGCCATGCATCCGCTGTTTCGCGATGTCACCGACCATATCCGCACCGTGCAGGAAAAGATCGACAGCCTGCGCGAGGTTCTGGCGTTCGCTTTCGAAGCCAGCCTGCTGGTCGGCCAGAGCCAGGAAACCGCGAACACCAAGAAGCTGGCCTCATGGGCGGCGATCCTGGCGGTGCCGACGGCGCTCGCCGGCATTTACGGCATGAATTTCGACGACATGCCGGAACTGAAGATGCAATACGGCTATCCCGTCGTATTGGTCTCGATCGCGCTGATCTGCTCGTTTTTGTATTGGCAATTTCGGAAGAGTGGGTGGCTGTGAGGGGGCAGGCAGCAGTAGGCAGTAGGCAGTAGGCAGTAGGCAGTAGGCAGTAGGCAGTAGGCAGTAGGCAGTAGGCAGTAGGCAGTAGGCAGTAGGCAGTATAAGGTAGCGCCTCACGAGCGCTACCCCATTCCCTACTGCCCAGTCCCCAATCCCTATTCCTAACTACCGGCTCCTGCGCCGCTCTGAAGCTGGCTGGAACGCCACCCTTGCGTGGTACTTGCAGTAAGGTCCGGTTTCAGCCGCCTCGTTGCCGCAGAAGTTGAAGTCTTCCGACAGCGGGTCGCCATTCGGCCATTTGCAGGTGCGCTCGGTGAGATCGGTGAGCTGCAGATGCCGCGAGATCGGCACGACGACGTTTTCGACCGGGCGGATGTAGTGGCGCGCCACTGGCTCGGCGTCGAACTGCGCCTGCAGCGCGTTCGCCCCGATCGACGTCGTGACATGGCGCTGCGTGGTTGCGGCGCGAGGCACCGATTTCTGGATCGAAGATCCCTGCGTTGTCTTCTTCTGACGCGCCGGCGTCGCGGTCGAGCGTCCGCGGCCCGACAGCTTCAGCCGGTGCACCTTGCCGATGACCGCGTTGCGGCTGACCCCGCCGAGTTGTGCGGCGATCTGGCTTGCGCTCAAGCCCTCCGACCACAGTTTCCTGAGAAGTTCGACCCGCTCGTCAGTCCAGTTCATGAGACCGCGCTCCTGCTATGTGTGCGGCAGCCGGAATCCGTTCCCGACCCGGCAATCTTTGCCGGGGCAGACACCACATATATTAGGTGATTAGGTCCGCCGCACGAAATCTAGTTATTTCCCGACTACAATTACCTCATGTGTTGACTCGGTGACAAGAGTCCCAGGTGCAACACGAATCGGTTTTTTAGGTTTTCCCCAACTTGCCCGGTCGCTTATGAGCCGGCGTCTCGTCGGGAGCTTGCCGCGCGCCTCTGCGCGACGTTTTCGTTGACTTCATGGCCGAAAAACACGATAAGCCGCAAAGGCCGCCGCTTTGGCGGCTTTTTTGATTTTTCCGGTACCGGAGACGCATATAATGAGCGGTTCGGCGCTTTACGAGACCTTTGCCCGCGCCCCTTTGGCCTTCGACCATGGCGAAGGCACCTGGCTGGTTACCGACAAGGGCGAGCGATATCTCGATTTCGCTGGCGGCATCGCGGTCAATTCGTTGGGCCACAGCCATCCGCATCTGGTCTCGGCGCTGACCGAACAGGCGGCCAAGCTCTGGCACGTCTCCAATCTCTACGAGATCCCGGGGCAGGCCCGGCTCGGCGAGCGGCTGGCTGACGCCACCTTCGCCGACAAGGTGTTCTTCACCAATTCCGGCGCCGAGGCGCTCGAATGCGCGATCAAGACGGCGCGGCGCTACCAGTTCGTCAAGGGCCATCCCGAGCGCTTCCGGGTCATTACCTTCGAAGGCGCCTTCCACGGCCGCACGCTGGCGACCATCGCCGCCGGCGGCCAGTACAAATATCTCGAAGGCTTCGGCCCCAAGGTCGAAGGCTTCGACCAGGTCGGCTTCGACGACATCGACGCCGCCGAGAAGGCGATCACACCAGAGACCGCCGCGATCCTGATCGAACCGGTACAGGGCGAGGGCGGCATCCGCCCGGTGCCGACGCAATCCTTGAAGCGGCTGCGGCAGCTCTGCGACCAGCATGGCCTGCTGCTGATCTTCGATGAGGTCCAGTGCGGTATCGGTCGCACCGGAAAGCTGTTCGCGCATGAATGGACCGGCGTGACGCCCGACATCATGGCGATTGCCAAGGGCATTGGCGGCGGCTTCCCGATGGGCGCGTGCCTCGCCACCGACGACGCTGTCGTCGGCATGACGGCAGGCGTGCATGGCACCACTTTCGGCGGCAATCCGCTGGCCATGGCGGTCGGCAACGCTGTGCTCGACGTCGTGCTGGAAGACGGCTTCCTCGAAGACGTCCAGCGCAAGGCATTGCTGATGAAGCAGGGCCTGGCGGCGGTCGCCGACGAATTTCCTGATGTCATCGAAGGCATCAGGGGCAGCGGCCTGATGCTTGGCCTGAAATGCGCCATGCCCAACACCAAGGTCAACATGGCGCTGCGCGACCAGCATCTGCTGGCGGTGCCGGCAGGCGACAACGTCATTCGTCTGCTGCCGCCGCTGACCGTCACCGACGCCGAGATCGGCGAAGCGCTCGATCGCATCCGCGCCGGCGCCAAGGGCCTGACCGACGCCATCGCCGCGGCCGCCGCGAAGTAATCCCGAGAACCATTCCCGATGAGCCTTCGCCATTTCACCGATCTTTCCGCCGTTTCCGAAGGCGATCTGCGCCTGATGCTGGACGATGCGGTGGTGCGCAAGGCGCGCCTCAAGGCCGGCGAACGGACCAAACCGCTCGAAGGCAAGGTGCTGGCCATGATCTTCGACAAGCCGTCGACGCGCACGCGCGTGTCCTTCGACGTCGGCATGCGACAGCTCGGCGGCGAGACCATCATGCTGACCGGCACCGAAATGCAGCTCGGCCGCTCCGAGACCATTGCCGACACCGCCAAGGTGCTGTCGCGCTATGTGGACGCCATCATGATCCGCACCACGTCGCATGAGCGGCTGCTCGAGCTGACCGAGAATGCCACGATTCCGGTCATCAACGGGCTGACCGACGACACCCATCCCTGTCAGCTGATGGCCGACATCATGACCTTCGAGGAGCATCGCGGTCCGGTTGCCGGCAAGACCATCGCCTGGACCGGCGACGGCAACAACGTGCTGCATTCGCTGCTCGAGGCCTCGGCGCGGTTCCGCTTCAACCTCAATGTCGCCGTACCGGAAGGCAGCGAGCCGGCGCAGAAGCACATCGACTGGTCGAAGACCAATGGCGGCAAGCTGCACTTCACCCGCTCGCCCGAAGAGGCCGTCGACCAGGCCGACTGCATCGTCACCGACTGCTGGGTGTCGATGGGCCAGGAACACCGCGCCCGCGGCCATAATGTCTTCTCGCCCTATCAGGTCAATGCGGCGCTGATGGCCAGGGCCAAGCCCGACGCCCTGTTCATGCACTGCCTGCCGGCCCATCGTGGCGAGGAAGTGACCGACGAGGTCATCGACGGTCCGCATTCGGTGGTCTTCGACGAAGCCGAGAACCGGCTCCACGCCCAGAAGGCGGTTTTGGCCTGGTGTCTGGGCGCTTGATCTCCAGGCGCTTGATCTCCAAGCGCTTGATCCGGGGCGGCGCGATGCCTATTTGCGCCCCATCACGCAAATCAAGCGCGTTTGGACGCATGCACCCCTCCGGGCCGCATGGCCGCGCCCTGGAGCTTTGTCATGTTGGAAACGCATCAAGTGACTGAACATCACCCCAAACTCGGCGAGTTCGGCTATGCCGGCGACGATCATGTCGTGCCCTTCGAGGTAGGCCCGCTCGACGTGCGCGGCCGCACCGTGCAGCTCGGGCCGATGCTCGACGCCATCCTCAACCGTCATGACTATCCCGAGCCGGTCGCCCGCCTGCTGGCGGAAGCCTGTGTGCTGACGGTGCTGCTCGGCACTTCGCTCAAATTTGAAGGCAAGTTCATCCTGCAGACCCGCACCGACGGGCCTGTCGACATGCTGGTCGCGGATTTCTCCACGCCTTCGGCATTGCGCGCCTATGCGCGCTTCGATGCCGACCGGCTGGAGGCCCTGGTGGCCGCAGGCCAGACCTCGCAGCAGACGCTGCTGGGCAGCGGCGTTTTGGCCCTGACCATCGACCAGGGCGCGCACACGCAGCGCTATCAGGGCATCGTCCAGCTCGACGGCGAGACGCTGGAAGACGCCGCGCGCACCTATTTCCGCCAGTCGGAGCAGATCCCGACCGACCTCCGGCTGTCGGTGGCCAAGCTGCTGACGCCCGGCCCCGGCGGTGCGCGCGAGCAGTGGCGCGCCGGCGGTATCCTGGCGCAGTTCCTGCCGCAGTCACCCGAGCGCATGCGCGTGCCGGACATTTCGGGCGGCGACGGCGATCCGCGTGACGTGACGCAGGAGCCGGCCGACAATTCGTGGCGCGAGCTGGTGGCGCTGCTCGGCACCATCGAGCCGACCGAGCTGATCGACCCGACCATCGGCGCCGAGCGGCTGCTCTACAGGCTGTTCCACGAACATGGCGTGCGCGTCTTCGGCGGCGTGCCGGTCGCCGACCAATGTTCCTGCTCAAGGGACAAGATACGCGGCATCCTCGAGGGGTTTTCCGCGCAGGAGATCAAGGACAGCACCGAAGATGGCGGCATCCACGTCGCCTGCGAGTTCTGCTCGAAGCAGTACGACTTCGACCCGGCGGAGTTTGCAGCTCAGTAGCATCTCTTCCTTCTCCCCGTTCACGGGGAGAAGGTGCCTGTGTCCAGCCGATAGATGGGTAACACTTTGAACCGGATACATAGGTGACACTTCTCTCCCCCTATGCGTCCGCCGCAGCGCCAAGCGGATTGGTTGGCGCGGCGCTGCGGCGGGCAAGCTTCATGTGCCGTGTGTCG